>NZ_MIPP01000041.1 GCF_002095385.1 Pantoea eucrina | reverse complement strand
GACGGCGCGGCTGACGAACGCTCAGTGAAAGCAGCAGCGAAATAACCAGCAGCGTCATGATCAGACTAAAGGTAACGGTAAAGCCACCGAACAGGGAGGCGACCAGCGAGCCGAGCACGCTGCCAATACCAAACCCGAGGTAGATCAGCCCGTAATTTTTTGTCAGATTGTTCAGGCCAAAGAAGTCGCTGATCAGCGCCGGGAAAACGGTGATTGTGCCACCGAAGCTAAAGGCTACGCAGGCCAGCGAGACAAAAAAAGTGGTTTCATTCATACGGGTAAACAGCAAAATACTCATGCCCGCGAGCGCAATACATTGCGCCAGTGAGATCACCCGGATACGGGCCATTTTGTCTGACAGTACCCCCAGCGTTAACCGGCCGCTAAGGTTGGCAATGGCGATAACCGTTACGGCACTGGCGGCTATCTGCGGCGTAAGGTGCACCATTCCTTCGCCAATATCTTTCGCTACGCCGATCACATACAGGCCGCTCATACAGGCGGTGAGGAACATCAGCGCCAGCATCCAGTATTGCGGCAGGCGAACCGCCTGTGCCAGCGTAAAGTCGCGTCCGGCATGCTGTGGATTGTTGCTGGCAGCGCGCACCGGCGCATCGCGCATCAGCAGCGCGCCGCAGAACATCATGCTCATCGCCAGCACGCCCCAGATCATGAAGGTGTTCTCCAGGCCAACAGCATCCAGCAGGGTGCCGCAGATAAATTTGAAGCCGAGACTCCCCAGACCGTAGGCGCCGATTGAACAGGCGGAGATAAGGCCTTTGCGCTCAGGAAACCACTTTACACAGTTGGATAGCGTCATCAGGTAGCCCGCACCATCTGCCAGGCCCACCAGAATACCGGCGCTCAGATAAAGCATCATCAGGTTATCAGCCTGCGCGGTCAGCCAGAATCCGGCTGCCATCAGGATGCCGGCTCCGATAGTCACATTACGCACGCCAAAACGCTCCTGCAGCTTGCCTGCCAGCGAGGAGGCGATAGCCAGCCCCAGGCTGAGCAACCCAAAGGAGAAAGCAACCTGACTGACTGATTCGTGCAGTTTATGCGCCAGCGCGCCGTTAAAGAGGCTCCAGGTATACACTGACCCCAGCGCAAGCTGGGTAATGACAGTGCCGATCAGAGTCAGTATGCGGGTACGCTGGTAGTGCGCCGTTGAGGCTGTGGTCATGGTGATTCTCCCGTCCGGGAATATGGAGTCTGCTGGCAGCTTAGCGCGCACGCGCGTAGCCGCGGCCGGATCCCGCTTCAGCGGTCAGAGAAACAGAATGAAATGCCGTTTTTCCGGTATGAATGGCAGCAGCGTGACAATTCACGTCCCGGTATGTCCTGCGATGAGCATATGTAACCAGGTATGTTAAGCGAGGCGATTTTGCTGCAGAGTCCGGGATGTTTGCCAGGCTTATATTTCAACCAACGGGAGGAAATATGGAAGACCGAGCATATGAATCCGTATCCAGTGGAGATGAAGTCTGCTGTCTTATCGGTCAGGCGGTGATCGAATTGAGCGATGAACATCAGCCTGTCAACAAAGCCACGCTGTCGTTAAAGCTGCTGGCTATGGCCGATCGTGACAGGGATGATGAGCGGGTAATGCTTTACTGGATCGCCAGAAAAGCCCTTAATCAGCCGCAGCAGCTTCAGTCCGGCGCAGGTGGCTGGCGTTAGAGGATGAGCAGAGCGGGCTGCACGCCCGCTTCTGCTGTCAGGCCAGCCGCAGTGCGCGGCGCACCGGCCAGCGCATAAACATCACCAGGTTGCCCAGCAAAATCAGCGTCAGTCCCGCCACGGCATTAGCGTGCCACTGATAGCCTTCATAAATTGTCGAGAGCGTCAGCGCAACCAGCGGAAAAAGTAGCGTACTGTAGGCCGCCTGACTGGCACCGATGCGACCCACCAGCGTGAAGTAAGCGCCAAATCCAATCACAGAACCAAACAGCGCCAGATAACTCATCGCGCCCAGCCACTGCAGATTGCGCGGCAGCTGCAGCGCATCACCGTTAAGCCATGCCATTACCGCCATGATCAGCGCGCCGTAGAGCATGGCGTAACTGTTAGTGGTGAGAATATCGCGCTGGCGGCGCTGATGCCGGGCTGAAATCATATTACCCAGCGAAAAGCCAAAGGTGCCCAGCGCACTCAGGCCCGCGCCCCATAACAGCTGCGGCGAAGGATGCGCCGCGCGAATATCGCTCCAGAAGAGCGCGACGATACCGCCCATACCGAGCAGCGCGGCAGGCACCAGGCGCAGCGGCGGACGCTGGCCAAAAAAGAGCCAGCCGTTGAGCGCGTTAAAGATCACCGCCATGGAAAAAATCACCGACTCCAGACCGGTGCTGATCCAGGCTGCTGCATGATAAAAGCAGACAAAGTTGAAGCCAAAAACACAGCCTCCCTGCAGCAGACAAAACAGATGATCGCGCCTGTCCAGCGATCGCAGACGGCGGCACAGCGTCAGCAGCGCCAGCATCAGCAGCGAGGCGAAGAGAAAGCGCCAGAAAACAGCCACATAGACCGGCGTGGAGGCTGCGTCCTGCTGCAGAAAGATCGCCAGCCAGGTGGTGCCCCAGATCAGCACCACGCTCAGATACAGCACTACATTCATCGTTAATACTCCGGCAGAGACAGGACGACAGTATCCGCGCAGGCGCGGGCGGGCGCTTGCACCCGATTGCGCAGCACTTGCAAAAACTTGCGCTTTTTTCATTCTCACACCGACTGCCGCGCTGTTTTCCATCGTCCGGACGGGTAAACTGCTGGTTAACCGCTGCCGATGTGATGTGCGCAATGTCCGATTACCAGACCTTTACTATGCTAAAAAACCGAAAGGCTCAGCTGCGTGATAGCGTACCGCTTTCAGGCGGGATCCGGCTGGCAGCCTGGTTTAATAGCGGCGACCGCGTAACCAACCACAGCGATCACCATACCCTGAGCCTCTATATCGAAGAGGGGTATGATACCTGGCATAAAACCGCGCACGGGTGGCGCAACGGTGGCGCCCCGGATCGTTTCTGCCTGATGCCGTCCGGTATGGAGTCCACCTGGGATCTGCGAGCCGACCTCGCATTCGTGCACCTCTACTGCACCGATACCCATTTACGCCAGCTTGGCGAACAGATCTGGGATCGCACGCCAGCCAGTCTGAATCTGCAGGAGAAGATTTTTGCTGATGACGATCGCATTACGCAGCTCTATCGCCATTTTTTGCTCAGCGTCAGCTGGCAGCAGCCCGCCAATCAGCTGATGCTGAGCAGCGCATCGACGCTGCTGCTGACGCATCTGCTGCATCGCTACAGCGATGTGCAGTGGCAGCTGCCCGCCGTGCGGGGCGGCCTGGCACCCGCCGTGCTGCGCCGGATCATTGCCCTGATTGATGCGCAGCTCGATCAGCCGCTGACGCTGGCGCGGCTGGCCGCAGAAGCTGCGCTCAGCGAATATCATTTTGCGCGTATGTTTCGCAGCAGCACCGGCAGCGCGCCGCACCAATATGTGATGCAGCGCCGTATGGCGGTGGCGAAAGAGCTACTGATGCACAGCACCCTGCCGCTAACGGAGATTGCACTGCGCTGCGGTTTTCACTCCGCCAGCCATTTCAGTAACCGGTTCCGCCAGCTGCACGGCGTGGCGCCCTCCGCGTGGCGGCAGGACTTTAGCCGGTAAAAAGCGCGTCGTCAGGGAAGCACTTCACCCCGCACGATAACTTTGCCCGGCTTGCTGTCGCTTTCGTTAATACGCCGGAGCGCCAGATTCAGCGCCTGCCAGGCGATGCTCTGCAGATCGTGCGCGATGCAGGGAAAGTGAAAGCCATAAATATCCGCCTGCGTGACCTCATCAATGCTGAACAGCTTTACCTGCTGCTGCAGACTGAGTTTGTGTTCGATACAGGCTTTGATAATGCCGAGTGAGATCTGATTGTTACACCCCACGAAGTAATCAGGGGCGGGGTGCTGTTTCAGCCAGCGCCGGGTCTCCTGCCAGGCCGCATCCATAAAAAAGTCGGCATAGAGCACCTCAAGCGAGGCAGCTTTTCCCTGCAGCGCGGCCTGCAGGCCGAGCACGCGCTCACGCGCAACGTTCGACTTTTCCGGGCCGGAGACCACGACAATACGCTGCGCCCCCTGTTCCGCCAGCCAGCGACCGGTCTGCAGGCCGCAGTCGAGGTTATCAATATAGACGCCGCTGCAGTGGGAAACCTGCAGCTCGCGGTCGACCAGCACCACCGGTATATTCAGCGTCTCCAGCCGTCTCATATAGGCCGGGTGATAGTGGAGATCGTTGGAGATCACCGACAGAATAATGGCATCAACGTTATACCCAATCAGCTTATCGATAATACGGTTCTCATTCTCCTGCGACTCACAGGAGTCAAAAACCAGCGTATCGTAGCCCAGCTTGTTCGCCTCCAGCGTCATCAGACGCGTCAGGCCGCCAAAGAAGGGGTTTGCCATATCGGGGTTGACGATCCCGATGGTTTTACTGCTTTTCGCCCGCAGGCTGCGCGCAGCCGTATTCATCACATAGCCCAACTGCTCTGCGGTAGCGTGAATGCGCTGCAGCGTCTCCGGATGCACTTTCTCCGGCTGTGAAAAAGCGCGCGAGGCGGTAATTTTGCTTACGTTTGCCTGGGCAGCAACGCTTGCCAGCGTTGCCTTGCGTCCCCGTCCTGCTGCCAAGTCTGGCTCCTTAATCAACCCTGTCATTTTGTATCATGAGTCAATCATGGCAGATCGTACCGCGTTAAGCGATCTCGCTGCGCTAGGCGAGTCGCCTGACGCGCGGGTCGGTGAAAATATCCAGATCGTCGCGACTTTCTGACGAAAATTCAGAGATAACGGCCCCGTGTTCGCCCGCCTGAAACCAGTGTCGCGTATCGGGTTTAATGGTGTACTGTTCGCCCGGACGCAGCAGGATATAGCGGCTGCAGGTATAGGCGGTTTCACTGCCGGCAGGCACCTGACAGCGCGGAGTGCCGGTCGCATCGTTTGGCGTAAGCTGTTCATCATCGACAAACAGATAGACCTCGCCCCAGCGGCAGCGAAAGGTTTCCTGCTTGCCTGGCGTGCCGTTAAACGGCGGATGCCGATGTTCAGGACAGGTCTGGCGGGGAAACAGCACCAGTTCTTTAGCGCAATAGCGCGGTTCGTTGATATAGGTTAACAGCTGCAAACCTGAGGCGGGGTAATCGTCCAGGCCGAAAGTAGCAATCTCAATCTTCTTCTGCTCTGCAGGGGTGAGAACAATATTCGCCTGCTCTAAAAAGGTCAGGGTGCGCTGAATCGCCTGCGGATAATCGGTCATACGGTTTCTCCTGTAATGATATCGATACCATTAAAGCGTGTTCCGCTTGTGATCTTCTGTGATCCCGATCCGCAATTCGCTGCAACAGGGCTAAATTGCGCTGCTGCAGATCGATATTATTCAGCTTGCATCACAGTTTTCACGTTTTTTTTAGGTCAGTATCGCCGCATTTAAATGATATCGATACCATTAAAATGAATCCGGGGGCGTAAATGAAAGCGTTAGTTCTGACTCAGGCAGGCCACATTGCGATTGAAGATCGGGAATTTGATGAAGTGCTGGGTGATAACGATGTCAAAATTAAAATTCACTCGGTAGGGATTTGCGGCAGCGATGTTCACTACTACAAACATGGCCGGATTGGTCCGTTTGTGGTGGAGGCACCGATGGTGCTGGGTCATGAAGCCGCTGGCATTGTGCTGGAGAGCGGTAAAAACGTGACGCACCTGAAGGCGGGCGATCGCGTCTGTATGGAGCCAGGGATCCCGGATATGCACTCCGATCAGTCGCGCGCCGGTCTCTACAATCTCGATCCCGCCGTGCGCTTCTGGGCAACGCCGCCGGTACATGGCTGCCTGCGTGAAACGGTCATTCATCCTGCGGCGTTCACGTTTAAGCTGCCGGAAAATGTCAGCTTCCGCGAAGGGGCCATGGTGGAGCCGCTGGCGGTGGCGATGCAGGCCGCGACCAAAGCCGGCATCAAACCTGGCGATATCGGCCTGGTGCTGGGGGCCGGTCCGATCGGCGTGGTCACGGCGCTGGCGGCGCTGGCAGGCGGCTGTTCCGATGTCATCATCTGCGACATGTTTGATGAAAAGCTTGCCGTGGCGGCAGCGTATGAAGGGCTGCACGCCGTTAACATCAAAACCGGCGATCTGGCCGGTAAAGTCTCAGAACTGACCAGCGGTAACGGCGCGG
This sequence comes from Pantoea eucrina, assembly GCF_002095385.1. Taxonomy (GTDB): domain Bacteria; phylum Pseudomonadota; class Gammaproteobacteria; order Enterobacterales; family Enterobacteriaceae; genus Pantoea; species Pantoea eucrina. Next base: position 23,209 of record NZ_MIPP01000041.1, on the reverse strand, counting down.
ATGTGGTGTTTGAGTGCAGCGGAGCCAAACCTGCTATTGCCACGCTGGCGGAACACGCGGCGCCGGGTGCTACCGTCATTCTGGTGGGCATGCCGGTGGACGCCGCGCCAATGGATATTGTTGCGGCACAGGCCAAAGAGCTGACCTTCAAAACGATTTTTCGCTACGCCAATATGTATCCCCGCACGCTGCGCCTGTTAAGCAGCGGCAAGCTGCGGGTAGAGCCGCTGATCAGCCACACCTATAAATTCGCCGACAGCGTTGAAGCGTTTGACCGCGCAGCCGCGGGCCATGCGGCGGATATCAAAATCATGCTGGAGATGGAGTGACGCATGGCGCTCTATGCAGGCATAGATTGCGGCACGCAGGGAACGCGCGTGGTTATCGTGGAGAGCGAGCGGGGGACGATCGTCGGCGAAGGCAGCGCGCCGCACCGGCTGCAGAGCGGGGCGGATGGCGCCCGTGAACAGCATGCCAGCGACTGGATCGACGCGCTGGTCACGGCATTCCATCAGGCAGCCTCAGACGCCGCTATTGATACACAGCAGATTACTGCGCTCAGCGTCTCCGGCCAGCAGCACGGCTTTGTGGCGCTGGATGAAGCCGGAGCGGTGCTGCATCCGGTAAAGCTGTGGTGCGATACCGCCACCGATGCACAGAACAGCTGGCTGCTGCAGCAGCTGGGAGGGGTTAGCGGTGCGCTGGCACAGCCCGGGATTGTTCCGGCTACCGGCTACACCGCCTCAAAAATTCTCTGGCTGAAGCAGCAGCATCCGGCGCTGTGGGCGCGTTTACATACCGTGTTGTTGCCGCACGATTATCTTAACTTCTGGCTGACCGGCGAACGGGTTATGGAGTATGGCGACGCCTCCGGCACCGGACTGCTGGATATCCGCAGCCGCAGCTGGGATCGGCATACGGTGGAGCTTATCGATCCTGACGGCCGGCTGTGGCAGGCGCTGCCGCCGCTGGCTGCCGCGCAAAAGTGTATCGGCACCCTGCAGCCGGAAGCGGCGCAGCGGCTGGGACTACGCCGCACGGTGCGGGTCGCGACAGGCGGCGGCGATAATATGATGGCCGCCATCGGGTCCGGCAATATTGCGCCTGGCACGGTGACGCTCAGCCTGGGAACATCCGGCACGCTGTTCGCCTGCAGCGAGACGCCGGTGACTGACAAAAACGGCCTGATTGCCAGCTTCTGCTCCAGCACTAATTGCTGGCTGCCGCTGATCTGCACCATGAATGTCACCTCGGCGACCACGCTGATCCAGACGCTGCTGGCAGAGGATCTTACCGGCTTTAATCAGCTGCTGAACCAGGCAGAGCCGGGGGCTGAGGGCGTTGAGATGCTGCCGTTTTTTAATGGCGAGCGCACGCCGGCGCTGCCCCACGCGCAGGCGAGTCTGCACAACCTGAACGCCGTGAATTTTACCCGCGCTAACCTCTGCCGCGCCGCCGTGGAGAGTGCCACTTACGGATTACGTTACGGACTTGATCTGTTCCGGCAGCAGGGCATCAGCGCGCAGGAGATCCGCCTTACCGGCGGCGGCGCGCGCAGCGCTGGCTGGCGACAAATTGTGGCTGACGTCATGAACTGCCCGGTGGTCTCTTTGCGTATTCCGGAAACCGCCGCGCTGGGTGCGGCAATTCAGGCGATGTGGGCCAGCGCGCTGCTGGATAACCCGGCACAGCAGCCGGATGCGTTACTGCAGTCGCTGTGCCAGCGCTTTGTCACGCCGGATGAAAGTACCCGCGCCGTGCCCGATGCCGCGCGCCATCAGACCTATGAAACGCACTATCAGCGCTATCTGAAGCGTCTCAGCACGACTTATCCGGAGGTGGCATTGTGACCAGAAATAACCAGGAGATGCTGCTGGAAGTCACGGGGATCCGCAAAGCGTTTGGTCCGGTTGTGGCGCTGAAAAACGCCGAATTTGCGCTGCGCCCCGGCTCCATTCACGCGCTGTGCGGCGGCAACGGTGCCGGAAAGTCGACCTTTCTCAGCATCTTAATGGGGTTTATCCAGCCCGACGCCGGAGAGATATTTATTCGCGGCAGGCGCTGCAGCTTTGCCCATCCGCGGGACGCGCTGGCCGCCGGTATCGCGATTGTTCAGCAGGAGCTGAGCGCAATTCCGGACCTGACGGTGGCTGAAAATATCTGGCTGGGACGCGAACCGCGCCGCTTTGGTTTTGTTGACTTTGCCACGCTCAATCAGCGTACCCGCGCGCTGCTGGCAGAGCTCGATTTTGACATCTCTGCTACTGAAAAGATGCGTAACCTCAGCGTTGCCGGGCAGCAGCTGGTGGAGATCGCCAAAGCGCTCTCGCACGCGAATGCTGACATCATCATCATGGATGAGCCAACCTCAGCGATTGGCGAGGAGGATGCGCAAAAAATCTTTCAGACCCTGACCCGGCTGGCGCAAAAGGGCAAAGGCATTATTTATGTCTCCCATCGCCTCTCCGAGATTTTCCAGATTGCCGACAGCTATACCATCTTTCGCGATGGCGCCTGGGTGCAGGAGGGCATGCTGGCCGATATCACGCGCGAGCAGCTGATTGAGCAGATTATTGGCGGAGAATATGAGAGTGAATTTGCCAAGTTTAATCAGCCGGGTAATGAGGTGATGATGGAGGTAAAAAACCTGCGCTGGCGCAATAAAATCAACGATATCAGCCTGCACCTGAAGCGGGGCGAAATCCTCGGCATTTACGGGCTGGTTGGCTCCGGGCGCAGCGAGTTTCTCGATTTACTGTTTGGGATTGAACACGCAGACAGCGGAACCATTCGCCTCGGCGAGGTGGTGCTGGGCCGCCACTCACCGAAAGAGTCGATCCGGCACGGCATCGCTTATGTCACAGAAGATCGCAAAGCAACCGGGCTGGTGCTCTGCCGTTCGATTCGCGAAAACATCAACATCGCCTCATTTGGCGCTATCTCCCGCGCCGGTTTTATCAGTGAGAAGCAGGAGCAGCAGCGCAGCCTGGAGATGATCAAACGCTTTAACGTCAGAACGCCGGATGCCGAACAGCTGGTGGGCAACCTCAGCGGCGGTAATCAGCAGAAAGTCGTGCTGGGACGCTGGGCGTTACTGGACCCGGAAGTACTGCTGCTGGATGAGCCTACCCGCGGTATTGATGTCGGCGCGAAAAAAGAGATTTACCGCTTTATGTCCGAGTTTGCGTTGAAAAACAAGGGGATCGTGATGGTCTCCTCAGAGCTGTCAGAGATCATCGGCATGAGCGATCGCATTCTGGTGTTCCGCGACGGGCAGCTGGCGGGAGAATTAAGTGCGGCTCAGGCAACGCAGAGTGAACTGATGAAGCTGGCGGTTTAACAGAGAGATCACGTTATGAACACCACACATTCCATGCCTTCCGGCATCTCATTTTTTACGCGCAACAAAAGACGTATGCACAAATACGGCATCATCATCGCGTTCTTTGTGCTTTGCCTGATTGTGGCTGCCGTCGGCGAGCTGCAGGTCGCTAATGGCGCCTGGAGCAGTAACTATTTTCTCAGTAATGAAAATATGCTGATTGTGCTGCGCCAGGTCTCTATCAACGGCATTTTAGCGATTGGCATGACCTTTGTGATTATCACTGCCGGCGTCGATCTGTCGGTAGGATCGGTGCTGGCGCTGAGCGGCATTGTTGCTGCACGTTTCGCCACGAACAACAGCGGTATGGCAATTGGGGATACGGCACATGCGGTGATGGTCCCGATGATTATCGCGCTGGGAATTGGCATTGTCTGCGGCCTGATCAACGGTACCGTGCTGGCGCGTTACCGGCTGCAGCCGTTTATCGTCACCATGGGCATGCTCTCCGCTGCGCGCGGACTCACGATGCTGACCACCGGCGGCAACCCGGTTTCGCAGCTTAACAGCGATTTTCGCTGGCTCGGCAACGGCTACATAGCCGGCATACCCGTACCGGTCATTATCTTTGTCGTACTGTTTGGTCTCGCGTGGCTGCTGCTCAATAAAACTTTGCTCGGGCGCTACGTCTATGCCGTTGGCGGCAACCCGAAAAGTGCCCGCACGTCAGGGATCAGCGTCGTCGGAATAAAAGTCATGGTCTACACCCTGTGCGCCGCGCTGGCCGGAATCGCCGGGCTGATCCTCACCGCACGCACCGGATCGGCACAGACCAACGCGGGCGCAGGCTATGAACTTGATGCGATTGCTGCGGTAGTGATTGGCGGCACCAGTATGGCTGGCGGTGTCGGTACGCTTGTCGGCACCTTTTTTGGCGTGCTGATCATCGGCGTAATGAATAACGGCCTGGATTTACTGGGGGTGCAGTCTTACTACCAGCAGATCATCAAAGGCGCTCTGATTGTAGTGGCTGTACTGCTCGACCCGTCGCGTAAACAACAGCGCGATTAACCTCTGAATAGATAAACCCTGCCAGGAGAGAACAATGAAAATAAGATCTATCGCTCTGTTAACCTCAGCCCTGACGCTGGGCGCGATTAGCATAGCGCAGGCTGCCCCCGTAAAAATCGCTGTGCTGATGTATGGCAATAAGGCGGAGTTCGTTCAGCTGATGGAGCGCTACGGTAAAGCGCATCCGGCAGTAAAAAGTGGCGAAGCCGTGCTCACCTTTTATGATGGTCGTTATGACGCGTCGGTGCAGAATGACCAGGCGGCGACCGCTATCCAGACGCGTGCCGACGCGATTATCGTGAACCCGATGGATTATGAAGCCAACATCGATATTGTGACCAATGCTAAAGAGGCTAAAATTCCGGTGGTGGTCACCAACGCCCGCCTGAATACGGAAGAGATGACGTCCGAAGTGGTCTCTAATGATGAGCTGGGCGGCTATCTGGAAGCCAAAGCGGTACTGGATAAGCTGCAGTGCAAAACCAAAAAGGTCAATGTCGTCATTATTGAAGGGCCGAAGGGCGGCAGCGGTGAGATCCAGCGCGGCAAAGGCAATGATAAAGCGATAGCGGAGTGTGGTCCGGGCCAGGTTACCGTACTGGAGAGAAAAACGGCCAACTGGTCACGCGCTGAAGCACAGCCGCTGATGGAGAACTGGCTGCAGAAGCATCGCGGCAAAATCAACGGGGTGATTGGGCAAAACGATGAGATGGCGCTGGGAGCCATTGAAGCGATTAAGGGCGCCGGGCTGAACGTGAACGACTTCGCCATTGCGGGTGTGGATGGGGTGTCTGATGCGATTCATGCCGTTCAGGCGGGTGAAATGGTCTCTATTCTGCAGGATGCGAAAGGCCAGATGCAGGGCGCTATTGATGTCGCGCTGCGTGCGGTAAAAGGCGCAGGCTATCAGCCGCAGTCTGACATCTGGCAGCAGTATGCCAAAGATCTCGCCTGGGATGGCGGCACGAAAAAACACTATTACATTCCGTGGACCACGGTTACTGCGGATAATGCGCAGCAGCTGCTGGACGCGCGTAAGTAATCAACGCGACGGCGGGCAGGCTGTCTGCCAGCAGACAGCCTGCCAAAGCCGTTTACTCGTTGCCCCACTCATTCAGAAAGTTCGCCACATCATCAATGCGCGCGTCAGCAATTCCCGCCTCGCGCGCCATCTCATGCTGCGCTTCTTCACTGATCTCCTGATGGTTATTCAGGCGGGTGATCAGCAGCTGGAAGTAGTGCGCCAGCGGGTCGCGCTCGGCTTCGCTCACCGGTTTTTCACACTCTTCAGCGTAGGCGTCAGCGATATCGTAATACTTCAGATCAATCTCATGTTTCATAGTGCGCTCCGGAAACGGGAAGGGGTCAGATGCCAGCGGCATCATTTAACGTAAATCATACCACTCCTGCCAGCTTTTTCCCGCCTGCCGGAAAAGGCAAAGACATCGCGCTATTATTGTCATCATGAACCTGGTACCGGGCCGGTATTATCAGCATGCCGGCAACATAATAAACAGGACAGGGTTAAGTGGCATAACATCGTATTCTAAAGTTTTAATAGCGATGTTATCGTGGTGTTGCGCTGATGTACTTTATATACGTGGATACTGTTTTATGGCGAAATTAATGACCTCCCTGACGCTCTGTTCAGGGCGAATGACGCACGGGGAACGACGCGTCGCCCAGCGGCTTGAATCGCATCTCGGCGATGATTGTCTTATCTGGTATGACATTCCGGTCGGGCGCCAGTACAGGCATCCCGATTTTGTTATTATCGATCCTGCCAACGGGCTTATTTTCCTTGAGGTCAAAGACTGGAAGCTAAGTACATTTCAGCATGCGGACCCGCAGACGGTAACGCTGAGACATGCTCAGGGCGAAACGCAGGCGCAAAATCCGCTGCTGCAGGTCAGGGAGTATGCCTGTGCGACCGTTGACCTGTTATCTCAGGATCCGAAACTGCAGCAAAAAACAGGCCTGTATAAAGGAAAGCTGAATATCGCCTGGGCTTATGGTGTGGTGTTTACCAATATTACCCGTCAGCAGCTGACATCACTCTCAGCCGATGGCGTGGTTGAATCTATATTTCCACAGGCGCTGACGATTTGTCAGGATGAAATGACCGAGTCTGTCTCTGTTTCTGCGTTTCGCGCTAAAGTTTCCGGACTCTTTACCACCCGTTTCAGGCCTGCAATAACGCCGGCTGTGCGGGATATTCTGCGCCGGCATCTTTTTCCGGAGATCGCCATTACGGTAAAAAATAAGCGCAGTAATATTTACCGGGTAATGGATCTGCAGCAGGAGGTGCTGGCACGCAATCTCGGCGAAGGGCATCGTGTTATTCATGGCGTAGCCGGTTCCGGTAAAACGCTGATTTTACTCTACCGCTGTTTATACCTTTCCGAGACCACCACACGCCCTGTGCTGGTGCTCTGTTTTAATATCATTCTGGCTAACTATATCCGTGAATGCATCGCGGCCAGAGGACTATCGCATAAAGTACACGTCTATCATTTTCATGACTGGTGCGCGACGGCAGCCCGGACCTTTAAGCTGAAGATGAGCGGGGAAGGGCGCTATTATGATAACTGCTTTGCGGCGCTGGAAAATGCGGTTGATAACGGCACTGTCGGGGATGCGGGGTATGATGCGGTGCTGGTGGATGAAGGACATGACTTCGACCGGCGCTGGCTTTCACTGATAGCCCGGCTGTTTGATAACACCCGCCGCTCGCTGCTGCTGATGTACGACGACGCCCAGTCTCTGTACCGGCGCGAGAAAGCGCTGAACTTTTCGCTGGCGAGCGTGGGTATTCAGGCTCAGGGGCGCACCTCTATTCTTCGGGTGAATTATCGCAATCCGCGGCGCATTCTCAATTTTGCCTACGCTTTTTCACGCGACTACTTTGACCGGCACCATAATCAGGAGCTTCCGCTGGTGCTGCCGGAAGCCTGCGGCGAAGAGAACAGCGACATTCCCGATATCGAACAGTGTCACTCTGCGGTCGATGAAGCCCGGCGCGTTGTGGCCTGGCTGCGAGAGAAATATGCGGCTGCGGGCCGCTGGGGCGACATGGCGGTGCTTTGTCCTACGCATTTTTCAGCAGACAAACTCATCGACCTGCTGCAGCAGCAGGCGATCCCCGCCGCCGTCAGCTTCACCACGGAAGATAAAAAACGCTATTCGCATCGGGAGGATGTGGTTCATCTGCTGACCTTTCAGAGCAGCAAAGGGCTTGAATTCCCTTACGTTGCCGTGATCAATGCATCATTTGTTCATAAAGGGGCTGAAGATGAGTCTGAAGCTATCCCGGCGCTGTATGTGGCGTTTACGCGCGCAACCCAGGCGTTACTGGTCACCTGCTACAAAGAAAATAGCATCAGTCAGCAGCTGTCGAAATTTGCCGGTATGGATCTGCAGGATGAGGGAGAGATGTCTGTGGCGTCCCCTGCAGGAATCGAACCTGCAACTAGCCCTTAGGAGGGGCTCGTTATATCCATTTAACTAAGGAGACATCCGGAAACGCAGTATACCCGTATGTCTCCCGGATGTTAACCGGGCGCGGCGTGATTGCTCATTCTGTCAGCAGCGCCGCGCCCGGAAGAGCGGGTTACTCCGTCTGCTCTCCGGCAGCGTTCTTCGCTTCTGCTTTCTCACGGCGTTTGTGATCTGCCCGCGCCTTCGCTTTGGCCTCTTCGCTCATGTCGTTGCGGATCTGCGCATGGCTGATCAGGGCAAAAATCAGCGTGCCGCCGGTGATGTTACCGAGCAGCGTGGGCAGCGCAAACGGCCAGAAAAACTCCTGCCACGGCACCGTTCCCGCAAAGACCAGATAGAGTACTTCGACCGAGCCGACCACGATATGCGCCAGATCGCCCAGCGCCACCAGCCACGTCATCATAATGATAATCAGCAGTTTGGCATTCTCCGCATGCGGGATCATCCAGACCATAGTGGCGATGATCCAGCCGGAGATCACGGCATTAGCGAACATCTCGCCCGGCGAATTTTCCATCACCTTTTCACTGATGGCCGTAAACGCCTGGCGCGTCGCCTCATCAAAAATGGGCATGTAGTTAAAGGCCAGCGCCGCCAGCCCGGTACCAATCAGATTGCCCAGCAGCACCAGCCCCCACAGGCGCAGCAGCAGCATAAAATTGCTGCCGGTGGGCTTATGCATGACCGGCAGGACCGCCGTCACGGTGTTCTCGGTAAACAGCTGCTGCCGCGCGAGGATCACAATCACAAAGCCAAAGGTGTAGCCGAGATTCTCCAGCAGAAAGGCGCCAGGGACCCCTTCAAGGTGAACCTGAAAAATCCCTTTCGCCATCAGCGACGCGCCCATTGAGAGGCCTGCGGCGATGGCTGACCACAGCAGCGCCATGCCGTCACGCTCTAACTCTTTCTCCCCGTCCTGCCGTATCTCTTCATGAATCGCCGCTGCCCGCGAGGGCAGGGCCTCTTCATCAACTTCAATCTCAGTGCCTTGCTCTTTTTCTTCGCTGTCTACGTCATTGTCGTGTTCAGCATTTGATGGCGATGGCTTCATGTTTGCTCCTGGTGATAGTGCCAATGCGTAATAAGCGTAGACGGTTTTAGCAAGCCTGAAATGTTACGAAGAATTTCTTTAAGCGTAACAAAATTTTAACCGCGCGGCTTTTTTATACAGTTTTCGGATCTGAAGGCGTGAAACAGCGGTGCGCAGCGAAATGAGAGCACGGTCACACTCTTCGGCGCACTGCAACAGTGTGGTATTATCGCCGCCTCATTTTTTGCGGTGATGCGCCCCTCTATGTTCGAAGTCATTAATCTCTCATGCGTTCGCGATGAGCGAATGCTGTTCCATGGGCTGAGCTTCCATGTCCGGCCGGGTGACCTCGTGCAGATAGAAGGGCCGAACGGCGCCGGTAAAACTTCACTGCTGCGTCTGCTGGCCGGGCTTAGCCGGGCAGAAGAGGGCGAAGTGCGCTGGCAGGGCGAAACGCTGCAGCGTCAGCGTGAAATATGGCAACAAAACCTGCTTTATCTTGGCCATCAGCCTGGCGTAAAAGCGGTACTCTCTCCGCTGGAAAATCTGCGTTTCTGGCACGGCGACAGCAGCCAGACGGCGCTGTATGCGGCGCTGGAGCAGGTCAGCCTGACCGGCTATGAAGAGGTGCCGGTGGCGCAGCTCTCTGCGGGTCAGCAGCGGCGCGTCGCGCTGGCACGCCTCTGGCTCAGCTCAGCCCGACTGTGGATCCTGGATGAACCGCTGACCGCCATTGATAAAGCCGGTGTGGAAGCACTCATGGCCCGTTTTAACCAGCACGCCAGCCAGGGCGGGGCGGTGATCCTCACCACGCATCAGGAACTGCCCGCCGCCGCGCTGCGTAAAATACGCCTGAGCGGGGAGTGGCAATAATGCTGCTGCGTATTCTCCGGCGTGAACTGAAAATTGCGTTTCGCAGCGGGGCTGAAGTGATCAACCCGCTGTGGTTCTTTCTCATCGTCATTACGCTGTTTCCGCTCGGCATCGGTCCGGAGCCGCAGCAGCTGGCGCGCATTGCGCCCGGCGTGGTCTGGGTCGCCGCTCTGCTGGCTTCGCTGCTGGCGCTGGAGCGCCTGTTCCGCGACGATTTCCTTGATGGATCGCTGGAGCAGCTGCTGCTGTTGCCGGCGCCGCTGCCGGTCACGGTGCTGGGTAAAGTGATTGCTCACTGGCTGGTCACCGGCCTGCCGCTGATCCTGCTGTCACCGCTGGCGGCGCTGCTGCTGTCGCTGGATATGGCCGGCTGGCGCGCGCTGGCGCTGACGCTGCTGCTGGGTACGCCGACGCTGAGCTTTCTTGGTGCTATCGGCACCGGCCTGACAACGGGATTGCGGCGTGGCGGCGTGCTGCTCAGCCTGCTGGTGCTGCCGCTGACCATTCCGGTTCTGATTTTTGCCAGTGCGGCTATCGACGCCGCCGGGCAGGGGCTGCCAGTTGGCGGCTATCTGGCGGTTCTGGGCGCGATGCTGGCGGTAAGTGCGACGCTGTCGCCGTTTGCCACCGCTGCGGCGCTGCGGATCAGCCTGCAGTAGCGCGCTTCCTCAGAGAAGCCGTTCCCTCTTTATTATTAGTGTGAGCAATGCAAATGTGGAAATGGATACATCAGTGGGCAAGGCCGGAACGCCTTTACCAGCTATGCGGGCGACTTATTCCCGGCATGGCGATTGCCGCAGCCGGCGCGCTGCTGCTTGGCTGGGGATGGGGATTTGGCTTCGCTCCGGCTGATTACCAGCAGGGCAATAGCTTCCGGATTATGTACCTGCACGTGCCCGCTGCCATGTGGTCAATGGGGATCTACGCCGCCATGGCGATTGCCGCCTTTACCGGTCTGGTGTGGCAGCTGAAGATGGCTGACCTGGCCGCCGCCGCGATGGCGCCGGTGGGAGCCGCCTTTACCTTTATTGCGCTGATTACCGGCTCCGCATGGGGCAAACCGATGTGGGGAACCTGGTGGATCTGGGATGCGCGCCTCACCTCAGAGCTGGTGCTGCTGTTCCTTTATATGGGCGCGATGGCGCTCTGGCTCGCCTTTGACGATCGCCGCACGGCGGGCCGTGCCGCCGGTATCCTGATCCTCGTCGCGTGGTGAACCTGCCGATTATTCATTTTTCTGTGCAGTGGTGGAACACGCTGCATCAGGGCTCATCCGGTCTGCTGCAGCAGGCAATCGATCCCTCTATGCGCACGCCGCTGCGCTGGTCGATTCTCGGCTATCTGCTGCTGTTTATCACGCTGACGCTGATGCGGCTGCGTAACCTGATTTTACTGACCGAACGGCATCGTCCGTGGGCTATCGCGCTGGCACAGCAGGGAGCAAAAGCATGAGTCCGGCCTTCACCTCATGGAGTGAATTCTTTGCTATGGGCGGCTACGCCTTTTTTGTCTGGCTGTCGGTTGCCTGCACTCTGATCCCGCTACTGGGCCTGGTGCTGCATACGCTGCTGCAGCGGCGGCGTCTGCTGGCGGAGATCCGTCAGCGTCAGGCGCGGGAGCAGCGTGTACGTGCGGCACAGACTAAACAGCGCGCGCGCGCTGCCGGGGAGGCAGGATGAATCTCCGTCGTCGCAACCGCCTTTTGGTGGTGCTGGCTATTCTTACCGGCCTTGGCCTGGCGACCGCGCTGGTGATGTATGCCCTGCGCTCAAACATCGATCTGTTCTATACGCCGGGCGAGATTATCAACGGCAAAGGCGACGCGCAGCTGAAGCCGGAAGCGGGACAGCGTCTGCGCGTGGGTGGCATGGTGATGCCAGGCAGCGTGAGGCGCGATCCGCAGTCGCTGGCGGTAACCTTCAGCCTGTATGACGCCAGAGGCGTGGTCAGCGTCAGCTATAACGGCATCCTGCCCGATCTCTTCCGCGAAGGGCAGGGGGTTGTGGCGCAGGGCGTACTGCAGGCGGGTAATGTTATCAGCGCCCGGGAAGTGCTGGCCAAGCACGACGAAAAATATACGCCGCCGGAAATTCAGGACGCAATGAATACCAATCATACCCGCGCCGCAGTGCGCTATCAGCCGGCGGGTAATCAGCCATGATGCCGGAAATCGGAACTTTTCTGCTCTGTCTGGCGCTGGGCCTGGCGCTGCTGCTGAGTATTTACCCGCTGTGGGGCGCCGCGCGTCAGGATGCGCGGCTGATGACGCTCGCGCGACCGCTGACCTGGGGCATGTTTTTAGCCATTGCCGCCGCCTTTATGGTGCTGGTGCACGCATTTGTGGTGAACGATTTCACCGTTGCCTACGTCGCGACAAATTCAAATACGCTGCTGCCGGTCTATTACCGCGTCGCCGCGACCTGGGGTGCGCATGAAGGATCGCTGCTGCTGTGGGTACTGCTGCTCAGCAGCTGGTCGCTGGCGGTGGCAATTTTCAGCCGCGAGATGCCGCGCGATGCGCTGGCGCGCGTGCTGGCGGTAATGGGGATGATCAACGCCGGCTTTCTGCTGTTTATCCTGCTGACCTCCAACCCGTTTGCCCGCACGCTGCCTGATTTCCCCATCGACGGCGGCGATCTTAACCCGATGCTGCAGGATATCGGCCTGATCTTCCATCCGCCGCTGCTCTATATGGGCTATGTCGGTTTTTCGGTCGCCTTTGCCTTTGCCATCGCCTCGCTGATGACCGGACGGCTGGATACCGCCTGGGCGCGCTGGTCGCGCCCCTGGACCGCCGCCGCATGGGTGTTTCTGACCATCGGTATCGTGCTGGGATCGGCGTGGGCCTATTATGAGCTGGGCTGGGGCGGCTGGTGGTTCTGGGACCCGGTGGAAAACGCCTCGTTTATGCCGTGGCTGGCCGGAACCGCGCTGATGCACTCGCTGGCGGTAACGGAAAAGCGCGGCAGCTTCAAAGCCTGGACCGTGCTGCTGGCGATCGCGACGTTTTCGCTCAGCCTGCTCGGCACCTTTCTGGTGCGCTCCGGCGTGCTGGTCTCGGTGCACGCCTTTGCCTCCGATCCGGCGCGCGGGATGTTTATTCTCGCTTTTCTGATCATCGTGATTGGCAGCTCGCTGCTGCTCTATGCGCTGCGCGGCGGTCAGGTACGCAGCCGCGTGCAGAGTGAAATCTGGTCGCGGGAATCGTTTCTGCTGGGCAATAACGTGCTGCTGATTGCGGCAATGCTGGTGGTCCTGCTCGGTACGCTGCTGCCGCTGGTGCACAAGCAGCTGGGGCTGGGCAGTATCTCAGTGGGAGAACCTTTCTTTAATACGCTGTTCAGCTGGCTGATGGCGCCGTTTGCGCTGCTGCTCGGTATTGGTCCGCTGGTGCGCTGGCGGCGTGATGAGCCGCAAAAGCTGTGGAAGCGGCTGAGTGCCGGGCTGGTGGTTACCCTGCTGCTCTCTGTTCTGCTGCCGTGGCTGCTGGAAGATCGCATTGAAGCGATGACGGTAACCGGGCTGCTGATGGCGATCTGGGTCACGCTGCTGACGCTGATGGAGCTGCATGAGCGCGCGACTCACCGGCATAGCCTGCTGAAAGGGCTGTGGCATCTGTCGCGCAGCCACTGGGGCATGGTGCTGGGGCATCTGGGCGTAGCGGTAACGGTAGTAGGCATCGCGTTCAGCACCCAGTACAGCGTTGAGCGCGATGTGCGCATGAAGGCGGGCGACAGCATCGATATTCATCGCTATCACTTTGTGTTCCGCGACGTGCATAACCTGCAGGGGCCTAACTACAGCGGCGGCGTGGCGATCATCGATGTCACCCGCGATGGCAAACCGGAAGCGGTACTGCGGGCGGAAAAACGCTTTTATACCGCTGCCCGCACCATGATGACCGAAGCGGCGATCAGCGGCGGATTTACCCGCGATCTCTATGCCGCACTCGGCGAGGAGCTGGATAACGGCGCCTGGGCCGTACGCCTCTACTACAAACCCTTTGTCCGCTGGATCTGGTTTGGCGGCCTGTTTATGGCGGCAGGCGGCCTGCTCTGCCTGCTGGATCCGCGTTATCGCGCGCGGAAAAAAGTTGCGCGTGAGGAGCGGGCATGAGCAAAAAAATTCTCTTTATTCCCCTGGCGCTGTTTCTGCTGCTGGCGGCAGCGCTGCTGTGGCAGCTGTCGCGTAATGCACAGGGTGACGATCCCTCCCGGCTTGAGTCAGCCCTGACGGGCAAACCGGTGCCACAGTTCAGACTGGAAGCGCTGGATCAGCCAGGCAAAATCTACAGCCAGCAGATCCTTACCGATGGTCAGCCGCTGCTGCTCAACGTCTGGGCAACCTGGTGTCCGACCTGCCGCGCTGAGCATCACTATCTGAACCGGCTGGCGGAGCAGGGCGTGCGCGTGGTTGGCCTCAACTATAAAGATGACCGTACGAAAGCGATAAACTGGCTTAATACGCTGGGCAACCCTTACGCGCTGAGCCTCTACGACGGCAGCGGCATGCTGGGGCTTGACCTCGGTGTCTACGGTGCGCCGGAAACCTTTCTCATTGATGGCCACGGCATCATTCGTTATCGCCACGCCGGTGATATGAACGAGCGCGTCTGGAATGAAGAGGTTAAACCGCTGTGGGAAAAATATAGCCGGGAGGCGGGGGCATGAGCAGGCTGCTTATTGCGCTGACGGCGCTGCTGCTTACGCTCAGCGTCCGGGCCACCACCACAGATAGCCTGCAGTTTACCTCGCTGCAGCAGGAGGATCAGTACCGGGCGATCACCGCCTCACTGCGCTGCCCGAAATGCCAGAACAACAGCATTGCAGATTCAAACGCCATGATTGCCGCTGACATGCGCCTGAAAGTCTATGAGCTGATGCAGCAGGGCAAGAGCCGGCAGCAGATAGTGGATTACATGGTGGCGCGCTACGGTCACTTTGTCACTTACGATCCGCCGCTGACGCCCGCGACGCTGATTTTATGGGCCGGTCCGGCGCTGTTTGTGCTGCTGGGCTGCGGAGTGATCCTGCTGCGTAACCGCCGCGCGCGTGAAACGACTGAACTGAATGACGATGAACAACAGCGCCTGGCGGCGATTCTGGAACGTAACGGGAAGCCGTAATGATTGTATTTTGCACGACTCTGATCGTCTTACTGGCGGCTGCGGTAGCGCTGTTTCTGGCTGCGGGATGGCGTCAGCGTGAACACCATGCTGGCGAACGCGACCGGCTTAACACCGCCTTTTACCAGCAACGCCTGCGCGAGCTGCAGCGTGATGAAACGGAAGGCGTGGTGGCAGACCGCGCAGAGATGGAGCGCGATCTGCAGCAGATGCTGCTGACGGACGTACCCGACGGGCAGACTCTTCCGGCGCGGCAGAGCAGCCGCTGGATCCTGCTGCCGGGCGTGATCCTGCTGCTGCTGGTGACAACCGGGGTCTATCTGCAAACCGGCGGCTACGCACAGCTCGCGGGCTGGCTCGCCGTTCAGCGTGACTATCCGGCGCTGCGCGCCCGCGTAATGGATCCGGATGCGCAGCCGCTGACGATGGAGGAGCTGGCGCGCCTGCAGCTGGGACTGCGCACGGCGCTGCAGCAGACACCCGGCAGCGCCGATGAGTGGGCGATGCTGGGGCGGCTTGGTATGGTGCTGAACAATGCTACCGCTGCCGGACAGGCGTTTGAGCGCGCGCTGCAGCGTGCGCCTGACAGCCTGGAGCTGCAGCAGGATTACGCCGAAGTCCTGACACGCTCCGGCGATCCGCAGGATAACCGGCAGGCGGGACTGCTGCTGCATGCGCTGCTGAAGCGCGACAGCGCGAATCTGCGTACGCTTAGCCTGCTGGCATTCAACGCGTCCGGGCAGCAGAACTATACTGAAGCGCTCGACGCGTGGCGTGCCATGCTGGCATTACTGCCTGCCGGCGATCCGCGCATCACGCTGATTCAGCGCAGCATTGAACAGGCAAAAACCGCTGCCGGACAGCAGGCGGTCGCGCTGAGCCTGAGGGTCAAGCTGTCGCCACAGGCAGAAAAAATGTTGCCGCCGGACGGAGTGTTGTATATTTCTGTATCTGACGGTGTTTCACCGGTGCCCGTGGCCGTTAAGCGCCTGCCGCTTAGCCACTTTCCGCTATCGCTTACGCTGGATGACAGCAACGCTATGATGCCCGATCGCCTGCTTTCGGCGCAGCATCAGGTTCAGGTCAGAGTGCGTATTGCCCGCGACGGCAGCGCAAATCCTCAGGCCGGGGACTGGTTCGGGCTCAGTGCTATTACCTCGTGGGAGGGTCACCAGCCGCTGACTGTTGAGATCGATCAGCAGCAGCCCTGAAGCGCTACATTTATCATCCGCACAGGGAGAAGAACATGAATAACCGCCTGACCAGTCTGGCACTGGCCAGTTTACTTCTGGTGGGATGCGCCAGCTCAAAACCGGCGGATGACGCCGCCCCGGCGCAGCGCAGCGATCCGCTGGAAGGTTTTAACCGTACGATGTTCAATTTTAATTACAACGTACTTGATCCTTATGTGGTGCGCCCGGTGGCGGTAGCCTGGCGCGACTATGTACCTGTACCGGCGCGTACCGGCGTGAGTAATTTTCTCGGCAACCTGAATGAACCTGCCAGCATGGTTAACTCCATTCTGGTGGGCGAGCCGCGTCAGGCCGGGATCCACTTCACGCGTTTCTTCCTGAATACCGTGCTGGGCCTGGGCGGTTTTATCGATGTTGCAGGCAAAGCGAATCCGGTGCTGGCGCGCGAGGTACCGCATCGCTTTGGCAGCACGCTGGGACGTTATGGCGTTGGCTACGGCCCGTATGTCGTACTGCCTGGCTACGGCAGCTTCACCGTACGGCAGGATGGCGGTGACTATGTGGATACGCTCTATCCGGTACTCAGCTGGCTGACCTGGCCGATGTCGATCGGTAAGTGGGCGCTGGAGGGAGTAGAGACGCGTGCTCAGCTGCTGGACTCTGACGGGCTGCTGAAACAGCAGCAGGATCCTTACTCTTTTATCCGCAATGCCTATTTCCAGCGTAACGATTTTCTGGCTAACGGCGGCAAGCTGAAGCCGGAAGAGAATCCAAACGCCAGCGCGATACAAAACGATTTGCAGGATATCGACGCGCCGTAAAAAAAGGGCAACCCACCGGGTTGCCCTTATTACTTGTGCGGCAGGCGCGATCAGAACTTATAGTTAAAGCTTGCGCCGTAAAGCCAGGCTTTGCCTTCTGAGTTGAAGGTATAAGGGGCTTCATTAACGGTAACGTGCTGACCATGCATATAAGATACGCCGACATCCACTGACGCTTCAGGCGTAAAGGCGTAAGACGCACCGGCGCTCAGCCACAGACGATCCTGATCCGGAATAGAGATAGAGCGTTTATCGGCCGGAACCGGGCTGTCATCGAAGGCGATACCGGTACGGAAGGTCCAGCGATCGTCATAGAAGTAGGTGGTACCCAGCGCAATGCGATAGGCATCTTTAAAGCTCTCATCTTTCTGGAACAGCGTCTGGCCGCGGCTGCCAGTCGCTTTCAGCTCCTGGAACTGGCTCCAGCTGGTATAGGCAAGGCTGTAGTGCACTGCCCACTGCGGCGCAACTTTATGCCAGCCGGACACTTCCCACATTTCCGGCAGGTTCAGTGTCAGGTAGCCGGGCACCGTTGAGCCGCCGGTACCGCCAAACGCCGCCGGGATATCGTTTTTATAATTGCCGTCAAAGTCGACTTTTACCTCAGAGCGGTAGGTAAAGCCGAAACGGTTATTTTTATCCACTTCATACAGCACGCCGGCGTTCCAGCCATAGCCCCACTCATTGCCCTTAAGGTGTGCGACCTGCAGATCGGACGGGAAGCCCACTGCCGGGCCAGCTTCACCGGCATAACGCTCAATTTTGGCGCGGGCATAAACCGCATCAAAGCCAACGCCAACGCTCAGGTGCTCGTTCAGACGATAGGCGGTGCTGAGATTAAGGTTAGCGGTCATCAGATCGGTTTTACCGCCATAGCCTCCTGCGGCATAACCATTATTAAATTCAGTGGCCAGGCCATAGTTTGAGGTCGCGGATGCGCCCACCCACCACCGATCGGTAAGCGGCTGAACGTAGTGAATATTTGGCACCCACTGATTAGGCGCAATGTTATTCGCGTCCAGGCTGTTGCCGGTGAGCGGACTGCGTCCGCTAATATCTACTTCAGGATCGATATAGACTGCGCCGATGGAGAACATCGGGCTATCCATCAGTGCCATGGTAGCGGGGTTGCGACTGGCCGATGCTGCTGTGTCACCCATCGCGCCTTCGCCTGAATAAGCGCGACCTAATCCAATTGCTGAGAATTCGTTAAGTTGAAAGCCTGCGGCGTAAACCTGGGAGGAGACGAGCGCCACTGCAGCTGCCACAGCTGACTTTGCAAACAGGTTCTTATGGTTCATGACCACAACCTCATCAAAATTATTATTAAACGTTGTCACGTCGCGTAACAAAGGACGGCGGATTGTAGGGACTGAGATTAAACAGACATATCAGACCAGTGCGACGAGTATAGGTCTGACCTGTGTATAAGTTGCAATAATGTTTTTCAAATATTACAGACTTGATCGATAAAATCAGATCTGCTTAACAATTTCTTTATACTGCGCCGTCAGCATACCGGCTCAGGTTTGTTTTGGATCAAATTTTATTGTGATATTCGTCACTTAGCGACGCAATGATAGAGGAAATTGGCCCGCAGGCGTACACTTTCTGACAGAAAACCCTCCTTATAACGCCCGCTTTTCTAGCCGGAGAAACCTCATGAGTCAGACCATTAATAAATGCAGTGCCCGCGAGACCGCTGCCTGCTGCTGTTTGGATACGGGCATTGTGATTGATAACAGCGACTGCAGTGCCCGCTGGTCAGCGCTGTTTCCCGATCGCGCAGCTGCCGAAGCGATGCTGTTAACACTGACGGAGAAAGCGCAGCAAACTGCCTCTGAACCCTGTGAGATTACGGCGCAATTTACCTCAGAGCCGGAAGGTATACGCCTGAACGCTGAATTTACCTTTGCCTGTCAGGCTGAAGCGCTGATTTTTCAGCTCGCCCTGCGTTAATTCTGCATCGCCGTCAATCCGCGACGGCGAATCGCTATTTTCGTGTTTTTCCTCGCACTTTTTTCTCTTTGCTATTGGCGAGCCGTCGCCGGATGGTTAACACTGACGATCAGGTCAGACCTCTCTGGCAATGGTGTCAGATCGTCGGTTACAGGGGGAAAAGCATGAGCAGAGCGCAGCCGTTGCTGACGCGTCAGGGCGAACGTATCGCTATTACTCACGGGTTGCGTACGCCTTTTGTCCGGCAGGCGAGCGATTTCCACGGCATTCCGGCGCTGGAGCTGGGGCGTATGGTGGTCAGCGAACTGCTGGTGCGCAGCGAACTGCCGGTTGAGGTGATCGATCAGCTGGTGTTTGGTCAGGTGATACAGATGCCGGAAGCGCCAAATATTGCGCGCGAAATTGTGCTGAGCAGCGGGCTGAGCGTGCACACGGACGCCTACAGCGTCAGTCGCGCCTGTGCAACCAGCTTTCAGGCCGTCGCTAACGTAGCGGAGAGCCTGATGGCGGGCACCATCGATGCCGGAATTGCCGGCGGCGCAGACTCCTCCTCCGTGTTACCGATTGGCGTCAGCAAAACGCTGGCGCGTGCGCTGGTCGATCTTAACCGTGCGCGGACAGTGGGCAAAAAGCTGCAGATCCTGCGGCGTCTGCGCCCGCGCGATCTGCTGCCGGTGCCGCCTGCCGTGGCGGAGTATTCAACCGGACTGCGCATGGGAGATACGGCTGAGCAGATGGCTAAAACCTGGGGTATTACACGTGAGCAGCAGGATGCGCTTGCCCTGCGCTCACATCAGCGTGCCGCACAGGCGTGGCAGAGCGGCGTACTGCAGCAGGAGGTCATGCCCGCCTTTGTGCCGCCGTGGAAAGCGCCGGTTGAGCAGGACAACACCATCCGCTTTAACGCCAGCGCGGCCGATTATGCCCGACTGCGGCCTGCGTTTGACCGGCGTCACGGCTCGGTAACCGCAGCAAACAGTACGCCGCTGACGGACGGCGCGGCAGCCCTCATCCTGATGCGAGAAGGGCGCGCCCGCGAACTGGGAATAGCGCCGTTGGGCTACCTGCGCAGCTACGCGTTTACCGCCATTGATGTGCAGACCGACATGCTGCTGGGCCCGGCTTACGCCTCGCCGCTGGCGCTGGATCGCGCTGGCGTCACGCTGGGTGATTTAACGCTGATTGACATGCATGAAGCCTTTGCCGCCCAGACGTTAGCCAACCTGAAGCTGTTCAGCGATGCGCGCTTTGCGCGTGAGGTGCTCAACCGGCCGCAGGCGCTGGGCGAGGTTGATGATGACCGCTTTAATGTGCTGGGTGGCTCCATCGCCTACGGGCATCCGTTTGCCGCCACCGGTGCCCGCATGATCGCCCAGACGCTGCATGAACTGCGGCGGCGCGGTGGCGGACTGGGACTGGTAACCGCCTGCGCGGCGGGCGGTTTGGGCACTGCAATGGTTCTGGAGGCTGAATAATGCAGCACACCGCGTTTGAGTTAACCCTGCGCCCGGATCATGTTGGTGTGATCACCATTGATGTGCCGGGTGAAAAAATGAATACGCTGCGCGCTGAGTTTGCCGCGCAGATCCGCGCGGTGATCGCCGCAGCCCGTCAGCATCCGCAGCTGGCGGGTCTGGTACTGATTTCCGGCAAAGCGGACAATTTTATTGCGGGTGCTGATATCAGCATGATCGACCGCTGCCACTCATCAGCTGAAGCGCAGGCGCTGGCGAAGCAGGGGCAGGAGGTGATGGCGGAGATTGCAGCGCTGCCGTTTCCGGTTGTGGCGGCGATACACGGCGCCTGTCTGGGGGGCGGTCTGGAGCTGGCGCTGGCGTGCGACGCCCGCATCTGTTCGCTGGATGAGAAGACCCGGCTTGGTCTGCCTGAAGTTCAGCTGGGCCTGCTGCCCGGTTCCGGCGGCACACAGCGGTTGCCGCAATTGATTGGCGCAGAGCAGGCGCTGTCGCTGATACTCAGCGGTAAAGCCCTGCGTGCCCGGCAGGCGCTTAAGCTGGGCCTGGTCGATGATGCGGTGCCGCCGGCCATTTTACTGGCAACGGCGGTGGCGCGCGTTCATAAAGGAAAGGGCGCGGCGCGGACGTTGCCACAGCGGGCGCGCCTGATGCAGAGCTTTGCGGGGCGCCCGTTGCTGTTTGCGCTGGCAAAGCGTCAGACGGATAAAAAAACTCAGGGTAACTATCCGGCGACCGGGCGCATTCTGCAGGTGGTGCGCATCGGGCTGGAGCAGGGTAGCCAGGCGGGACATGAGGCTGAAGCGCAGGCGTTTGGCGAGCTGGCGCTAACGCCGGAATCGGCAGCGCTGCGCAGCCTGTTTTTCGCGTCCACCGCGCTGAAAAAAGCCGCCGCCGCAGAGGGCGAAGTGCGCACGCTGCAGCAGGTAGGCGTACTGGGTGGTGGGCTGATGGGCGGAGGGATTGCCAGCGTGACGGCGCTGAAAGCGGAACTGCCGGTGCGTATCAAAGATATCCAGCTCAGCGGAATCAATCACGCGCTGCGCTACAGCTGGGATCTGCTGACAAAAAAAGTCAGGCGGCGTCAGCTGAAACCCGCAGAGCGTCAGCAGCAGATGGCGCGCATCAGCGGCGGTACCGACTATCAGGGCTTCAGCCGGCGCGATGTGGTCATTGAAGCGGTATTTGAAGATCTGGCACTGAAGCAGCAGATGGTGGCGGAAATGGAGCAGCACTGTCAGCCCGACACCATTTTCGCCTCGAATACATCCTCGCTCGCTATCAGCGCTATCGCCGCGCAGGCGCAGCGGCCGCAAAATATCATCGGGCTGCACTACTTCAGTCCGGTAGATAAAATGCCGCTGGTTGAGGTGATCCCGCATGCGGCAACGTCAGCGGAAACGCTGGCTACCACGCTGCGGCTGGCGCAAAAGCAGGGTAAAACTGCAGTAGTGGTAGCGGATCGCCCAGGCTTCTACGTTAACCGTATTCTCGCCCCCTATATCAACGAAGCGCTGCGCTGTCTGCTGGAGGGAGAACCGGTCGAACATATTGACCAGGCTCTGGTAAAAGCGGGTTTTCCGGTAGGGCCGTTGCAGCTGCTTGATGAAGTCGGTATCGACACTGGCAGTAAAATCAGCCCGCTGCTTGAGCAGGCTTATGGCGCGCGCTTTGCCGCACCGCAGGCCGCGGTTGATGCGATTCTCGCTGACGATCGCAAAGGACGAAAAAACCGGAAAGGGTTTTATCACTATGAGAAGAGACGCTGGCCCGGCGCGCGTAAAGCGGATCGCAGCCTCTATACGCTGCTCGCTCTTAAACCTGAGGCGCGTCAGAGTGAGCAGCAGATTGCTGAACGCTGCATGCTGATGCTGTTAAATGAGGCCGCGCGCTGTCTGGATGAGTCGGTGATCCGTTCGGCACGCGATGGCGACGTTGCTGCGGTATTCGGCATCGGCTTTCCACCTTTTCTTGGCGGACCGTTCCGTTATATGGATCGATACGGCAGCGCTGCGCTTGTGGAGAGACTTACGGCCCTCGCCCAGCAGCATGGCGATCGCTTTGCCCCGTGCGAGGCGCTGCTGAAGCGGGCAGAAAGCGGCGCGCATTTTTACATTTAATCACATTCAGCAAGAGCGGTGCATATTCAGCCGCTTAGCAGAGAAGATGCAGTACAGGTCAGCCGGTACCGATTTAGCGGGCGCTTATTTAATAAGCAACCGGTTGACTATACTGAAGCCATTGGGGTAAAACACAGCCTTCATTCGCAGAATGAAGCGTCTGGTGCCGTGGTACCGGACGATATCGACCAACAACAGCGGTGCTTTATGCAAGTTTTTATCATGCGTCATGGCGATGCAGCTCTGGAAGCCGCGAGCGATTCTGCTCGCCCCCTTACGCTGTGCGGCTGTAACGAATCACGTCAGATGGCGAGCTGGCTCAACAGCCAGACGCCGGATATCGGAAGGGTGCTGGTCAGCCCCTATCTGCGCGCCGGGCAGACGCTCGCCACCGTGCGCGAGGCACTGGATTTGCCGCAAAACCAGGACGTTCTTTCTGAACTGACGCCGGGCGGCGATCCGGGACAGGTCGCATTGCATTTGCAGGCGCTGGCGGTGCAGGGCGTGAAAGCCGTGCTGGTGATTTCGCATCTGCCGCTGGTAGGATACCTGGTTTCTGAGCTGTGCCCGCAGGAAGCGCCGCCCATGTTCGCCACGTCGGCTATCGCCTGTATCGATTTTAATGCCGACGAGTGCGAAGGTAAGCTTTTGTGGCAGGTGAGTCCGGCCAGGCTTGCTAAAGCTATCTGATTCCCCTTCATAATTCAGGCTGCAGCTGCGTT
>NZ_MIPP01000040.1 GCF_002095385.1 Pantoea eucrina | reverse complement strand
TATTTAGGGGCGTAGTTCAATTGGTAGAGCACCGGTCTCCAAAACCGGGTGTTGGGGGTTCGAGTCCCTCCGCCCCTGCCAGAAAACAATCCTTTGCTTCGGCAAAGGATTTTTTTTTGCCTGAAATTCAGGATCCTTCTGCATCCTTTCAAAAAAAGAAAGAGTCTGCGCCCGCTTTCACAGCTTCAGACCCTTCTCAATCTGCTATCTCAGTGCGTCAGAACCGGAAATTTGAGCAACTGACGAATATGCGTTTGCTGATCGCTATTCTGCAGCCAGACGGCATATAGCGGACGCACCGCTACCGGTGTATCAGGGATCGGCACAATATCGTTATATATTCCCTGCCAGGAATCGGGTAAAAAAGCACAGGCCCCGGTAGTGTGTAACAGTTCCCGCGTTACATGTGCCGATGTCGTGGTTAATACCGGAACATCATCACTCGACAAATAGCTCTCATGCTGATGAAAATCTGCGCCCCATTCCAGTTTGATATAATCATACTTCTCGCGTTTTTCCGTTTTACGCGCCCGGAACAGAGCAAGTGAAATATGACCAATCTGCTGGCTGGTGAGCTCATCCATTTTTGGCGCTTCCGTGGTGATTAGCAGATCAAGCTGCCGCTCATGCAGCTGTTTAACCAGCAGATGACGCTGGGCAATACGGGCTTCCATATGCAGGCTCTCACGGTTCTCATAGAGCGTCTGAAGCCAGGGCGTGAGATAAGCCTCCCACAGGGAAGCGCTGGCACCAATTGAGAGCTCATGATGCTGCTGCGTATGCGAAACCTCTTTCTTTGCCATCAGCCAGGTACTCATCAGGCTTTCCGCATAAGGTAATAACCGCTCACCTGCTGAAGTCAGGCGGATATTATTACGATGGCGGGTAAAGAGATTTACGCCCAGCTGGTTTTCCAATTGACGGATGCGAAAACTGACAGCAGATTGCGTAAGGTACAGCGCCTCCGCAGCACGTCCAAAATGACGCGTTCTGCTCACCTCCAGAAAAGTTTTCAGTAATTCCGTATCCACACTATTCTCCCAAAATTTGTTTGTCGTACTGATTTAAATGTTTTGTTTTACACTCTGTCAAGCCTATCTAATACTCCGCGCCATAAATAGCACGGCCATATGAGAATCAGGAGCGTGTAAAATGGCGGAAAGCTTCGCAACAACAAATCGTTTCTTCGATAACAAACATTATCCACGTGGATTTTCACGTCACGGTGATTTCACCATTAAAGAAGCCCAGCTTCTGGAACGTCACGGATACGCTTTTAATGAGCTTGATCTGGCAAAACGCGAACCGGTAACAGAAGAAGAGCGGTCGTTTCTTGAAGTGTGCCGCGGACAACGTGAGCCGCTGACCGAAGCAGAACGCGTCTGGTCTAAGTATATCGCCCGCATCAAGCGTCCCAAGCGCTTTCACACCCTCTCGGGTGGCAAGCCGCAGATGGATACGGTTGAAGATTTCAGCGACAGTGATGACTGATAAAACGGGGCTCTGAACGGCCCCGTTTTTATTCCAGCGTCTTATGCAGATAAATCATTAAACGATCGATACTGCGGTAGCTCACCGCTTCCTGCAGATGTGGCCGTACTATCTGTGTTTCCCCGGCAAGATCGGTGATGGTTCTGGCCACTTTCAGGATGCGCTGCCATGCACGCACCGACAAACCCAGCGTATTAAGTATTCCTTCCAGCCACTCTGCATCAGCCTGTAACAACGCACAGTCGCGCGCGATCTCCGCATTAGTAAGATGGGCATTAATTTTGCCAGCGCGCGCCTGCTGTCGTGCTCTGGCTGCCAGCACCCGTTCCCTGACCTGTGCAGTGCTCTCGCCGGTGACAGCCTGCTGACTCAGGGTACCGCCTGGCAGCAGCGGGATCTCAAGCGACAAATCGAAGCGGTCCAGAAAGGGCCCTGACAACCGGCTGAGATAACGCAGTACCTGCTGTGGTGAACAGCGGTTGTGATTGCCCTGGTAATGCCCGGTGGGGCTGGGGTTCATTGCGCCTATCAGCTGAAAGCGCGCAGGATAAGTCACTTTAGCCCGCGTACGGGAGAGCGCAATTTCGCCTGATTCAATAGGTTCACGCAGCGCATCAAGGACGCGGCGATCAAATTCCGGTAACTCATCCAGAAACAGTACGCCATTGTGTGCCAGTGATATTTCACCCGGGCGGGGTATAGAGCCTCCGCCAACCAGCGCATAGAGTGAGGCGCTGTGATGAGGCGCCCTGAAAGGGCGCTTACGCCACTGAGCGCGCTGTTCACCATTGCTGACCAGGCTGGCAATTGCCGCACACTCCAGCGCTTCACCGTCGTCCAGCGGTGGCATAATGCCCGGCAGACGCGTCGCCAGCATCGTTTTGCCTGTACCGGGTGGTCCGAGCAGCAGCAGATTATGTCCGCCTGCTGCTGCAATCTCCAGCGCGCGTCGTCCCTGCTGCTGACCAATAACGTCACGCAGATCCTGCGGTGAGTCCGTGGCCTCTTCGGCAACGGTCTGCGCCACTCTGAGCGTGGTCTGATTGTGCAGAAAAGCGCATATTTCACTAAGATGCACGCCGGTCAGCGTTTCGCCCTGCTGGATTAATCCCACATCCTGCTGATTCTGTTCAGCAACAATCATCTGGCGGCCGGCTCTGAGCGCTGCCATAGCGGCCGGAATTGCGGCCTGCACGCCACAGAGCGCGCCGTTAAGCGCCAGCTCACCCAGGAACTCATAGCGCGTAAGTTTATCCCCTGGCAGCTGTTCTGAGGCTGCGAGAAGCGCGATAGCAATCGGCAGATCGTAGCGACCACCCTCCTTAGGCAGGTCAGCAGGCGCCAGATTGATGGTGATACGTTTGGCCGGAAAGCTGAATCCGCTATTAATAATAGCGCTGCGTACCCGTTCGCGAGCCTCCTTAACCGTGGTTTCAGGCAGGCCGACCAGCGTCAGCGCAGGCAATCCATTACTGATATGAACCTCGACAGTTACCAGCGGCGCTTCGATTCCCAGTGCCGCACGGGTCAGAACTTTAGATAAAGACATCACCCCTCCTTGTTGCCTCTATCCTTGCTCCTCAGCGCGCTATCTGCGATCCCGGTTGTGCCATTTTGACTGCCTTATTCCATATTTTTCTCTATTGTTTCACTGTTTTCGCCAAAAATGAGCGATCTCTTCTGCTAAGCATTATGCAATTACGCGCCGGGCGTGATGAATATTTATCACAAATCTGAATAACCTAGTTTTTACAAGGTGATAACGATGATTGCATCAGAACCGCGAAAAATTGGCTGATGAAAATTATTGTAAATCACCCGGTAACTATGATAACTCTGTAGGCATTACTTCGAACAAGTGAAAAAAAGACAACGTATGAAAGCCCTTCTATCCGTGATTAGCCTAGTCGTGATTAGCGTGGTGGTGATTATTAACCCACCGTGCGGGGCTGCGTCTGGAGAAAGAAAGGCTTAAAAATCAAGTCTGAAATCCCAAAAACCCCCGCACCGAAAGGTCCGGGGGTTTTTTTTTGACCAGACAAACTATCAGCTGATTAGCGAGGAGCAGATTATGAGCAGTAGCATAAAATTCTGTTGTTCTCACAGGATTACAGGAGAATAACCATGACAGGTGCACAATGGGTAGTTCAGGCATTACGCGCGCAGGGCGTTGATACCGTGTTCGGTTATCCTGGCGGCGCTATCATGCCCGTGTACGATGCGCTATATGATGGCGGCGTAGAACATCTGTTGTGCCGTCATGAGCAGGGCGCGGTGATAGCGGCTATCGGCTATGCCCGTGCTACGGGTAAAACCGGCGTCTGCATCGCAACCTCTGGTCCGGGAGCCACTAACCTGATCACTGGCCTGGCGGATGCGATGATGGATTCTGTTCCCGTAGTAGCCATCACCGGACAGGTTTCATCCGCTGTGATGGGAACCGACGCTTTTCAGGAGATTGACGTCCTTGGGTTGTCGCTGGCCTGCACCAAACACAGTTTTCTGGTTGAATCGCTTGACGATCTGCCTTCAGTGATGGCCGAAGCCTTTGCTATCGCGCAGTCGGGACGCCCGGGGCCGGTACTGGTTGATATCCCAAAAGATATCCAGATTGCCAGCGCGGAACTGACGCCCCATCTGCTGCCGGTTGAGGAGACCCTTTCCCATTCGCCGCAGCACATTGATGACGCGCGCGCCTTAATGGCACGTGCGGCAAAACCCATCCTCTATGTAGGGGGTGGCGTGGGTATGGCGCAGGCGGTACCGGCACTGCGTGCGCTGGCAAAAGAAAGCGGCATCCCGGTCGTCTCAACCCTGAAAGGGCTTGGTTGTGCAGAGAGCAGCAGCGAGCTTTATCTCGGGATGCTGGGCATGCACGGCACTAAAGCGGCCAACCTTGCCGTACAGTCGTGCGATTTGCTGATTGCAGTAGGCGCCCGCTTTGATGACCGCGTGACCGGCAAGCTGGATACCTTCGCCCCGCATGCCAGCGTTATTCATATCGATATCGATCCGGCGGAGCTGAACAAACTGCGCCGTGCTCATGTTTCGCTGCCAGGCGACCTCCGGCAGATACTGCCCGCGCTGAGTATGCCTCTGCAGATCGATGCATGGCGTCAGGAAGTCCGCGCGATGAAAGCGGAGTTTAGCTGGCGCTACGATCATCCCGGTGACGCTATTTACGCACCGCTGCTGCTGAAGCAGGTTTCCGATCGCAAACCGGACAGTACGGTTGTGACCACCGATGTGGGTCAGCATCAGATGTGGACCGCGCAGCATATGCAGTTCAGCGCGCCGGAAAATTTCATCACCTCCAGCGGTCTCGGCACCATGGGATTTGGTCTGCCAGCAGCCGTGGGGGCGCAGATTGCCCGCCCTGATGATACGGTAATCTGCGTCTCCGGTGATGGTTCCATCATGATGAACATTCAGGAGCTGGGCACGATTAAACGCAAACAGCTGCCGGTAAAAATTCTGCTGCTGGATAACCAGCGGCTGGGCATGGTGCGCCAGTGGCAGCAGCTGTTTTTCGATGGCCGCTATAGCGAGACCATCCTGACCGATAACCCCGATTTTCTGATGCTGGCCCGCGCGTTTGATATTCCAGGCCAGCGTATCAGCCGTAAAGATGAAGTTGACGCCGCGATTGATGCTCTGCTGAACAGCGAAGGACCTTATTTCCTGCATGTTTCGATTGATGAGCATGAAAACGTCTGGCCACTGGTCCCGCCGGGTGCCAGCAACGCAAACATGATGGAGAAGAGCATATGAATCAGCATCAGTTATCAATTGAAGCCCGTTTTCGCCCGGAAGTGCTGGAGCGCATTCTACGCGTTGTTCGCCACCGCGGCTTTCAGGTCTGCGCGATGAATATGGGCTCCGCCAGCAACGCAGACAATATTAATATCGAAATGACCGTTGCCAGCCAGCGCTCAGTCGATTTACTGTCTTCTCAGTTACGCAAACTTATGGATGTCGCCTGTGTCGAGATCCAGCAGCAGACAACACAACAAATCCGCGCTTAGTCGCCAAAGGACATAACGATGAGTACGAAGAAAGCAGACTTTATTTGGTTCAACGGAGAGATGGTTAAGTGGGAAGACGCCAAGGTCAGCGTTATGTCTCACGCACTGCATTACGGCACTTCCGTGTTTGAAGGCGTACGCTGCTACGACTCGCACAAAGGCCCGGTAGTGTTCCGTCACCGTGAACATATGCAGCGTCTGCACGACTCCGCAAAAATCTATCGTTTTCCCATCAAAGCCAGCGTCGATGAGCTGATGGAAGCCTGCCGCGAAGTGATCCGCGTTAACAATCTGAAGAGTGCCTATATCCGCCCGCTGGCGTTTGTCGGCGATGTAGGCCTGGGCGTTAACCCGCCGGACGGTTTTACCACTGACGTGATTATTGCGGCTTTCCCGTGGGGAGCCTACCTCGGTCCGGAAGCGCTGGAGCAGGGTATCAACGCCATGGTCTCTTCGTGGAATCGCGTGGCGCCTAACACACTGCCTACCGCAGCCAAAGCGGGCGGTAACTATCTCTCCTCCCTGCTGGTGGGCAGCGAAGCACGCCGCCACGGCTATCAGGAAGGGATCGCGCTGGATACGCAGGGCTACATCTCTGAAGGCGCAGGCGAAAACCTGTTTGAAGTCAAAGATGGCATCCTGTTTACGCCGCCGTTTACCTCTTCCGCTCTGCCGGGCATCACCCGCGATGCAATTATCAAGCTGGCGCACGATCTCGGTATTGAAGTGCGCGAGCAGGTGCTGTCACGCGAGTCGCTCTATCTGGCCGATGAGATCTTCATGTCAGGCACCGCTGCTGAAATCACCCCGGTGCGCAGCGTTGACGGCATTCAGGTCGGCGAAGGCAAGCGTGGTCCGGTGACCACCCGAATTCAGAAAGCGTTCTTTGGCCTGTTTACCGGCGAAACCGAAGATAAATATGGCTGGCTGGATCAGGTTAATCCGTAACAAGAGATCAGCGCGGGGGCAGCAGCACCCGCGTCATTTTTCAGACTGGAGTAAATAGAGCATGCCTAAGTACCGTTCAGCCACCACCACCCACGGCCGTAATATGGCAGGTGCCCGTGCCCTGTGGCGCGCCACCGGAATGACCGATGATGATTTCGGCAAGCCAATTATTGCGGTAGTGAACTCATTCACACAGTTTGTACCAGGGCACGTGCATCTGCGCGACCTCGGCAAGCTGGTTGCAGAGCAGATTGAAGCAGCGGGCGGTGTGGCAAAAGAGTTCAACACCATCGCGGTCGATGATGGTATCGCCATGGGACATGGCGGCATGCTGTATTCACTTCCGTCACGTGAGCTGATCGCCGACTCCGTAGAGTATATGGTCAACGCCCACTGCGCGGATGCGATGGTCTGTATCTCCAACTGCGACAAAATCACCCCGGGCATGCTGATGGCGGCACTGCGCCTCAACATTCCGGTGATCTTTGTCTCCGGCGGCCCGATGGAAGCGGGGAAAACCAAACTCTCCGACCAGATCATCAAGCTGGATCTGGTAGATGCGATGATTCAGGGGGCGAACCCCAACGTCAGCGACGCCGACAGTGAGCAGATTGAGCGCTCAGCCTGCCCAACCTGCGGCTCCTGCTCCGGAATGTTTACCGCTAACTCCATGAACTGCCTGACAGAAGCGCTGGGCCTGTCACAGCCGGGCAACGGCTCGCTGCTGGCCACCCACGCCGATCGTAAAGCGCTGTTCATCAATGCCGGTAAACGCATTGTGAGCCTGACCAAACGCTACTACGAGCAGGATGACGCCAATATGCTGCCGCGTAATATCGCGACCAAAGCAGCATTTGAGAACGCCATGACGCTGGATATCGCCATGGGCGGCTCCACCAATACCGTACTGCATCTGCTGGCGGCGGCGCAGGAGGGCGAGATCGACTTCAATATCTCCGATATCGACCGCCTGTCACGTAAAGTACCGCAGCTGTGTAAAGTGGCGCCCAGCACTCCGAAATATCATATGGAAGATGTGCACCGCGCCGGCGGCGTAATCGGTATTCTTGGCGAGCTGGATCGGGCTGGCCTGATTGACACCAGCGCGCGCAATATTCTGCAGCAGACGATGCGTGAAACGCTGGATCAGTACGACATCATGCTGACGCAGGACCAGGCCGTAAAAGATATGTTCCGCGCCGGTCCGGCGGGCATCCGCACCACGCAGGCTTTCTCGCAAAGCTGTCGCTGGGACACGCTGGATGACGATCGCGCTGAGGGCTGTATCCGTACGCGCGAACACGCCTACTCACAGGATGGCGGCCTGGCGGTTCTGTACGGTAACCTGGCAGAAGATGGCTGTATCGTTAAAACGGCGGGCGTCGATAAAGAGATCCTGACCTTTAAAGGGCCGGCTAAAGTCTATGAAAGCCAGGATGATGCCGTTGAAGCGATCCTGGGCGGTAAAGTGGTGGCCGGTGATGTCGTCGTCATTCGCTACGAAGGGCCAAAAGGGGGGCCGGGCATGCAGGAGATGCTTTATCCGACGACCTATCTGAAGTCGATGGGCCTTGGCAAAAGCTGCGCGCTGATCACCGACGGGCGCTTCTCTGGCGGCACCTCCGGCCTCTCTATCGGCCACGCCTCGCCGGAAGCGGCAAGCGGCGGCACCATTGCGCTGGTAAAAGATGGCGATCTGATTGAGATCGATATCCCGAATCGCGGCATTAAGCTGGCGGTACCGGATAATGAGCTGCACGCCCGTCGTGAAGAAGAAGCTGCGCGCGGAGAAGCCGCCTGGACGCCGCACAACCGCGAACGTCAGGTCTCTTTTGCGCTGCGTGCTTACGCCTCACTGGCGACCAGCGCGGATAAAGGCGCAGTGCGCGACAAGTCGAAGCTGGGAGGCTGATGGTATGGCTGAGTCTCAACCCCTGTCTGCGTCGCCTGGCGGCGCGGAATACCTGCGTGCCATTCTGCGTGCGCCGGTTTATGAAATTGCGCAGGTAACGCCGCTGCAGAAGATGGAGAAACTCTCATCAAGGCTCGGCAACACCGTTCTGGTGAAACGTGAAGATCGGCAGCCGGTGCACAGCTTCAAGCTGCGCGGTGCCTATGCGATGATCGCCGGATTAAACGAAGAGCAGAAAGCGCGCGGCGTGGTGACCGCTTCTGCCGGTAACCACGCGCAGGGGGTTGCACTCTCAGCCAGCACGCTGGGAATTAAATCGCTGATTGTCATGCCGGTCACCACGGCGGATATCAAAGTCGATGCGGTGCGGGCGTTTGGCGGCGAAGCCTTTCTGTTTGGCGCAAATTTCGATGAGGCGAAAGCCAAAGCGATTGAGCTGGCGCAGCAGCAGGGGTACACCTTTGTGCCGCCGTTTGACCATCCGGCGGTGATTGCCGGGCAGGGCACGCTGGCGATGGAGCTGCTGCAGCAGGATGCGCATCTTGATCGCGTATTTGTTCCGGTTGGCGGCGGCGGGCTGGCAGCCGGCGTGGCGGTGCTGATTAAACAGCTGATGCCGCAGATCAAAGTCATCGCGGTGGAGTCTGAAGACTCCGCCTGCCTGAAAGCTGCGCTGACGGCGGGCGAGCCGGTGGATCTGCCGCGCGTCGGGCTGTTTGCCGAGGGCGTGGCGGTGAAACGTATCGGCAGCGAAACTTTCCGGCTCTGCCAGGAGTATCTCGACGACATCATCACCGTTGACAGCGATGCCATCTGTGCGGCGATGAAAGATCTGTTTGAGGATGTGCGGGCCGTGGCGGAACCCTCAGGTGCGCTGGCGCTGGCGGGAATGAAAAAGTATATCCAGCAGCACGACATCAAAGGCGAGCGCCTGGCACACGTGCTGTCGGGCGCCAACGTCAACTTCCACGGCCTGCGCTATGTTTCCGAACGCTGCGAGCTGGGAGAGCAGCGGGAAGCGCTGCTGGCGGTGACCATTCCTGAGCAGCAGGGCAGCTTTCTGACGTTCTGTCAGACGCTGGGCGGCCGATCGGTCACGGAGTTCAACTACCGCTATGCGGATGCGGACAGCGCCTGCATCTTTGTCGGCGTGCGTCTGACGCGCGGCCTTGAAGAGCGCGGCGAGATCATCAGTCAGCTTACTGAAGGGGGCTACCAGGTGGTGGATCTCTCTGATGATGAGATGGCCAAGCTGCATGTGCGTTATATGGTCGGCGGGCGTCCGTCAAAACCGCTGCGCGAGCGGCTGTTCAGCTTTGAGTTCCCGGAGGCGCCGGGCGCGCTGCTGAAGTTTCTGCAGACGCTGGGCGCGCACTGGAATATCTCACTGTTCCACTACCGCAGCCACGGCACCGATTTTGGTCGCGTGCTGGCGGCATTTGAAGTGAATGATAAAGAACCCGATTTTGAAACTCACCTGACGGCACTGGGTTACGAGTGGCACGATGAGGCGAATAATCCGGCGTTCCGTTTCTTTCTCGCCGGCCAGTAATCAGAGCAGATGCCAGAATGCATGAATCAGCGGCTCCCCGAGCCGCTTTTTTTGTACGCAAACGCCCAGCTGCAGCGGCGCCACTGACTCCACGTTCTCCAGCGTCATCACCCGGTTTCGCACCGGCTCAGGGCTGTTCTCCAGCACCACATCCGGCACCAGCGCAATTCCGCAGCCCAGCGCCACCATAGAGATAATCGCCTCATGGCCCGCCACCGTAGCGTAGATCTGCGGATTAGCGAGACGATAGCGCCGGAACCAGAGATCGATGCCGCGCCGCGCCGGTCCCTGATCCGGAATAATAAACGGGATCTGCGACCAGTCGGGCTCCGTCTGCGTGGCCTGACTGCGTACCGGGCAGGGCAGCGCGGGTGCAATCAGCACCAGCGGGATCAGCCCCAGCGGTGTAAAGCCGATGCTGGCGGGCAGCGACTCCGGCCGGCCGGCGATGGCCAGATCCGCCTCGCCAGACTGCACCATCTCAATGGCGTCCGCCGCGTCGCCGGTCGTGAGCTTGATCTCCACCTGCGGATGTTCAGCGCGAAAGCGATCGAGAATCGGCGGCAGATGGCTGTAAGCGGCAGTCACCGAGCAGAACAGACGCAGCTCACCGCTTAGCGAGGGGCCGTTGAGATCCATGACGTGACGCAGCTGCTGATACTGCAGCAGTGTCTGCTGGGCAAACTGGCGCAGCCGCTCACCCGCTTCCGTCAGCGTCACGGTGCGGTTATCACGCAGAAACAGCGCATGGCCGACATCCTCTTCCAGCCGCTGGATCTGGCGCGACAGCGTAGAGGGGCTGACGTGCATGGCGCGTGCCGTACGGCCAAAATGGCAGCTTTCTGCCAGATGCAGAAAGAGTTTTAAATCGCGTAAATCCATCCGGGATCTCCTGACATTTCGTATTGCAAAAATTGCAACGTAACGTTGTTAATATATCAATTTAAGCAATGGATTTCCTGTCATATGATGGGGTCATTCGCAGCGCTGAAACAGGCGCCGCTATCAGACAATAATGCAAACACAACATTGATGCGGAGTACCCCATGGCTAACTACTTCAACACATTAAACCTGCGCAATCAGTTAGCGCAGCTGGGCAAATGTCGCTTTATGGCGCGCGATGAGTTCGCCGATGGCGCCAGCTTCCTGAAAGGTAAAAAAGTAGTGATCGTGGGCTGCGGCGCACAGGGCCTGAACCAGGGGCTCAATATGCGCGACTCCGGGCTGGATGTAGCCTATGCGCTGCGTGCAGAAGCGATTGCAGAAAAGCGCGCCTCGTTCCGCAAAGCAACAGAAAACGGTTTTAAAGTCGGTACCTATGAAGAGCTGATCCCACAGGCGGATCTGGTGGTTAACCTGACGCCAGACAAACAGCACTCCTCTGTTGTGAAGGCGGTTCAGCCCCTGATGAAAGATGGCGCTGCGCTGGGCTACTCGCACGGCTTTAACATTGTTGAAGTGGGCGAAACCATCCGCAAAGACATCACCGTGGTGATGGTGGCACCGAAGTGCCCGGGTACAGAAGTGCGTGAAGAGTATAAACGTGGTTTTGGTGTTCCGACGCTTATTGCCGTACACCCGGAAAACGATCCGAAAGGCGAAGGTATGGCTATCGCGAAAGCCTGGGCTGCGGCTACCGGCGGTGACCGCGCAGGCGTGCTGGAGTCCTCCTTTGTGGCGGAAGTAAAATCGGATCTGATGGGTGAGCAGACCATTCTGTGCGGCATGCTGCAGGCGGGTTCGCTGCTCTGCTTCGACAAGCTGGTGGCTGAAGGGCACGATGTCGCCTATACCGAAAAACTGATCCAGTTTGGCTGGGAAACCATCACTGAATCACTGAAGTTTGGCGGTATTACGCTGATGATGGATCGCCTGTCTAATCCGGCAAAAATCCGTGCGTATGCGCTTTCTGAGCAGCTGAAAACGATCATGGCTCCGCTGTTCCAGAAGCATATGGATGATATCATCTCGGGTGAATTCTCCTCCGGTATGATGGCTGACTGGGCGAACGATGATAAAAACCTGCTGACCTGGCGTGAAGAGACCGGTAAAACGGCGTTTGAAAATGCGCCACAGTTTGAGGGCAAAATCGAAGAGCAGGAGTACTACGACAAAGGCGTGGTGATGGTCGCGATGGTAAAAGCGGGCGTTGAGCTGGCGTTTGAAACCATGGTAGATGCCGGCATCATTGAAGAGTCTGCATACTATGAGTCGCTGCATGAGCTGCCGCTGATTGCTAACACCATCGCACGTAAGCGCCTGTATGAGATGAACGTGGTGATCTCCGATACCGCTGAGTATGGCAACTACCTGTTCTCATTCGCCGCTGTACCGCTGCTGGAGGAGTTTATGACCACGCTGCAGCCGGGCGATCTGGGCAAAGCGACAGAAGGCACTCAGGTTGATAACGCACAGCTGCGCGACGTTAACGAAGCGATTCGTCAGCATCCGATTGAAACCGTTGGTCGCAAGCTGCGTGGCTACATGACCGATATGAAACGTATCGCGGTAGCTGGCTAAGTTCCCACCGACAATTTTCAGCCTTATCAAACCCCGGCCTGCCGGGGTTTTTTATTGCGCCACACCTCCCGTAGGGGCGCCATTAATGGCGCTCTGGCACAACGCCGCATCGTCCCGGCACAACGGGCCGCATAAATGCGGCCCCTACGAGATATATCCTGTAGGGGCGCCATTAATGGCGGCCTGGTACAAAGGGCCGCATAAATGCGGCCCCTGTACGATATACCCCGCGCCGCACCGTCCCGCGGCATTACGCAATAAAAAACCCGGACTGGCCGGGTTTTTATGCTGCATCAGGATACGCGTTTACGCCGCATCATACAGCGTCTGGTGCCGCGTCTCTTTACAGGCGATCAGGGCAATCAGCGTCAGCACCGCCATGGCGGCAAGATAGAAACCCACTGCCTGCAGGCCATAGTTTGCATTGAGCCAGGTGGCGATATAGGGTGCTACGGACGCTCCCAGAATGGATGACAAATTATAAGAGAAAGAGGCACCGGTATAGCGCACTTCGGTCGGGAACAGCTCCGGCAGCAGCGCACCCATCGGGCCAAACGTCAGGCCCATAATGCTCAGGCCCAGCAGCAGAAAGCCCATCACCAGAATCTGCGAGCCGGAGCCGAGCAGCAGCGGAAACATCAGCGCAAAAGCGATAATCATCAGCGTAATAGTGATCATCGTTCTGCGGCGACCAAAACGATCGGCCAGCAGACCGGCAATGGGCACCATCACGCCAAATCCGATTACCGCCACCATCAGCATCCACAGGAAACTGTTGCGCGAGTAGCCCAGTCCGACCGGCGCCGGGGCGGTGCCGTAGCTCATCGAATAGACGGTCATGATATAGAACAGCGTGTAGGTAGCCAGCATGATAAAGGTGCCGAGTATGGTCGCCGTCATATGTTTGCTCAGCAGCGTGCCAATAGGCATACGCACCTGCTTCTGCTCCTTCTGCACTTTGGCAAAAACCGGACTCTCATGCAGCGAGACGCGCACGTAGAGGCCGATCAGCACCAGTACTGCAGAAAGGATAAACGGCACGCGCCAGCCCCACTGCATAAACTGCTCGTCGGTCAGCAGCCAGGAGAGCAGCAGGAACGTACCATTGGCAAAGAAAAAGCCAATCGGCGCGCCCAGTTGGGGGAACGATCCATACAGCGCGCGCTTTTTCGCCGGCGCATTCTCGGTTGCCAGCAGCGCGGCACCGCCCCATTCGCCGCCCAGTCCCAGCCCCTGACCGAAGCGCGCCAGCGCCAGCAGCAGTGGCGCGGCAACGCCAATAGTTTCATAGCCAGGCAGCAGGCCGATCAGCACCGTTGAGACGCCCATCGTCAGCAGTGAAGCGACCAGCGTCGCTTTACGACCAACGCGGTCGCCAAAGTGGCCAAACACCGCTGAGCCGATTGGCCGCGCGACAAAGGCGATGGCAAAGGTTGCCAGCGACTGCAGCGTCGCAACCGTGGCGTCCCCCTGAGGAAAGAAAATATGCGGAAAGACGATAACCGCTGCGGTGGCGTAAATATAGAAATCGAAGAACTCGATAGCCGTACCGACCAGAGAAGCTACGACAACTTTACCGCGTGAATTGACCGGCGCTTCGTCGTGCAGCGCGTCAGGTGTTTCTGTGATGGAGGCTTGCATAAATGTTTCTTAATTGTAAATGTAAACCAGAAATATTACGCACCTGGTATGCGGCATTCAATGAGCAAAAAGCGTCGCAAAACGACGATTTTCGGCGAAAAAGAGGATAATGTCTGAGTTAACCGGAATGGTGGCGAATGGCAGCGGCAGGAAACGTTTTTCTGGCGTGAATCGCTGCTAAACCGCTAAATAAAAGTGACTGGCTGGCGTTTCCTGCTGGCGGGAGCGCTAAAATTCACCAGCAGGAAACAGGTTTTACTGTTCAGGGGGTTGCCCTGTGCCCGTTGTCAGGAGGGCTGGCGCGGCTGCGGCATCTCCGTATCACCTTTATATTTCGCCGTGGCGATCCACGCGGCGCAAAACAGCGTCAGGCGGGCAAAGAAGTAGAAAAATGCCATCAGGCCGAGTACTGAACCAAAGGCAGCGCCTGAAGGAGAGGTCGCCAGCTTCGGCAGCGTCAGCGTCATAACAAATTTAATCACCTCAAAGCCGATAGCTGCCAGCAGCGTACCGCGCAGCAGCGCTCTTTTACGCGGCTTATGGCGCGGCAGGATCCAGAAAATCCACAGGAACAGCAGATAGTTCGCCAGCACGGAGATGGAGAGGGCAATAATTGTCATTACCGGACGCAGCCAGTCGATGCCATCCAGCCCCAGCGCGCTGACGATCGCTGCCTGAGCCGCACCGGCAATCGACGTCAGCGAAAGGGTGATCACCAGCGCCAGCATCAGCCCCAGGAGTGAGAAGAGATCGCGCAGATATTTTTTCCAGAACACCTCTTTATCATCCGGCGTTCGCTCCCAGACATCGCGCGACTGCGCGCGAACCGCTTCGCGCAGGTTGCCCATCCAGTTGATACCGGAATAGAGTGCCAGCAGCAGACCGGTCAGACCCACGGTAGCGCGCTGCTGAATCGCAGTGTTCACGGTATTTTTTAACGTGGTGGCGAGCGTAGGATCGCTGATGCTGCTGACAATTTTGTTAATCAGCTCTGACAGCAGATCCTGATTAGAGGCCAGCACAAACCCCACGGCGGCAAACGACACCATCAGAATCGGGATCAGCGATAAAAAGGAGAAGTAGGTGATCGCCGCGCCAAACTGGCTGCCCAGCCGGTCATTAAAGCGATCCAGCGCCCGGATAAAGTGCGCGACGGCCGGAATAGACTGAAACCACGTGGCGAAGCGCGACACGCGACGAATTGAGCCATCCACGGTTTTGTTACCGGTGTGGATATCGATCAGCGGCTTTGGATCGGCGGCTGACTGCTGGGTTGTTTTGTCTGTCATAGACGATAGGCATCCTGTTCACTGCGAAACTGAAATTATATACCGTAAATAACGGCGGCGGCGGATGTGTCAGGTGACATACTCCTGCAGCACCTGACTCAGCCACTCCATAAACACCCGCACGCGGCGCGCCACGTTGCGGCGGTGCGGATAGAGCAGCGTAATCGGCATCGGTTTTGCCGGAAAAGCGTGCAGCACTTCCACCAGCTGACCCGACTCCAGCAGCGGCTGAACGCCCATTGCCGGCACCTGAATAATCCCCAGCCCGGCGAGGCAGGCGGCACGGTAGGTTTCAGTACTGTTTACCGTCACCACGCCGCCGGTCTGCACATAGTGACACTGGCGGCCATCGAAATATTCAAATCCCGGCGCAGGCTGACCCAGCTGCTGGGTATAGTGCACCATGGCGTGCTGCGACAGCTCCTCCAGCCGTATCGGACGGCCAAAGCGGGAAAGGTAGTCGGGACTGGCGCAGTTGATCAAGGCATAGGTGCCAATTTTTCGCGCAATCAGACCGGAATCTTTCAGCTCGCCCACGCGCACCACGCAGTCAAATCCCTCCCGAATCACATCCACCTGGCGATCGCTGCTGCTCAGCTCAATCTCAACGCCGGGATAGTGCTGCAGAAACTCCGGCAGGCGCGGCAGAATAAAGCTGGTGGCCATCGCCACCGACATATCGACCCGCAGCTTGCCGCTCAGCGTCGCCGGGTCATGCTGAAACAGACTGTCCATATCCTCCATCATCGACAACAGATCGAGGCAGCGATCGTAATAGACCAGTCCATCCTGGGTGAGGTGCACGCGCCGGGTGGTGCGATGCAGCAGGCGCGTGCCCATCTGGTTCTCCAGCGCCTGCAGCTGACGCGACACGCTGCCTTTTGGTAAACCCAGACTTTCAGCAGCCTTGGTAAAACTGCCCATCTCCGCGACCCGTACAAAAACCTGCATTGCGTGAATTTTATCCATGTTGTTCACCGATTGTTGTTGTTATTGAAACAGTGCTGCGCAGTTATCTGCGTTTATAGATCACTTTGGTTTGAATATCTTTATCAGGAGTTCACTTTTTCAGCAGGAGAGAGTTATGAGTCACAAAATAGCGCTGATTACCGGCGGAAACCGCGGCCTGGGACGTAATGCAGCCCTGAAACTGGCCGCACGCGGCACGCATATTGTGTTTACTTACCGAAGTCACGCTGATGAAGCGCAGAAAGTGGCAGAGGAGATCGAAGCGCTGGGCGTGCAGGCGGCTGCGCTGCCGCTGGACGTTGGCGACAGCAGCCAGTTCGCTGCCTTTGCACAACAGCTTACGCAGACGCTGCAGCGCGTCTGGCAGCGCGACCGGTTCGATTTTCTGGTGAATAACGCCGGTCATGGTCACTATCAACTGCTGACCGATACCACTGAGGCGGAGTTTGATGCGCTGGTCAATGTGCACCTGAAAGGCCCGTTTTTTCTGACCCAGGCGCTGCTGCCGCTGCTGAACGACGACGGCCGTATTCTGAATATCTCCAGCGGGCTGACCCGTATCACGCAGCCTGGCTCCGGAACCTATGCCGCAATGAAAGGCGCCATGGAGGTGCTGACGCGCTATCAGGCGAAGGAGCTGGGCGCGCGCCGCATTCGCGTCAATATTCTGGCACCGGGCGCCATTGAGACTGACTTTGGCGGCGGACGGGTGCGCGATACGCGTGAACTTAACGCGCAGATTGCGTCCGTCACCGCGCTGGGGCGGGTCGGGCTGCCGGACGACATCGGGAACGCTATCTGCATGCTGCTGAGCGAGGAGAGCGGCTGGATCACCGCCCAGCGCATTGAAGCATCGGGCGGTCAGGCATTGTGATCGCCTGCTGACGTAAGAGCGGCGCGTCAGAGCGTGATGGTACCGTCGATAACCGTTACCGTCTGGCCGCCGATCCAGATCGCCTCTTCCGTATAGGTAACGTCAATACGGCCGTTGCGCTGGATCGCGCTGCCCTGGCGCGCCCGGTAGCTGCGCGTCTGGCCCTGGGCCGCCAGGTAGCGAGCCAGACAGGCGTTGGCGCTGCCGGTGACCGGATCTTCAGTCAGGCTGCCATTCTCCACAAACAGCGCGCGGACCTCATACTGCTCCGGTTCCCCCGGCGGCAGCGCGCCGAAAATCAGCACGCCGCTGACGCCCGCCCGCTGCTGCAGCTGCTGCAGATCGGCCACGGAAGCCGTGACGTCGACGACCGCCTGCGCGCTGCTGAGCGGGATCAGCAGCCAGCGAATACCCATATCCGCTACGGCAGGCGACTGCGTCAGATCAAAGGCCTCGCTGTTAAGCGCGCGGCTCATCAGCGCATCGCTGAACGGCGTCAGGGTTGCCGCGGGGGCAGCGAATGCCAGCGCGCCATCGGCGGCGATACGCACCTCAACCAGTCCGACGCCGCACTCCTGAACAATACAGCCAGCGTTTTTCCGCGGCCAGCCCGCTTCCAGCAGCGCATGGGCTGTACCCAGCGTCGGGTGACCGGCAAACGGCAGCTCACCTGAAGGGGTAAAAATGCGGATGCGATAGTCCGCCGCGCTGCTCTCTGGCGGCAGCACAAACGTGGTCTCTGACAGATTGGTCCAGCGCGCAATCGCTGCCATCTGCTCGTCAGCTAATCCCGCTGCATCCATAATCACGGCCAGCGGATTTCCCCGAAATGCCGTTGTGGTAAAGACATCCACCTGTTTAAACGCCACTCTCATAACAATTCCTTTTCTGTCAGCCAATATGTGGAATGATACCCTGCGCATGGTAAAAGCGCGCTAACAGGGCTATGAATAGATTAATAATTCTGCAGGCGGAGTCCGCGATGTTAAAAATTTTAGGCCGTAAAACGTCAATCAACGTGCGCAAGGTGCTGTGGCTCTGCGCTGAGCTGAATATCACCTATAAGCATGAAGCCTGGGGCGACGAGGGTCTGTCGCTGCATGCACCGCAGTTTATGGCGCTGAACCCCAACGCCCTGGTGCCGGTCATCATCGACGACGGGCTGGTGATATGGGAATCCAACGCTATTCTGCGCTACCTGGCCAACAGCTACGGTGGTGCATGGCTCTATCCGGAGGAGCCGCGCTTACGCGCGCCGGTGGATCAGTGGATCGACTGGCAGGCTACCGAGCTTAACACCTCCTGGCGCTACGCCTTTATGTCGCTGGTACGAAATTCACCAGCGCATCAGGATCCCCGTCTGCTCGCAGCAGCGGTGAAAGGCTGGACGCACACCATGGGGATACTTAATCAGCAGCTGGAAAAATCGGGCCGCTATGTGGCCGGGCGTCACTTCAGCCTGGCGGATATTCCCATTGGACTGGCCGTAAACCGCTGGTTTGAAACGCCGCTGGATCACCCCGATTTTCCGGCAATACAGACCTACTATGAGCGGCTGACCGAGCGCACCGGATTTACCACCTGGGGACGCAACGGCACGCCTTAAGACGCAGCAGGGGCAATGCCGCTCATCTCGCACGCCAGAGCACCCGTGCGCGCTAAGGCACGGGTGTAACGCGCGTCGAACGGATAACAGCAGGAGAGGCGCAGCGCATGCCGGTAGCGTTCGCTCAGCGTGTAGAGCGCGCCTGGCGTGACGCAGATCTGCTCCTGCAGCAGACGATTAAACAGCAGCACGGTATCAATCTTACCCGGCAGCTCGACCCAGAAGACAAAGCCACCGCGCGGCAGCGTGGCGCGTGTTCCCTGCGGAAAATGGCGCGCCAGAATGCCCCGCGCCGCATCCAGATTTGCCGCATAGCGCCGGCGCAGCGAGCGCAAGTGATGATCGTACCCCCCGCTGGCGAGGAACTCTGCCAGCGTCTCGCTCAGCAGCCGCGATTCAGTCATCGACGAGACCGCTTTCAGCCGC
Source organism: Pantoea eucrina (assembly GCF_002095385.1). Classification (GTDB taxonomy): domain Bacteria; phylum Pseudomonadota; class Gammaproteobacteria; order Enterobacterales; family Enterobacteriaceae; genus Pantoea; species Pantoea eucrina. The sequence continues at coordinate 10,308 of NZ_MIPP01000040.1, read as the reverse complement.
GCAATGCTGGCATGAAACCGGCCCGCGGCGGTCCAGCCGATACGAAAATCAGGCGCCACGGTTTTGGTAAAGCTGGTGCAGTAAATCACCCAGCCATCGCGATCGAACGCCTTAACCGGCGGTGACAGCGGCCAGTCAAACTGCAATTCATCGTAGAGCCCGTCTTCAATCAGCGGAATGCGATAGTGATTCATCAGCGCAGCGAGCCGTTTTTTGTTCTCCAGCGGCATCACGTAGCCCAGCGGGTTTTGCGCGCCCGGCATAGCGATCAGCGCCTGAATGCGCTGCTCCTGCAGCAGCATCTCCAGCGCGTCCAGCGAAAGACCGCGCTGCGGATCGGTGGGGATCTCCAGCGCTTTCAGTCCGAGCGAGACGAGCAGCGGAAACAGGAAAAAATAGGTGGGGGATTCCAGTCCGATACAGTCGCCGGGCTGCGTGACAGCGCGCAGCGCCAGCTGCAGCGCCTCCATGCAGCCGTGGGTCAGGGTAATCGCCTGAGCGGTAAGGTTCAGTCCGGTATGCACGCTGCGCCGGGCGATCTCCTCGCGCAGCCGCTCGCTGCCGGGAGGCAGCGCATAACGACCGATAATGTCGCCCTGGCGCCGGATCAGCGCGGCGGTGATACGGCCCAGCTTCGCTGAAGGAAAAAGCTCACTGTCCTGCGGACAGGCCAGCGAAATATTGGTGTAGTCGGGATTATTCTGCGCGGCAAAAACCTGTTCAATCAGCGCCAGCTTCTGTGCATCCGGATCGCCACTCTCTGCGGTGGGCGGCTGCGGCTGCAGCGTAACGGCAGGCAATACGCCGCGAACGTAATAACCTGACTGCGGCCGCGCCTCAATCAGGCCGCGATCCTCCAGCAGTTGCCAGGCGCTGAGCACGGTATTTACGCTGAGCTGATGCGACTGCGCCACTCGCCGGATGGCGGGCAGGCGGGCGCCCGGCCGCAGCGAACCCTGATGAATAGCGTCGGCAAATTTTGCTGCCAGCTGCTGGTAGCGCGGTTGATCGTCAGTAAAGGCGAGGGACACAATGGCCTCCGGAAGTGACAGGTACAAAGCAGAGAAAGTATGACTGTACCCATTACAATACTGAATTGCTGTCTCTGTTGCCATTGCGGCGGCGGCATTACGATGGAGTCAGCTTATTCAGTCCGGAGAACGTCTATGCTCGATCCCGCCTTTTTCAGTTATGTCACCATCATGTCTATTACGCCCGGCCCGAACAATCTGCTGCTGGCCACATCAGGGGTCAATTTCGGCTTTCGTCGCACGCTGCCAGTGCTGGGCGGTATACTACTCGGCTGCGCGCTGCAGATGCTGCTGGCAAGCGTGGCGCTGGAGCTGCTGCTGACGTGGATGGCAGCCGTGCGCCTGCCGCTGACGCTGGCGGGCTGCGGCTATCTGCTGTGGCTGTCATGGAAAATTTTTCGCGCCGGTGCGCCGCAGGCCAGCGTCCGTCCGCGTCCGATGACGCTGCTGGGCGGCATGGCTTTTCAGGCGGTTAATCCCAAGGCCTGGCTGATGGTGACCAACGTTGCGCTGCTTTACGCCAGCAGCAGCAACGTCTGGCTGGTGCTGACCGGTTTTGCCGCGCTCAATCTGCCCTGCATTCTGCTCTGGGCAGCGCTGGGCGATCGGCTGCGGACGTACCTGCAGACGCACTGGAAGCGGCGCCTGTTTAACACGCTGATGGCGCTATCGCTGCTGGCAACGACCGGCTGGATGGGGTATGACGCGCTGAGCGCAATATAGAGCAGGTGCGCCGGGCGGCGCACCTGAGCAGTCAGCTATTTGCCGACCACGTGAGCGGTGATCCGCGCTTCGTCGTTTGCCGCATGCGAGGTGATCACCGGCTCATATTCCAGCTGCAGTATGCGACTGGTATCGGCCAGTACTTTCTCGGTCAGCGCCACGTCACCATTGAGCTTGCGGCCCCAGGACGGAATAACGGCCCGGATTTTAGTCTGCCACTCCGGTGAGCGCATCTGCTCAGGGAAAGCTTTAGCCATCAGCTCCAGCATAATCGGTGGCGCGGTCGATGCGCCTGGTGAGGCGCCCAGCAGCGCAGAAATAGAGCCATCAGCAGACGTCACCACTTCAGTGCCGAGGCGCAGCACGCCGCCTTCCAGCTCATCATTTTTAATAATCTGCACGCGCTGGCCCGCCGTGACCAGGCGCCAGTCTTCCTGTTTCGCCTGCGGCACATAGGCACGCAGCGCCTCCATGCGATCGGCATCGCTCTGCAGCACCTGATCAACCAGATATTTCACCAGGTCAAAACTCTTCAGGCCGACCTGCATCATCGGCAGCAGGTTGCTGGTGTTCATCGCGCCAAACATATCCAGCAGCGAACCCTGTTTCAGGAACTTAGTGGAGAAGGTGGCGAACGGGCCAAACAGCAGCACCTGTTTGCCATCCAGCACGCGCGTATCAACGTGCGGCACTGACATAGGCGGTGCGCCGACGCTGGCTTTGCCGTAGACCTTGGCCATATGCTGCGCGACCACATCCGGATTTTCAGTGACAAGGAAAGAGCCGCCTACCGGGAAGCCGGCGTAACCTTTAACCTCAGGAATGCCTGACTTCTGCAGCAGCGGCAGCGCCGCACCGCCGGCACCGATAAACAGCTGGCGGGTAATCAGGGTGCGCTGTTCACTGGTATCCAGGTTCATCAACGTAACCTGCCAGCGGCCATCGTTCAGGCGCACCAGGTCACGCACTTCCTGCCGCATACGCAGGCGGAAATGCGTTTTTTTCTCCAGGGCGGCGATCAGCTGACGCGTCACTTCACCAAAGTTGACGTCTGTACCCATATCAGTCCAGGTGGCGGCTACCTTCTGCTGCGGATCGCGTCCTTTCATCACCAGCGGGATCCACTGCGCAATCTGCTCGCGATCTTCGGAATAGTGCATACCGCGGAACAGCGTGCTTTTCTGCAGCGCCTGGAAACGCTTGTGCAGGAAGTCGACGTTAGCGTCACCCCAGACAAAACTCATGTGTGGCGTGGTATGGATAAAGCTTTTGGGATCCTGCAGGTTGCCTTTCTGCACGTGATACGCCCAGAACTGACGCGACATCTGGAAAGATTCGTTGATGGTCACCGCTTTAGCGATGTCGATCGAGCCATCCGCCTTTTGCGGCGTGTAGTTAAGCTCTGCCAGCGCGGCGTGACCGGTACCGGCATTATTCCAGCCGTTAGAGGACTCCACTGCGACGTCATTCAGACGCTCAACCATTTCAATGGACCAGTCTGGCTCCAGCTCCTGCAGCCAGGTGCCGAGCGTAGCGCTCATCACGCCTGCGCCAATCAGCAGGACATCAACTTCTTTCCGTTCCTGACGTTTTGCACCATCCATTGCAGCGCTGCTCAGCGCCAGGTTTACCGCAGTGTTGCTCATGAGGCGACATCTCCTCTTCTGTTGACCTGAAGCTCAACAGGTTGGCAGGCAAAATAGCCGCGCGGCTTACGCGCGCTGCGCTATCTCAAAGGGTTAAGACTCAGGTTAAGCCAATGGGGCGATAACGGTTAACTACACGTTATGCATATGCTTCTGAATATAACATTCTCGTATTGGAATTAAACGTTTGTTTATTTTTTAAATGCCGAAATGATTCAGCATAAGAATTAATCAGCCTGAGCGGCAGCTTATAAGATATTTTTATCCGCTAATCAGCAGGTTATGCAGATATCAATGTTATGTAATTGTGACGAGGTCGCAGAGGTTGAAAGTTGAACAGTGACAGGTATCACAAAATAACATTCTGAATAATAAGAAATATTTATGGTGAGCTGGAAACGGGGATTTTTTGTTGCGTGATATGTCGCCCGTTTGTGTAAAAATAGTGTTACATTTCTGTGATTCTGATTTTAACGGGCGAAGCGTTTGAGAGAGGGGTCAGCGCATCTGAAACCAGCGACGCCAGATAAAACGGATAACAAAAAACTCCAGCGTGCCAAGCAGCAAAAACCACAGGCAAAATACCAGCGTATAGAGCTGGTTGAGATCCTGGAGGTGTAAGCTCTGCTGCAGTCGCTGCGCCCATATCAGACCAAAAGAGGGGGCGGGCAGCAGAAGCGCCGAAAGAAAGCCCAGCAGCAGGATCCCGCTTGGAATAATCAGTGTTTCGAAAGGGTTTTTCATCGCTCTTTTCCTGTCAATATTGCGCGTGCATTAGCGCATAAAAGGGACGGGCAGTGCAATCTGTGAATCAGATGACGCCAGGAAATTTCTGCGATTCCATCAACTTAGCGTTAAAAATAGCGGCAGTTAAGAGTTATAGCCTTTGCTATACTTAAACCCCTGATTTTGTTGTCTTTTTTTTGGGGTATTTGCATGCTAGACTGCGCGCACTTTTTTATGACTGACTTATTAATACGAACAAAGCAGAGGATTTACGCATTTGTTCGCTAACTGGCTAAAAACCCATGACATTCATCGCAACCCTGATCCTGGCTTTTGGCATGTCAATGGACGCCTTTGCCGCTGCACTGGGTAAAGGTGCGTCGTTGCACCGTCCGGGAATAAAAGAAGCCTTACGCACTGGCCTGATTTTTGGTGCCATCGAAATGCTGACGCCGCTGATCGGCTGGGCAATCGGCCTGGCGGCCAGTCACTACATTATGGCGTGGGATCACTGGGTAGCCTTTGGTCTGCTTAGCGTACTGGGCGGCCGTATGATTATGGAAGGTTTCCGCCAGACAGCAGATGAGCCCTGCGAAGCGCCGCAGCAGCACGGCTTTATGGTGCTGGCGCTGACGGCGGTTGCCACCAGCCTTGATGCGCTGGCCGTCGGCGTCGGTCTCGCTTTCCTGCAGGTTAATATTCTGTTCACCGCGCTGACCATTGGTGCTGCAACCACGCTGATGGCGACAACCGGTGTGCTGGTGGGACGCTTTATCGGCCCGGTGCTGGGCAAGTGGGCAGAAGTGCTGGGGGGCGTGGTTCTGATCTGTATCGGCAGCACGATTCTGATCGAGCATCTGGGATTGATGAGCTGAACGTTAATTTTGTGATCTGGCTCAAATAAAATTGCATGAAAAACGCGCTGCCGCTATAATTTGCGCGTAATTTTTCAACAATATTTGAGTCAGGTGTTTCATGAAAGCTTTTTTCCGTTATGTGTTTCGCGCCTATGTCGCAACCTTTAAACACGTACCGCCGGGCGCGCTTTCTTAAGCGTCCAGAGTTACCCTCGATAATCGCCTTCAGGGATTGAAGGATGATTATCACCTCTCATCTTTGTCCTTTCCCGCACGCAGACTGACACAAACCCTCACCACTTTCTTTGCAGGTCATACCGCATTTCTGGCTGGCTTTTGATACGCTGCGCGCCATTTCTTATTATAACGAGGCGGTTATGCAGCTTTGCAGTTTTTATCTGATTGATTGTGCACGCAAAAGCTATGGCATCGTGCAGGAAGAGGGTGTTGTTGATCTTGGGCTGCGCCTGGGTGACGCCTGTTCCGATCTGAAAACCCTGCTGGCGCGCGGCGGTATCAGCGATCTGGCCGCATTTGAGCATCTGCCAGCGGATCATGCGTTTAGTGCCATTCGTTTTCTGCCGGTCATTGAGCAGCCGGGAAAAGTTTTCTGCGTCGGCATGAACTATGCTGACAAACGTAAAGAGTTTGCGGAAACGCTGGAGGCGCCCACGCTGTTTGTCCGTTTCGCTGACTCACTGGCGGCGCATGAACAGCCGCTGCTGAAGCCTGCGACTACCGCAGAATTTGACTACGAGGGCGAGCTGGCTGTGATTATCGGCAAAGCCGCCTCGCAGGTGCCGGCAAGCGACGCGCTGGCGTATGTAGCGGGCTATAGCTGCTTTATGGATGCCACTGTCCGCGATATGCAGTTTACCTGGTTTACCGCCGGAAAAAACTGGCAGCAGACCGGCGGCTTTGGCCCGTGGATGACCACGGCTGATGAGATCCCCGATCCGCAGCAGCTGGCGATCAAAACCTGGCTTAACCAGCGCGAAGTGCAGAACGACACCACGGCCAGTATGGTGCATCCGGTGGCGAAAATTATTGAGTATATCTCTGCGTTTAGCCCACTCTCGCCGGGAGACGTTATTATTACCGGATCGCCCGGCGGCGTCGGCAAAAAGCGTACGCCACCGCTGTTTATGTTCCCGGGTGATGAGATTGAAGTGGAGATTGAAAAAATCGGTCGTCTGCGTCACCGGGTGGTCTGACCGTAACCCGGCGCTGCTGCCGGCAGGGTGATCGTTTACCGGCGATAGCGTATTATCTCAGCACGGGTGATGGCGTACCACCCGATCCAACCGCCGCTGTTTTCAGACGGCTGATGACGCCTGACTATACGCTTATCCCTGCGCGGAGAGGGCGGCGGGTCAGGCGTTTTTCGTTTCCTGCTGCCGTTATGCGCGCTTCATTCCGGAGATCAAATTATGCTGAAGTCGCTGTGTGCCGTAATCGTCGGCGGAGCTGCTGGCTGCACTCTGCGCTGGCTTATCTCGCTACGTTTTAACGCGCTGTTTCCTGATTTGCCGCCAGGCACGCTGATCGTCAACCTGGCGGGCGGTTTCATTATTGGCGCCGCTCTGGCGTGGTTTATGCGTTACCCACAGCTCGATCCGGCATGGAAACTGCTGATCGTTACCGGTCTGTGCGGCGGCCTGACCACGTTTTCTACCTTCTCAGCAGAAATTGTCAGCCTGCTACAATCAGGTAAATACCTGTGGGCAATGTCGAGCGTGCTGGTGCATGTCGTGGGTTCGCTGCTGATGACCTTTGCGGGCTTTGCAGTGGTTAACCTGCTCGGCTGAGCACCCGTCAGCGACCCGTCAGGGAAGATTCTGTTCAGACGCAAAGGAGCGTAACCATGCCGGGCAATCCACTTTTTCTTAATCTGGTCCTGCTGCAGGGCGAGCCTGCAGCAAAGCTGCGCGCGGCGCAGGATGCAGGGTTTGATCAGGCTGAAATCTGGCGCGAGGATGTGGAAAAGATGGAGACGGCGCACTTAGCGCACTCCGCGATCCGTTTCACTAATCTGCAGGTGCTGCGCGATTTTACCGGCGCGCCGGACAGCGAGCGCCAGCAAAAGCGTGAGGAGCTGCAGCAGTTTATCCGGCTGGCGCGTGCGATTGGCTGCGACACCATCCAGGCGCCTGCCACCACGCGACAGGATTGCATCCCGGAACGCATTGATGACGATCTGCGCTGGCTGGCGGCGGAAGCGGCGCGCCATGAGATGCGCATCATGTATGAGCCTATGGCGTGGAGTAGCGTGGACAATACGCTGCCGCTTGCCTGGCAGCGCCTGCAGCGTCTTGATCTGCCTAATGTTGGCCTGGTGGTGGATCTGTTTCATATCTGCGCGCTGGGTGGTGACGCGTCACACCTTGAGGGCATCCCGGCCAGCCGTATCTATGAAGTCCAGCTGTGCGATATGGCTGAACAGCCGCCGCAGAATAATCAGGCGCTGAGCGACTATGCGCGTCACCAGCGGCTGCTGCCGGGCGACGGCATTATTGATGTGGCCAGCTTTGTCAGTCGCCTGCAGCGAGCCGGTTATGCTGGTCCGGTTGGCATTGAAGTATTCAATGACCAGCTGAAAGCGCAGCCGGCGGCAGAGAGCGCACGGCGCGCCTGGCAGGCGCTGAATCGCTGCTGGCGCTAATCCTGCAGGCACTGCGCAATATAGGTTACCGCCTCTCTTGCGCCCTGCGGCGAGATGGTGTGGCCGGTGGTGGCTTCGAAAGCGGCCGTTACGTTAACGCCTGCCGCCTGTAACCGGCTGACGGCGGACGCTGTTTCGCTGAAGGGGATCACCTCATCCGCTTTGCCGTGGATCAGCAGCGCGGAAGCGCAGGGCTGCGGGGTTAGCGGTTCGTCGAATGCCAGCCGGCCGGAAAATGCCACCACGCCGGCCAGCGGGTAGCGTCCTGAAGCCAGTGCATCCAGCGCCATGATCGATCCCTGCGAGAAGCCGACCAGAATAACGTTTTCCCAGGCATCCGGCATGCCGTGCTGCGCCATCAGGCGCTGCAGCGTATCATCAAATGCATCGCGCGCCGCACGCACGCGCGCCGGACGATTCTCCGGCGTAACGCCGGTCAGGCTGAACCACTGATAGCCCATCGCATGCTCAAATGGCCAGGGCGCGTCGGGGGAAGCAAACGCCACGTCGGGCAGCAGCCCGCTCCAGTGCTCACCGAGCACCGCCAGATCGTCACCGCTGCTGCCAACGCCATGCAGAAAAATAACCAGTGCTTTTGCCATGCCTGCTCCTTAAAAACCGTACGCTGCCATATCCGGCCCGGCGGGCACGATGCCGTTGGGGTTCAGAGCGTTAATCGAATAGTAGCCCTGTTTGATATGGTCCATGTTCACCGTCTGTCGTATGCCCGAGACCGCCAGAACGCTTTTCAGATAGCGATCCAGCAGCGGATAGTCGCACAGACGACGCAGGTTGCATTTGAACAGGCCATAGTAGGCGGCGTCAAAACGAATCAGCGTGACAAACAGCCGGATGTCGGTTTCAGTCAGGCGTTCGCCCAGCACAAAGGTACGGCCATCTTTCAGCAGCGCTTCCAGCTCGTCCAGCTGCGCAAAAACGTCGCTGAAAGCCTGCTGATAACTTACCTGGGTAGTGGCAAAGCCGGTACGATAAACGCCATTATTTAACCGGGTGTAGATCGTTTCATTCAGCGCATCGATCTCCGTGCGCAGATCGGCAGGATAGAGATCCAGGCGATCGTCAGCCAGATCGCCAAAGCCGCTGTTCAGCATGCGCAGAATATCGGCCGACTCGTTATTGACGATAGTCTGCGTCTTTTTATCCCACAGCACCGGGACGGTGGCGCGTCCGGTAAAAGCGGCATCGGCGCGGGTATAGAGCTCATGCAGATACTCAGCCTGGTTCAGCGTGTCGCGCTGCGCCCCCGGATAATCGCCAAAGCACCAGCCGGCGCTGCCCAGCTGCGGTTCAACCACGGAAACAGTAATCACCTGTTCCAGACCTTTCAGGCTGCGCGCAATCAGCGTACGCGATGCCCACGGGCAGATCAGCGCCACGTAGAGATGGTAGCGATCCGGCTCTGCGGCAAATTCGGTTGTGCCATCAGCACTGATCCAGTGACGAAACTGCGAGGTCTGTCGTACAAATCCACCCTGCCGATCGGTGGCCTGTACCGGATGCCAGGCTTCACTCCATTTGCCATTCACTAACATAACGCTGCTCCTGTGTAATCAGGGCGCAGAGAGTAGCGCGCCGCGGGCCTGATGATAATCCAGGCAAAACGGCTTTCATTCTTTCCGAAATGGAAGTAATCAGGCGGGCGGCTGATGGAGGAAGTGGCTGGCCAGAAAGTCGATCAGCAGCCGGGTTTTCTGCGCCAGAAAACGGGCAGAGGGGTAAAGTGCAAACAGCCCCATGGGCGGCGGCGCAAACTCCGCCAGCAGCGTAACAATCTCCTGACGCAGCAGAGCGGGCGTGGCGATAAAGCCGGGCAGGCGGGCGATACCGAGCCCGGCGACGGCAGCGTGCAGGCACGCTTCGGTGTTGGAAAAACAGAGGCGGCCGCGGATGGGTACCGTGGCGCTGTCGCCTGCAGCCGTGACAAAAGGCCAGTTCCACGGATCGCGAAAGTTGGTGTCGCTGATGCACTGGTGTCGGGCGAGATCGCGCCAGTGCTGTGGCGTGCCATGCTGGAGCAGGTAGGCCGGCGATGCGGCAATATGTACCGGCACGTCACCCAGTCGCCGGGCGATCAGGCTGCTGTCATCAAGGTGGCCGATGCGCACCGCCAGATCGAACCCTTCATCCACGATATTGACAGCGCGATCGGAAAAGCTGACGTCCAGCTCGATTAGCGGATAGTGACGGGCAAACGCGACCAGCACCGGTGCCAGTACCGCCGTTCCAAAGGTGCCAGGCGCGCTGATACGCAGCCGGCCAGAGGGCAGGCTGGCATTTTCGCGCATAGCGTCATCCAGCGCATCAAACGCATCCAGCAGCGTTTTAATGCGTTCATAGTAAGCGCGGCCCGCATCGGTCGGAGAGAGCGCCCGCGTGGTACGTTTGAGCAGCTGAACGCCCAGCAACTGCTCAAGCCGCGACACCAGCTTTGACGCCTGCCCGCTGCTGGCGCCAAGGCGCATCGCCGCAGCGGCAAAGCTGCCCGTCTCCAGTACAGCGACAAACATCCGGTCACAATCAAGTCGATCCATCTTCTCTCCAGGCAGGCCAAAGCCAGAGTATACGCATCAACCGGCGCCCCCGGGCGGGAATTCCGTCGCAGGGAGCGCATTAATGCGTCCCTGGCCGCAGCCCGCACCGCG
>NZ_MIPP01000039.1 GCF_002095385.1 Pantoea eucrina | reverse complement strand
GTGTTTGTGTTGTTTTTGATATTTTATTAGGATTATAAGCAAGGATCGATTAAAAGAATGAAACCGGAAAATAAACCTCTTATCTATTTGCTTAACACTGAGATCACAGTAGAGAAAAAGCTCAAGTCTATTGGATTTAATGCCCATCATTATTGGCTAAATGGTAGAGAAAACACTCACAGCTCTTATTCACATGCTGAGTATCCGTATGCGTTTGATTTCCCCGGAAACTTGCATGAAGCTGAAATTATTGTTTTTGATACTGTGCCAAATGGTCAACACAGGCCAGCAGACGATAGTGATCTAGGTGTATATTACAGCCAATCGCCAGGTTCTATAAATTATCTTCCATTAGATATGCATTTTGCTGTTAGCAATATAAAGTCATCTAACAGAAAGCAGTGCCTCATTGTTTTTTGCGGTGTCGATGACGATGAAAGTTATGAACTATGTATTAATGGTCAAGCTAACTCAAGAATTCAGGCTTCAACCCATTGTTTTTATGATTATTTAAGTATAAGTTCAAGAACTGGTTCGAGACTTGAGGTTGTAAAAGGAAATGAAGAACGAGATATAAAAAATTGTCTCTCGAAATATTTATCAGAATCACATTATGAAATTATTTTTGATTACCCAATTGATAACGTAGATACACCACTTTTAAGTAATGATGCCGGGCAAGTAATAGGAATGATTCATCGCGACGAAGCGAATAAGATAATAATCTTCCTTCCTCAAATAAAAAATCAGGGAGATTTGTTGGCTGAACTCTTTGATAAGGTTCTGCCAGAACACCCCGATTTTTCCAGCCTTTTCCCAAACAATGGGAGCTTCTCATGGATGTCCAAGCCTTCCTACATCTCTATTGAAGAAAGAAATAAGATAGTTGATATAGAGAATGAGTATAAAAGGCACGATGAAGCAATTAAAAACTTAAAAGAACAATTTGATGAGATACATAATAAAGAAGAAAATATAAAGCTTAGAAATATTTTAATAGAAACTGGCGACAATCTGGTTTCTTCTGTTAAATGGTTTTTGGAATATATTGGGTTTGAAAAAATCATAAACCCTGATGATAGCGTAAATGAAGATGCTGGAGAACTTTTTGAGGAAGATCTCAACTTTGAATATGATGGATTACATTTCATTTTAGAAGTTAAGGGATTAGGCGGAACGTCTACAGATTCACAATGCGCACAAATATCAAAAATAGAGCTACGTAGAAGAAAACAAGACGCAGACAGAAAATATAAATCTGTCTATATTGTAAATCATCAGCGTTTTAAAGAACCAAAACAAAGGCAGATTATTCCATTTACACCAGAACAGATTGAAAACGCTGAAATGACATACAGAGGTATGACATTCACATATGAACTCTTCGATGTGTATCATATGCTTGAAAAAGGTGTATTGAGGAAGGACGATGTTAGGGAAGCCTTCAAACAAGATGGAGTTATCGACTTCCGGCGCAAGTTAAACAGACTTACCCTAAAAAGTTGCCTTAGAAAATACACTGCCTACTCCTTTAATCTTGACGGTTCAGTGAGCATCACTAAAGCCGACAAAATCGCAATCCAGGATAATCAGGATCACTGGCATTTGCTGGATATAGTGAACATTCAAGTGAACAATGCTGATGTAGAGGAAGCGACTGAAGGTAGTGCTGGTATACAGGTCTCACAGCTCGTAGAAGGGGCGAGGGACTACTATCTGGTCAAGGCATAATACAAAGCCCCATAAGGGGCTTTTAAGAGCGTTTAAGCCTGTAGAAGCTCCTGAACAAACTCAGGCTTGCGTTCAATCACACGCAGTATTTTAAGCGCTGATCCTGAGGGGCTTCGACGCCCCTGCTCCCATGCCTGAACTAACGCTGAGCTAACACCTATCACAGAAGCAAAATCATCCTGCTTCATGTGCGTGCTTGCCCGTATAGCTTTAACGTCAGGCAGTTCGAAACGGGTGATGCGAGCTGGTTCACGCTTACCCTGATGAATTTCTACAGCCTCTTTAGCAGAGGCCATCAGATCATCGAAAAGCTCTTTACGCATTGTCTTACTCCTCTTCGCCTTTGAAGCCAGCGATCACGGCTTTAAGCTGAGCCTTCTCAGCTGCAGTTAAACTGTCCTTCTCACTTTTCGGATAGATGATAAGCATGTATAGCCTTCCAACCGAATTGTAGAAGTAATATATAGCTCGGACACCAGAACTCTTACCTGTTCCCTGTCTTGACCATCGAACCTTACGACAGCCGCCAGTTCCCACTATCAGATCACCGGCTTCCGGGTTCTCGATGAGGAACGCCTGAAACTCTTTATATTCGTCATCTGACAGAAGAGACTTTAGCTCTCTCGTAAAGACCGAGGTTTCAACGAACTCATAGTATTCCATGTTTCAATCATCCCTCTCGTTGATGTTCAGATTATACTCCTACCGGGTAGGACTCACAACATGAGATGAACTATATCATACTATAATATAATAGTATATGAAGAGATATGTGAATTCTGAGGTTTTTACTGGCCTGTTATGGGGATGGTGTAGGAAGGGGGAAGCAGTATAGGAAAACCCCTTTCGGGGCTTATCTCTAATAATCAGTCAGAAAGATCACTTTTAGACGCTTCCATTAATACTCTTGAAAGTGTTGGAAAAATATATTTATGCTTTGTGTTGTTATAACTCATAGATGTTTTTAAAACAAAGCCACCTTTTTTAGATTCAACATACCACCATTTATGTGATTCCAACTCTCCCCTTTCCCTTTTAGAATAACCTAACTCAATTTTATCTTCTGACCAAAGATTTATTATCTCCTTAGTATTTATATAAAATCTAACTTCATCACTACCCGGCTTTTTCCATTCATTAATGAAGCCAGCCTCTTTTACAACTCTAAATTCTTCATTGCTTAAGTTTGTCATATTGGTTCTCCTTATTTTGTTTATATATATTAATTACATCATAGCCCGATAAAAATCAAATTTAATCGGAAGTTATTTTCTATAATCAGATAAGTGGCGGAGGTATAAAGAAAAACCCCTTCCGGGGCTTTGATGCGCATATATAACTAAGCGATTCCTCCGTGAAAATCTATCAAATACTCTAACTCCATTTCGTTTACATCTTTAAGATAAGCCCAATCGAAATTCGCGTCATTTATATAAGCTTTGCCATAACACCCCTGTAAAAGCCCAAGTGCGGGTATACATTTAGGAAGGGCGTATTTACCTTTTAGCATAGACTCCACAAACTCATACTTATCATCCCCTTTTATTTTTGGCTTCAGGTTAAAAAGATAACCGGACTCATGTTTCTCAATATAGATATCAGGATCGAAGTAAAAATCATCTACTCTACTATAGTATTCTTCTGAGGATATGTTATAGAAAGATTTAGCATGTTCAACGACAAAGCTTGAATAGGAGTCGTTAAGGTCTAAGATGTCATAAATATAATTTGGATCTTCATTTTTTTGTTCTTTGCTAACAGGGTCATATATAGATAACCCAGCATAACCACCTTTAAGCGCCTCTACGAAACCATCATAGAGTTCTATAACAAAGCCAGATTTTAAATGGATTTCACAAGCACCTTCCATCCCAAATTTATGCTTAAGGTATTCAGCCAGGCTTATTGTGATAAGACCCTTATTCTCGTCTTTAAGCATGTAAACTATACTATTTGAATATTCTCTATTCATGTTAACTCTCCTTTTATTTATGTGTATTCATTCTTAGCTCTATTAAAAAACATGACATTGATAAGGCTGTGAACAACAAGAACAAGAACAAGTTTAGGCTATCAACGTCCAGGTAAAATAAGGATATACCAGCAGTATCATTTTTAATTGCGCTAGTAGCATTGAAAAATAAAACTAATGTAGCCAATGAGTTTATTAGAATGTAAGGAGCTATATTAAATAAAGCAGCAAACCCGAATAAGGCAGCCAGCTTAGTAAATACGCTCTTTCTATTTAACTTTGATTCTATGTTAAAAATTTTCATTTCAAACCTCCTTTAATGTTATATATATTAATTACAATTCATCCCGATAAAAGTCAAATTTAATCGGGGGTTGTTTATTATAATCAGATGAAAGGCGGAGGTATAAAGAAAACCCCTACCGGGGCTTTGTTATCTACTATGAAAGAACCATGCGGCTATTAAGCCTATAGCAACAACGAAAATAATAATCTGTTTCAGAGCTGATTTATTTTCTGGTTTAAAAACCGGCTCTTCGTCTTCCTGTGTAATGTCAACAACATCATCGTAATCAACTTCAACATACTTAGCCCATTTAAGCCTTAACTTCGGATTATCAATAACATTTTTTATTCTTCTATTAATAACCAGATTATGAGCCTCATCCAAGAACATTTCTTTTAGCTCATCACCATCAAGATATTGAGGTATTAGCCTGTAATACTTAGGTAGCGTCTGTTTCTTATATCTCATATTATGCTTTGCGCTGAACTTAACGTTAGCATGATCAACCTTTACTCCTGTCAGTCCTGCTGATTTTAAAACATTCAATGCTTTATCTTTAATGAGGTAAGCACCATCCTGAAAGTAAACTATGTCATCTCTTGATAAAACGTCCACTACATAAGTTATCTCACCTGATGATGAACGGTTTATACTACCCGCTGTAAACGGGTAGAAGTAGTAATATTCTCCCTCCTTGTTCTTCTTCATAAACCCTCCTTTAACGCTTCATACTATTCATTCTCTGCTTTGACTGCTGAAGTGTATAGCTCATATCCTTTTCAGCCAGATCAAACGCTTCGTTAGAGAAATCTTTAGCTACAGAAGTGAACTCTGTATAATCTTGAAGGTTGTTAAAGCTTTGAAGGTTTATTATCTCATATTTGAACGAGGCTTTATCATCACGATAAATTTTATTCAGGTAAAGTGAATCGGCATGTTTACCATCAGGAAAGTTAAAGTGCTCGTGCTCAACTACGTATTTAATATCTTTTCCGTCAACCTGCGACTCAACTTGCTGTAAAATATTTCTCTGTATAGCATTGTTCATTATAAAACCCCTTCTAATAATATTGCCTTTTCTAATAATACGCTTCTTGCTTCTTCTTCTTTCATTTTGATAACATCTTTAGCTTCAGATGAAACGAAGCTTCCCCATAAAACAACCGCAAACTTACTCACTCTTGAAACTATTGCGTCTTTATTAACAAGATAGATGTAATACTGATAAGCCTTATCTCTTCCGTCGCCTTTTGCTTTTGATAAAACCAGTTTAATGTCTTTTATTACTATTTGCTCTAATATCATTTTATGCCTCTTCTTTTCTAAGTTTATTTATATATTTGTCGCTATCGTAGTTATCTACCCACAGGTAAAGATAACTGAGATTCACTTCGTTATTTATTACTATTGCTTCTTTAAACTCACTATCATCAATGATAATAAACTCACTATCACTAAGCTCGTTAAAATCTATATAACTCGCCTTCATCAATCTCCCTTCTTTCCTACCAATCAACTCAATAACTCTGTCAAAACCGAAATATACTTCAGTCCTTAACTTCTCAACCCATGACCTAAAGCTGACTTTGATCGCTTCAGACTCATAGCTTTTGAGAAACCAGTTGTATAAGTCTGAGGTATATACTGACGTGTAGATCACTTCATCGCATAAACTAATATCGCTTTCATAGATGTCGTATCTAGCACCGTTAAATCTCCAAATATAATTATTCATTTAACTCTCCTTTATTTAAAATGTTAATTATTAATTAAAGGATATTCCGGCTAAAATCAAATTTAAACGGTGAATTATTTAGATATTTATTCTGTTATTCGATAAGCGGTGTAGTTAGGCTTTTAGAATGACTCCTTAAACTTCCTGTATACCTTGTTTACTTTAATCGGAACTGATAGATTTGGCAGGTTAACTTTTAAAAGGGGTTTTAAAATGAGTCTAGCTTCACTAAACAACATCAGAACCATTCGCAAAGAAGCGCGTGAGATGGAGTTCGAAGTCTTCGAAGAAATCCTTCTCAAGATGAACCAGGTTCATGAAGAGCTTGTAGAGCTGAAGAAGGAAGATGATGCTAAGCGTGCTAAGAAGCAGGAAGTGATCGATAGACTGCGCGCTATGCTTGCTGAAGAAGGCATTGAGGGCATCACCATCACAGAGGAAGGCGAAAGCGTTCCTGCCGCCTCTGCTGCGTCTAACGGCACTGGTTCAGGCCGTGGCGGTAAGGGTGTTAAGCGTGGCCCAGCGAAAGCTAAGTATGAGTTCGATACGGCTGAAGGTAAGAAGCAATGGAGCGGTCGCGGTCGTATGCCTAAAGATCTGGCTGCTGCGCTTGATACCGGAGCTAAGCTTGAAGATTTTGAGATAAAAGAATAAGAACTAGCTAACACCAGAGAAAACCAAGCCCCTGGTAAGGGGCTTTTGGCTTTTTATGGTTATTTCTTTTTACTTTTAGATTCACGTAGAGGCTTTAGAAGCATGAAGATGCTAAAAAAGTTCGTTGCTATCATTGCTATGAGCATTTCATAAAAATCATTTTCACTAACCTCGCTACTGTTATACAGTGCGACAATACTTATAGCGGATAAAATTAAAATGATTAGACATGCTCTTATTCTTATGTCTGTTAATTCCCTGTTTATTATCTTCATCTATATACCTCTGTTTTTATACTGTTTTCCACCTGATTTAAGAAACTGAGCAATGAACTCTGCCCATGTTTCAATCTCTTTTTCTCTTGTGTTCGTTTCCATAATCAATTCCTTATCTATATTCTCCAACATATATTGAATGAAAAGTTCTCTGCTGGCTCATTAACATAAGCTTTAAATACCATCACAGCGAGAGCTTGGTTGATATAACCTGAATATCTATATACTGCCCTTACCTGATTGAACCCATGCTTTATTGAGTCAGAAACAATGATTCTTTTATCTAACCTATCTAAAAGCTTTAACACCTCCTTAGCTAAATCACCTTCAATAAGAGCTGCTTTTGAAATGAAGCCTTTTCCATTGTGTAGCCCCAACCTCTTTAAATCATAAATTATGTCTTTCTTCATTTTAATAACTCCTTATTGCTTTCCATATAAAATGGATTACAATACATTCCGATTAAAATCAAGTTTAATAGGAGTTTTTATTTAAAAAATATTGTTTTCCAGACAAAAGGAAGAGGTGAGTCTTTTATTTATTAGATGTGATCAAAGAACTTAGTTCTGTTAGTTCTTCATCAGCGAGAAGAGACTTATAAAAAATGTTCTGATAAAACGATAGCACTGCTTTATGTGAGACTCTTTTTTGATAGCTGATCAGAAGTCTGACGATAAGACCAGAAGGCAGGTTAGAGGTGCGATGATAAAAGGAGTCGAAGTATTCAAGAAGGTAATCATGCTTCGCTTCAGTAAAATCAACATCAGCGTCTGAGCATTCTTTTATGACGTGCTGTATCTCTTGATGTGAGCATGAACGGAGGGTGTGAAACAACTTATCAGCAAGACGCTTCCTATGTTGTTCCCGTCTCTTCACTTCGTTCAGATAGTCTTGAAGGCTTGAGTATTTCATAAATTATTATCATCATCGATTGTTTTTTTTACAAAAGGAGGCTTTCACCTCCTTTACCCTGCAGATTATGGTAGTGCGTTCTTTATTAACTCATAGATCTCATCATTAGCAAATTGGGTCTTAAATTCAACTTTGATGGATTGACTTATTTGATTGAAAAGCACTTGTGCGTGTTCAATCTTACGTTTCTCTTCAAGCCGTAAACTCTCTTTTCCGTCTACATTTTTTGTTTCAATGATGAAGTTTAAGTAATCACCGCTTGTTGTTTTGACAACATAAGCAAAGTCAGGGGAGTACGTGTATCCCCCTGCTACCGGGATCTTGATGGAGTTCTTCGGTATCTTTGTAAAAACAGCTACAGACTGGATCTCTCCATCTGTTATGTTGAGTCTTTCAAGCTCTGAGTCATAAAACACCTCATCGAAAAGATAAGAATCTAATGGCGGTTTTGTATTGTCATGTAATACACCAAGATTACTTGACAACACTTCATTTAAAGGATTACCGTCTGCATTAGTGAACTTTGTAGGATGAATAGAACCTGAAATCACATTGTAGCCAAGACTAAACTTGTTAAAAGAATTGTTCAACAAATACTTGCTAAAGCCAGATTTAATCTTTCTGATTGTTTGAATGTTCAGGTAATCTGTGATGTTAATATTACCTTTTATATCGCAAAATACTTTATGTAAAGTATCATGTTTAGCAAATATAGTCTGTGATAAGTTATCAAGAAACTCTCGATAACTCATTGTATTTAGTTTTGCAAAGTTATCGTCATCACTGACAATGCTTTTCGACATCGCCGTGTCGTTATGAATATAAATTCTATCGATACGAGTATGAACTCCTGACTTAGTAAATTTTTCTAATTCTTCGAGCATAAATGACTTGAAAATGGATAAAAATTCACTTTCGCTGTTTATTTTATACTCGATCACTGCTTTCTGATTGATCAAATCCCACAGTTCTTTCAGCTCACTGAACTTGCCTACACGCATTTTAGTGCGTCTTTTTCCATCTGTAGCTTTTTTAATTTTACTTGGCTTCACTCCGGTAGGGAACGCCGCCGGATATTTACCTTTTAAGCGAGCATAGGAGTCAGAATCTTTAAAGTTGTCATTCTCGTCAATGATGTCAGCATCAAAAATTTCGTTCATGAGTATCCTTGAGGAAAGATCAGGATACTGAGATAAGATTTTATCCTTAATCTCCTGAGTAAATTTACTCGGAACGGTTTCTTTGAAGGAGCTATCGTTGACCTCTTTGACAAGAGAATCAACAAAATCCTTTTCTGTAAAATCAACATAATAGTTAAGTGTGAAATTGCGATCTTTCACACGACACATGTATTCATTCACCGGAAGACGTAGACCACGCCCTACCTCTTGAAGTTTAGATGTGGTGCTGCCGCTCGAACGGAGCTTACAAATCTGAAAGACATTAGGATTATCCCACCCTTCACGCAACGTCCATTTGGAGAAAATGAAACGGCGAGGATTATCTAAAGATAACAAAAGCTCTTTATCATGAAGGATTTCGGTGATTTCCTGTTCTATTTTATCATCTTTGTCGCTGTTATCTTTTGAAAAATAACCACCATGAACAGAGGATATGTCCTTAATAGTTTTTTCAAGGTAGTTTCTATAAAACTCATCTTTCTCTGTTTTTAACAGTTCATTAGCTTCTGCTAACACGAACGCTTCAAACTTAGTTTTCAGGCTTCCGGCAATATCATTACCATCACGATAACCTTCAATGTCATCAATGAAGAAAAGAGTAAGAGGCTTTATACGCGGTCTTTGTGTCAAATACTCTTTTTCTAACTTAAAGTGTTCTTTGACAGCTTTAAGCATCATGTTATCAGCAAGTGTCTGATCGTAAGAGTAAGGATTTATCGAGCTACCGATTTTAAGCTCAATACCATTACTCAACACTGCTGTGCTCTTGTTTAAAGCATCAAGTGTTAAATCATGGATCGCGTTATGAGTTTTAGACAGTGATTCGTCCTTGGCTAACTTAAATGTTTTTTTATTACTATTTTCATTCAGCTCAAATGTGGCTTCTTTTCCATCAGATTTAACAAATTTGAGGTTGGCGCTACCATCACCAACAATATCTTCAATGTAAGCATCAATACCTTTAACAAGATCTTCATTGAATGCATCTACGGCAGTCAGGCGATAAACTAAATTCTTATAGCCCTCACTGAAGGTTGCGCCATAGCGAATAACATATTGAGCATTAAAATTTTCAATGTTTTCCCATGTTTTTTTACCCGTAGGGAACTTATGAGGCTCATCAATAATAATGAATGGTTTTACCGCACTAATGGCAGCAAATGGTGTATCATACTGATTATCAAGCAAACCAACATCATAAGTATCAGTTAAAGACTTGGAGTTAATCATCCCTGAGTTAATTACAAGAACATGTATATATTTCTTATTGAAATTACTTGCTTCAACAAAATCATGAATAGCTTGAGGCATATACGATTTTGTATTTTTACCAGAATTTTTCTGACTCTCAACAACGTAAGCCTTTAGTTCACGCTCATAATCATCTCGAAAGTGTTCTTTCAAAGCATCACTTTTCAAGAAGTTTACAGTTCCTGCTTTGATTGATAAGGTAGGAACGATGATGATAAACTTGTTAATGCCAAATGATTTGTTCAGGTCAAAAATTGTTTTGGTGTAAGTATAAGTTTTACCTGTACCTGTCTCCATAGAAACATCAATCACATTGCTTTTAGCATCGTAATTATCTCTTGAATGCTCAATGTTATTGAAGTTCTGAACATTTTTTATGTTGTTGTAGTATTGTTGTTCAGTAAGGCTCAGTTCTGGATTAGCTAACAGGCGGATAGCAACATTATCCGTCTGATGAGGTATGGCGGAAACAAAAACATTCATGACCGCATCAACACCTGCTTTCTGATGTGGTAAGTTCTTTTCGAAGGTGAACCCTTTAGACATGATTATTTCCTCACCACCAAATCTAAATCAATAGATTTTTTATTAGCATAACTTTTTAGTGCTTCATTGAGTTCCATCTGCTTCGCACTTTCAAAGTTGCTGCCATAAAATACGACTTTGTTAGGGGCAAAGTCTTTGTCTGAATCTAGCTTTAGAAGCAAAGCTTTTAGTGCTTCACTGGTGAAGTTGGGCGCAATCAGATACAGGCGACCATCGCATAAGTGCGCTTTGTAGCCATCAAGATCAACATCTTTAATAGGAGTTGTTAGCAAACTTCCATCATATAGGCACCATGTAGTCAGTAGGGTGTCATATTGTTCAGGAGTCAATACAACATCATCAAAAAATGTGTGGTTAGATAATGTTAGTTCTGATTCATCTTTTGCACGAAAGTCATTAATTGTTTCAAAGATCCTGAAGCCGAGATCTCCTTTATAATCAGGGTATTCATTTCTAATTTTATCAGAGGATTTTATTAATCTTGCTTTTGTAATTTCAAAGATATTTTTATATCCAGCCTTGTAGGCTTCTGACTTTTCTTTAGTCTGCTCTGGCAGTTGGATACAAATGAATTTTAGTTCTTTTTCTTCATCGCGGTTCATATTGTAGATTGCATGAGCAGTAGATGCCGATCCAGCAAAGAAATCGAGTACAATATCTTGATGCTCAATATTCAAAGCCTTAAATATTTCGGATAACAACCCCACATCCTTCGGGTTTGTAAAAATGTCTTTCTGACCAAATAGGTTTTTCAACATATTTGATGCTACGCGCCCATCTTTAAATTTTATACTGGTCAGGCTCTGAAACTCAGTATCTTTGAGATAGGTTTTATTATTAGGAACTACAGTATGATCTTTCCCAAAATGAATTTTGTTTTCAGATATTTTTTGAATCATCGTTTTTTCAACGAAACGCCATCCGCCAGTGGGTTTCTTGCAAGGTTTTTTTGTTATTGGATGAATTATATCGTAAAAATACCCATTAGCTGGTTTAGATAAGTCCGCAGGAAAATACACGCCATTTTCATCCATCCAACTATAGTGTTTGTTGTTAGTTATTGGGTTGGACTCAGGGAAATCTTTATACCACTGTAATGCTTCTTTATGGATAGACTCCCAATTATTTCCGTGTTTTTTTCTAAAGACATCAAATGCCTTATAAATTTCATCTAGCCCTTCTTTTTTCTCACTCCATTGACCAGAATTATGCTCTTTACTTTTAACATAAAACAACAAGTATTCATGCTGAATTGAAATATAAGCCTGATCGTTTTTACTGCTATTTTTCCATACTATTTCGCCAGCGAAGTTAAATTCGCCAAATACTTCATCACATAATATTTTTAAGTTTGAGTGTTCATTCTCATCAATTGAAATACAAATTATTCCATCATCTTTCAAAAGCTCACGAGCGATATAAAGACGAGGATAAATGAATGTCAGCCATGCACTATGGCTACTTGAACCTTTGACAGTAAAATCGAGGATACGCGTAGCTTCATCATGATCGATACCTGCTAGTTCAGAAAGCTGGTTAGGCGTAAACTTGCGATCATCGTTATAGGCAAATCCATCCGAACCTGTGTTATATGGCGGGTCGATGTAAATCATCTTCACCTTATCAGAATAAGCATTAACCATATGCTTCAATACTTCGAGGTTATCTCCTTTGATTAATAGATTCTGACTGTTTTTGTTCTCTTCAAGTTGGTTATGATCTTTATCTTCTGTCAGCAGAGTCTTCGGTGGTAGGTTAGCCAACAGCCGGGCATAGGACTTGCCAAGCCAGTTTAAACTGTATGACTCTTTAGAGAGTTCGACATCCGATGATTTGACGATCTCAAGCAGTTTTTCCTGAATGAACGCCCCATTTTTGTCAAAACATTGTGGAAAGTTAGCTTTTAGAACAGCAAGTTGTTTACTGTTGGCAGTTTCAACTTCTGAAAAAATTGTTTCTTTTTGCATATCCATTTAAACCTGATTATTTTTCGTTCAATTTAGCGGTATTTTTGATTGAAGCTTCACTTAAGCCTATGCGTAGTAGTTCGGCTACTGCACCATCAATACTTTTAAAGATGCGTGCTTCATAAGGCTGTCTTGAGCTGCACAAGACTAATGGCTTACCTTCCCACTCTGAACCATCTAAAATCACGGTATACTCGCTTTTAGAGCCTACTATAGCCGCTCTATCAAGTATGCCTGATTTGACTCTTTCCTTAGCCATTGAGCTGAGGATGAAGTTTCCACCGTCAAGACCGGACATCATCGTTATGACCTCGTTATATGATAATGAAACAATATCAAATATCGTTTCATGAGTAAACTTTTGCTTTAGTTACGAGGGGATTACAAGAACATTGTATGGGTTGATAACTTCAGATACCACAAAGGGGCTAACGCCCCTTGCTTGTCTACTTATAAGCGGTAAACCTACCGCTTATATCATTCATTCTTGCTTTTTATTTTTGGAAGATGTAATAGCACTGATCCATTCCTGAAGCTTTTCAAAAGTAATATTGTCGAAGTCTTCTTTTTTAAACTTAGTGATCTCCCATTTTTGTAGGTTTGATTTGTGTTTTTTCTTCATTGAAAGCTCTCCGCATTGCTAAAAAGGGCCTCAAGCTTCCATTCTACGCTGTCAGTCATAGCAGCCAGTTCAAGGGCTTCTTCCTTATCAAAACCCAATTCATAGAGTCTGGCCTTGCTTCCTCCCTCAATGATGCCTATACAGCTTAAAGCCGTTTCTTCCTCAATGTCGTGATCTTGATTTATCAACTTATAAACATAATCATCGAGTCGCGTGAAATCTAGCTCTGGATAGCTTTCTGCTAAATAAACGTAAATGCGTTCATTTATACGTGCTATTTCTCTGAAGATGTTTAACGCCTCTTGAATCGGTATTACAACCATCTTCTTTTCCAACGATACCCAAAGACCTGTTTTAACCTTTATAATCTCACAGTATGTTTTGTGTTCGCTATTGCGGATTACTCTTGCTGTAAACATTTTACTCATATTAACCTCTCTTATTGTCATTGTTAAAAAAATCGCTCTCTTTATTTACTATTCCTAATCGTCTTTCTAGCATAGCCATGCTCAAGCATAAATCAGCCATGACTAAAACCTTTTGATAATGCTCTTCGTTATCGCACTTGCTTTTATCAATCATCAACCTGTTTATCTTAGTGGCCTCATTGAGACACTTTCTAAAATGATCATCTGAGTGCTCAGCATAGGGAGCTGATAACATGCCTTTCACTGTGATGTAGTTGTTTCCGAGATTGTTATTAATAAAATCTTTTGCTTTGAATGTTTTCTTTTTCATATTATTTATCCTTTTAGTTAATGGTTAAGCTACTTTAAGAAGAGCTGTATTCGTTTCATTTTTGAATACCATCAAAAGCTCTTTAACAGGGTTAATGCTCTTTTTCCCTTTCAAGTGCTGATAAGGGATAATTACTTGTTGAGAGTTTGTAGTTTTGTCGTCTATTTTTGAGAAAAAACCATCACCAATGTCTTTATTACACAGTAATGAATAGGCTTGCTTATCCTTCACTTTCCCTTGAATCCATTTAAAGCACTCTTCCTGATTCTGGTCATTGAAAAATGTGGAATACATCACCGAACAATCACGATAAGGTGGATCGCAAAACAAAAAAGACTTTTTATTTACTCTGACTTTTTCATAGCTTCCGCATGTGATCACAGCGTTTTGTAGTGCTACCGACCAGTTTTTGATGTTCTCATAATCGAATCCTTTTTTATTCTGCTGAAAAGACGTGTAAATCTTGCCATGCTTCTGCTGATAAAGACCTCTGAACATACGTGTAAGGAGAAAGTAAAACATCGCTGTTCCTTTCAATGTCCATTGTTCCCCCGTCGGAAGGCTTCTATATTGTTCTCTCAAGCTATAATAAAAGTGCTTCTGCCCTTCTATTGTTTTGTAATAGTTGAGCTGCTCAATAGCCTTAAGCTCATCAATGAAGCTTGAACAATCAGCTTTGATGGTCTTTAGAAGGTTCACTATCTCTTTGTTGATGTCGTTCAGGTGATAGCTCTTCACAGAGTCGCGGTGATTGTTGAAGACCTCACAGAACATAGCCCCGGCACCAAAGAATGGCTCAACGTAGTGCTTTAGTTTGCTGAAGTCAGGCATGTAAGGCTTGTAAGCTGCGATGAGACGACGTTTGCCGCCAGCCCATGCGTAAAGCGGGGTAAGGGGTTTGGTGATGTAGTCCTGATCGTTCGCTGCTTCTTTCTTGTGATCAGGAACAGTCAGGATAGATTTATTTTGGAATACTTCGTGAATGACTGCTTTTGCTTTGAGCATGAAAGCGTCAATGTCGAGGGTGAGGATATTATTTGTAGGTATTTTAGATACAGTCATTTTATAGCTCCGATATAGTTAACTAATACGAAATAAATCGCATTACAGGCACGTTATTTAGTGCTTTTGGTTTGATGCCCGGTTTATCGAAGACCGGGTTAAAAATAACGGAACCTTCCGCATCAAGTTAACTATCAGAGCCGCATTTATTTAAATGACTGCTTTGATGTGATTAATTGTCTTTTAGATCGCTTATGACAATCAACAAATATTTTTAAAAGAAAAAACGATTTTGAATGAAAAAAGACCACAAAAAGGAAAAAATCAATTGGCAACAGCAAGTTAAGTGATTTAGCAAAAAGTGCTATTAATGTTTTTTAGGGTTGTAATGACAACACGAAAGTGGTTAGCGGTTTGAGGTAAGGTTGGTTTTCTCAACTTTTTCATAGTTGATCATGAAGATGAGTAGCTCAGCGTTTCCGCTTGCAAGGACTTCATCATAGGCGTTCAAACCGAAGCTGTTCTTCTGATAGAGATTGGCACCATCAAGCAACAGAAGCCTGAATAACTCAACGTTCCCCAGCCTTGCTGCCAGCTGCAGAGGAGTCAGGCCGACAGTCGCCAGCTCGTCATTGATGCGCGCCCCTGATGCGATTACAGCGTGATAAAAGCATGATGGCCATCTCTGTGTAGTCTGTATGAGCTGTAGAAGCGCATACGCTTTCAGGGGAGGCTTAGCCTCGGATAGGTAGACCGCTAGCAAGTCTTGATTGGCATAGCTCAAGAGGAGGCGTATTAGATACTGCTCATCGTGTTTCCTCTCGATGAGAGGCAGAAGCATCTTCAGAGAAGCGTCTTTCTGTGCCAGCTCAGCAGGCGTTGACACTGGAGAGGTAAATACGGCCTCAAACTGCGAAAGCAGGATAAAGCCGGTCGTTCGTAATTGGCATAGAAGAGCATCTATCATGATGGTCTGCGTCTACGCACTTTGTAGATCACTTCTTCCGGCTCCGGGCGGTAAAAAGCTGAAGCTCTACAAAGCAACATGAACTCCTCTTTACCTACCCCGTGAATATCGTATAGCGATGTGTCAGCACCATGAGCTATGAGCAGCTCATCGAGCTGTCTGCGATTAGCGCATTGAGTCAGCACTGTGTAGAAGATGGGGCTTCTACCAAAGTGGTCTATGGCGTTTGTATTTGCTCCTGCTCTCAGTAAAAGCTTAACAACGCGTATGTCTCCAATGACAACAGCCTGATGAAGAGGTGTTAACCCGTTGTGATCACGCTCATGAATACTTACACCGTCTTCTAAGATGGATGCTATTTTATTTAGCTTCTCTTCTCCCTTCATATAAGCGATTGCCTTATATAGTTCAGTTCTTTCCATAATCTTCTCCTTTTTATAAAATGTTAATTTTTAAATACAATTAATTTTATTAAACGTCAATGCGAAATATTGATAATTAAATTTGACATTCATTATTATTAATTGTAGTTTTTTATAAGAAGGGACGGTTCTCCAAACTAAATCTTCTGCTATATCTAACAAACTATAGCATTTTAACTCCTTGTAAAATGTCAAAAGCCCCGAAAGGGGCTTTTGTTTTGTGTGAGGTTTTCTTTTTAGCTAAAAAGCTAACACTGTTCTTTCAGTATGAGTGCGAGGTTCTTCTTTCTTATTAAAGGATTTTATATATTTAACGAACTCAACCTTTACACGACCGCTAAGAAGATCGTAATGCCGTTCTCCTGAAATGTTCTTAACAAGCGGGCTACAGCCAGCTTCAATCAAGAGCTTTATCTTTTCAATGTCAGAAGTATGGAAAAGTGCTGTCTCACCTTTAGAGTTTATGTGTCGAGCATCAGCACCGTTCTGTAAGACGAAACAGCATACATCAAGGCTTCTCATAAAGAAGAGTGGGGTCTTACCATCTTCATTAACAGCGTTTATGTCTGCGCCTCTACTAATCAAGAAGGCAGCAACATCGACTGTCTCAGCACAAGCTAAAGGCGTCAGCCCTTCAGGTGAAGTGTAGTTCACATCAGCACCTGCCAATACAAGCTCCTTTATCTTTGAGAGATTGGAACCGTAAAGTAATAATAACTCATTAATCTTATTCATAACTCACCTCACACGTTGAATATCTAAATATAATATATAACATTATATTTAAAAGTCCATTTATTATCAAAAATAAACGGGATTTTTATTGTTTTTAGGATTAATTTTAAGTATAATTTTTCTTCATTCATATTTTTCTCTCATTGTGAGAGATCTTCTGATTTCAGAGACTTCCCATCCCGGAGGTCTCTTTTTTTGCCCAAAGAAAAAGGGGCGTAAGCCCCTTTTCATGTCGTAAAACGCGATTTAGCATCTCTGAGCCTTTGCCTGAACACCTCCTTTGGCATAGGCTGATGACTTGCTACTAAGCCCGCTACATCGTTTACATCTTTGAATAAACTTGCGGCATCAGGCATAGCAAACTTCCGTGGGTTTATCTCAGGAATGAAAACCTCGAAAACCTGTTCACCGCGCCCATTGTTTTTAACATCAACCTGATACTGTTTATCGCTATCATTTCTGATAAAGAATAAATCTTCACCTATTATTTTAAAACTGTAATACATAAAACCTCCTTATTATATTTTTGGAACATCATACATAGCAGCATGAATTAAGTTTTCTTTTACAAGGTTCTCAATATCATCTTGCGTCATATTAGAATAAGAGAACACTTCCTCTTCATTTTCTTGATCTTCTTCTTCTTCCGGGAATGGGAACAAGAATATACGTGTAGCATGAGACTTCTTGTTTTGAAGCCATTCTTTTCTAAAATCACTTAACCTGTTTTTCTCAACAATCTCCCCTTTTTTGGTTTTGGGAAGCATATCGAGAGCTTTAGCTGCTGCCATTACTTCATCAATAGAAATGCCTGATTTCTCTAAACTAGCTTCAGCTTCAGGTTTCAACCAGATACAGCCATCAAAGTCTGTGGGGTGAGACATAGGGCGCGATTGCTCAAGACCTGCGATAGCGCCTCTGTGAGACATTGTTGCGTTGTTAGTGAGTCGGGCCGCATGTTCGAGTTGAGCTTCTTCAGGATCTCTACCATGAGCTACAGTATAAGAAAATCCGCTTATACGCATTGAACCAATGTTATCAGCAATCCATTCTTTAAAACGAACAATAGTCATTTTGTGGTTATGCTCAGCCATAACCGTGGTATCTGCTACGCGTCTCTTATAAAACTCAACAGCTTTGTGTGATGCTATGCCAGCTTCTTTCCCGTAGATTTCAGAGACAAGATCTGCGCCCAATTGTAGAAAGGCTATCATCTCAGAATCACGCATATCTTTTTCAAAGTGGTGCTTATACTCTTTTGTTGCCAACTCAGTTGTTAATGTGTTGAAACGCTTTATAAGCTGTAATCTGTTTTCTCTAATATAATCTACAACAAGCCCATAAACATGACCGTAGTTTTCTTGTAAAAGCCTTTTCCAGACATTTACAACAGCCAGATCACCTTGAAGGCCAGTAATCTCTTCATCGCTCGTATTAATAACCATAAAACGGTCTTTAATAGCAGCAAAGTCATCGTGCCCTCGAATTCTTTCGAGAATAGATTTATTCGAAACAACAATAGCCGCAATGTTCCATGTTTTTATTTTTCGTGCTTTGCTCGTTTTGTTTTCGGCTAAGAGACGTTGTGCGCCATTAGCTATTAACAAAATAAGCTGAGCAGCAGCATCGCTTTTCATGTTTGAAACGATTTTATCAAACTCATCGATCAACCCTGTGCCATTATTGATACATGGCAAGTATCTCTCAATGCCTGGAATAGAAACGTTTGAGTCAAAGTAGGTTCGGTTTTGGCCTTTGACTGGTATACCTTCTACTGAAGAGAGAGCAATCAGACGCTCTGACTTACCGCCGCCCGGATCGCCTGTGAGTTCCATTATAAAGTTCACGTTAGCCGTGTAGACGCTACCAAAGGTATAGCCAGCAAGCTGATAAGCTGCCATTAGCGCGAACTGAAGGTCATTGATGATCCATTTGCTCATGACATCAATCTGTATCTCAGCTTTACCAGCTTTGAAAGTCATACAGTCTTCATCACCAACATATTTAGCATGTCCGGGTCTGATATGATCTTCATCGCTCCAACCGCAACGCTCTGAGCCAGCAGTTATTTTTATGCAAGGCTCATACTCTACTCCCGCCGGGGACTTAACTGAATTTCTGCCGTCTGCTAAAACTTTCAACATAATATCAGCAACTTTTGACATTTTGTTCGCAGGCGGCAAAGGCCATCTTTTAGCTAATAATGACTGTTTGTTTATCTGAGAAAGCTCAGACTGGGGGATTTTAACGACTCGTTCCTGACCGTATATATCGAGAAACTTAACTTTAATATGGGTTTTAGTGTCATTTGATGAAACTTGATTTTCATCATCAAAAACCGATTTTAAAGTTTCTGAGTCATACATATCAATACATTCGACAGGCATTAAAGGAAATGGATGAATTTGAGTCCATCGGGCATCCTCAACACCATTCTTATAGATTTTAATTGTGCGGACAAAGATACCATCAGGCCCGATAGAGTATTCATCTGTT
The DNA here is from genome assembly GCF_002095385.1 of Pantoea eucrina. Lineage (GTDB taxonomy): Bacteria > Pseudomonadota > Gammaproteobacteria > Enterobacterales > Enterobacteriaceae > Pantoea > Pantoea eucrina. Next base: position 16,263 of record NZ_MIPP01000039.1, on the reverse strand, counting down.
TCGCGCCAAGGTGTATCTTGAGCTTGTAGCGCTCTTTTAATTATACTTGCGTCATACTGTATGACGTTATTCTTTTCATTCATAGTTTTCTCCAAACATTTGTGCTTTATTATATATCTAACACTTATTATATATTTTATTTTTTAATTAAAATCAATACTCATTCCCGATTATTATATAATTTTATCGCTAAGTTGACAACATCATCCCTTTTTTAGATCTAACTTGCCAGGTATTTAAAAACATAGCCATCGATTTATATGTTAAACCGCTTTCTGAATTGGCGTCTTTTACATATCTTTCCATAGCTCTTAACGCTGCTTTACGCTGTGCCTCTTGCTCATGTTCTAATAAAGAAGGAAAGATTCTAAAACCTCTGGCAACAGCCTGATAAAATATTTCTTCTAAGTAATCTGGGTTATTCGACTCAGGTTTTGATTGATAAAAAACATCAATCTCAAAGTCGAAATTATCAAAAAGAGTTTTAACGCCTTTTTCAACATCAGACGAGTAAATTACATAGCAATCTTTCGACTCTTCAATCACTACATCTTCAAAAACATACTGCTTGATGAGCTTAACGTTCGGTTGAAAGAAATCACGCTTACAACTCCATAACACAGCCTTGTTCAGTCCTGTAGCATCAAGCGGTGTGTTCTCCTCAGCATCAGGCACGTAGGTATCAAGTTCAAAAGGGTCCTCTTCACCAGAAGGGGATTGCTCCCCTCTGTCCCTGTTAAGCTCATGAGCGGCTATAGCACGCTCCGTTGTGTTCATGAGTGCCTCACGCTCCTTCTTCTGCTTCTCAAGCTCTTCAGTGAGCTTAGCGAGGTCTAGCCCGCCCGCGTTCATCTTCATGCGACCTCACTAAGCTTAAGCTCAGGAGTGACTAAACGTTCTATCCTGACTCCTTCTGAGTAGAAAAACCTAACAGCTTCATAATTGTTGTATAGAGCTTCAGTGAACTCCTTATTTTCATTATTAGACAGTGAAATATTCTTATTGACTTTCTTATGATTTAAAATCTCATACTTATCTAAAGAAACCCTTCTATTGTCAAATAGAAACTCTCTCTGTTTAACGTTTAAACTGTTCATGAATAAGTTTAAGTATTCTCCTTCGTAAACAATTTCATAACGGTCATCTATAACCTGAAAGAGTCTTCTCATAGCTAAATTAAGCAATGAGGTTAGTCTTATAGAATCACCCAAGCTTCTGTCATCGCTGTTCTGCCTTATCACTTGCGCTTCATGATAAGCTTCAAAGCTGGAGTGGTATACCACTCCTTTTATTCGAATGTTATTGATGAGAAACTTTAATAACTCCTTGTTTGAATCATTATTGTCTAAGGCTTTCCTGACAATCTCATCGTATTTTATAGCACTTACCAACCTGTCATAAGCCCTGTCCAAGCTTTTAAAGTTTATTTTTTTAATTTCTATACTCATAGCATCTCCTTATTTATTTTTAGGTGTGTTGTTTTTCCCGTTTTTTTCCAGTTGTGCGCTTAGTTCGCGGTTTTTCTGAACGAGTTCAGTGTTCTCTTCGAGGAATTCACGCATTTTTTTGCTATAAGAATCCGCAAGTTCGAAGTTTTCTTTTGAAGATTTAACGTATTTACTAACGTTATCCTCAAGCTCTGAAATTGTGCTCTTATATTTCTCTTCTTTAACTCCAAATTGCTCAGTCAGTTCCTTGCGCAGATCGTTGAGAGCCTGTTTTTTATCTTCCTCATACTGACTTGTAAGGGTTTTCGCCTGAGTATTGAGAGCAACTTTAACTGCTTCTTCCTTCTCAGCTTTGAACTTCTCTTCCATATCACGACGAAGATTAGCCAGTGCTTCTTCTTTTTCTTTATTAAAGTTATTAGTCAGCTCTTTACGAAGATCATCAAGAGCCTGTTTTTTATCATTCGCATAAGAAGTTTTATTGTCTTCAATAGCCTTCTCAAGCTCAGAGACCTTACCTGACAAGCTGTTAATTTGTTCAGTTGTTGAAGCGTCAAGCTCTTCAAGTTCTGATGAAAGCCTTGTAATTTCTAAATCTTTACTATTGATTGCTGTTTCTTTTTTAGCTAAATCTTCTTTAAGCTTTCTCTGACTCTCTTCAATCTCTTCAAGATTTGATTCATATTGCTCGATGTCAGTTTCAAGACCGTTTATCTTCTCTTTTAACCCTTCATTTTCAGTAGATAAAGCCATATTTTTAGCAGAATAAGCTTCTTTAAGCTCCTCTTCCTCTTTAAGAGCTTCTTTTAATAAATAAATATCGTTATTTTTAAGCTCAACCTCTTCTGTAAGCTGGTTAACTTTTACTGAAAGCTTTTCTTTCTCAACTTTTAAAGTTAAGTTTTCAACTTCAGCATCCCTTGCTGCTTCCATAATAACTATATCGGAATGTATTCTTTCAATTTCAGCTACCATTTCAATAGCTTTATTGCTTTTATTTCTGATGTTAATATTGTATTTATTAACAATGGAAGCATTCTTTTGCTCAGGGTCAACGCTAAGTTTTGCCAGCTCAGCAAAGTCTTCTTTGTAGTCTGTGATAGACTGGGGTAAATCTGTATGAACTTTTCTTACAGCTTCAGCCTGTTCTTCATCTTTAAACTTCTGAACACGACTAACAAAAGAGTGAACCGGGTAATCACCAAAACCGGCTTTTTCCAGCTCTCTGTTAACGTGCTTCAATATGATTTCACGGTATGTATCAGACTTGAGATCGGTTCTGCCATTCATCCACTTAGCAAATGGAAATACACCGCCATGCTCAGGAACGAAGGCTCTGTCATCATTTGGGAAGTATGTGATCTGGTCTTCTTTTCCGAGTTTTTTAAGCTCTTCACGTTTAGCATCATCACAAAGCACGTATTTAGCATCTGATACGTCATATACAAACTCGAAAAGCTGACCGTGAACAGATGCGTCTTGAGCTACATGAATATTATTAGCAATTATCGCACGTTTACCGCGCATTCCTCGAACAGTGTTATCACCATTACTTTGCGTTGATTCAATCACATAGTTAGGATTAGCATGAGCATGAATAACAGTTTTCCACCAATCTAAGCGGATCTCTTCCGGGATGCCTGAAAGGTCATAGATTGCTTGATAAGCTTCTGTATCGTTAGTTCTTGCTGTTGCCTTCCTGTCTCTTAAAGCATTGGTATAGATAAATGGTTTTGGCTCAACAGGTGAATTAACCACGGCCTTTGGCATTGGGTTTTTAGAAGGGTCTTTATCAAAGGCTTCTTTTTCTTTCAAATACCTTTTGTATTTTAATTCATCATTTATATATTTATCGATAAGAGCTTTACCATCTCTTTCCGATAGTTTTATTCTTTTAACTTTTTCTGCTGAGAAAAGGATTTCATTATCGACGACTTCGCCAATATCTCTCGGCTCAGATTTAATTAAAACGCCATCTTCATCATACTCTGCCTTTACTTCAGGTTGAGCAATTATTTGCATTAACTGTTTTAAAGTTTCAGCTTCAATCGTCTCGCCATTTAAAGGATTTTTATAAATAGCAGGCCCTTCACCCAGCTCTTCAGCAGAAGGTTTGAAGCCATATAGTCCCCCTGAAACTTTTACATCGTTTCTTGTATACTCAACTATTACTTTCGCGTTTGGCATTACTAACTCCTTTGTTATTAAGTTTACTTTCCTTACATTCTTACTTTTATTTCATGTAAGTTATTATATAAGTAAACTATTAACTATAATAAATAAAGCGCTTGGTCAACCGTTCATCCCGATTAAATCTTCCTTTCATCGTTTTCACGCGGTAAAGCTAAAATCTGTTTATTAGTATTAATTAATTCGTCAGTTAAATAATCAGCGCAAATCAGTAAAAGAGTGGCAATAGGTATGTCAAAAGAAACCTGTTTAAGCTTCTCTTCAAGCTCAGCAGGAATGCGCACGTTCATTAAACGGGCGTTATCGTGCTTAGTCACTTTCACATTAGAGCGAACATGAGGAGCTGCGCCTGACTGAACATCACCTAAGCTCTCTACCCGATAGTTCCAGTATGTGCCTTTGCTCTCAGCAAATGACGTCTCAAGTGAGACGTTTTCAAATGCGGCAAAGTCATCAAGCCAGGCGGCCCCTTTTTTGTTCGATTTTTCAGCTTTGTCTTTCTTAGCATCTGTCATAGCAATTTCTCTCAGAATTCACGTAGCGCGTCATACACTATACTATCATACAATAGTATTTACTTTGCCGCTTTCGCTTCGTTTTGTTGTTTGATTTTCATCTTGATGATTTCGATGAGCTGAGCGAACTCATGACGCGCATCAGTAATATTTGGTAAGCCTGACTTGTCTTCAAAGATAGTGATCCCATTGCCGAACGCGCGAGGATAAGCAACACGCTTACGGATATACGGTTGCTCATAGCCAAGCTTCTCTGAATAGCCCTTCAGCTTATCTAACAGCTCCATTTGCTCTTTGTTCTGAACTTCTACACGGTTAGGCACCAGAATAAAGGGCTTCTTCATCTCTTTCAGCTCATCGATACTTTTAAGCGTTGCTGAGTAGCTTGAAGCATCGAGAATGGTCGGAACCAGCACCAGAGGCGCTAACTGGCCGCCGCTGTCAACGCCTGGAGCATGATCGAAGATCATGAAGTCTGTTGGAGCTTTAGGTTTGCGAGTCACTTCAAACGGCAGCGGTTTACCGTTCTTTTCTGCGAAGCCGGCACAGATTAAAGCACCGCCTTGCGGGTCGAAATCAACGAGGGTTGTTGACTGGCCTTTCGATGCGAAATAGCCGCACAGATTCAGGCTGAGAGTAGTCTTTCCTACACCGCCTTTTCTACACCACACGCTCATAGCAAACATAACTGTTTTACCTCTTCCGTTTATCTCAATACGGCTTTCTTAGCCGGGTATGCTGTTGACCATACTACTATATAATAGTATAGATTAGTATGCGGCCATTATGGAAGCTAAATTTTCAATTTTAAAACAAGGAGATATATATGAGTGAACACGCAGAAAATACGTTTATTAACACATTCAATAGAGCATTCGTTGCTGACCCGGTTGCGGCTTTAGAGATGGTCGAATCGATGACCGACGATCTGATGAAATCCATTGAAGAGAAACGACAAGCAGGCATCAAAGAGGACGATCCTAAGATGGTTAAGCTTCAGGAAGACCATGCTTATCTGACAGGTCTCTATGAAGACAAGACTGAAGAGCTGGCGCTACATAGGAGAGCACAGGAGGCGATGGGTATCAGCTCCGACTTTCAGCCAAACCCGTTTGAAGCTGCTTTAGGAGTTGAAGAGGATGGCTTTGTTTTCTTCGATGCCCCTGAAGAACCTGCTAAGAAGGCTACGTCCCCAGCTGCAGTGAAAGCTGCAGTAATTGAAGAGCTACTCAGTGATGATGATTTGGCTGTCATGGCTAAGAAGACACAGCGAGTTTCTGAGACGGCAGCAGCCAATACGCAGGGCGTCGATATATCGAGCTTTGAAGACAATGAGCCTGATTTGTCAGAGCTGGACAGGTTCACAGTGCGTAAGGCTGAGGGAAGGCCACAGGATGAGCCTGAAGCCCCGAAACAGCACATAGATGAGCTGGAAGCTTTTACGAAGAAGAAGCAGCAATCTTCAGGAATCGATGGCATTAAGAAGCGCGTTAGCGAGATGTTCAAGGCTAAATCTCATGCCCCTGTGTCGTTCTTACCATCTGAAGAGCTTAGACGCATGTTCGGCAGGTCATTACATGATATAGAGGAACTTGAACACAGTCGTAAGCTACATTTCACTGATAACACAGTGCTTGAAGAGTCAGCTCAGGGGCTATCGATAGTAAGTCATGACAGAGGCTTAGCGGCACGTCGTTTAACGATGATGGCTAAGTCAAAGGGATGGAACAGCATTACTTTTGAGGGGAATGATCTCTTCTTAGAGCAGGCATACGAAGAAGCAACAAAAGCCGGATTAGTGGTAAAACCCGCATCTGAAGAACAGGAGAGGATTTTTAGAGAGGTTCACCAACAGCGTAAACTTGATTTAGTAATGCCTTTCGGGGGGAAGAGAGAAGTAAAGGACATAGATAAGTCGATAGAAAATCCCGGCTACGATCAGCCCGCAGTGCCTGTTCAGGCTCCAGTCTATACGGCCAGAATGCCAACACGTATGAAGTAAAAAGGGGCTTTAAGCCCCTTTTTTATATGCGGCCAGCAAACAAATCATTTTTATAAGATTCAAACACAGTCTTTACTGAATAAATCATTTCGCGGCAATTGTTATCGGTTCTATCTAACAGAGATTCAAATAACTTGAAGTTGTCTTTCTGACGCGAGGTTAGATTGTTTCTAATCTCTATAATTTCTTCATGAGAGCTTTTATCAATGAAACTATAATACTCTCTTAAAATCCCTGTTATTGCGTCGCTGACCTGAATTAGCTCAAAACCATCTTCTTCAGAATCATGGAATGAATAATCAATATCAGGAGTAAAGTCGGGGTGATTTCCTTTGCTATCAGAGATTATCCGTTGAATAGTCGGCTCTTCGTCAAAGATATGTTTTGAATGTCTAAACATCATAGCTCTAACTTTATAAAAAAGAGAAAAGTCTTCGATGATAGGTGTTTTGGCTCTATCAGAAAAAAGTGTAAGCTCATCAATATCACGGCACTTTTTAAGAAAGAAAGCCAGCATTAATTGATGTAGCGCAAGCTCACTATTAGGATCTTTATCCTTCACCTTCAAACCTGACTTTTCAACGAACACAGCCAGATCACTGATAAACTCTCTCTCTTTGCCAAAAAGCTCAGGAAAGTCGTATTTTGATAAAAGTTCAAAAAAATCTTTTGCGTTAGTCGTTATGACATTATAAAGAGCATCTTTATGTATTTTAATAAATTGCTCAAGGTCAAACCCTGAACCTTCAGAAGGGATAATGTTATTATCAAGAGCATAGATTACACAGTCATCGATAACATCAATGTAAGACCAGTAGACAAGGTTAAGGTGGAAGCAGTGAACATAAAGGTCTGAGTTAACAAGCCATTTCAAGAAAGTCTCTGTTTTTTTACGCCCTATAATGCTTGGAAACTCACCTTTACCGAAAACAGCAGCTTTCAGCTCTTCCCCTTTTGCCAGTTTGAGAGTCTTTATGAGAGCAACAGCATCAGCAGTTGTAGTCTTACCATGATGCGCCACGCCACCTAAGAAGAAGTGAAGGCCTTCTTTTCTTTGAACGTTGTATCCACTAAAGTCTTCTCGTATGTAGAACTTGCGATCGTTGCCGCTTTCGTCATAGTAGAAAGTATATGTGTTATAGGGTGAGTCAAAGAATGGCGTATCCATGATAGGTATGAGTCCTCAGAGGTGGTGTTGATACACTAACATAAAAAAAGAGGCCGAAGCCTCTTGAAACGAGAGAGAAGTGAACTGTGTTAAGCTGCCAGTGAAGCGAAGATAGCGTATACAGAAAATCCCAACACAGGGATAACTAATAAACCATTTCCCATTGCTGCTAAAGTTAGAGCAGTAGATCCGAGGTCGGTTTTAGTTTTAGATAATTTATCCTGAATTTTCTTGCTATTAATCAGCCATACAAAAGCAGCAGAAAAAAGCAAAGCCGCAGCGAAAAAGTTATCAGTAAACAAATGCAGCGTGCTATTAAATGCGTTTAAAAAATTTAACATTTAGGTATCTCCTCTCGTTTCGTTATAAATATATTATCGTACTTCTTTAATGGATATCAACTAGATTTATTAATTTATTTTCGATAATAAAAATGCTTTTATTTTTCTTATCGACTTCCCTTCTTCTATAACCTCACTGACTTGTGAAAACTCATGAAATGGGTTAGGGAATATATGCTCAGGTGATTTTAAAAAACCAAGCTTTGAATGTAATTGCCTTGTTCTGTAGCAATAAGCATCAACCGCAGCCCAAAAATAAAAACTAAGACAGACTATAGTTGTTGAGAAGCTTCTAATCGCAGCAAAAATATCCCCATTTAAAATAGACATTATAAAGTATGCTCCCCAACCTACCATAGCGAAGAAGAAAACATAAGTTAACCATGCCATCGTCATATACCTCTTCTTTAGTTTACTATCATCTATATCATTTCTCTGACATAACTCTTCAAATGGAATGTAATCAACCTTCTTTACCTTTCCCTGGTTTAGCATCTGTCTTGTTCTTTTAAACTTAAGAGCTTCTTTAAATCTTTCACCAGATTTCTTCACAGGAACAAAAACGTTAACAACATTAATGGCAGTACCGCCTATTTTTTTTACTAAATATTTATTGCTATCTTTTTTCATTTTAAACTCCTTATATATTAAATGTTAATTAATATATATTAAAATAAATTTAATATGTCAATCATGGGTGTGCTATTTATTTTAAATATAAAAAAAGGGGCTAAGCCCCTTTTAAAATCACTCTTCAAACTTGGATATGTCTTTTGAAGTGTCAGGTTTATTATTACCTTCGCTCTTGTTATCTCCGTTTGATGCTGAGCTGGTATTAGCCTTGTCATTAGCTTCTTTCTCTTTATTGCGCTCAAACTGTCTCTGATTCATTTCACTAAACTTCTGAGTAGTCTGTGCGCCGAAGGCAGTCATAGCTCCCGCTACAGGCAAGGAAGCATGTGAAAGTTGCTGTGTGCCTTGCATGGTTTCCTGCGCAGCACCCTTAAGGCTTGCAACTGAACCTGAGCCTTGAACGTTCATCCAGCTCTCAATGTGCTCCGGTAGCTCAAGAGGAAGCTGCCAAAGCTTCATCATCACAGTGTGAATGATCATGATATAGCCATAGCCGTATCCAAGCTGTTGCCAGAGATAGTGATCGCCTGATCCTGCATTAGCAAGTAGATTGATATAGTGCGTATTAATGAACCCGAAAATAGAGGTAGATGATGATATAGCTATAATCGTGCCAATTATGTAGAGCGCAGGCCTCACTAACAGAGAGAACATCAGGTTAACCCCCGGCCTCTGAGCACCAATAAATGAGCCTTCGTCTGCTGTATTGAACATCATGATCCATAGCTGTGAAGCAAAGAGCGCTTCAGCCATGAGGATATACCACATGACTACAGCTACGGTGAACTGAAAGAACGGTATCATCTGAACGAAGTAGCTCAGGTAAAGTCCGGGTATGATTACAGCCCAAAACATCATACTGAACGCTGTTCCGAACGCTGCTGCTATCGTGGTTAAGATGTTCCCGAAGAATGGAATCGCAGACACTACAGAAGATGTAGTAGCAACAGCAGCAGCGCCGTTAGCCATGCTAAGGAAGTTATCGCCCCAACTCGCAAACACTACCATTGGATTAGTAGAATAATAGTCTATAGCTACGCCATTGCTGTCTTTGTTGGACTGAACAAAGTAGCTGATTAGCTGCTGAGAATAAGCATCGTTAGAACCAGATCGAGACTTGGGTGAGGTCGGATCTTTCTTTAAACCTTGTTCAAAGGTCGCAGCAGAGCCGCCCACAGCAGCAAATATACTGTTATCCCAAACGTTGATGAATGTAGTTTGAGTGTCATTCTCACCAAACTCAGATCGTGGTAAGTTGTTCACTAATGCGTTAGCAGAACTCACAGTATTAGATATTTTTAAAGCCCACGCTCCAGCACCCATCCATCCGTCCTGTTGAGCCATTTTAACGCCATCCGTATAGCTAAACTTTTCAAATTGCTTTTTAGCTTCAGATTTAAGCTCATTAGCATAGGCGTTTGACACACGCAACATATCGGCTTCAGCGTCGTCTGAAGAATAATTCCTTTGAAAAACTATTCTGTTGCCAATTGTCTGAGCTTCTTTAACTAACATATTCATCTGTCCGATTTGGACATTTTGCATAGCCGCAGCTAATGCTTTTAAATCAACTAAAGAAGTAGTGTTAGTTTCAGGATCAAAGTTAGGAGTGTCAAAAGCTAATTTAGTTGTCCCGCATGAGTTATAAGTATATGAAGGGAAGCTATTAGTAGGTTGACTTACATTCCCCCAATTATAACCAACTAACCTTGAACCATCGGAGCCAGCTTTTACAAAATATTTAGGCCCAAATTGAGTATGAACACCATCTATATAGCTTATATAGCCATCTTCGACGATTTTATTTATCTTCTTATTAACCATAGCTACGCAGACAGCATTGCTGACCGTATTTTTTAGAAGATCTTTTATCTTTTCATTAGTTTCGGGGGGGACATAAGAATTCCCGGTCAAGGCAGTAGGCGTATAAGCAAGCCAAATGCTATCAGCAAGGCCAGAACCTTGTAGGCCAGCTTGATGAACAAGACTTTGAATTGGACTGAATCCGTTATTCATAGGTATCATAAAAACGACAGCATAAATCATTCGGATAGGTGTAAACATGCTAGACCATTTCTTTCCTAGCATCTCACCGTCATGAGCAGTAGCAGCAGTCCCGATGACTATATGATAAAAAGAAAGGCAACCTCCAAATAAAACTGTAGCACTATCGAAGATAATTAATATCATTTTGAATGGTGAAGTCTCTGAATCGAATAGTGGTAAAGCATATTTAGTAGCTAACCCACCTTCTTGCGGTATAAATAGATCAGCAGCTTGAGCCGCGTGTAGACATAGCGCATTAGCTAATAATATAAAGAAGACATATTTTAATATCCTCAATGTTTTTTTATTCATTATTTACTCCTTATGTAAAATAAAATAATTTAAAAATTTGACTTGCATTAAAATATATAATAAATATTGGTTATTATATAAATATTAATTAACACAATATTTTATAAAGTAAATAAAGAACGTGTAATATTTTAAATAAATACAGGAGAGGATATGGATAATTTTTTTAGGTGTAGAAGAAGACTATCAAGTAATGACACAAGAATGATAACTGTAGGTTTTACTGAGAGACAAAAGAAAATGATGAAAGAGGGGTTTAAAAATCGATCTTTGCCAATATCATTTTTAACGAAATGGGCAATACAAGACTTAATAAAAGAAAGTAAAACTTTAAAAATAAGGAAGGATGATGAAGATTTCACATTTCAAGTTAAAGAGTTTGATAAGAATTATGTTTACTACGAAGATGAAGGGTTCATGAACAGATTAAAGCGTGTGAGTGTTTTGATTGATAATGAATCAATGGATTTTATAGATTCAGTTAGAGGGAAAGTGCCTTATTTTAAAATAATACCAGCATTAACAATGTATGCGATTGAGAAATTAAAAAAAGAAAATAAAGTTTTCATTCTAGATGACAATGCTAAAGCACATGTTTTTATTAAACCCACTGAGGAGGTTATATGATTTTATCCGTTATTATAGGTGTTGTGATTTTTTTATCAGTAGTGGCATTAGTTGTGTTTTCAGTGTTGAAAATCAGATCAAATGAAAAACTAAAAAAAATATTTAAATGGTTATGTGGATTAGGAGGTTTACAACTAGCAATAATGTTTATAAGTAATGTAGGCCAAATGAATGAGGTTAATAAGCAGGTAAGTATATTGTTTGTAAACTACCTGCAGGCGATGTATATAGCTACAATCTCCGTCGGTTTAGTTTTTATAGTTTTAAGCTCATACAATAAAGTTAAGACTGCTATAAAATCCTATCGCCGCAAGCCAGCATAACTAAAGCCCCATGCGGGGCTTTGCTTTCCCATCAAAAAAACTTCAATTAACTAATTGATATCGCTGCACTTTATCGGTATGGTCACGTTCATCCGGTGCAAAATCATGCACTTACGAGTCATATCATCAAAGGGTTTTACTATGAGAAAGCTTCTTTTAGTTGGCGTGATAGCGGCGGCTTCTTTGCTGGCAGGATGCGACAGCAAAGGCATTTACGGTGATTATAAAAACGAGCAATTCGGTGTTGTTCTTAAAATATCAGAAAAGAACATCGAGTTTAAAGGTCGTGATTACGCAGTAAGCGGTTGGAACAATGATGAAAAAGCAGGAACTTACGTTGCTCATACCGTTATCAACACGGGATCATCACAGATGAAGTGGAACCTTCGCTTTAAGAAAGAAAAAAGCGATGTCATCTACGACGGCGTTCTGTTCAAGAGAGATTAATAAAATGGAAATCAAAAAGATTACTTGCCCGTTCTGCAAGACTGAATCTAATCACGGCGTGAAGATCTGCTTAGCCTGTAAAGCCCATATCGGCTATGGCCTTGTGCCTCAGTGGTTCATCATCATTGGTGGTATTCTGGCTTTTCTGCTGGGCGCTGTAGCAGCGTTCTTTAACGGCCCGGTCGGCTTCTTCATAGCGTTTGCTCTGGTTATGGGCTTAACGGTGCTTGCGGGCAAAAGCATCTACGCAGAAAGAGTTGTGTTTCAACATAGACTATAGATAGCAAAGACTATCACACAGCAAGCCAAAGCCCCTTATGGGGCTTTTTTATGGCTTCATGCTTGGCTTTGTGCTGAAGCTGAAATCATTGTCTTTGAGGTCTAAGGCGAAATCAAAAAACTCTTTTATCTTACCTTCTATTTGTTCTTTGCTTCCGTTGATGAAAGTATGATCGTTCAAGTGAACATGAAACTTACCATCAGGAGAACCATCTTTACTCATCAAGTCCAGTGAAATCACATCTGTGCGCTCATGTAATTTATAGTAAGTTGAGTTGAAAGAAAGCTCATAGTATCGATCTTCGCCATCAATTTTAGTATCAATCCTGTTTAAAATTTTGGTTTCCCTCAACTCAGCATTAAGCCTAAATCGCTCAAGTTCATCCCTGAATTCTTCAAGTTTTGTTTTATTACTTTGAAGATTAGAAATACGCCAAACTTTCAGTTCCTTTTCCCATTTTGCTGATGTAAATCTGCTTTTAAACATACTCATATCGTCTTTATTAACTTTTACTAATATTCTGCGTTCTTCGGCTAATTCTTTCCATTGTGTTTTATATCTTGCGATAGTATCAGGAAAATCACTTTCCTGAGTCTGATCTTTAAGTTTGCTCATATAATCAATAACCCAGGGCTTTAAGTTGGATATTTTTTCCTCAAGTTTCTCAAAGGCATCAATGCCTGTGTCTCTCATATTGACATCAAGAATGGTTTTCCCGCCTTCAACTTTAACAGAGACTGAATACCCTTCTTTATTCAATTCATCACGAACTTTGAATCGTATAGCGGTGTCTTTTAAATGAACATATACCGAAGGGCCTATTTCAGGGAAGGCTGTGGTTTTTTCAAATCCTATGATTGTTAGATTATCGCGTTCAGCAGCTTCCAGTATTTTACTCAACTTATCAGTATAGGCATTCATCATACCATTATATATGGCTGTCTCTCTATCTTCTTTATTACTAACCCGTTCCGAAAATCTAATCATTTGTGTGATGAAGTTTCTTTCATCTGGCATACCAGAAATCATATCTAAGGTTTTATCTATATTTACTTTTTTCATTTTAATCTCCTTGTGTTTTTATAACAAATACAATAGAAACTTATAAAGATCAACTTTATAATCCAGATTAAATTATAAAAATGTATAGATGGATTAGATACACCTTATATCTAAAGTGAAAAGTATAAACTTGACATTAATCGGGGGTTCCATTAATTGATATAAGAACTATTTATAAAGGAAATGAAAATGATTAGTGATGAAGAATTTATAAAACTATATGTGAACAGGCTTACTAAAACGGTCAACGCTGCTATAGCAAAGACAAACATAGCTGAAGACAAAGAGTGTGTTATTGATATAGGCACAGATAACGGCTATCCAGCGGCTTACTTCTGCGGAGGCATCTATGAGGTCAGTATCATGCCTAAGGATACGAGCAGGGGCTTCTCAGACGGTTGTATGTATATCGCATCAGTAGGAAGCGAGCTTCTTCAGTTTAGGACGCTTACAGACGCTGTAGACAGCTTCATTGAGTGTATTGAGGAAGCGAGGATAACCAGAGTAGCATAAGAGCACAGAAGCCCCTGACGGGGCTTTGTTGTATATGAGGTTCGGATGGGCGATAGTGGAGTTTCAGAAACATACAGAAAGGATACAAGCGTTATGTTCATTGATGCCAGTAGTCTTGATGAGGTAAAGCAAAGAGCTGAAATCTTATCATCGTGCTCAGCTTTAGAGCTTCTTAAAGCTATTGAAGATTTTGAAGGTCATGATGCTATGAAGGATTTTTTCTTTAATCACCTTCAGCATATTTATGATCTTGTAGTAGATGCTTTGAGTTCAAACTATATTAATGAGCTATTTGAAGGCTGTAGTGAGTATTTAAAAAACATTGGAAAGAAAATAATATCTATAGTTGAACAACACATCATTCGAAACAATATACCAATTAAAGTTAGCACAGGAACCGGAAAACCAAAAAGATTATAGAACCGACCTCCTCCTTTTATCCGATATATTAAATTAACTCCCGATTAAATTTGATTTTTATCGGGTTTAATTGTAATTAATATATATCACATTAAAAAAGGAGATTAGATATGAAAACTTTCAATCAAAAAAGGTTAAAGAAAGAATTAAAAAAAATAAATGAAAAGTTCCCATTTTATGATTTAAAAGGAAGGGAAGGAAAAAAGATAAGGTGTATAGTATCCACATGCTCATTTTCACTTTCAGATGTAAGATTTTTAAACAAAAACTTCGATTGCGTTCAAAGGATATATTATTCTAAGGGCTGTAATAGCTATTACCTTTATGCTCCTTCGGACTTTATAAATCACATTACGACCTTCTACTCAAGCAATAAATAAAAGGAGAACCACATGGAAAGAAAATTATCAAATAGAGAAAGGTTTTTAATATTCATTCTTGGCATCATAGGTTTAATAACTACAGCATTTTACGGATTTAATGAGTTTCCTTTATTAAAAAAAGCAGCTTTATCACTTCCTATAGGGTTAGGTTATGCTATTGAGGATGGCGGAGGGTTAGTTCACTACATCAATAATAAAATGCATTGCGTATTACTTGGCTTTATAATTTCCTTTGCGATTATTTTTCAAGTTAAAAACAGAAGATATAAGGATTTTATTAATGAGTCAAACCGGATGTTAATGTTTTTTATTGTGGTGCCTATTATTTATTGTGGTGCCTATTATTTTAACTTCATCTGTGGCTTCAATGCCTGAGATTAATATAAATCTAACGATGGTCATAGCTTCTACAAATTATAGTTAATAACCTCAATCTCATAAATTAAAAATCAAATGACTTTCAATTAAAAAGCCCCTATGAAGGGGCTTAATGTTTACTCTTTACCGCGTTTAGTCATTTCATCAGCTAGCATTGAAGACCAGTAATGTTGATTCTTCGCATCTACGATAAAATGTAGCGCTCTGGCACACTGAAGCTTAGCAGCCTCATAAGCATGTATAGGGCCTTGTGAGGTAGGAACCATATGAGTTTCAGGCGTGTAATAATGAAAAATGCTCGTCTGAGAAGGATGGACATGCTCACTTAACACGTCATACGTCATTTCAAACTGACTTTCTTTATGCTTGGTATGCTTCATTTCATCTTCATAAAGATCACGCAAAGCATTCATCACATGCTGACTCACAGAAAGCATATTTTCAAAACGATGTTTAGCCTGCTCAGTAAACATAAAATCTTTTGGGTCAAATACTCCTTTCTGAATCTTCTCTTGCTCTGACTTTTTGAAGCGGGAACTGTTTATAAAACCTAAGATTACATCGATAGCTTTATCTACACTTGCTTGACCGGTTTGGTTAGCAAGTATCTTCTCTACTTTCTTGTTTAAAAGTCGTGAGAAAGCATGTGTTTCAATCATTCCTCTGCTTATGACGCAAGCGGCTTGATATCGCTCATTTTCGAGGAGATGAAGCGCATCATCAAAAATGTCTATTTGCCTGTTCATGAGTAAGTTCGCATAGTTTGAGAGATATAGGCCCTGATCGTTATCAGGCACCTTTCCTACAACTACGCCGTCTACCTTGCTTAGTTCCGCTCTTGCTGCTTTTGCCTCAACAAGGCTCTGCTCTATAAGTTCTTTATACATGCTGTGTTTCCTTACGGGTATGTTTCTCAATAAGTAATCATTCCGGCTTTAGCCATCTTCTTGATCTGTTGTTCTGATAACAAGGTATCATGCTGAAGAGAGGAAGAGATATTGCCTACCAGCCATTCTCCCGGCTTTCCTGCGTGCTTCAAGATAACCACTGGTTCTGAGTCATCTTCGTGCGCATAGAGCCAAATAGACGGCATAACATTACCGTTATCGTCTTCTACTTCACTTTCTTCAACGTAGAAAAACTTGCTTAGGTAGTTGTTCAGTTTCATGTAAAAT
>NZ_MIPP01000038.1 GCF_002095385.1 Pantoea eucrina | reverse complement strand
ACCGGCCCCGGGGCAGCAGCGCCGTGCCGGAGCACAGGTCGCCGCCGCAACTGACGGCGAACGGAACCGGCGCTTAATCTGCGCCCCCGCAGCTGACGGCGAACGGATCCAGCCCCCGTGGGGCGAACGGAACCGGCCCGTAACCAGCCCCCGCGTCCTAACTAAACCACTTCCCGAACCAGCCGTGGAATTTCATCATAATAAAATCCCAGATACGTCCGACAAAGCTGCCTTCCGGTACGGCTTCCATCGCCACCAGCGGGCGCTGCTCGATGATTTTTCCATCCAGCTGGAAATCGATAGTGCCGACAACCTGATTTTTAGCGATGGGGGCTTCCAGCTGCGGCGTATTCAGGGTAAAGCTCGCTTTCAGATTTTTCATCTGACCTTTAGGTACGGTAATCGCCGCATCTTTCGCCACGCCGAGATCCACTTCTCCCTTATCACCAAACCAGACGCGCTGGCGGGCAAACGGCTTATCTGCCTTGATAGGCGTTACCGTTTCATAAAAACGGAATCCCCAGGTCAGCAGCTTTTCACTTTCGCGAAAACGAATGGCGTCGGTTTGTGCGCCCAGCACGACCGAGATCAGACGCATATCGCCATCAACGGCAGACGCCACCAGATTGTTGCCTGCGCCTGAGGTATGTCCGGTTTTAATGCCGTCCACTTTCAGGTTGGAGCTCCAGAGCAGCCG
Organism: Pantoea eucrina; assembly: GCF_002095385.1. Taxonomy (GTDB): domain Bacteria; phylum Pseudomonadota; class Gammaproteobacteria; order Enterobacterales; family Enterobacteriaceae; genus Pantoea; species Pantoea eucrina. The sequence continues at coordinate 35,362 of NZ_MIPP01000038.1, read as the reverse complement.
GTTGCGGTTGCGCTGCTTAATATTGTTAAACGTGAACTCTTTCTCGCTGTTCAGCGCATACTCGTCCGGCACATCGCTTATCAGCCGCTGGCCGATAATCGCCATATCGCGGGCGGTGCTGTACTGCCCTTCCGCGTCCAGACCGTGCACCGTCATAAAATGGGTATTTTGCAGACCGAAGGCTTTAACGTAGTTATTCATCAGCCCGATAAAGGCATCCTGGCTGCCGGCAACATAATCTGCCAGCGCAATACAGGCATCGTTGCCGGACTGAATAACAATGCCTTTATTTAATTCTGATACCGGAATACGGTCGCCGGGCTTGAGGAACATCAGCGATGAGCCGCGCAGCTTTGGATTACCGGTCGCCCAGGCATCCTGGCCAATCGTCACCATATCACCGTTGTGGATCTTTCCTGATTTCAGCGCCTGCCCTACCACATAGCTGGTCATCATCTTGGTCAGACTGGCAGGGTCGAGCCGCTGATCGGCATTCGATTCAGCCAGAACTTTGCCGCTGTTATAGTCCATCAGAACCCAGGCTTTGGCCTCGATTTGCGGTGCAGCCGGAGCGTCAACGGCCTGAGAAACAGCCGGGAAAATAAACAACAGCGAGGAGGCAGCCAGGGGCCGTAATAACGATGCGCAAAGGTGTAGTTTCATGGGCGTAACCAGATTGTCCTTGTAAAATCGGGGCTTTCGCGGGCGGGGAAGATCTCGTGTAAAACGCTAACGGTTCGCGCTGGCGAAAAAAACCGTTGAATCGTAAAGTTAATTAAGTTTTCTTATATTAATCCAGGTCAACATCCTGTCCGGTCCAGTGTAAGCCGTCAGCGGTGGTAAAAAACTGCGCACAATTCTGAATTTGTCCGGAAAAGCTAAGCCTGTCACAAAATTCCGCTACGCTGGGATCAGTCAGCCTGAGGAGAGCGTTATGGATCTTGCCGTGTTCGATCTTGATGAAACCCTGATATGTGATGACAGCACCAGCCTCTGGTTGCGCTGGCTGGTGTCACAGGGATTTGCGCCTGAAACAGTGATTGATGAGGATCGCAGGCTGATGCAGCGTTATTACGCCGGCGAGCTGCCCATTGAAGAGTATATGCACACCACGCTGGCACCGCTGGCTGGCATGGCCACGCCGACCGTGGCTGGCTGGATAAGACGCTTTATCCACCGTGACATCCTGCCGCGTGTGTTTCCTGCCGCACGGGAGCGCATTCAGTGGCATCAGCAGCGTGGTGATAAGGTGCTAATCGTGACCGCCAGTGGCGACCACCTTGCCATTCCTATCGCTGAACGTCTGGGCGTGGACGGTGCGCTGGCCATTCATGCTGAAGTTGTTGATGCCCGCTACAGCGGCTCTATGCTCGGCACCGCAACCTATCGCGAAGGTAAAGTGGTTCGCCTGCGCGACTGGCAGGCCCGTCAGCAGGCGCTCAGTTTCACACGCACCTGGGCCTACAGCGACTCGTTTAATGACCTGCCGCTGCTGGCCTGGGCTGACCACGCCTGGGCAGTCAATCCGGATGCGCGCCTGCAGCATGAGGCGGAGCAGCGCGGCTGGCAGATTTGCCGCTGGGCGCGCTGATTAGTTACCTGTTTCAGCCTGCTCCGGCTGCACGCCTACCCGGAGCAATTTACCGCTGGCTTCATCGGTCAGTACGTAAAGCCAGCCATCCGGCCCCTGACGCACATCGCGGATACGTTCATTACGATCGCTCAGCAGCCGCTCCTCCTCCGTGACCCGATCGCCCTCAACGCGCAGCCGGATCAGGCTTTTATCTTTCAGTGCACCGATAAACAGCGCGTTTTTCCACTGCGGAAAGCGCGTACTGGTGTAGAACGCCATGCCGCTGAGAGCCGGTGACACTTTCCACCAGAACAGCGGCTGGTCGGTTCCTGCGACCTGCGTGCCCTTCGCTTCCGGCACCGGCTGCCCGCTGTAATCGATGCCGTACGTGGCAAGCGGCCAGCCATAGTTGTGGCCTTTCTCCAGCCGGTTTACCTCATCGCCGCCGCGCGGCCCGTGCTCACTCTCCCACATATCTCCCGTCCAGGGATTCAGCGCCAGCCCCTGAGGATTACGCACGCCATAGCTCCAGATCTCCGGACGGGCGCCCTGGGTGTGAACAAACGGATTATCCTGCGGTACGCCACCCTCCTGCGTCAGGCGAACAATTTTTCCTGACAGCTTATCCAGCTGCCGGGCGCTGCTGCTGACAAAATTGTCGCCGAAAGCCACATAGAGAAAGCCCTGCCGGTCAAAGGCGAGCCGGGTACCGATATTGGCACCACCGGAGAGTTTAGGCGTCTGCTCCAGCACCACGCGAAACCCGTTAAGCTTCTGCATATCCTCGCTCAGCTGACCGTAACCCACGACGCCACCGGCACGCCCGCGGCTATCGGCCGTGGTGTAACTCAGCCATACGCGGCGGCTTTGCGCGAAATCAGGTGCCGGAACCACATCCAGTAACCCGCCCTGCCGCTCAGCCCAGACCTGCGGCACGCCCTGAATCGGCTTCGACAGGCCGCCCTCAGGCTGCCAGCTGCGCAGCTGACCGGTGCGCTCGGTGATAAGCAGCGTGCGGTTATCCGGCAAAAAGGCCACCGACCAGGGATGAGAGAGGTTGTCCTGCAGCACCTCTACCGCCACATCCGCAGCCAGCGCCAGAGAAGAACAGCTTAGTGCGCCGGAAATCAGCGCTGCTCGCCAGATATGCATAGGTTGCTCCTGTATTCGCTCTGCCGTTAAGGGTAGACAGCGCGCACGCAGCAGCGGGGGAAATTTACAAAACATTAAGCCCGGCGCAGGCCGGGCTGGAGGAGATTACTCGAAGCAGGTTTCAGGGTTGTCAGACAGGCAGATAAACTCTGCGCCGCCTTTGGTCAGGGCGTTGATTTTCCCCGTTTCGATATCGTAAACCCAGCCGTGCAGACGCAGCTTGCCTTTACGCAAAGCAACCGAGACGGAAGGATGCGTTTTGATATTGTTCAGCTGCGCTATAACGTTCTCTTTCACCATCTCATTAAGGCGCACCTCAACAGAATCGTAGTTGCGCTCGTCAACCACGGCTTTTGCAGCGTTAGCGTAGTGCAGCCAGTGATCGACCGCCGGCATGTTTTCCAGATCGGCGTTGGAGGCGATCGCGTTCATTGCGCCACAGTTGGAGTGACCGCAAATAATGATTTCCGTTACGCCCAGCGCCAGTACCGCATACTCGATGGTGGCAGAGACGCCGCCTGGCTCCGGGCCAAACGGTGGCACAATGTTGCCGGCGTTGCGGATCACAAACAGCTGCCCTGGCTCCTGCTGCGTGACCAGCTCCGGCACCAGACGGCTGTCTGAACAGGAGATAAACAGCGCTTTAGGATTCTGGTTGGAAGCCAGACTCTTGAAAAGATCCTTCCTTTCAGGGAATACGTTCTGTTGAAAATTCAGAAAACCTTTGACGATCTCTTGCATTTGTCTGCTCTCACTCTATGCACTGCTGCGCTGTCATCGCATAGCCTGCCAGCGCACGCGTTTAAATTCTTCAGCGTTGAGAATAAGTTACCTTCAACAACCCGTCATTTAAGCAAAATCGCAGCAACCGCACAACCCGCTGCGGGCTGAAATACCCGGCGTCAGGCTGCGCCGTGCACTCTAAGCATAGCGCTGCATTCATATTCTGCAGGCAGGCAGATTGTTGCTTCAGCTATACATTTTCCGCTGCAACCTCTGTACAATCGCGCTCCTGTCCATACTAATTATGATGAATTTTTATCCTTATGAGCCATGTCACTAATCCGCCACGCGTGGGCTTCGTCTCACTCGGTTGTCCTAAAAACCTCGTTGACTCAGAACGTATCCTGACGGAACTGCGTACTGAAGGCTATGACGTGGTACCACGCTACGATGACGCGGAGATCGTTATCGTTAATACCTGCGGATTTATTGACAGCGCGGTTCAGGAATCTCTGGAAGCGATTGGTGAAGCGCTGAATGAAAACGGCAAAGTGATCGTCACCGGCTGTCTGGGTGCCAAAGTGGATCAGATCCGCGAAGTGCATCCGAAAGTGCTGGAGATCACCGGTCCGCACAGCTATGAGCAGGTGCTTGAGCACGTGCATACCTATGTACCTAAACCTGTTCATAACCCGTTTCTGAGCCTGGTGCCTGAGCAGGGCGTGAAACTGACGCCGCGCCACTACGCCTATCTGAAAATCTCGGAAGGCTGCAACCACCGCTGTACGTTCTGTATTATTCCGTCCATGCGCGGCGATCTCGACAGTCGTCCGATTGGCAGCGTGCTGGATGAAGCGAAGCGTCTGGCTGAGTCAGGCGTGAAAGAGCTGCTGGTGATCTCGCAGGATACGTCTGCTTACGGCGTGGATGTGAAACATCGTACCGGTTTCTGGAACGGTGCGCCGGTAAAAACCAGCATGGTGAGCCTGTGTGAACAGCTGGCAAAACTCGGCGTCTGGGTACGCCTGCACTATGTTTATCCCTATCCGCACGTGGATGATGTCATCCCGCTGATGGCAGAAGGCAAAATTTTGCCCTACCTCGACATTCCGCTGCAGCACGCCAGCCCGCGCATCCTGAAGCTGATGAAGCGTCCGGGCGCCGTGGAGCGTACGCTGGAGCGCATCAAGCGCTGGCGTGAGATCTGTCCGGAGCTGACGCTGCGCTCTACGTTTATCGTGGGCTTCCCGGGTGAAACCGAAGAAGATTTCCAGATGCTGCTCGACTTCCTGAAAGAGGCGCGTCTCGATCGCGTAGGCTGCTTCCAGTACAGCCCGGTAGAAGGCGCCACCGCCAATCAGCTGCCGGATCCGGTTCCGGAAGAGGTAAAACAGGCGCGCTTTGACCGCTTTATGCAGCTGCAGCAGCAGATCTCCAGCGAACGCCTGCAGGAGAAAGTGGGCCGCGAAATACTGGTCATCATTGACGAAGTGGATGAAGAAGGTGCCGTCGGACGCAGCATGGCGGACGCACCGGAAATCGACGGTGCCGTCTATCTCAACGGCGACCGGCAGGTAAAAGCAGGTGATGTGGTGCGGGTGAAAGTGGAGCACGCGGACGAATACGATCTGTGGGGCAGCCGCATCTAACCATATTTCTGCTGGTGCGCTTTTTTACGCTTCAGATAATCTTCGTCGGCGCGTAATTTATCCCAGCACGCTTTAAAGATGGCCGCCGCTGCGGCCTTCTCTTTTTCTACCGTGCGCGGCAGCTCTTTGCCATCCGCATCATATTTACGTCCTCCCTGATGATTGCTGTAGCGCCGGGCGCGCGTATACCCCATCTGAATAAATTTGCGCGCCATATCCATACCGACAAAATCATCTTTCTCGCGATACGCTTCAAACAGCTGCATGATTTTTTCCGAGGACTCTTTCGCTACCTCTACGGTACGAAAACGCCACCAGGGCAAAATCTCACTTTTGTAAGGCTCCACCATCAGTACGCCCTGCTCGCCCCGCCCCACGCGATAAAGCTCAGGGTGCTGTCGCAAATCAAGATTTTTATAATCCTGCTGATAATCAAACGGTTCCATCTCTCTTCTCCTTTGCGCCCTGAGCTGCCACCGGGACGGCTTTGCGCCGGCAGCATCCTTACCGGCGGAGCAACGTCCTGCGCAACGGCCCGGGGAAAATCTGTGAAAGCGTTATCGCTGCTCCTTTAATATTAGACACTTTTAGTAGCCCGGGCCGGTTCGCTGCTCAGCTTTTCAGTTTTGGATCCAGCGCATCGCGCAGGCCGTCACCCAGCAGGTTAAACGCCAGAACGGTCAGGAAAATCGCCAGGCTGGGAAAAATAGCGACGTGAGGCGCCATCACCATATCCGCTCGCGCTTCATTCAGCATTGCTCCCCACTCCGGCGTAGGCGGCTGTGCGCCGAGCCCCAGAAAAGAGAGGCTGGCGGCGGTGATAATTGAGGTACCAATACGCATGGTGAAATAGACCATGATGGAGGAAATCGTGCCGGGCAGAATATGCCGGAAAATAATCGTGCGATCTGACGCGCCAATGCTGCGCGCCGACTCAATATAGGTCTGCTGCTTGAGCACCAGCGTGTTACCGCGCACCAGCCGGGCGAACGCAGGTATGCTGAAAATCGCCACCGCCACAATAACGTTGCTCATCCCGCTGCCCATAATGGCGACGACCGCTATCGCCAGCAGAATACCGGGAAAGGCAAACAGCACGTCGCAGATGCGCATAATCAGCCGATCCCACCAGCCCTCATAGTACCCCGCCAGCAGACCCAGCAGCGTACCGATCAACGCGCCGATAATGACAGAGAAGAATCCCGCCATCAGTGAAATACGGGTGCCTGCCAGCACCCGGCTGAAAATGTCCCGCCCCAGCGAGTCCACGCCAAACAGGTGCAGCCACGACGGCCCTTCATTCAGACGATCGTAGTCAAAATAGTTTTCCGCATCGAAAGGCGCGATCCACGGCGCAATAAAGGCCAGTACAATCAGCAGCAGGACAAAGCTGCCCGCCAGCAGCGCCACATGCTGCTGGCGAAAACGGCGCCAGAACTCACGCCACGGGGTACGCACCCGGTTTTCCGTCAGGTGCGGCAGCTGTTTCACCACCGCATCGCGTCGCCAGTTTTTCAATCGCGACTCCTTATTTGTAGCGAATAGCCGGATTGATTGCCGCGTAAAGCATATCGACAATCAGATTGATCAGGATAAATTCCAGTGAAAACAGCAGAACTTCCGCCTGAATCACCGGGTAATCCCGCATCTCCACGGAGTCCACCAGCAGGCGACCGAGACCAGGCCAGTTAAACACCACCTCCACCACGATCGATCCTCCCAGCAGAAAACCAAACTGCAGGCCCATCATCGTGACCACCGGGATCAGGGCGTTGCGCAGCCCATGTTTCACCACCACCAGCGATTCGCGCACGCCTTTAGCCCGGGCGGTGCGCATGTAATCTTCCTGCAAAACCTCAATAAATGAGGCGCGGGTAAAGCGCGCCATAATCGCGGCAACGGCAGCGCCCAGCGTGAGAGAAGGCAGAATAAAGTGCTGCCAGCTATCTGCGCCCACGGTGGGCAGCCAGCCCAGCTCCACCGAAAAGATCTGCATCAGCAGCATACCCAGCGCAAAGGCCGGGAACGAGATGCCGGAAACCGCCAGCGTCATGCCGATGCGATCGGGCCAGCGGTTGCGCCACACGGCAGAGACAATACCCAGCGCCATACCCAGCAGCACTGACCACGCCATACTGGTCAGCGTCAGCCACAGCGTCGGGTAGAAGCGCTGCGCAATTTCGTCCGCCACCGGGCGTTTTGAGACCAGCGACTGGCCAAACTCTCCCTGCAGCGCATTGAAAATAAAATGCCAGAACTGCTGGATCAGCGGCTGATCCAGCCCGAGCTCGCTGCGTACCAGCGCAACAACGGAGGCATCCGCTTCGGGGCCGGCAATCAGACGGGCCGGATCGCCGGGCAGCAGATGTACAAACAGAAACACCAGTACGGCAACAATCAGCAGCGTGGGGATCAGTCCCAGCAAGCGTTTTAAAAAGTAGTTGAGCATGCAACATCCTGCGCAGCAGCGGCCAGCCGGAGCGGCTGGCCAGTCTGGTTACTTCAGATCCGCTTCGTCGAAATTAAACGAGGTATCCGGCATGACGTAGAACCCGGTCAGGTTTTTGTTGCTGGCCGAGAGCAGCTGCTCGACAACCAGCGGGATCCACGGATGGTCATTCCAGATGCGATCCTGCGCATCTTTATAGAGCTGCGCTTTGCGTTCACGATCGGTAGTCTTTAATGCATCAGCCAGATCTTTATCCACCTGCGGATTACTGTAAAACGCGGTATTGAAGATCGCTGGCGGCCAGGAGGTCGTGGCGAACAGCGGCGTCAGCGCCCAGTCGGCCTCACCGGTCGAGGCGGACCAGCCGGTATAGAACATGCGTACGCCACTCTCTTTTTGCCCTTTGCTTTCCACTTCCGCAGCGCGCTGTCCGGCATCCATAGCGGTGACTTTCACCTTCACGCCCACCTGCGCCAGCTGCTGCTGGGTAAACTGCAGCACTTTCTGCGCCGTGCTGTGGTTATGCGAGGACCAGAGCGTGGTCTCAAAGCCGTTGCCGTAGCCCGCTTCTTTCAACAGCGCCCGCGCTTTAGCCGGATCGTATTTGATAGCCGGATAACGCTGAGCGAAATCGATAGAGGGCGGCACGATACCGGTAGCGGGCGTGGCATACCCGGCAAACGCCACTTTTGCCAGCGCCTCACGGTTAATGGCATATTCCAGCGCCTCACGCACTTTCGGGTTATCAAACGGCTTTTGCGTGACGTTCAGGCTGATATAACGCTGCATGATCGAAGGCGTGGTAATGACGTTCAGCTTAGCGTTACTTTCAAGGCGTTTGGCCTGCTCAAAAGGCACCGGAAAAGCAAACGTCGCCTCGCCGGTCTGCAGCATGGCCGCGCGGGTGTTGTTATCCACGATAGGACGCCAGGTAATGGTATCGAGTTTCGGATAGCCCGGCTTCCAGTATCCCGCCCACTTTTTCACTTTGACAAAATCGGTCTGATTCCAGGTTTCAAACACATAAGGGCCGGTGCCGACCGGATGGAAGCCAATCTCTTTGCCATACTTTTTCAGCGCGGTGGGCGAAATCATCGCCGCCGCCGGATGCGCCAGGTTGTTGATAAACGCTGAAAAAGGCTGCTTCAGCGTGATTTTTACCGTGAGCGGATCGACCACTTCCGTGGTCGCAATATATTTGAACAGGTTATAGCGTTTGAGATGGTTATCAGGATTACTGGCGCGATCGAGGTTCACCTTAACCGCCTCAGCGTTGAAATCGGTACCATCCTGAAATTTAATGCCGGAACGCAGTTTGATGGTGTAAGTGAGCCCGTCATCACTGGCCTGAGAGCTTTCGGCCAGCACGTTTACCAGCTTCATCTCTTTATCAAAGCTGAACAGCCCCTGATAGAAAGATTTGGCAACCGCCTGCGACAAGGTGTCGTTGGCGTCGTAAGGATCCAGCGTGGTAAAGGTTGAGCTCACGGCAATGACCGCATCTTTTGCCGCCCAGGCGGGCAGCGTCAGCGCAGCGCTCAGCACGCCAGCGGTGATAATCCCGTTACGCATAATCTGGTGCATGATGGTGCTTCTCCTGTAGTCCCTTGTGCTGCGTCCTGGGTTCAGGACGCTATGTTATTCGTCAGGCGCCACCGATCGCATGGCGTGCCACAAAGTGTCCTGGCGCCACCTCCAGCAGCGGCGCGACGTCCGGCTCATCCCCCAGCGGACGTACGGCGCTGGGGATCTCATCAACCATTAACGCCCGTTCGCGATGCCGGTGTGCCGGGTCCGCCACCGGTACGGCCGCCATCAGTTTGCGGGTATAAGGATGACGCGGCTGCTCAAACACCGCCTGGCGCGGTCCTGTCTCAACGATCTGCCCCAGATACATCACCGCTACACGGTGGCTGATACGCTCCACCACCGCCATATCATGCGAAATGAACAGAAAAGCGATGCCGGTTTCCCGCTGCAGATCCAGCATCAGATTGATAATCTGCGCCTGGACCGAGACATCCAGCGCTGACACGGACTCATCCGCAATGACCACTTTGGGATTCAGCGCCAGCGCTCGCGCAATACAGATGCGCTGCCGCTGGCCGCCTGAGAACTCATGCGGGTAGCGCTGCGCATGCTCCGGCTGCAGCCCTACCCGCTCCAGCAGCCAGGCAACGCGCTTCTCCGCCTGCGCGCGACTCATCACGCGATGGACCAGCAGCGGCTCCATCACAGAAAAGCCTACCGTGAGGCGCGGATCGAGCGAGGCGTAGGGATCCTGAAAAATAAACTGAATATCGCGCCGCAGCGCCGCCAGCGCGCTCCCCTGCAGCGCGTCGATACGCTGACCGTTAAAGGTGATGCTGCCGCCCTGACTGGCGACCAGCCGCAGCAGTGAACGACCGGTGGTCGATTTACCGCATCCCGACTCCCCGACCAGCGCCAGCGTCTCACCGGCATAGAGATCAAAGCTCACCTTCTCTACCGCGTGTACCCGGCGCGTAACCCGGTTAAAGAGACCGCTGCGCAGGTCGAAGCGGGTTGTCAGGTCGCGCACCTGCAGCACCGGCGGGCGATCGCGACGCACGGTATCCTGCGGCAGAGCCGGCGCCTCCTGCCCGGTGGTGCTCAGCAGAGGAAATTTTGCCGGCAGTGGCTGCCCGCTCATCGCGCCCAGCCGGGGCACGGCTGCCAGCAGCGCGCGGGTATAAGGCTGAGCCGGCGCGTTAAACAGCTGCTGCACTGGCGCCTGTTCGATAACATCACCGCGATACATGACCTGCACGCGATCGGCCATTTCAGCGACGACGCCCATATCGTGCGTGATAAAAATCACGCCCATCTGCATCTCTTTTTGCAGCACGCGGATAAGCTGCAGGATCTGCGCCTGAATAGTGACATCCAGCGCCGTCGTTGGCTCATCGGCAATCAGCAGTGCGGGCCGGCAGGAGAGCGCCATCGCAATCATGACGCGCTGGCGCATCCCGCCAGAGAGCTGATGCGGATAACGCGACAGGATAGCGTGCGCATCCGGAATGCGTACCAGATCCAGCATGCGCCGCGCTTCAGCGAGCGCCTGCTGATGGCTCATCTTCTGGTGTAGTCGTACTGACTCAGCAATCTGTTCGCCCACGGTAAATACCGGATTCAGCGAGGTCATCGGCTCCTGAAAGATCATCGCCATGTCAGCGCCGCGCACCTGCCGCATCTGACCGGGCGACGCGCGCATGACGTCCAGGATCTCTCCGTTTCGGCGGCGCAGCTTTATCTCACCGCTGATCTCGCTGCCCGCCTGCTGAATCAGGCGCATCAGCGCCAGTGACGTCACTGATTTCCCTGAGCCAGACTCCCCGACCAGCGCCAGGGTTTCTCCCCGCAGCAGATCGAGCGAAAGATGACGCACCGCTTCAGTTTTACTCTCTTCATGCTGAAAAGTGACGCACAGATCGCGTACCGCCAGCACCTGTTGCTGTTCCATTCTGCCTGCTCCTTAGCTGTCGCGGTAAATGGCCACCTCAACGGCACCCTCAACGTAAGCAAAACCCCGGTACATGCCTTCGCTGTTAAACGGCAGTGCAAGGTTACCCTGTGCATCAACTGCAATCAGCCCGCCGCTGCCTTCCAGCTCCGGAATGGTGTCGTGGATGACGCTGGCGGTCGCCTGCTGCAGCGAGCGTCCTGCATATTTCATCTGTGCCGCAACATCATAAGCGGCCAGCGTTCGCATAAAGACTTCGCCGGTACCGGTGCAGGAGACAGCCACGCTGTCGTTGCTGGCATAGCAGCCAGCGCCAATCAGCGGCGAGTCGCCCACGCGGCCAGCCTGCTTGTTGGTCATGCCACCGGTTGAAGTCGCCGCGGCAAGATTGCCGTGCAGATCCAGCGCCACCGCACCCACGGTGCCGAGTTTGCGATCCTCATCCAGCGGCGTAGCAGCCGCGTCGTGATCGAGCTGCGTGGTGTTGCTGTCGCGCACGCGCAGCAGCTGCGCCAGGCGTTCTGGCGTTGAGAAAAAGTCAGCGGCAACAGGTTCCAGCCCCTGCGCCACGGCAAAGGCTTCTGCGCCGGCGCCGATCAGCAGCACGTGGGGACTCGCCTCCAGCACTTTACGCGCGGCGAGGATCGGATGTTCAATATGGCTGACGCCCGCTACTGCGCCCGCCTGCAGCGTGCGGCCATCCATGATGCTGGCGTCCAGCTCGTGTGTGCCCTGATGAGTGAACACCGCGCCCCGTCCGGCATTAAACAGCGGGCACGCCTCCAGCCGCCGCACCGCATCTGTCACCGCATCCAGCGCGCTGCCGCCCGCGGCCAGAATCTGCTGCCCCGCTGCGACAATGTCGTGCAGCTGCTGCCGGTATTGCTGCTCGCGCGCCGCGCTCATGGTACTGCGGGAAAGCGCGCCCGCGCCGCCGTGGATAGCGATTACTGCCCTGGTCATTAGCTGCACCTGTCAGGATTATCAGCAGAAAAAACACTGATTTAGAATGGTTTTCATCATTTTCAGACAATTTTCGACTATAGGAAGCACCCGGCAGCTTGTAAAGCAGAAAGTGCATCAGCCCTCATAACCTTTTCTCAGGCTTTATATCTTTTTCCTTTGCCGGCAGACCCCATTGGCGGCTCACCGCGCGATCTGTGCGGCCGCGCCAATCGGGTCTGGCCTTACGCCAGCGCCTTAACCCATAATAGGTGACATCTGACATTTATCCGCCAGGGAGCGATATGGAACCCAACACCGCAGGCTTAATTTCACTGGAAGAGGCGCAGCACATGATGCTGCAACCGCTGCAACCGGTCAGCGGGACTGAACAGGTTAGCCTGGCTAATGCTGCCGGGCGCATTACCGCAGAGGCGGTGGTTTCACCGCTGGATGTCCCCTCATTTGATAACTCCGCAATGGATGGCTACGCGGTACGGCTGAGCGATCTCGGCGCTGGCGCGCCGCTTGCCGTGGCGGGCAAAGCCTTTGCCGGTTCTCCCTGGCACGATGAATGGCCGGCAGGCAGCGCGATCCGTATTATGACCGGCGCTCCGATACCGGCAGGCTGCGACGCGGTAGTCATGCAGGAGCAAACGGAGCAGCACGCGGATGGTATTGTGATGACGGCGCCGGTAAGCGCAGGCCAGAATATCCGCCGTATTGGTGAAGATATTCGCGCCGGGCATCAGGTTCTGGCAGCGGGGGTGCGGCTGGGTGCCGCTGAGCTGCCGCTGCTCGCCTCGCTGGGCATTGCCAGGGTAACGGTACGGCGCAGGCTGCGCGTGGCGATATTCTCCACCGGGGATGAGCTGCAGGCGGTGGGTGAACCGCTGGCAGAGGGCCAGATTTATGACACCAATCGCCTTACCGTCTCTCTGATGCTCAGCAAGCTGGGCTGCGACGTCATCGACCTCGGCGTTATCGCGGACGACCCGGCCGCGCTGCGTCACGCCTTTACCACAGCAGACAGCCAGGCTGATGTGGTCATCAGCACCGGCGGTGTCTCCGTGGGCGAAGCTGATTTTACCCGTGAGATCCTCAACGAACTCGGATCTGTCAGCTTCTGGAAGCTGGCGATCAAGCCAGGTAAACCGTTCGCTTTCGGCCAGCTGGCGAATAGCCTGTTCTGCGGGCTGCCGGGCAATCCGGTCTCCGCCGCCGTGACCTTTTATCAGCTGGTGCAGCCGCTGCTGGTCAGGCTGAGCGGCCAGACAACGCCGGCAATGCCGCTGCGCCAGCGTGCGCGAACGCTGGATCGCCTGAAAAAATCGCCGGGGCGCCTCGATTTTCAGCGTGGCGTGCTCAGCCGCAGCAGCGAAGGTGTGCTGGAGGTGCGCTCCACCGGTGCACAGGGCTCTCACGTTTTCAGTTCGTTTGCGCAGGCCGACTGCTTTATTGTGCTGGAGCGCGAACGCGGTACGGCAGAAGCGGGTGAATGGGTTGAGGTTGAGCCCTTTAACAGCCTGCTGGAGGGGTAATGTCACGCGAACTGACGCATGAAGAGATGCTGCGCTATAACCGGCAAATTGTCCTGCGCGGCTTCGACTTTACCGCACAGGAGCAGCTCGCTGAGTCACGCGTGCTGATCGTCGGCCTGGGGGGGCTGGGATGCGCGGCTGCCCCCTGGCTCGCCTCCGCCGGCGTGGGGTATCTGACGCTGCTCGACTTTGATACCGTCAGCCTGAGCAATCTGCAGCGGCAGATCCTGCATCGTGATGAGACGATTGGCCAGCCCAAAGTAGAATCAGCGCGCGCGCAGCTGGCGGCAATCAATCCGCACTGCATTATTGAAACCTGTGACGTGCAGGCCGACGATGCGACGCTGAGCGCACTGATTGCGCGGCATGACGCGGTGCTGGACTGCACAGATAATGTGGCTACGCGTGAGCAGCTGAACCGCCTCTGTTTCCGGCAAAAAGTCCCGCTGATTTCCGGTGCGGCGATCCGCATGGAAGGTCAGCTGAGCGTTTTTACCTGGCAGCCTGGCGAGCCCTGTTACCGCTGTATCAGCCGCCTGTTTGGCGAACAGACGCTGAGCTGCGTGGAAGCTGGCGTCATGGCCCCACTGGTGGGCGTAATCGGCGCGATGCAGGCGATGGAGACGCTGAAACTGCTTACCGCGTTTGGTGAACCCGCCCGCTCTCGCCTGCTGATGTATGACGCAATGCGCGCTGAATTTCGCAGCATGAAAGTGATGCAGGACGCACACTGTGACGTATGTGGCGCCCCCTGAAATGCAAACAGGCCGCCCGGTCGGGCGGCCTGTTAAGCAGACAGAATGAGCAGGATTATGAAATGCCCTGACTGCGCAGGTAATCTTCGTAGTTACCGGTGAAGTCAACGATGCGCTCACCTTTCATCTCCATCACGCGCGTCGCCAGCGAGCTGACAAATTCACGGTCATGTGAAACAAAGATCAGCGTGCCTTCATACATCTCCAGCGCCATGTTCAGTGATTCGATCGATTCCATATCCAGGTGGTTGGTCGGCTCATCCATAATCAGAATGTTAGGCTTCTGCATCATCAGCTTGCCAAACAGCATCCGCCCTTTCTCACCACCCGACAGCACTTTGGCTGGTTTTTTGATGTCATCATGGCTGAACAGTAAGCGGCCCAGTACGCTGCGCACGGCCTGTTCATCATCGCCATCCTGCTTCCACTGGCTCATCCAGTCGAACACGCTAAGGTCTTCGGCAAAATCTTCGGCATGATCCTGTGCGTAATAGCCGATGCGCGCATTTTCAGACCATTTAACGCTGCCGCTGTCTGGCGTTAATTCGCCCACCAGCGTTTTCAGCAGCGTGGATTTACCGATACCGTTGGCACCCAGAATTGCCAGCTTCTCGCCCACTTCCAGCATCAGGTTCAGCTTATTAAAGAGCGGGCCGTTATCAAATCCTTTCGTCAGCGCTTCAACTTCCAGCGCATTACGGAATAATTTCTTATCCTGCTCAAAGCGAATATAAGGGTTCTGACGACTGGAGGCTTTGACTTCATCCAGTTTGATTTTATCAATCTGTTTTGCGCGCGATGTTGCCTGACGGGATTTAGAGGCGTTAGCACTGAAGCGGCTGACAAAAGATTGCAGGTCAGCAATCTGCGCTTTCTTTTTCGCGTTATCGGCCAGCAGACGTTCGCGCGCCTGCGTCGCCGCGGTCATATATTCATCATAATTACCGGGATAAACGCGCAGCTCACCATAATCAAGATCCGCCATATGGGTGCAGACCATATTTAAAAAGTGGCGGTCATGCGAAATGATGATCATGGTACTGTTACGATCGTTCAGCACCTGCTCAAGCCAGCGGATAGTATCAATATCCAGGTTGTTCGTCGGCTCATCAAGCAGCAGAATATCGGGATTAGAGAACAGCGCCTGCGCCAGCAGCACACGCAGTTTCCAGCCCGGTGCGATTTCGCTCATCGGCCCGTAATGCTGCTCCACCGGAATACCGACGCCCAGCAATAACTCACCGGCCCTGGATTCCGCGCTATATCCATCCATTTCACCGTAGGCGACTTCGAGATCGGCAACTTTGTAGCCTTCTGCTTCACTCATTTCTGGCAGGGCGTAAATACGATCGCGCTCTTCTTTTACGGCCCAGAGTTCCTGATGCCCCATTATGACCGTATCCAGCACACTATATTGTTCAAAGGCAAACTGATCCTGACGAAGCTTACCAATACGCTCGTTGGGATCGAGTGAGACATTGCCGTTGGTAGGCACCAGATCGCCGCCCAGTATTTTCATAAAGGTCGATTTACCGCTGCCGTTTGCACCGATTAAACCGTAACGGTTACCCCCGCCAAACTTAACGGAGATATTTTCAAACAGCGGCTTGCTGCCGAACTGCATAGTGATATTGCTGGAAACTAACACGGCATTGACCTTTGTTACACGGTGGATGAAAAAACAGCGGGCATTATGCCAGAGATGGGCTATATGAGCCAGTCTGCGCCTGGCGTTGGCGCAGCTTTTACGCAAAGGGATTGTTAGCAGACGCAAAATAGTGTTGCCGGCATCCGGCAGCAGACGCTTCCCGCCTGCCGACGTTACGTCATCGTTATCAGTTAGCGCAGTTTGTTACACAAATTAAAACGTCAGCCAATAAAAAAAGCCGGGGGCAATATGCCCCCGGCTCCCATATACAAGGATTGCGTCGCTTATTTAATCAGGAAACTGTCCAGGCTCTTGCCGGCATCCAGCGCTTTTTTAATCGCTGCTGGCGTGCGGCCCTGACCGGTCCAGGATTTTTCATCACCGTTTTCGTCGGTATAAGTATATTTAGCCGGACGCGGTGCGCGCTTGGCGCGTTTTTTACCGGTTTCAAGTGCGCCCAGTAATTCGTTAGGATCGATGCCATCAGCCAGCAGCATTTCGCGATATTTAGACAGCTTCTCTTCTTTTTCGCGGTTTTGCGCTTCTTCAGCTTCAACTTCTTCACGACGCTCAGTCACAACGACAGTTAATTTTTCCAGAATCTCTTCCAGATCGCTCAGTGGCAGTTCACGCGCCTGCGCACGTAATGTGCGAATGTTGTTCAGTACTTTAAATGCGTCACTCATCACAATGTCCTTGTTTAAGGGGTATAAATAAACTGTAGCGGCAAGATTACCCAATTCAAATAAAAAAATAAATTAATTTCGCAGACCGGATTATTCTTAACAGGTTCGCTTATTGTTATTGTTCAGTAAGGATAACCCTCACTGGTTAACATTAAGCGTTAATAAACTGATAAGGTTTCCCGGCAGCTGTTGCATTGATATCGATTTCATTTGCTAATCCCGCGAGCGAAACAAGTAGTTAGCAAAATTTTAGTTTGTGTCATCCTGCAGGCGAAGCGTAAAAATAATTAATCATGTATCCGTTATTCACTTTTAATGCGCGTTTTAATGATGTGGATCTTCACCTGACTGACGGACTAAAAAGAAAAACCGGCCTGCGCCGGTTTTATCAGAGAAATCTTTTTTTTAACCACCCTTCTGGGCCGATGGCCTCATTACCTGACGCGGCGATGTTTCCGTCAGCCAGTCACGCAGATAATGTTCAATCTGCTCCAGTGAACGATTACGGGTTTCCGGTACGCAACAGAAAACAAACAGCGTTCCGAACAAGCCGGCTGCGGCAAAAATAAAAAAGGCACCTGACAGCCCCACCCATGCAAGCAGCAGCGGAAACAGTAACGAGATAGTAAAATTAGTCAGCCACATGGCAAATACCGCCCCGCCCATAAATATACCGCGCAGCCGCGTCGGAAAAATTTCGGATAAGAGCAGCCAGGTAACCGGCGATAACGCTCCCTGCTGAAAACTTAAAAACAGCAGCATGCCCAGCAGGACCATATAGCTGCGCAGCATATCAGGCTGACCGTTTACCGTTTCCGGCATGAAGTAGCTGACGGCCCCGATCAGAACCAGGCAGGCGGTACATCCTATCTGTCCGATAAGCGCGAGGGGGCGGCGTCCGATACGCCCAAGCAGCCAGATCCCCGCAAAGGTCATCAGCACTGAGATAACGCCATTGGCGATAGTAGCAACCAATGCCGCATTATCATCCATACCGACTGCTTTCAGCATTACCGGCGCATAGTACATGATGGTGTTGACGCCGGTGAGCTGCTGAATAGCGGCTATGCCTGTGCCGATGAAAAAGAGCTTCAGCAGCCAGGGCTGGCGTAACTCCCGCAGGCGTGGGCGCTGCTGCTGCTCCTCTTCCAGCGTCTCAGTGATTTCGGTCATCTCCCACTCCACGTCCTCACGTGCGCGGGTCCGCTCCAGGACTCTGCGGGCTTCAGCCAGACGCCCCTTCATGGCATACCAGCGCGGCGTATCCGGCATAAACATCATGCCAAACCAGAGCAGCACTGCGGGCAGCGTCGCCACCGCCAGCATCCAGCGCCAGGTACTCTCACCGCCCCAGGCGGCATGAAACCCGGCATTGGAGATATAAGCCAGCATCTGGCCGGAGACGATCATCAGCTCCTGCATTGTGACCAGCTGCCCGCGTTTATTGGCAGGTGCCATCTCCGCAATGTAAACCGGAACGGTGGCAGACGCGCCGCCGACGGCGACCCCGAGGATCAGGCGGAAGAAAATCATCCATTCAGCATCCGGCGCCAGCGCCGTGCCCAGCGCGCCGGCCGCAAAAATGGTTGCCAGTACCAGAATGATTTTTCTCCGCCCGACCGCTGCGGCAAAATGCCCCGATATCAGCGCACCAAATGCCGCACCAAACAGCAGGCTGCTGGTGACAAGGCCGGTGGTTAATGGCGTCAGATGTATATCATCCCCCATGAATAGCAGTGCGCCGGAGATAACGCCGGTGTCATAGCCGAACAGCAGTCCGCCGAGGGTGGCAACGGCCGCAATAACTTTAACAAAGGGTTCAGTACGCGTATTACTGTTCGGCCCTGAGGCTTTATTGAGGGTAAGCCAGGTTTCACGAGGCATAACTAACTCCATTTCTGAAAGATGCATCAAAAATAGAGTATTTTTGCCATAAAAATTAAATATGAAATTTTAGTTTTGCCATGTTCATCATAACTGATGCCAGGAAATCAGATACCAATCACATAAACTCAGCGTGAATCTCTTTTTATGTCAGCGACAATACGCTCAAAATTTAATCCTTACATAAAAAGGAACATTTATTTCAATTATCAGGTCGTCCCGGTGGCAGGACGACCCGGGGGTCAGTTGACCTGCGTGGCCGGACCAAATACTGCATAATCTGGCAGAGTCACCTGCTGATAATTTTCCCAGCCGCCGCCCAGCGCTTTATAGAGCGCGACCAGATCGAGCGCGCTTTGCGTACGCGCCTGAACCGACTGTGCTTTTGCCTGCGCCAGCTGCCGCTGCGCATCCAGCACGTCAAGAAAGGTCGTCAGGCCCTGCCGGTAGCTGTCGCTGGCCAGGTCGAATGTCCGCTGCAGTGCGCCGGTGGTTTCATCCAGCGCGGTAACCTGCTGCTGATCCGCCCGGTAGCTGACCAGCGCATTCTCCACATCCTGCAGCGCCGTCAGCACTGTCTGCCGGTAATCCAGCGCGGCGCTGGCCTGCTGTGCCCGCGCCAGCTTCACGCTGGAAACCAGCCGTCCGCCCTGGAAGATCGGAATAGAGAGTGACGGACCGATGCTAAAAAAGTGGCTGCTCCAGTCATCAAGGTAGCTGGCGTCGGTGTTCCTGACCCCGAGCTGCCCCGTCAGGGAGAGATCCGGGAAGAGGCTGGCAACCGAGACGCCAATATTGGCGGTCTGCGCATGAAGCGTGGCCTCAGCCTGACGAATATCGGGCCGCCGGCGCGCCAGCGTCGCCGGGATCCCTACCGGTACCAGACCTGGCAAAGCCGGTAGCGCTTTCGCCGTCATCAGCTCACTATCCAGCGCACCGGGCGTTTTACCGAGCAGGACCGCCAGACCGTTCATCGCCTGCCGCGCCTGCGCCTCATACTGCGGCAGCTGCGCATTAAGCGAGGCGAGCTGCGCGCGGGCATTTTCCACATTTGTCGCCGGTGCCAGCCCGTTTTGCTGCTGGCTTTGCGTCAGCTCCCAGGTCTCCTGCGCCACCTTTATCTGCGTCTGCAGCGTAGCCAGCACCGCCTGCGCCCCGCGCAGCTGCAGATAGGCGCGCGCCACTTCAGCTTCCACTGAAATCAGCACGTCGTCACGCTGTGCGACAGCCGCCTGCTGCTGCGCATCGGCGGCCTCCATCTGCCGGCGTACCTTGCCCCAGATATCCAGCTCCCAGCTGGCATCAAAGCTGCCCTGATAGAGCGTTACGGAGTGGTTCAGTCCATCCAGCTGTCCGGCGATATCATCATCCACCCGATCGTATACGCCGTTGGATTTCAGCAGACCTTTCAGGCCCAGCTGCTGGCGCGTGACTTTAGCTGAGCCATTCAGCGCGGGAAACAGCCCCCCGCGCGCCTGCGCCAGCTGCTGCCGCGCACCGGCGATGCGTAACACCGCCTGCTGCAGCGAGAGGTTACCGCTGATGGCGCGATCGATCAGGCTATTGAGCTGCGGATCGTTAAAGCTGCGCCACCAGAGCGGGTTGGGTGCGGCGGCCAGTGGCTTAGAGGTTTCCTGTGACGACAGTGCGCGAAAGCTGCCGGGCGTCTGCGGGCGCGGGGGCTGATAGTCGGGGCCGACGGCACAGCCCGCCAGCAGCAGCGTCAGCGGCAGCGCAACGCGCGAAAAGGTTCTCATTTTAGTGTGCTCCTGCACTACCTTCGCTCTTAATCGGCGAAAGTAACCAACATAGAGGGATCAGTATCATGGCGACGATGCTCAGTCCCGTGAACACGTCGATATAGGCCAGAATGCGCGCCTGAGCGATCATCTCCTGATAGAGCTGACCCGCGGCAAGCTGCAGCGGATCGCCAGCTACCTGCGTAAAATCGCGGATCGCCTGAGCCCACTGCTGCAGTGTCAGGTTGAACTGCTCATTCAGCGGCGACATGTTATGCACCATGTGCGCGGAACGCACCTGTTCACGCTCGGTGATCCCGGCGGTTGCCAGTGAGATACCGATAGAGCCGGCCACGTTACGAAACATGGTAAACAGCGCGGACGCATCGGCGTTAAGCTTCTGCGGGATGGTGACAAACGCAATGGTGGTAAGCGGAACAAACAGAAAGCCCAGCCCGATAGATTGCGCGCTGCGCATCATCACCAGGGTTTTAAAATCCACGTCCGGCGTCAGCGTACTGGAGTAAAAAAAGGCCAGCGCCAGGCAGCTGAAGCCGAAGGCGATAATATAGCGAGTCTGCACAACTGGCATCAGCTTCAGTACCAGCGGAATGGTCAGCACGATCAATACGGCTCCGGGCGACAGCACCAGTCCTGACCAGGTGGCGGTATACCCCAGATCCTGCTGCGCCAGCTGCGGCAGCACCACTGAGCTGCCGTAGAGGATCATAGCCATACCGGCCATCAGCAGACCGGCGACCCAGAAGTTGCGATCTTTCATCACGCGGATATCCACGACCGGCTTACGCGCATAGAGCAGCCAGTAGACCGCGCCCACCAGCCCCACCGCGGCCAGCATGGCGAACAGACGAATAAAGTGCGAAGCGAACCAGTCTTCATCTTCACCGCGATCGAGAAACACCTGCAGACAGCCAAGGCCAAGCGTGATCAGGCTGATGCCGATATAGTCAATTTTCAGCCGGCCTTTATCCCACTTGCGCTCCCACGGCGGATCTTCAAGCAGCTGGTAAATCGCCAGCACGGTTAAAATCCCTACCGGAATATTAATAAAGAAGACCCAGCGCCAGCTGTAATTGTCGGTGATCCAGCCGCCCAGCGTCGGGCCAATCACCGGTGCTACGATAATCGCAATTGAAGAGAGGCCAAAGGCTTTACCGCGATCGGCCGGCTTGAAGTAGTCGAGCAGTACCGATTGCTGAACCGGCTGCAGGCCGCCGCCAAAAAAGCCCTGCAGCACGCGAAACAGAATGATTTGCCACAGCTCGGTGGCAATGCCGCAGAGAAATGAGCAGATAGTGAACATCACAATACAGATCAGGAAGAACTGCTTGCGGCCAAATAAGCGGCTGAAGAAGGCGGAGATCGGCAGCACAATGCCATTCGCAACCAGGTAGGAGGTGAGTACCCAGGTGGATTCGTCATAGCTGGAGGAGAGCGAACCCGCAATATGCGGCAGCGCAACGTTTACGATGGTGGTGTCCAGGATCTCCATGAACACCGCCAGCGTGACCGTGATGGCGACCAGCCAGGGGTTGCTGGCCGGGCGCCAGCTCTCGCCTGCACTCATTCTACCGTCACCTCAGGCTCTACCGAGAGTCCAAGCGGCAGCGGATGAGCCGGATCCAGTCCGCTATCGATAACGATTTTAACCGGGACGCGCTGCACAATTTTCACATAGTTACCGGTAGCGTTCTCCGACGGGAAGGCGGAGAAACGTGAGCCTGACCCCATCTGAATGCTGTCGACGTGGCCGTGCAGTTTCATATCAGGCCATGCGTCCACGCTGATCTCAACTTTGTCACCCGGATTCATGCGCGCCAGCTGTGACTCTTTGAAGTTAGCGGTAATCCAGATATCAGGTGACACCAGCGAAAACAGGGCTGAGCCCGCCTGCACCAGCGTGCCGAGCTGCACGTTACGTTTGGTGACAAAACCGTCGTAAGGGGCACGCACTTCGGTGTAAGAGAGATTGAGCTCTGCGGTATTAAGCTGCGCCTGCGCCTGTTCCACCTGCTGCTGGCGCGCTTCCACATTTGTTTCCTGTTGCCGGATCTGCAGTTTGACCTGTGAGGCGACCTCAACCTGCGCTTTAGCACTCTGCAGCTGCGCTTCCGCTGAGCGCAGCTGCGCCGCGGCGGTATCGATATTACGCTGAGACGTGGCGCGGGGATCCACGCCGCGCTGCCGGCGGTAATCCGCCTGCGCATTAAGTAAGTTCGCCTGCGCGCTCGCCTGCTGCGCCAGCGCCTGATCGCGCTGCGCCGGATACTGCACGCGCGACAGCGCCAGCTGCGCCTGCGCCTGATGCAGCTGAGCCTGAGCCAGCCCCAGCTGTGCTTTTGCCTGATCGCGCTGTGCAGCACTGTCGCGCGGATCGATCACCACCAGCAGATCGCCTTTTTTTACCCGCTGGTTATCTTTTACCAGCAGCTGCACCACGTAGCCTGAGGCTTTAGGTGCCACGGTAACGGCGTTACCTTCCGTAAAGGCGTCATCGGTGGTTTCAATATTGCGGGTGGTAAACCAGAACCAGAACCCCACTATCAGCATAATCACCACAACAATCGCGAGAATAATCAGCGGCTTTTTACCGGGACGCTTACGCGGCTGATCGTCATCCCTGTTTTTGTCCTGCTGCTGCTGGCTGTTGTCCTGCTGCGGATCGTTGTCGTTATCTGACGGCTTCTGCGGGTCCTGCTGCTGATTTTCGCTCATAATTTGTCATCACTGGCTGAAAGCCCGATCCCCGGGCATAAACGGTCAACTTAACATTAGATAATAAATTGACAAATTCCAGTGTAACTTTACATAAGCAGAGACGGGCGGCACGTTATGCCACAGCGGTGGCTAAGGCGCTGAAGAGCCAGCGCCCGCACTCAGTGAAGCCACTGCAGCAGCAGCCAGCCGCACAGCATTGACCACGCCAGCATCGGCAGTGAGAAGAGATGAAAACGCCACCAGACTTTTTTATCCTGCGCCATGCGCAGCGCAATCAGGTTCGCCAGCGATCCCGGCAGCAGGCCAAAGCCGCCAATATTCACCGCCCAGGCAAGCACCACAGAGGGATCGGTTTTTTGCAGCAGCAGGATAGTGGCCGGGACATTACTGATAAACTGCGACAGGCCGATAGCCAGTAAATAGATACCGCCCTCCCCCAGCTGCCCGATACGGGCAAACCACGGCTGCAGCGCAGGCAGATGCATGAGCAAAAAGACGTCGATAAACATCGCGACAAAAACCAGCAGCAGGCTCCAGTCAATGGCGGCCAGCACCCCTCGCGCCATGATCAAAAAGCAGGCGGCGACCAGCAGCAGCGCCCAGCCCGTCATCTTCAGCTCCAGCGCCACGATAAATACGATATAGAGCAGCAGGCTGACGCTGAACAGGCGCCGGCTCCACTGCTGCGACCCGGCGTCACTGTGTTTATCTATGTGCTGCGCCGGAAAGCTCCACCAGGTCAGCGCGACCAGCGTTATCATCAGCACAGCTGCCAGCGGCAGCATCTGCAGGATGAATCCGCCCACGCTCAGCGAGCCGTGACTCCACAGCAGGATATTTTGCGGATTGCCGACCGGGGTCAGTAGCGAGCCGGCGTTAACCGCCAGTGCTTCAAAGATAATGAGCCGCGAGACCGGCAGATGGGAAAATTTGCGCAGCGTCAGCGTCAGCGGCACCAGAATAAATAGCGCGACATCGTTGGTCAGAAAGGTTGAAAGCAGCGCGGCGGCGCAGACCATAAACAGCGCCAGCGCACGTTCATGCTGAAAGCGCTGAATCAGGCGAGCGCCCAGTACGTCAAAATAACCGCTGTTCTCCAGCCCTTTCGTCAGCATCAGCAGGCCGGTCAGCGTCATGATGGTCTGCCAGTCGACAGAAGCCGGCAGCTGCGACCAGCGATACTCTGCCAGCGGCAGCAGTATCACACCCAGCAGTAACAACAAATGCAAAATACGGTCACGCATTAAGGATCGAAGCACGATGGGCATGATAGCGGCAGGCCTTATAAGTTAGCGATTCTCATAAAATTTCTGAAAGACGGCCAGGGTTTCGTCGCTGACGTGATGCTCCAGCCCTTCAGAGTCGCGGCGTGCGGTCTCCGGGCTGACGCCTAATGCCAGCAAAAACGTTTCAACGATATGGTGGCGAACGCGGCTCGCCTCTGCGAGTTTTTCACCTTCCGGCGTCAGGAAGACGCCACGATAGGGCACCTGCTCTACCAGGCCGGTGGTGCTCAGGCGCTTCAGCATTTTTGCCACGGTAGGCTGCGATACGCCAAGGCGCGCCGCCATATCCACCTGACGCGCCTCACCAAATTCACGAATGAGATCGGAGATCAGCTCGACGTAATCATCAATCAATTCACGACGATGAGCTTCGCGCACCTGACGAAAGCCTTCAACATGCTCCTCAATATCCTTAAGCGGCCCCTGAGGGGTATTGATGGCATTTTTCGCACGACGACTCATTAAGCTTCCTCTTTATTATCTGCCGCACCTTACCAGCCGTGCGGACTGGCTGCGCTCATTGTAAACCAGGCGCAAATAAGCACAAATTTTTCATGAATAGTGTTGGCTAAAGAGTATAGCCAATGCTATCTTTGTACATGATGTAAGCGAAAAGCGTGAAAAGGCAGCAATGTCCGGTACGCACCAGCGCTTACGCATCATCTGTTATTCATGGGGAGGTGAAGATGAGCACCCTGAAAAACTGCCTTGATTGCGGCAAATGCCCGCAAGCCGCTCAGCGCAAGCCCGCTTTTGATATCAAATCGCTGCTCTGCCTGTTCAGCCGCTCGCCCTTTGCGCTCCGCCTGATGCTGCTGGAAAAGCTCGCAGGCAAAAAGTGCGAACGCCCGTGCAACCAGATTATCTGGCGCGGCTGAAAGCCCGCAAGGCTACTGCTTAACCCGCCCGATGGCGGGTTTTTGTCTTTCTGCTCTGCTGCACCGGCACCCTCTTCAGGCAAAAAAAAAACGGCCCCCTGCGGGACCGTTTCATGTGCAACTCTGGTCTAAGCTAAACTTAGAAGCTATAGCCGACGCCAGCGATCCAGGTGCCTACGTCAACGTTGCGGATGCGGCTCTGCTCGTAGCCCACGTCCAGTGCAACGTTTTCAATTGGGTTGAACTGCATACCTGCGCCGTAAGCGATGCCTACGTCGCTGCTGTCAGATTTAGACTGACCGGCAGATTCGTTCTGCTGGAATTTACCGTAGCCGATACCTACAACGCCGTAGATGCTCGCCCAGTCGTTCAGACGGTAAGCCGGGCCGCCGGTG
Organism: Pantoea eucrina; assembly: GCF_002095385.1. Lineage (GTDB taxonomy): Bacteria > Pseudomonadota > Gammaproteobacteria > Enterobacterales > Enterobacteriaceae > Pantoea > Pantoea eucrina. The sequence goes on along the minus strand of NZ_MIPP01000038.1, from coordinate 9,842 downwards.
AAGCCGTAGTACTGGCCTTTGTTGTAAACGCCATCTTCAGTACGATCTTTTTCGGTGTAGGTGAAAGAACCGATCCAGCCCAGTGGGTTTGAACCGTCTTCGTAGCGGTATTTCAGGTTGAAGCCGTTAGCTTTGTTAGCAACGCCCTGATAATCGCTCTGTGCGTAACCGCCAGAAACGGTGCTCTGTGCCATGGCTGAGCCAGCAGAAACTGCCAGTACACAAGCCAGTGCTGAAAGACATGCAATTTTTTTCATAACCACCTCAAATGTGAAAATACTTCTCTCCTGACAACGCTAAAAATATAACAAAAGTTAGGGAGAAACTCTGCCCGGATTTTGTTGTCCAAGAGATTGTTTGGTGTAACAGAAAGTTAATGAAGTTTCCTATGTCATTCATTTTACTTATAAAATACCTTCATTTTTAGTTCAATAATTCTGCAAACAAAAAATGCCTTTAAGTAAATTCCTAAAGTAATCTGACAATTCTTTACAAAATTGGCCCTGTAAACGGCTCTTTTTTAGCCATTTTCTGAAGCGAAACTGGCCTTATTTTTTCCCGTCAGCCTGCAATTGCTTTAAGCTACTCTCCTTCGCTCACCCCTCATTTCCGGAATCGACAACAGGATGTCTGCGCCTCTTTCTCGTAAAAATAGCTTTCCCGTATGGCTGCCCATTGTGATTTTGCTCTTCGCTATGATGTCGCTGCAGGGTGGCGCCTCGCTGGCAAAATCGCTGTTTGACGTCGCGGGTGCGCCCGGCATCACTGCGCTGCGTCTCGGACTCGGTACGCTGCTGCTTTGTCTCTTTTTCAAACCCTGGCGTTTGCACTTTACTCCGGCGCAGCGTAAACCCCTGCTGATTTACGGCCTGGCGCTCGGCTGTATGAACTTTCTGTTTTACCTCGCCCTGCGGACAATCCCGCTGGGTGTGGGCGTGGCGCTGGAGTTTCTCGGTCCGCTGGCGCTGGCGCTGGCAGGCGCGCGCCGCCTGCTTGATTTTCTCTGGATAGCGCTGGCAGTCGCCGGGCTCTGGTTTCTGCTGCCAATCGGTGACGGCATCAGCCATATTGATCCGCTCGGCGCACTGCTGGCAGTAGGTGCCGGCGTCTGCTGGGCAATCTATATCCTCTCCGGACAGCGTGCCGGCGCGGAGCACGGCCCGGCAACGGTGGCAATGGGCTCGCTTATCGCTTCTGTTATCTTCGTGCCGCTGGGACTGCTGTTTGCCTCCCCCGGCATCTGGCACTGGGAGATCCTGCCGCTGGCGCTGCTGATCGCCCTGCTCTCCAGCGCAATTCCCTATTCACTGGAGATGATTGCCATGACCCGCCTGCCGGCGCGGATCTTTGGCACCCTGATGAGCCTCGAACCGGCTGTCGCGGCCCTTTCCGGCATGCTGTTTCTGGGTGAACAGCTTACCCTACCGCAGTGGTCAGGACTGCTGGCGATTATCGCCGCGTCGGCAGGCACCACGCTGACCATGCGCCAGAAAGCCCGTCTGAAAGAAGTCGCCTGAGTTACGCTTAATTAACGCTGTCTATCGCAGCCTGTTATTTCAGCAGGCTGCGCCGGCATCCGGAATCATTATCATTCCGTTATTGCATCGCCGGGCCGTTATTATTTTGTCACACAGATAACATCTTTAAGACCTATATAATAAACCATTGATTATGATTACTTAATTCATGATTGCATCCGCAACGCTGTATGACGTCTTTATCTATCTCTGCTATCGGCCAGATCGCTTCAGCATATTTTATAACAGCTGCTATACTTATTTCCGTGCTTGATTAGGACAACATCAATTAGAGGACATAAATGATGAGTACCGCAAAACTGGTTAAAAACAACGCTTCCGATCTGATTTACACCCGCAATGATGTGGCTGACAGCGAAAAGAAAGCCACCATTGAGGTGCTCAACCGTCTGGTTGTGGAATTCATTGACCTGTCCCTGATCACCAAACAGGCGCACTGGAACATGCGTGGCGCAAACTTTATTGGCGTGCATGAGATGCTGGATGGTTTCCGTGCTGCTATCACCGAACATCAGGACACCATCGCTGAGCGCGTGATCCAGCTGGGTGGCGTAGCGCTGGGTACCACGCAGGTCGTGAATGATAAAACGCCGCTGCAGAGCTATCCGCTGAACATTCACAGCGTTCAGGATCACCTGAAAGCGCTGGCCGATCGCTACGCCATTGTGGCTAACGATACCCGCAAAGCGATCACCGAAGTCAAAGATGAAGATACTGCCGATATCTTTACCGCAGCGTCCCGTGACCTCGACAAGTTCCTGTGGTTTATCGAAGCGAATATTGAATAATTATCAGAGGCGGGTTAACCCGCCTTTTTTTATTGCTTCAGCCCCGCTTTTTTGACCCCGTTAACACTTCTTTCATCCCACCCTTTCCTTGTGATTATCCTGATGCACACTGTGGCTGCACCAAAAATGTCGCATGCACCATAATAGTGCCCACAAACGGTGCAAATGCTCATTTTTCTGCAAAATCGTGTCAGCTGACAGCCCTGCTGCCGGTAATTTCGGGCTGTTATTAAAGTTGGCATAATTTTTTCATATGACAGCCGTAGTGCAGACCATCAGGTCTGCAGAGCAATAAAGGATAAAATGATGAAGTCTCTGTTTAACGTCTCTGTGGCCGCGCTGGCGCTGGCCTTTTCTCTTTCTTCTACTGCCGCAGATAAAAAACTGATTGTCGCAACCGACACCGCATTTGTTCCTTTTGAGTTTAAGCAGGGCGACAAATATGTGGGTTTTGATATCGACCTCTGGGATGCGGTGGCAAAAGAGCTGAAGCTTGATTACACCCTGAAGCCAATGGATTTCAGCGGTATTATTCCGGCTCTGCAAACCAAAAATGTCGATCTGGCGCTGGCCGGTATTACCATTACTGACGAACGTAAAAAAGCTATCGACTTTTCTGATGGCTACTATAAAAGCGGTCTGCTGGTGATGGTACGTAATAACGAAAATGACATTAAAGGCATCGACGATCTCAACGGCAAAACCGTTGCGGTAAAAAGCGGAACCGGTTCAGTGGACTACGCCAAAGCGCATATCAAGACCAAAGATTTGCGTCAGTTCCCGAATATCGATAACGCCTATATGGAGCTGGGAACCAATCGCGCCGACGCCGTGCTGCACGATACGCCGAATATTCTCTACTTTATCAACACCGCCGGCAAAGGTCGTTTCAAAGCGGTCGGCGAGTCGATTGAAGCTCAGCAGTATGGTGTGGCGCTGCCAAAAGGCAGTGATGAACTGCGTGACAAAATCAACGGCGCGCTGAAAACGCTGCGCGACAACGGTACGTACAACACAATCTATAAAAAATGGTTCGGTACTGAGCCAAAATAATGCCTGCATAAGCGGGCTTATGCAGCAGGGCGCCCTTTGCGCCCTGCTTTTACCTTTTCCATTGCAACATATTCCGGAGTAACACCATGGAGTTTGACTGGAGCGTCATCTGGCCAGCCCTGCCGATTCTGATCGAAGGCGCCAAAATGACCCTGCTGATTTCCGTTCTTGGCCTGATAGGCGGCCTGATTATCGGCCTGGTAGCTGGCTTTGCCCGCGCCTACGGTGGCTGGATCACCAATAACGTCGCGCTGGTATTTATTGAGCTGATCCGCGGCACGCCCATTGTTGTGCAGGTCATGTTTATTTACTTTGCGCTGCCAATGGCTTTTCCCGATCTGCGCATCGATCCTTTCACGGCGGCAGTCGTCACCATCATGATCAACTCAGGCGCCTATATTGCTGAGATTACGCGCGGCGCCGTGCTCTCTATCAACAAAGGCTTTCGCGAAGCGGGACTGGCACTGGGCCTGTCACGCCGCGAGACCCTGCGCTATGTGATTATGCCGCTGGCCCTGCGCCGTATGCTCCCGCCGCTGGGCAACCAGTGGATTGTCAGTATTAAAGATACGTCGCTGTTTATTGTTATCGGCGTGGCGGAACTGACGCGACAGGGCCAGGAGATTATTGCCGGTAACTTCCGTGCGCTGGAGATCTGGAGCGCGGTTGCCATTATCTATCTGATTATTACGCTGGTGTTGAGCTTTGTGCTGCGCCGTATTGAGAAAAGGGTGAAAATCCTGTGATTGAATTTAAAAACGTCTCTAAAAATTTCGGTCAGACGCAGGTTCTGCACGACATCAATCTGAAAATTAATCAGGGCGAAGTGGTGGTGATTATCGGTCCTTCCGGCTCCGGTAAATCCACGCTATTGCGCTGTATCAACAAACTGGAAGAGATCACCAGCGGCGAACTGATTGTGGACGGCATGAAAGTCAACGATCCGAAAGTTGATGAGCGGCTGATCCGTCAGGAAGCGGGTATGGTGTTTCAGCAGTTTCATCTGTTTCCGCAGATGAGCGCGCTGGATAACGTCGCCTTTGGTCCGATTCGCGTCCGCGGCGCGAAAAAAGAGGAGGCCCACAGGCTGGCGCGCGAGCTGCTGGGCAAAGTGGGTCTGGCGGAACGGGCGCATCATTTTCCGGCTGAACTCTCCGGCGGTCAGCAGCAGCGCGTGGCCATTGCGCGGGCGCTGGCCGTGAAGCCAAAAATGATGCTGTTTGATGAGCCGACGTCCGCGCTCGATCCGGAGCTGCGTCATGAAGTTCTGAAAGTGATGCAGGATCTGGCCGAGGAAGGCATGACGATGGTGATCGTCACGCATGAAGTGGGGTTTGCACAGAAAGTCGCGTCGCGCCTGATCTTCATTGATAAAGGTACGATTGCGGAAGATGGCGATCCGGATACCCTGATTACCGCGCCGCCAAGCGAACGTCTGCGCGAGTTCCTGCAGCACGTTTCCTGACGCGCTGCGCGCGCTGAATAAGGCCGCACCGGGTAACCGGGCGGCCTTTTTATCGGGTGATACGCTTAGCGCTTCATCCGCTGCGCGCGGGTGGCGGGCGTCATAAAGCTCCAGGCGAGGAAGCGGCTCTGTTTCTGACCCTGCGCCATATTGACGATGCGCACCTCACAGGCCTCCGCCGCAAGCCGGTCGCGCAGCGCCGGTAAGTTCTCTTTTCGCGAAACCAGCGATGTAAACCAGACAATGCTGCTGCCCTGCGCGACGCTCTCATCGATCATTCTGCCGATAAACGCCAGCTCGCCCCCCTCACACCACAGCTCAGTCTGCTGACCGCCAAAATTGAGCGGCGCGTTCTGCTTCAGTCCCAGATTGCGTACTTTGCGCTGGCTGCCCGCTGCAGCATCAGCTGCCGATGCGTGAAACGGCGGATTGCACATCACGGCATGGTAGCGCTCATTTTTATGGATCACGCCGCTGAAAATCGCCTGCGGCTGTTTCTGACGACGCAGACGTACCGCACGCTGCAGGCCGGGATTGCCCGCTACAATCTGGCTGGCGGCGGTAATCGCCTCAGCGCTGGTATCCGTACCGGTAAAACGCCAGCCATACTCGGCGTGGCCAATCAGGGGATAAATGCAGTTGGCGCCGCAGCCAATATCCATGACGTCCAGATCGCGCGGGATCGCCCCGCCGTTATCACCCGCCAGCAGATCGGCCAGCGCGTGAACGTAATCAGCTCGCCCCGGTACCGGCGGCGTCAGATACCCTTCCGGCAGCTGCCAGTTAAGGTTATAAAAGAGCTTCAGCAGCGCCTGATTAAGCAGCATTACCGCCTGCGGATCGGCGAAATCGATCGACTGCTCGCCATGACCGTTAGGACGAACCTTCGGCGCAAGCGGCGGATGCGCGGCAATCAGCGCAGGAAAATCGTAACGCCCCTGATGGCGATTACGCGGATGAAAGGGCGCACTGGCGGCTGGCTTATTCATAGTCTCTCCGGAAAGTAAGGCGGGCGTAAGATACTCCGGCTGCCGCCAGCGCACAATCCGCTTACCGCAATTTTACGTTTACACCAGACTCTCTGCGAACCCTTTTCCTGCAATGCACGCCGCCTGCCGCGACGTGCCTTCACCCTGACTCAGGAGTTTTTATGACGCGCCATCGCTACAGTTACCAGCCCCGGACCGGACACGGCCTGCCCCACGATCCGCTGAACGCCATTATCGGTCCGCGTCCGATTGGCTGGATCAGCTCCCGGAGCGGCAGCGGCCAGGATAATCTTGCGCCGTACAGCTTTTTTAACTGTTTTAATTACCAGCCTCCGATCATCGGCTTTGCCAGCAGCGGCTGGAAAGACAGCGTGCAGAACATCAGCGAAAGCAAGGTGTTTGTCTGGAATCTGGCCACGCGTCCGCTGGCGGAAGCGATGAACGAAAGCTCCGCCTCGGTCAGCAGCGATGAGTTCGCGCTCGCGGGCCTGACGCCGGTTGCCGCTTCCCATATCGACTGCAGCATGGTGGCAGAGAGCCCGGTTAACTTTGAGTGTCGCCTGACGCAGCTGATCCGGCTGCAGGATGCGCAGGGCGGGGAGCTGGAGAGCTGGCTGGTGCTGGGTGAAGCGGTCGCCATTCATATTGATGAGGCCCTGCTGGAGGATGGCATTTACCAGACCGCCAGAGCGCAGCCGATTCTGCGCGCCGGGGGGCCTTCTGCCTATTACGGCATCAGTGAGGCGCAGCGTTTTGATCTGGTCCGCCCGGACGCGCGTAAGCGGTAAGCGTTTAACGCTTTCCTGCCGCCAGCAGCGCGCCGATCAGCTGCTGCAGCACCGGCTGCAGCTGTGAGGCGCGCGCTGGCTGCCAGGCAAAAGTCAGCGACTCATCCATATAGTTGTGCTGCGCCAGCTCCAGCTGTACCGCCTCGACGCCCTGCGCCGGCTGACCATAGGCGCGCGTAATATAACCGCCTTTAAAACGGCCATTCAGCACCCAGCTATAGCGCTGCTGAGCCTTACACACCTGCCCCAGCGCGTCGCTCACCGCCGCTGAGCAGCTGGCGCCATCACTGGTTCCCAGGTTCAGATCGGGCAACACGCCGCTGAACAGCCGGGGCACCCGTGAAGCGATAGAGTGCGCATCAAACAGCAGCGCATAGCCATATTGCGCTTTCAGGCGCGCCAGCTCCTGCTGCAGCTGCTGATGATAGGGCTGCCAGAGGGTCTGCAGATAGCGCTGACGCGTCGCCCGATCCGGCGTCATGCCCGGTCTGAACACCGGCGTGCCGTCAAACAGCGTCTCTGGCCAGAGTCCGGTAGTGGCGGTGGTATAGAGCGGCCGGTCGTCAGGCGGCCGGTTGAGATCGATAACGAAACGGGAATAGCGTCCGGTCAGCACGCTGGCGCCAATATCCTGCGCAAAATCGTACAGCTGCGGCAGATGCCAGTCGGTGTCCGGCAGCGGGCGTGCCGCGTCGCTCAGCCCCGCCTCAACCTCCGGCGTAAGCTGCGTACCGGCATGCGGTATTGAGATCAGCAGCGGCAGCCTGCCCGGTATAAAATCAAAGCTCATTGTGCTTCTCCACGATAGATAACCCGGCACGGCAATTCGCCGCCCAGCCAGTAAGCCAGCTCGCCCGGACGCGTCAGCGGCCAGTGAACAAAGCTGGCGACTTTGCCCGCCTCCAGTGAGCCGTGCGTCTGCTGCAGACCCAGCGCTTTCGCCCCCCACAGCGTCACCCCCGCCAGCGCCTCCTCCGGCGTCATGCCAAACAGCGTACAGCCCATATTCATCATCAGCCGCAGTGAAAGCGCGGGTGATGTCCCTGGATTAGCATCGCTGGCGAGCGCCATCGGGACGCCGTAGCGGCGGAACAGCGCGACCGGTGGCCGCTGCGTTTCGCGCAGCAGATAGAATGCTCCCGGCAGCAGCACAGCAACGGTGCCATGCTCTGCCATCGCGCGGACATCCTCCTCGCTGGCGTACTCCAGATGGTCAGCGGAGAGCGCGCCATAGCGTGCGGCCAGCGCCGCCCCGCCCTGCGCCGAGAGCTGCTCAGCGTGCAGTTTGACCGGCAGATCCAGCGCGCGCGCCGCATCAAACACCGCGCTGACCTGCGCAGGCGACAGCGCCAGATGTTCACAGAACGCATCCACCGCATCCGCCAGCCCCTCCTCTTTTACCCGCGGCAGCAGCCGCTGGCAGATAATATCGATCCAGCCCTGCGGATTGGCGTGAAACGCCGGCGGGATCGCATGTGCGGCCAGGCAGGTTGCGATGACATCAGCCGGCACGCCGGCTGCCAGCTGGCGTATGGCCCGCAGCATTTTCAGTTCGCTCTCTTCATCAAGCCCGTAACCCGATTTGATTTCTACCGTGGTGACGCCCTCCGCCAGCAGATGCGCCAGCCGCCCGCGCGCTGACGCCACCAGCGCCTCCTGTGAGGCGGACCGCGTGGCGCGTACCGTGGCGAGAATACCGCCGCCCTGCGCAGCAATTTCTGCATAGCTGGCACCGTTGAGACGCTGCTCAAATTCCGCGCTGCGATCGCCGGCGAACAACAGATGCGTATGGCAATCCACCAGCCCCGGCGTGATGATGCCGCCGCTGAACAGATGACGCTGACGCGGCGCAAATGCCGGCAGTTCACTGCGCGCTCCGACCCATATCAGTACGCCGTTATCCACGGCCAGCGCGCCATCGGTGATGATGTTGTAGCGCCCGTCGCGCAGCGTAACGATATCTGCGCCCAGCCACAGGCTGTCGATCTGCTTCGCGTCTCTCATGCCCTGTTCCCTGCGTACGGGCGATTTACACGCCCGGTTAAAGTATGTATATGTATATACAACTTTCCAGCCTGAAGGATCAACCATGACCACCTATTTTGCCCCGCGCGCTCAGCTGGCAGATGGCTGGCACAGCCACGTGACGCTGGAGGTCAGCGACGCCGGTTTTATCACCCGCGTTACGCCAGAGAGCGCGCCGGGCGCTGCTATACCGCTGGCGGGGGCCGTCATTCCCGCCATGACCAACCTGCACTCGCACGCTTTTCAGCGCGCGATGGCGGGACTGGCTGAGGTGGCGGGCGATCCGCAGGACAGCTTCTGGACCTGGCGCGAGCTGATGTATCGCATGGTAGCGCGGCTGACGCCGCAGCAGGTGGGCGACATTGCGACCTGGCTCTATATTGAGCTGCTGAAAGGGGGCTACAGTCAGGTTGCTGAGTTTCACTATCTGCATCACGATCCGCAGGGCCAGCCCTATCCGGATGATGCCATGCTGCAGCAGCTGATGCTGGCCGCTGAGCGCACCGGCATCGGCCAGACGCTGCTGCCGGTGCTTTACAGCTACAGCAGTTTTGGCGCACAGCCCGCCAGCGCCGGACAGCGCCGTTTTATCCAGCAGACCGGCGCTTATCTGCAGCAGCTGCAGCGCGTGGCCGCGATCTGCGCAGATAAACCGCTGCTGAACTACGGCGTCTGTTTTCATTCGCTGCGCGCGGTCAGCGAAGCGCAGATGCACGACGTGCTGGCCGCAGCGCCGGGCGATCTGCCGGTCCATATCCACATTGCCGAGCAGGAAAAAGAGGTCAGCGACAGCCTGGCGTGGAGCGGTGAGCGTCCCATCGCCTGGCTGATGCGCCGCTTTAACGTTGATGCACGCTGGTGCCTGATCCACGCCACCCATCCGGATGAGAGCGAGCTGCAGCAGCTCGCCGCCAGCGGTGCCGTTGCGGGATTATGCCCGACGACTGAAGCCAACCTCGGCGACGGTATTTTTCCGGCGAGTACCTATATTGCCCGGGGCGGACGCTGGGGGATCGGCTCTGACAGCCACGTCTCGGTCAGCGCCCGTGAGGAGCTGCGCTGGCTGGAGTACGGGCAGCGGCTGCGCGACAGGCGGCGCAACCGTCTGGCGCTGCCGCAGCAGCCGTCGGTAGGCGATCTGCTGTGGCAGCAGGCTGCGGCCGGAGGCGCTCAGGCGTGCGGCATCCGCAGCGGCG
>NZ_MIPP01000037.1 GCF_002095385.1 Pantoea eucrina | reverse complement strand
TAATGCCGCTGAAACTGCCAGAAGCCTGGCGGGCGGAACCCCCTCTGTTGCCGCGCGCTGCTCAGCGCTAATCTCTAAGTGCCCCGCGCTGCTCAGCGCCCAGCCCCACGCTGCTCAGTGCTCCTAATCCCTGATCCAGCCCTTACGAATCGGCATTGCAAACAGCACGCGATAAACCTGATGCGTCAGTGCCAGCAGGCGATCGCCATAAAGCTGCCATGCCATCTGCGAGGCCAGGCAGCCCAGCATACCGACCAGGAACCCGCCGATCATATCCAGCGGCCAGTGAACGCCCAGATAGACGCGCGACCAGGCGATAGCGCTGCCGATAGCCAGCAGCAGGATGCCGGACCAGAGCCGGTGCCAGAAAATAAAGGCGAGGGCAAAGGTAAAAATAGTTGTGCCGTGATCGCTCGGGTAGGAGTCATCTGCGGCGTGCATCAGAAACTGGTGTCCAAAGCCGATAGCAAAGGGGCGCGGATGGGGCAGCAGCTGGCCGGTACACCAGGAGATCAGCAGCGCATAGATAAGCGCTATACCGGTTTTCAGTACCAGCGCGCGCTGAGACTGCACCTGTTCACGCGGTCCCCACAGCCAGAGAGCCACAATCAGCAGCGGCACAATCGCAATCAGATCTTTGGCGACAAACGTTGCCAGATTCAGCAGCCAGGCCGGTGACGCTGGCGTGGCATTGATCCATAAAAAAAGGGTGTGGTTAATTGCTTCCATCCCGTTTAGCTATCCTCGTTTTGTTAACCCAAAAAGATATACCGGCCACTGTCAGCAGCTGTGCCAGCCAGACCCACCAGCCGGCCCATAAATTGTGCGAAAAAAAGTGCGCACCGCGCATTACCTGACCAAAACCCATCAGTAAACCCAGTGCGACACCTGCCAGCAGCGCCAGCAGGGCGCGGCGTGGATGCTCCGGCCACCAGAGAAAAAACAGCGCCATCACCGCAAAGCCACTCGATGCATGTCCGCCCGGAAAGCAGCCGCCGGGTCCGCTGCCGGCAGGTACGCTGCCCAGCAACAGAAAAGAGAGCGCCTTACCGCCAAACATCGCCAGATCCCAGGGGCAGGAGTGCGCGCTGTGTGCTTTGATGATCCCCACCACCAGCGGGCCAGGACCAAACAGCAGCGCAACCAGCATCTGCCGCGCATTGCGGGTGCGTATACCCTGAAACAGCAGCAGCACGGCCCCGGCAATAATCACATCCTTAGCGATGCGATGATTAATGAGATCCAGCCAGCGGTTGTGCTGCCAGGGAAAGCGCTGCGTAAGCGGATCAAACCAGTACTGGCTGATAGCGATGTCAGGCTGCTCATTACGTGATAAGTAAATAAACAGGGCTGCCAGAATTGCCAGTAAAATGAAGTTGATAGCGTAAAAGCGGAGTGATAAAGAATAAATAGTCCCGCTCCGATTCCGGTAGCAGGTTGTGGAAGTGTTTAACTTTGATGACAGTTGCATGAAGAGTGATCGTTAAAAAAGTCAGGATCACAGCATGGCGCGATTCGCTTAGCGCAACCTTAAGGCACCCGCGTCAGATATAAAAAACCCGTCAGTCAATAAGACTGGCGGGCTCCTCAATCCGGGGATTTCAAAGAAAAGCAGTGGCACTTATTCAGACGCTGGCGGCCGGTAAAGGTTCCCGACAGACAAAAATAATTTATCCCGCCAGCACCGGCCAGATAATCACAATCAGCGTGCCGGCCAGCGTCAGTAGCACATTGGCAATCGCATAGGTGCCGGCATAGCCCAGCGCCGGAATATTACTGCGTGCGGTATCGCTGATAATCTCCATGGCTGGCGCACAGGTGCGTGCGCCCATAATGGCACCAAACAGCAGCGCGCGGTTCATGCGCAGCACGTAAGCGCCAAACAGATAGCAGATAACCACCGGCACCAGGCTGACCAGCAGCCCGCTCAGCAGCATCAGGGCACCGGCGCTGCCGAGCCCGTGCTGCAGTCCACTGCCGGCGCTGAGCCCGACGCCTGCCATAAAGACCATCAGTCCGAACTCTTTCAGCATGGTCAGGGCACCCTGCGGAATATAGCCAAAGGTAGGGTGGTTGGCGCGCAGGAAGCCCAGCATGATGCCGGCAAACAGCAGGCCGGCAGCGTTACCAATACCAAAGCTGAAATTGCTGAACTGAAACGTGATCATCCCTATCATCAGGCCGATGATAAAAAAGGCGCAGAAAGCGAGCAGGTCAGTCATCTGACTGTGAATGGCAATAAAGCCGATGCGATCGGCCAGGCTTTTAACACGGCGCGCTTCACCGCTGACCTGCAGCACATCGCCTTTATTGAGCATGATGCTGTCATCGATCGGCATCTCAATCTGGCTGCGGATCACCCGATTCAGAAAGCAGCCGTGATCGGTGAGTTTAAGATGGCTGAGCCGCTTATTTACCGCATTGTGGTTCTTGACCACAATCTCCTCGGTGACGATGCGCATATCGAGCAGATCGCGGTCGAACACCTCTTTACCATTGCGGAAGCTGGCATCGAGCCGGGCGTGGGCGTCAGGATAACCTACCAGTGAGATCTCATCGCCCAGCTGCAGCATGGCATCTCCGTCCGGGCTGGCGAGAATGCCGTTACGCCGCAGACGTTCTATATAGCAGCCGGTCTGACGATGGATACCCAGCTCGCGCAGGTTTTTGCCGCCGCTCCAGGCGACCAGCTCCGGTCCGACGCGATAGGCGCGGATCACCGGTAAAAAAACCTTACGCTGGCTGTCAGCATCCAGACCGCGTTCGCGGGCGATTTGCTGGGCGCAGGTGGGCAGATCCTGATGCTGCAACCGGGGCAGATAGCGGGCGCCGAAAATCAGGCTGACCAGCCCCACCAGATAGGTCAGGGCGTAGCGAGGCTCAGATTATCCTGCATCATACTTAACTGACGCGGATCGCTGATGCTCTGCCGCAGCGTATCGCCGGCACCGACCAGCACCGGCGTTGAGGTCATTGACCCTGCCAGCATGCCCGCCGTAAGGCCGATATCCCAGCCAAACAGATTGCCAAGAATCAGCGCGACCAGCAGCGCGCTGACCACCATCACAATGGCTAAGAAAAAATAGTTTTTGCCGTCGCGGAAAAAGATAGAAAAGAAGTTGGGCCCCGCCTCCACGCCGACACAAAAAATAAACAGCATAAAACCCAGGCTCAGAGCGTCGGTATTAATCGCAAAATGCTGCTGGCCTAAAATCAGAGAGACAACCAGTACGCCAATTGAATTACCCAGCTGGACGGAACCAAGACGCAGTTTTCCCAGACAGAGGCCGAGCGCTAATACGACAAATAATAACAGAACGTCATTTTTGCTTAACAATTCTGCGACGTTAATGTTCACAGTTTTAACTTCTTATTCACTTGTAACAGGTTGATAGGAGGAGGATTTTTAGCTATCTTAATCAGAGCGGTAAACGCCGGGGCTGGCCTTCCTGTCCCGCCCGATTCTGAAGCGACATTATTCTAAACATTATTATTTGCTTCAGCTATCCGCATTGCTCACTCTTTCTGTTTGTAGCTGTTTCTATTTATTTCCACGCATGTGCGCCAGGCATTAAAAGTTCTGTTTTAACGTTAACGTTGAGGATTGTTATGTTGCAGCGCAGCCATCGCTGGTCCGCATTCGCGTCAGGCGCGACGCTTTATACGCTGGTGTTTATTTTTGCCCACCACTTCTGGAGCGTGCCGCTCCATATGCGGCATGGTCAGCCAGAACTCCTGCTGTTTCTGTTGCCTGGGGTAGCGATTGCGCTGCTGCAGCCCGCCAGCCCGATGGTGTCAACGCTGTGGTCAGCGATAGCGGGAACGCTGCTGGGGATGAGCTGGGTCATGCTGACTGAGCAGGTCAGTCATACGCCGCTGATGGGGCTGGCCTGGAGTCTGAGTGCGTTGTTCTGGGCAGGATGTGGGGCGCTACTGGTTCGTCTGCTGCGCATTATGCTGGCTATGCGCATCGATTAAAAAAAACGGGCCTTATGGCCCGTTTTTTTATGCCTCTATGCCAAGATTCTCTTTGGTCCAGGCAGCAAATTCGGTGTAACCACCGATGTGTCGATCGTCGATAAAAATCTGCGGCACCGTGGTCACCGGTTTACCGGCGCGCGCTTCCAGATCGGCTTTAGTGATGCCGGTTGCCTGAATATCAACATACTGGTAGTTGAAGCTATCCTGGTCGCTGGTCAGCTTAGCGGCTAACTCTTTAGCGCGTACGCAATAAGGGCATCCTGAACGGCCAAAAATCACTGCAATCATTGCTTCTCTCCTTCCGCTGCTGTTTTGTGAGCAAAGTCACAGCACAGCGTGAATAATGGTTCACATCATGCCCGCTCATGCTGCTTAAGAGAAGCAGAAAATACCTGTTACTCTGATGGATGTACGCTATCCCTGACGGCTATGCTGGCAGCAGCGATACGCCGAACCAGACCCGCAAACAGCAGAGGTATCACGATGCGTAACTTTGCAAGATTGCCAAAACCCGTGTTGCTGCTTGAGGCGCTGGGCGCCTGCGCAGTAGCCGGCGCGCTTTTGCTGATGAATAACTGGCTGCCAGCGCCTGCCGCGATTGGGCAAAAGCCGCTGGCTACGCTACTTTTTTGCTGGGCATTGCGCTGATGCTGCCTGCGGCATGGCTGATTATGTGGCGTACCGCCAAAGTCATGGCCCCGCACCTTTTTGATCATACTCACACCAGGAAATAACCGGAGAACATAATGACGCCGACAATCGATCTGCTATGCAGCCACCGTTCCATTCGTGCTTTTACTGAGCAGGGTATTGATGACGCTCAGCGCCGCGCGATTATTGCTGCAGCGCAGGCGGCTTCTACCTCCAGTTTTCTGCAGTGCTCATCCATCGTACGCATCACCGATCGCGAAAAGCGCCGCGCGCTGGCGGAGCTGGCGGGCGGCCAGTCCTGGGTAACGGATGCACCGGAGTTTTGGGTCTTCTGCGCCGATTTTAACCGCCATCTGCAAATCTGCCCGGATGCTCAGCTGGGACGGGCTGAACAGCTGCTGCTGGGCTGTGTGGATACCGCGCTAATGGCGCAAAATGCGATGGTGGCCGCCGAGTCGCTTGGGCTGGGTGGCGTTTTTATCGGCGGGATCCGCAATAACATTGCGGACGTGACCGCGCTGCTGGAACTGCCAAAATTTGTGCTGCCGCTGTTTGGCTTCTGTATCGGCTATCCGTCAGCCTCTCCGGATGTGAAACCCCGTATGCCGCAGGCGATGCTGGTCCATGAAAACAGCTATCATCAGGTAGATAAAACAGTGCTGGCAGAGTATGACCAGCAAATCACGGAGTACTATCAGCAGCGCGACAGCAACCAGCGTTCCGAAACCTGGAGCGATCTCATCCAGCGCCTGATCGTTAAAGAGACGCGTCCGTTTATGCTCGATTATCTGCACAGTCAGGGCTGGGCGACGCGTTAAGACAGGAGGACTGCCGCATGAAAATGGCGCTTCTTACCCGCGACAGCACGCTTTACTCCAGTCAGCGGCTGCGCGCAGCCGCTGAGGCACGCGGGCATCAGATTGCGATGATCGATCCGCTCTCCTGCTATATGAATATCAACGCAGCGCTGCCAGCCGTGCATTATCAGGGTGAGATACTCGGTCATTTTGATGCGGTGATCCCGCGTATCGGCACGGCCACAACTTTTTATGGCACCGCGGTGCTGCGCCAGTTTGAGCTGCTTGGCAGCTACCCGCTCAATGAATCGGTGGCGATCACCCGCGCCCGCGACAAGCTGCGCTCGCTGCAGCTGCTGGCGCGCGAGGGCATTGATATGCCGGTGACCGGTATCGCCTCCTCGCCGGATGATACCGGCGATCTGATCCGCATGGTGGGCGGGGCGCCGCTGGTGGTTAAGCTGGTGGAAGGCACCCAGGGAATTGGCGTCGTGCTGGCAGAGACGCGTCAGGCCGCCGAAAGCGTGATTGATGCGTTTCGCGGTCTCAATGCGCATATTCTGGTGCAGGAGTTTATTAAAGAAGCGCGGGGCCGCGATATTCGCTGTCTGGTTATTGGCGATCGCGTGGTGGCTGCCATCGGGCGTGAGGCAAAAGAGGGGGAATTCCGCTCAAATCTGCATCGTGGCGGCACCGCGCACCCTGTTACTATCAGCGACCGGGAGCGTGACATCGCCATTAAAGCCGCGGCAACGCTGGGGCTGGCCGTGGCGGGCGTCGATATTCTGCGTGCCAGCCGCGGTCCGCTGGTCATGGAGGTCAACGCCTCACCCGGTCTGGAAGGTATTGAGGGCTGCACGGGCCTGGATATTGCCACTATGATGATCGACTGGATTGAGCAGCACGCCTGCCCCGGCTATCGTCCTAAAACCGGTGGCTAGATAGCGTTTTCCGGTGGTTTTCGTGGCATCTGACCCCATTTTTCCGTAAGCTAAGGCGCTTATTTATTCACCCCACAGGAAATAGCGATGGATTCACTGGTCGTTCCTGACATCGACATGCTGCGTCGCTGGCTGGATCAACAAAATATCACCTGGTTCGAATGTGATGCCTGCCAGGCATTACATCTGCCGCACATGCAGAATTTTGACGGGGTGTTTGACGCAAAAATTGACCTGGTGGATAACGTTATTCTGTTTTCTGCGCTGGCTGAAGTTAAACCCACAGCGCTTATTCCGCTGGTCGGCGATCTGTCGCAAATTAATGCCAGCTCGCTGACCATCAAAGCTTTTATCGATATTCAGGACGATAATCTGCCCAAGCTGATTGTCTGTCAGTCCCTGAGTGTTACCGCCGGCATCACCTTCAGTC
Source organism: Pantoea eucrina (assembly GCF_002095385.1). Classification (GTDB taxonomy): domain Bacteria; phylum Pseudomonadota; class Gammaproteobacteria; order Enterobacterales; family Enterobacteriaceae; genus Pantoea; species Pantoea eucrina. Next base: position 30,035 of record NZ_MIPP01000037.1, on the reverse strand, counting down.
AGTTCACGCACTTTATGAAGCAGAGTGAAGAGGGGGTTTCTATGGTGATTATGGAAGCCTTTGCGAATCACCTGCTGATGATGGGTGAGGAGGAGGAGCGTCCTTCCGGGGTCAGCAGTTCAGGGGTTTTACACTAATTCCGCTTTATATTCACTGCCGCAGACTGCGGCAGTTTTCTTTCTGATTTTCTCCTGCCATTTTTTATTCTGTTATTTGCCCGCTCCCGCCAGATTTTAGTCATGCTTTATGCCGTAACTGCCAGACCACATAGCACAAAAGTGCATAAAATATCGTAAAAAGGCGTTTTTTACGCTGGGGTCTGGTGCGCAGAGATCAGGGGGGCTATTCTTGCGAAGCTGTGCCGGACAGGCTACCGCTCAGCAGCGCTATACTGATTTCAGGGAAGGCCCGCCGTTACGCATCTGCATAGCTACCCATTTGCAGGTTGCTGGCTCACTCTCCCGAGACTGGCTATAGGTATTTACTATTTAACGTCCGCTGAAGAGTGATTCATTGTATGTCTGGCTATTTTCAGACAGGAAATCATCGGATCGGCTGTATGCAGCGTTTATTGACCCGTTCAGGAGAAAATAACAGATGAACAACCAGACAAAAAAATGGTTGCCAGCCGCAGTGGCTGGTGTGGTAATGGCATCAGCTGTTGCTGCTCAGGCAGAAGATAAAACGCTGCACGTCTATAACTGGTCCGATTATATTGCGGCCGATACGGTGCCTAACTTTGAAAAGCAGACCGGCATCAAAGTTGTGTATGACGTCTTTGACTCCAATGAAGTGCTGGAAGGCAAACTGATGGCGGGCAGCACCGGCTATGATGTTGTGGTGCCCTCATCCAGTTTTCTGGCGCGCCAGCTGCAGTCGGGCGTGTTTCAGGAACTCGACAAAAGTAAACTGCCGAACTACAAAAACCTCGATCCGGACCTGATGGCCAAAGTGGCACAGCACGATCCTGGCAATAAATACGCGATTCCTTATCTGTGGGGCACCACCGGCATCGGTTATAACGTTGAGAAAGTCAAAGCCGCGCTCGGTGCGGACGCGCCGGTTAACAGCTGGGATCTGGTGCTGAAACCGGAAAACCTCGAAAAACTGAAAAGCTGCGGTGTCTCTTTCCTGGACGCGCCGGAAGAGATCTTCGCCACGGTGCTGAACTATCTTGGCAAAGATCCCAACAGCGCTGACGCCAAAGATTACACCGGAGCGGCGACCGATCTGCTGATGAAACTGCGGCCAAATATTCGCTATTTCCACTCGTCGCAATATATCAACGACCTGGCGAATGGTAACACCTGCGTGGCGATAGGCTGGTCTGGCGATATTCTGCAGGCGAAAGATCGCGCTGAAAAAGCAAATAACGGCGTTCACCTGGGCTATAGCGTGCCGAAAGAGGGCGCACTGGCGTTCTTTGACATGATGGCGATCCCGAAAGATGCGAAAAATATGGATGCTGCCTATCAGTGGCTGAACTACATCATGGAGCCGAAAGTGATCGCTGAGGTATCCAACAAAATCAATTATGCCAACGGCAATAAAGCGTCGCTGCCGCTGATTAACGCCGACGTCCGCAACAATCCGGGCATCTTCCCGACGCCGGACGCGATGGCGAAGCTGTTTGTGCTCAAGGTCCAGGATCCGAAACTGGATCGCGCACGCACCCGCGCATGGACTAAAGTAAAAAGTGGTAAGTGATTCGTTCTGAACGATATCCCTGACCGGTAACCACAGCAGAGGCGCAGTACGGGCCTCTGCTGTGCCATTCCAGCGGCTGGCTGTGCCGCGCTACCCCGCTTAGCGCCGGAGAAATGTTAGTGAACGACGCGATTTCCCGTCCCCAGAGTAAATCAGCAAAGGCATTAACGCCGCTGCTGGAGATCCGTAACCTGACCAAATCGTTTGAGGGTCAGCACGCCGTAGATGATGTCAGCCTGACTATCTACAAAGGTGAAATCTTTGCCCTGCTGGGTGCATCTGGCTGCGGCAAATCGACGCTGCTGCGCATGCTGGCAGGATTTGAGATCCCCAGCAGCGGCCAGATCGTGCTGGATGGTCAGGATCTCTCTCACGTGCCGCCCTATCAGCGCCCTATTAATATGATGTTTCAGTCCTACGCGCTGTTTCCGCATATGACAGTGGAGCAAAACATCGCCTTTGGCCTGAAGCAGGATAAATTATCCAAAGCAGAAATCGCCAGCCGCGTGGCGGAGATGCTGGCGCTGGTGCATATGCAGGAGTACGCCAGCCGTAAACCGCATCAGCTCTCAGGCGGGCAGCGTCAGCGCGTGGCGCTGGCCCGCAGCCTGGCAAAACGGCCTAAACTGCTGCTGCTGGATGAGCCGATGGGTGCACTGGATAAAAAACTGCGCGATCGCATGCAGCATGAGGTGGTGGATATCCTGGAGCGCGTGGGCGCCACCTGCGTTATGGTCACGCACGATCAGGAAGAGGCGATGACCATGGCCGGACGCATTGCCATCATGAATCGCGGTAAGTTTGTGCAGATTGGTGAGCCGGAAGAGATTTATGAGCATCCTACCAGCCGCTATAGCGCAGAGTTTATCGGCTCGGTTAACGTGTTTGAGGGGCTGCTGCGCGAGCGGCGTGACGAGGGCGTGGTGATTGATAGCCCCGGCCTGATGCATCCGCTGAAGGTACAGACGGATGTCTCCATTGTCGACAATGTCCCGGTCCACATTGCGCTGCGCCCGGAAAAGGTGATGCTGTGCGATACGGTACCGGCTGACGGCTGCAACTTTGCCGTGGGCGAGGTGGCGCATATCGCCTATCTGGGCGATCTGTCGATTTACCACGTGCGCCTGCACAGTGGTCAGATGATCAGCGCGCAGCTGCAGAACGCGCATCGTTTTCGCAAAGGTGCGCCCGTCTGGGGAGATGAGGTGCGTCTCTGCTGGGATGCGGACAGCTGTGTGGTTCTGACGGTCTAGGGGGCGGTTATGAGTCAGATTTCTCCACGACCTCAGCCGGTACTGGCGGGCACGCCACTGCAGCGCTGGGCAACCCGCATGAAGATGCAGCACGGACGCAAACTGGTGATTGCGCTGCCTTACCTGTGGCTGATTTTGCTGTTCCTGCTGCCGTTTCTGATTGTGCTTAAAATCAGCTTTGCCGATATCGCCCGCGCCATCCCGCCTTACACTGACCTGGTGACCTGGGCGGATGACCAGCTGAATGTCGTGCTGAACCTCGGCAACTATTTTACGCTGACGGACGATCCGCTTTACGCTGAAGCCTACCTGACCTCGCTTAAAGTGGCGGCGATCTCTACGGTAATTTGCCTGCTTATCGCCTATCCGCTCGCCTGGGCGGTTGCGCACAGCAAGCCGTCGATGCGCACCATACTGCTGCTGCTGGTGATCCTGCCCTCCTGGACATCATTCCTGGTGCGCGTTTACGCCTGGATGGGGTTACTGAACAATAACGGCATTCTGAATCGCTTTTTGCTGTGGCTTGGCGTTATCGATCATCCGCTGGTGATCCTCTACACCAATACGGCGGTCTATATCGGTATTGTTTACTGCTATCTGCCCTTTATGGTGCTGCCGATCTATACCGCGCTGACGCGTATCGACTATTCGCTGGTGGAAGCGTCGCTGGACTTAGGCGCGCGTCCGCTGAAAACCTTTTTCAGCGTGATTGTGCCGCTGACCAAAGGCGGCATTATCGCCGGGTCGATGCTGGTGTTCATACCGGCGGTAGGGGAGTATGTGATCCCGGAACTGCTGGGCGGCCCGGACAGTATTATGATCGGCCGCATTCTCTGGCAGGAGTTTTTTAATAACCGCGACTGGCCGGTGGCCTCCGCGCTGGCGGTAACCATTCTGCTGATCCTGATCCTGCCGATTATCTGGTTCCACAAGCATCAAAATCGCGCTGCGGGAGAGAAAGCATGAATCAGCTACCGGTTATTCGCTCGCCGTGGCGTACCGCTATTCTGGTGCTCTGCTTTCTGTTTCTCTATGCGCCCATGCTGCTGCTGGTGGTTTACTCCTTTAACAGCTCGCAGCTGGTCACGGTGTGGGAGAGCTTCTCTTTTCACTGGTATCGCGTGCTGTTTCAGGATGAGGCGATGCTCGATGCCGTCGGGCTGAGCCTGACCATTGCCGGGCTTTCAGCCACCATGGCCGTGATACTGGGTACCCTGGCGGCGGTGATCATTGTGCGCTTTGGCCGCTTTCGCGGTCACAGCGGTTTCGCCTTTATGCTGACCGCACCGCTGGTTATGCCTGACGTGATTACCGGTCTGTCGCTGCTGCTGCTGTTTGTGGCGATGGCGAACACGCTGGGCTGGCCGGGCGACCGCGGCATGCTGACTATCTGGCTGGCGCACGTCACATTCTGTACCGCTTATGTTGCGGTAGTGATCAACGCCCGCCTGCGCGAACTGGATCGCTCTATTGAAGAGGCCGCGATGGATCTGGGCGCCACGCCGCTGAAGGTGTTCTTTGTGATCACCGTGCCGATGATTGCGCCCGCCATTGTAACCGGCTGGCTGCTGGCCTTTACGCTGTCGCTTGATGACCTCGTGATCGCCAGTTTTGTTACCGGTCCGGGAGCGACCACGCTGCCGATGGCGATCTTTGCCACGGTACGACGCGGGGTGAATCCGGAGATCAACGCGCTGGCGTCGATTATTCTGTTTGTGGTCGGGCTGGTCGGTTTCATCGCCTGGCGCTTTATGGCGCATGAAGAAAAACAGCGTTTGCGTGATATTCAGAAAGCAAAACGTGGCTGAAATCCCGTGAGTTTGCCACTATAAGCAAGGCTGGCGTTGCCAGCCTTTTCTTATGGAGCCTGGGTGATGTCGGAAACGCTGAAAAACGCTGTGTTGAGCTCAACGCCAGTACCGGTAACGATTGCCGGTATTGCGATTATTATTACCCGCTGCCTCAGCGTGATAATGATGGCTGGCGAGCTGGGCTATGAGGAGATGGCCAACTTTGTGCACCGCAGCGCACAGGCCTGGGACTCTACCCTGATATTTATCGCCAGCCAGCTGATTTTTCTGTTTGAACTGCGCTGTGCTTTTACCCTGATGCGCGGCAGCAATCGCGGCCGCTGGGGCTATACGCTCAGCCAGGTTGTGGTAGTGTTGTATATGCTGATGGCGTCGGTGGGCTGGATCTATCCGGAGATATTCAGTATTTCGGGTGAAAACAATCTGCAGATTATTCACCACACGCTGCAGCAGAAATTGCCGGACGTGCTGATTGTGCTGCTGCTGTTTGTGCCGGCCAGCAGTCGCGCATTTTTCCGCATCCGGTGATACAATCGCCCCCCATTTTTTCTCCGAGTACAGGTTGTTCCATGCATTGCGCGCTTTATGACGCTGGCCGCTGCCGTTCATGTCAGTGGCTGGAGAAACCCTATCCGCAGCAGGTCAGCGATAAGCAGGCGCGGCTTGCTCAGCTGCTTGCAGCGATGCCGGTCAGCGACTGGCGGCGTCCGGTGACGTCGGCGGAGCAGGGGTTTCGCAATAAGGCCAAAATGGTCGTCAGCGGCAGCGTGGAGCGCCCGGTTTTTGGTCTGGTGGCGCCTGACGGCGACCCGGTCGATCTCTGCGCCTGTCCGCTCTATCCCGCCAGCTTTGCGCCGGTGTTTGCGCTGCTCAAACCCTTTATCGCCCGTGCCGGTCTTACGCCTTACAGCGTGACGCGCAGGCGCGGCGAGCTGAAGTTTCTGCTGCTGACAGAAAGCAGCGAGGGCGGCATGATGCTGCGTTTTGTGCTGCGTTCAGCCAGTAAGGTGCCGCAGCTGCAGGCGGCACTGCCGTGGCTGCAGCAGCAGCTGCCGCAGCTGAAGGTGATCTCTGCCAATATTCAGCCGGTACATATGGCGATTCTGGAAGGAGAGGAAGAGATTGCGCTGACCGCGCAGCAGGCGCTGCCGGAATGCTTTAATCAGGTGCCGCTTTATATCCGTCCGCAAAGCTTTTTCCAGACTAACCCGCAGGTGGCGGCCGCGCTTTACGCCACCGCGCGCGACTGGGTAGCGGAGCTGAACGTGACCAGCATGTGGGATCTTTTTTGCGGCGTGGGCGGATTTGGCCTGCACTGCGCCACCCCGGAGATGACGCTGACGGGCATTGAGATCAGCGCTGAAGCGATAGCCTGTGCGCAGCAATCGGCGCAGCAGCTGGGGCTGGAGAAGGTGCACTTTGCCGCTCTGGATTCCACCCGTTTCGCTACCTCACGGGAAGATGTCCCGCAGCTGGTGCTGGTTAATCCGCCGCGCCGCGGCATTGGCAGCGAGCTGTGCGACTATTTAAGCGACATGGCTCCGGCTTTTATTCTTTACTCCAGCTGCAATCCTGCCACCCTGGCGCAGGATATTGCCCGGCTTAGTGATTACAACATACAAAAAGTGCAGCTGTTTGATATGTTCCCGCACACTGCTCATTTTGAAGTGTTATGTCTGCTGACGCGTAACGATCGGGCGCGTGCTGCATAACGCAGCACGCGCTGAGAAGAGAAATTACTCCGGGAACCACTTCTGGTTGATCTGCTGCCAGCTGCCGTCAGCTTTCAGAGCCGCCAGCGCGGTATTGAACTCATTCAGCAGGTCACTGTTACCCTTACGCACGGCAATACCCAGCCCGTTGCCAAAGTATCCGGCATCGGTCACATGCTCGCCCACGGTAGTGAGATCCTCATTGGCTTTCAGCCACTGACTGACCACGGCGCTGTCGCCAAATACGCCATTGAGGCGGCCGTTTTTCAGGTCGAGAATCGCATTCTGATAGCTGTCATACGCGACCGCTACCACGTCCGGATGCTTTTCAGTCAGATATTTCTGGTGAGTGGTGCCGTTCTCTACGCCGATACGCTTGCCTTTCAGCTGGCTGAAATCGCTGAACTCTCCTTTACGGGCAATGACGATAGCGGAGTTGGCATAGTAAGGCTGGCTGAAATCGACCTGCTTACTGCGCTCGGCGGTAATATCCATACCGGAAATCACCGCATCATAACGGCGGAATTTCAGCGACGGGATCAGGCTGTCAAACGCATTATTTGTGAACGTGCACTCCGCTTTGATTTTCGCACAGAGCGCTTTCGCCAGATCGATATCAAAGCCCACAATCTGATTGTCGTGATCCAGTGATTCAAACGGCGGATAGGTAGCGGAAACGGCAAAACGTATTTTTTCAGCTGCATAAGCATTCACAGTAACCGCAGCGAGCGCTGCGGCGATAATCCATTTTTTCATCATGTCATTCTCATAAGCAAGCCAGAAGCGGAATGCGTGACACAATGCCATTGAATGAATTTTTATGCAATTATTTTGGGTAAGTAAGAGTTTGTAATGGGCGACTGCTCTGACGCCGGCATGGCGCAAAAGCAACCGCTCCGGTGGCGATCAGCTGCGCTGCTCAAATACCAGTGCGCGTTTCTCTATCAGCCGCATCAGCAGCGTCAGCGCACCGTTAACCACCAGATAGATCAGGCCCGCCGCCGCATACACCGTAACGTCATAGGTGCGTCCGTAGAGCATCTGACCGTGGCCCATCACTTCCATCAGCGTGATGGTGTAGGCCAGCGAGGTGCTTTTAAACACCAGCACCACCTCGTTGGAATAGGAGGAGAGGGCGCGCTTAAACGCATAGGGCAGCAAAATACGCAGCGTATCTTTGCGGTTCATGCCGAGCGCGGCGCATGACTGCCACTGACCCGCAGGAATAGCGCGTACCGCACCATAAAATAGCTGGGTGGTGTAGGCGGCGCTGTTGAGCGACAGCGCCAGCATCGCGCACAGCCAGGGCTGCGACAGCAGATGCCAGAGCCAGGGTACGCTCTGAATAGCGGGAAACTGGCCCGGCCCGTAGTAGATCAGGAAAATCTGCACCAGCAGGGGAGTACCGGTAAACAGCGTGATATAGCCTCTTACCAGCAGGCTGGCGACCGGGACTTTCAGCGCCAGCACGACAGTACAGAGCAGCGACAGCAGCAGCGCGGCCGCCAGTGAGGCCAGCGTCAGCGTTAAGCTGGTATGCAGACCTTTTAACAGTTCGGGTAAATAGTCGAGCATGCGTCAGGCTCCCCGCTCAAAACGCGTGGTGCGTAATTCAATGCGGCGTAAAATCGCCTGACTAAACAGCGTAATCACCAGATAGATAGCGGCCGCCACCAGATACCAGGTAAAAGGTTCCTGCGTACGCGTAGCGATACTTTTCGTCTGCAGCATCAGGTCGTTAACGCTAATCAGCGACACCAGCGCCGTATCTTTCAGCAGCACCAGCCACTGGTTGCCGAGGCCCGGCAGCGCATGTCGCCACATTTGCGGCATAATCAGCCGGAAAAAGATGGCAGACTTTTTCATCCCCAGCGCCTGACCAGATTCCCACTGGCCTGCCGGTACTGCTTTCAGCGCACCGCGCAGCGTCTGTGATGCATAGGCGGAATAGAGCATAGCCAGCGCAATCACCCCGCAGAGAAACGGGCTGACATCAAAGTTCTCAATCTGCAGCTGCACCGGAATAGTCACCAGGCCCAGATTAAGACTGAAACCGTCAGAGAGCGTCAGCAGCAGCTGTGAGGCACCAAAATAGATAAAAAGGACGACCAGGATTTCCGGCAGACCGCGGATCAGCGTGACCAGCACGGTGCCGGCCCACGCCAGCGGTTTTATGCGCAGCGACTCCCAGCCAGCAAACAGCATCGCCAGCACAAGGCCGGCGATCAATGCACAAACAGCAAGGCCGACGGTTATCCCGGCGGCACTTGCAAGTGAGATCATTTCATTCATCAGAGATTACTGCTGGAACCATTTGCTGTAGATAGTCTTGTAGGTGCCGTCAGCTTTGATCTTATCCAGTGCCGCGTTGAACTTACCCTGCAGTTCAGCGTTGCCCTGACGCACGGCGATGCCCAGGCCGGTGCCAAAGTAATCTTTATCCGTGACCTTTTCACCCAGCGGTGCCAGCGTTGCGTTCTGCTTCAGCCACTCATTGACCACGGCGGTATCACCAAAGACGGCATCGATGCGGCCATTTTTCAGATCCAGTACGGCGTTCTGATAGCTGTCGTAAGGCACGATAGTAATATCGCTATGCTTGTCAGTCAGGAACTTCTGGTGGGTGGTACCGTTTTGTACGCCGACGCGCTTGCCTTTAAGGGCAGCAACATCAGCCAGCTTGCCTTTCTGTGCAATAAAGGTGGCAGAGTTATCGTAGTAAGGCTTGCTGAACAGCACCTGCTTTTCACGTTCCGGCGTGATGTCCATACCGGCCATTACCGCGTCAAAACGGCGGAATTTCAGGCTGGGGATCAGGCTGTCGAACGCCTGATTAGTAAAGGTGCAGGTCGCATCCATCTCTTTGCAAAGGGCGTTAGCGAGATCGACATCAAATCCCTGGATTTTGTTCTCAGCGTCAACAAATTCAAACGGCGGATAAGAAGCTTCGGTAGCGAAACGCAGCGTCTGTGCAGCGGAAGCGCTCAGGCTCAGCGTGGTGAGCAGGGCAGCAAGTACAACTTTTTTCATTATTAGCATCCTGACTTAGTGCGAAAGATAGTGTGCAAACGCGTCGGTTTGCGGCTGTGTAAAGCGGCTGGCATCACCCTGTTCAATGATGTGACCATTCTCCATATAGACCACGCGGCTGGCGGTTTTGCGCGCCACTTCTACCTCGTGGGTCACAATAACCTGCGTGATCTGCGTCTGTGCCAGTTCACGAATAATCGTCACGATCTGCGCGGTAATTTCCGGATCGAGCGCGGCGGTGGGCTCATCGAACAGCAGCACCTGCGGCTCCATCATCAGCGCGCGGGCAATCGCCACGCGCTGCTGCTGACCACCGGAGAGGTGCAGCGGAAAACGATCGGCATAAGGCGTCAGGCGCAGGCGCTCCAGCAGCTTATCGGCACGCGCGCGCGCCGCCTCTTTTGTCAGGCCCAGCACCCGGCAGGGAGCCTCAGTGAGGTTTTGCATAACCGTCAGGTGGGGCCAGAGGTTATATTGCTGGAATACCATGCCGACGTTCTGGCGCAGCTCGCGAATCGCGCTGTCAGCAGGCGTTTTGGTAAAGTCAAACTGGTTGCCGGCAATCTGCAGCGTACCAGAACGCGGCAGCTCCAGCAGATTGAGCACGCGCAGGAGTGAGCTCTTCCCGGCACCGCTGGGACCAAGCAGCACCAGCGTCTCTCCCTGCGGACACTCCAGGTTGATGTCAGACAGCGCCTGATGGGCACCGTAAAAGCAGTTAATAGCGTTTAATTGAATACTCATGCGCGCAAAAATAGAGAGCAAATAGTGCCGCAAATCTTAACGTTCCCGGCATAGTTATGCAAATCGGGTGACTTAAAATTTATTAAACAGCGCATGACCCGCTCCGGTGCAGCAGAAAATTGTGCGGCCTGCGTCAGGCGTGGTTTGCGCGACTTTCACGCCTGACGTTAACACCGGTCAGGGGCTCTCTACCGATGTGGCACCCTAATGTGTGAGCAGGATAACAAAAAAATGCGCTATTTTTTCTGCTCCAGCAGCTGGCTGAGTGAGCCGCCACCGGCATGCGGCCACGCTGCCATATAGCGCACATCCTGCACCACCCAGCACTCGCCTTCGCGGATCATCAGCACCTCATCGCGCCACTGTTTATCACCGCGTGTCAGCGTAACGCGTAGCGGGATATTTCGCGCATCGCGATTGGGGATCGAAGAGGCGCTGTCAACCTCAGCAGCATCCGGCCCCTGCGCCAGGCTGGAAAAGAGATCGCCCTGACGCCACTCTGCCGGCTGATTGCGTTTTTCCCGCGCCTGCAGCAGCGTCTGATAAAGATGATCGCTCAGATAAGGGCGATATCTGGCCAGCAGCGCAGGGTCAGGCAGGCCTGCTGAGGGAGCCTTCACGCGTAAATCATAAAACTGTTGCGCCACGCTATCCGGCCCGCCATCGATACAGGACGCACTGCGCGGGCCATTATCCCTGATAACCGGCTCTACGGTGGTACAGGCGCTCAGCAGCGTTGCTGCTGATGCCAGCAGTGCAAGGGCTTTGATTCTCATCTCCGGTTCCTTATTGTTCTGTGGCAAAGCATGGGTTTTAGCATAGAGTATAGTCGTGCTTTTTCAGCACCATGCGTGCGGGTTCCATCGACATCTTCAGGAGATAACCATGAAATTTTCGACGACACCAACTCTGGAAGGCCACAGCATTACTGAATACTGCGGCGTTGTAACCGGCGAGGCGATTCTGGGCGCCAATATTTTTCGCGATTTCTTCGCCGGTATCCGCGATATCGTAGGGGGCCGCTCAGGTGCCTATGAAAAAGAGCTGCGCAAGGCGCGGGAGATCGCGTTTAAGGAGCTGGGCGATCAGGCGAAAGCGCTGGGCGCTAACGCGGTAGTCGGTATCGATATCGATTACGAAACCGTGGGTAAAGACAGCAGTATGCTGATGGTCAGCGTCTCCGGCACCGCCGTTATCGTGCGCTAATGCGTTTACTGCTGGTTACAGCGATGGCGCTGCTGCTCAGCGCCTGTCACTCCTCAATGGAAGCGCGTCAGGGTTACTGGGCCGATACCACTCATCCGGCGCAGGGGGCGCGACCGCGCATTAAAGTTGTAGTGATCCACTACACTGCGGACGATTTCTCCTCTTCGCTGGCAACCCTGACCGATCGGCAGGTCAGCGCACACTATCTGATCCCGCGCCAGCCGCCGCAGAGAGCGGGCAGGGGAGTGGTCTGGCAGCTGGTGCCGGAGCAGCAGCTTGCCTGGCATGCCGGACCCAGTTTCTGGCGCGGTGCAACCCGGATTAATGACACGTCTGTAGGGATTGAGATCGTCAATGCAGGCTATCAGCGTACGCTAACCGGGCTAAGGTGGCAGCCTTATACAGCCGATCAAATCACCGTACTGGCGGCGCTGCTGCGCGATCTGCAGCAGCGTTACGGTATTACGCCCGAAAATATCGTGGGCCACAGCGATATCGCGCCGCAGCGCAAGCAGGACCCGGGTCCACTCTTTCCCTGGCAGCAGCTGGCCGCGCAGGGGGTCGGTGCCTGGCCCGATCCGGCTGTCGTGGCACGCTATCTGGCGGGGCAGTCTGCCAGCAGCGTTGTAGATCCGCAGCCGCTGCTGGCAGCGCTGCAGCAGTATGGCTATGACGTGGCGGGCGCGACAACGCCTGAGATGCAGCGCCGGCTGATTGCGGCCTTTCAGATGCACTTCCGCCCGCGCGACTACCGGGGCGTTGCTGACGCAGAGACGCTGGCGATAGCCCGGGCGCTGTTGGCACAGTATGGCGCAGCGCGCTAGCGGTCAGCCCGCTGACTGCAGAAACGCCTGCCAGCGCGCGACGACCTGCTGCAGATCGGCGCGGGACACATCGAGATGGGTCACCATGCGCGTCCGGGGGCCCACGCTGATAAGAATATCGGCGGCGTGCATCCAGCGCTGCAGCGCTTCTGTCTGCCCGGACGGAACCTGCACAAACAGCATGTTTGTCTGCTGGCTTATCACCTCCACACCCAGCGCGCGCAGCTGCTCTGCCAGCCACGCGGCGTTGTCATGATCCTCCTGCAGCCGGGTCACGTTGTGCTGCAGCGCATAGCGTCCGGCCGCCGCCAGAATGCCCGCCTGGCGCATACCGCCACCGGTCATTTTACGCCAGCGCCGCGCCTGCTCTATATAAGCGCTGTCGCCGCACAGCAGCGAGCCTACCGGCGTGCCCAGCCCCTTTGAGAGGCAGATAGTCAGTGAATCACAGTAGCGTGCAATTTCTGCCAGCGTCACCTGCTGTGCCACCACGGCATTAAAGATACGTGCGCCATCAATATGCAGCGCCAGCCCGCGTTCGCGGGTAAAGTGCCACGCCTGCTCCAGATAGCTGAGCGGCAGTACTCTGCCGTGATGGGTATTTTCCAGACTCAGCAGGCGGGTGCGGGCAAAATGAATATCGTCCGGCTTAATCGCAGCGGCCACGTCCGCCAGCGGCAGGGTGCCATCCTCCGCGGCAAGGATTGGCTGAGGCTGAATACTGCCCAGCACCGCCGCGCCCCCCGCTTCATATTTGTAGTTGTGCGCCTGCTGGCCAACGATATATTCATCGCCGCGCTGGCAGTGGCACAGCAGCGCCACCAGATTAGCCTGGGTGCCGGTAGGAAAGAACAGCGCGGCCGCTTTGCCGCTTGTCGCTGCCGCTTCGGCTTCCAGTGCATTGACCGTGGGATCGTCACGATAGACGTCATCTCCGGTGGCGGCGTTCATCATGGCGTCCAGCATCGCCGCACTCGGGCGGGTTACGGTATCACTGCGCAAATCGATCACGTGGCTCTCCTGAAAGAAAAAGCGGGCTGTTCGCCCGCATTATTGCCTGTCCGGCAGGAGCTTTGTTTTACCGCAGCCAGTTGGTTTTCGCCAGCTCGGTGATCTCATTGCCGCGTCCGTTGAGGATGGCGCGCAGCATATAGAGACTAAAGCCTTTTGCCTGCTCCGCTTTGATTTGCGGCGGCATCGACAGCTCCTCTTTAGCCGTATGCACATCCACCAGGACCGGGCCATCATGCGCAAAAGCCTGCTCCAGCGCCGCATTGAGATCTGACGCTTTTTCAACCCGGATACCTTTGATGCCGCAGGCGGCGGCAATCGCAGCAAAATCAGGATTTTCCAGGTCGGTGCCGTCGGTAAGATAACCGCCCGCTTTCATCTCCATTGCCACAAAGCCCAGCACGCTGTTGTTAAAAATCACCAGCTTAACCGGCAGTTTCAGCTGCGCTACCGAGATAAAGTCTCCCATCAGCATACTGAAGCCACCGTCGCCGCACAGCGCCACCACCTGACGCTCTCTGTCGATAGCCTGCGCACCCAGCGCCTGCGGCATCGCATTCGCCATAGAGCCGTGATTAAACGAGCCCAGCAGGCGCCGTTTGCCGTTCATCTGCAGATAGCGCGCCGCCCAGACGGTGGGCGTGCCGACATCGCAGGTAAAGATGGCGTCGTCAGCGGCGTAGCGGCTGATCTGCTGTGCCAGATACTGGGGATGGATCGCCTGGTTGTCGTTTGCGGTTGCCAGATCGTCCAGGCTCTTGCGGGCGTCAGCGTAGTGCTCCAGCGCACGATCGAGATGATGGCGATCGTCATGCACCTCAAGCTGCGGCAGCAGCGCCTGGATCGTGGCTTTAACGTCACCCACCAGCGGCATATCGACATGGCTGTGCGCCCCCAGGCTGCCGGGGTTGATATCGATCTGAATGATGCGGGCGCTGGCGGGGTAGAAGGCACGATAGGGGAATTTCGTGCCGAGCAGGATCAGGGTGTCGGCATTCATCATGGCGTGATAGCCGGAAGAGAAACCAATCAGCCCGGTCATGCCAACATCATACGGGTTGTCATATTCGATGTGTTCTTTGCCACGCAGCGCGTGCACTACCGGCGCCTTAAGGCGTTCTGCCAGGGCGACAACTTCAGCATGAGCACCGGCGCAGCCGCTGCCGCACATCAGCGTAATATTGCCCGCGCCGTTAAGCGTTTCCGCCAGGGTAGCGAGCTCCGCCGCGGCCGGCACGACCTGCGGCAGCTGCGGCGGATACCATTCGCTGCGCGCACTTTTCGGGGCGGGCTGCAGCGCCACGTCACCCGGCAGGACGATCACAGAGACCCCGCGGTTGAGGATCGCTTTGCGCATGGCGATGCCCAGGACCTGCGGCAGCTGCTCCGGATTTGAGACCAGCTCACAGTAGTGGCTGCATTCGCGAAACAGCTCCTGCGGATGCGTCTCCTGAAAATAGCCGCTGCCAATTTCGCTGGAAGGAATATGCGCAGCAATCGCCAGCACCGGCACATTGTTACGATGGCAGTCAAACAGACCGTTAATCAGGTGCAGGTTACCGGGACCGCAGGAGCCGGCGCAGACCGCCAGCTCGCCGCTGATTTGCGCTTCTGCACCGGCGGCAAACGCGGCCACCTCTTCATGTCGCGTTGGCATCCATTCAATCGTACCCATGCGATTCAGGCTGTCACTCAGGCCGTTAAGCGAATCACCGGTTACGCCCCAGATACGTTTTACGCCTGCGCTCTCCAGCGTTTGCGCCAGCAGGGCGGCCACAGTTTGTTTCATCATTTGCTCCTTTCTGATGGGGGGCCATCTATGCTGATGGCAAAAATCTGTCAGTCAGAAAGCGTAGACGAAGCCGCTGCGCGCCAGCCGTGAAAAAGTGCGCTGCAGACCCGTCAGGCGGAAAAAAAGGCGATCAGCACCGGGGCCAGCAGGCTCATAATAAAGCCGTGCACGATGGCTGCAGGGACGATCTCCATGCCGCCGGCGCGCTGCAGAATCGGCAGTGTGAAATCCATTGAGGTGGCGCCGCTCAGGCCCAGCGTCATACTGCGGTGCCGGGTAATAAGCAGCGGGATCAGCATAATTGTGATCAGCTCACGCAGCAGATCGTTAAAGAACGCTGCGCTGCCGATAACCGGACCAAACGCGTCCGTCATCAGAATGCCGGAAAGCGAATACCAGCCAAAGCCGCTGGCCAGCGCGAGGCCGGTTTTGAGCGGCAGTCCAAGGCAGACAGCGGCGAGTGCGCCTCCGGCCAGTGCGCCAGCCAGCGACACGGCCGCCACCAGCGCACCCCGCCGGTTAAGCGTAATCTGCCGCAGCGTCATGCCGCTGCTGCGCAGCTGAACGCCCACCAGAAACAGCATCAGGATCAGGGCATATTCGCTGACGGTGGCCGCATGGCGCAGCGGAGCCCACTGCGTCAGGCCGAGCAGAAATCCGCCCAGCACCGAGCCGCACAGCTTGAGTGAGTCCAGCGCCATCGCGAGACGCGACGGCAGCGCCTGCGCTTTATGCTGATGCCGCCACGGCAGACGCTGCTCAAGCAGCCAGAACGCCAGCAGCGAACAGGCGAGAATCAAGAGACCAGAGATAAAAGCGGTATAAAAAATGGTGAGCAAATTCGTGCTGAGATTATCAAGAAATGCCAGGCTTACGCCCATAAAAAACAGAATGATATAGACCAGCGCACTGAGCAGCCGCGCCACCGCGCGTAGCAGTACCGGCTGCTGCAGATGCAGCAGATAACCAGCAATCAGCGGCAGCAGAATAATCATAAGACCATACATAGCGAACATCCGTCCGTGGGAAAAGGACGCCACGCTAATCAAAAAAGCGCACGCTGTAAATCACCGTCTGCGGATAATTTGCGCCTTGACCCATACGCCACCGTACACCATGCTCAGGCAACCTCTGTACAGGATAACCCTATGATTCTGGATCATATTGATATCAGCGGCTTTCGCGGCATTAATCAGCTCTCGCTGCCGCTTATGATGACGAATCTTCTGATCGGTGAAAACGCCTGGGGCAAATCAAGCCTGCTGGACGCGTTTTCACTTATGCTGGATCCGGCCAGCGCGCACGCCACCCTCAGCGAAGAGGATTTCCATTTTCCGCCTGCAAATCCGGCGGCACGCTGGCGCACATTGCAGATAGTGGTGCGCTTTCGCGCCAGCGAAGCAGAGCGGGAAAATACCCTGCTGCAGCCTTTCTGGCAGCATGATGAGCAGGGGAGTTATCTGCGCTTCAGTCTGCGGGCTACCTGCAAAGCAAACGGTGTGAAAAGCAGCTGGCGTTTCATTGACGCGCGTAATCAGCTGCTGGCAGCGGAGCCGACGGCGGCGGCGATAAGCTGGCTGCGGCAGCACCATCCGGTGCTGCGTTTACGCGATGCGCGGTTCGGACAGCGCCATCGGACGCATGAACCAGGCGGTGAGGGTCGGGATCCGGGTCTGCAGGCGCTGCAGAGCGTGTTACAGCAGCTCAATCGCGCGGCGGGCGGCCGGGCGGTGAGCGATGAGGTGCTGCTGCAGGGCGTACAGACAATGCAGCAGCTGATGGCGCACTATTTTCTCGTTCAGCAACCCGGCGTCAGTCACCCGCGAATGGCACCGGAACTGCGCGACGGCAGCGCAGGCTGGCAGGCGCTGGATGCGCTTAACCGGCTGCTGGCGGGGGCTAGTGCAGAGCATCGTCGCGAGGTGCAGCTGCGGCTGCTGGCACTGCTGCCCGGCAGCAATGCGCTGCCAGACGGCGCCCAGCCTGTTCTGCTGGTCGAGGATCCTGAAACCCGGCTGCACCCGATAATGCTTTCGGTTACCTGGAATTTACTGACGCTGCTGCCGCTGCAGCGGCTGGTCACCACCAATTCAGGTGAACTGGTTTCCCAGACGCCGCTGGAAAACCTCTGCCGTCTGGTGCGTGAAGCGAGCCGCGTAGCGGCGTGGCGTATCGGCGAAGCGGGGCTGAGCGCCGAGGATCATCGCCGCATCGCGTTTCATATTCGCGTTAATCGACCCGCCGCGCTGTTTGCCCGCTGCTGGCTGCTGGTAGAGGGCGAGACGGAGGTGTGGATCGTTAACGAGCTGGCGCGACAGCAGGGCGATCATTTTGCCGCAGAAGGGATCCGGGTGATCGAGTTTGCCCAGGCAGGCCTGAAGCCGCTGCTGAAATTTGCCCGGCGTATGGGAATTGCCTGGCACGTATTGACCGATGGCGATGAGGCAGGAAAGAAATATGCGGCGACCACCCGCAGCCAGTTGCTGACCCACGAAAAGGAAGAGGTGCACCTGACGCAGTTTCCGGCAGCTGACATTGAACACTTTCTCTATCAGCACGGATTCCGCGCGGTCTATCATCAGATGGCGCACCTGCCGTTAAACATTGCGATGACGCCACGGCGTATTATTACGCAGGCGATCCATCACAGCTCTAAGCCTGAGCTGGCCATTGCCGTGGCGCTGGCAGCCGGGGAGCGCGGCCCGCAGGCGATTCCGCCGCTGTTCAGAGCGCTTTTTAGTCAGGTGAAAATGCTGGCACAGCGGCGTGCAGGATAGGATGAAAAGTAAAATGCCAGCGTTACCGGCTGGCATTTCAGGGGCGGAGTGGTCAGAATAACCGCGCGCTGCGCCGGTCAGGAATGCAGCGACGCCTCACAGGGGACAATCAGACTGGCATGGTTGCCTTTTGGCCCTTCGTGAACATCAAACTGAACGTGCTGACCCGCTTTAAGCGTTCTGTAACCCTCCATCTGAATGGTGGAGTAGTGCGCAAAGATGTCATCGCCACCGCCAACCGGACAAATAAAGCCGAAGCCCTTGGCGTTGTTGAACCATTTAACAGTACCCGTCTCCATGCTTTTACTTCCCTCGCAAGACATTCTGATAAGTAGGTGAGGTCATCGCAGCTGTGAGTCGAGGTTGTTTAAAACTCAATCAGCTTGTGCATGTAGAATGTAGAGAAACGGACCTTATCGTCAAGCAATCGGCCCGGATGCATGGGCAGAAAATCACCAAAATTTGAGGCAGTTAACGCTATTGAGAATTTTGTGATACAGGTCGCGCATCTGCTTTTCGTACCGATAGCAGCGATAGCAAACCCGGCTTGACAGACGTGTTAAACTTCAGGTTAGTGCAGGCTAAAATGCATGACCGCAACGCAGAATTCCAATGGACGATTATGGCAAACACAAACGACTGGCTTAATTTTGAACACCTGGCCGAAGACAAAGTACGTGAAGGGTTAAAGCCGCCTTCAATGTATAAAGTCATCCTGAATAATGACGATTATACACCTATGGAATTTGTTATTGACGTTCTGCAAAAGTTCTTTTCTTATGATATTGAACGCGCCACGCAACTGATGCTGAAAGTTCACTATCATGGAAAGGCAGTCTGCGGTGTTTTCACCGCTGAAGTAGCAGAGACAAAAGCTGCGCAGGTGAACAACTATGCCAGAGAGAATCAACATCCTTTGCTGTGTACGCTGGAAAAAGCCTGAACCTGTCTCCATATAGGAAACAGGCAGTCAGAGCGATAATTGGGGGAGGTGCCAAATGCTCAATCAAGAACTGGAACTCAGTTTAAACATGGCTTTCGCCAGAGCGCGCGAGCACCGTCACGAGTTTATGACCGTCGAACATCTGTTACTGGCACTGCTCAGTAACCCGTCGGCCAGAGAGGCACTGGAAGCCTGTACGGTGGATATTGTGGCTCTGCGTCAGGAACTCGAAGCCTTCATCGAACAAACCACGCCGGTGCTGCCGGTCGGCGAAGCTGAGCGCGATACGCACCTACGCTCAGCTTCCAGCGCGTGCTGCAGCGGGCGGTATTCCACGTTCAATCTTCCGGTCGCAGTGAAGTTGCAGGCGCCAATGTCCTGGTTGCCATTTTCAGCGAGCAGGAGTCGCAGGCGGCTTATCTGCTGCGCAAACATGAAATCAGCCGTCTCGATGTGGTGAATTTCATCTCTCACGGCACACGTAAAGATGAGCCCGGCCAGTCGCAGAATAACGCGGACAATCCGGTCAATGAAGAGCAGGCAGGCGGGGAGGAGCGTATGGAGAACTTCACCACCAATCTTAACCAGCTTGCTCGCGTTGGCGGTATCGATCCGCTTATCGGACGCGAAAAAGAGCTGGAGCGCGCCGTGCAGGTGCTGTGCCGCCGGCGTAAAAACAATCCGCTGCTGGTGGGTGAATCGGGCGTGGGTAAAACCGCGATTGCTGAAGGGCTCGCCTGGCGTATTGTGCAGGGTGATGTACCTGAGGTGATGAAAGAGTGCACTATCTATTCACTGGATATCGGCTCTCTGCTGGCGGGCACCAAATATCGCGGCGATTTTGAAAAGCGCTTTAAAGCGCTGCTCAAACAGCTGGAGCAGGATAACAACAGCATCCTGTTTATTGATGAGATCCACACCATCATCGGTGCCGGTGCGGCATCGGGCGGGCAGGTAGATGCCGCTAACCTGATTAAGCCACTGCTCTCCAGCGGTAAAATCCGCGTGATGGGTTCCACAACCTATCAGGAGTTCAGCAATATTTTCGAGAAAGATCGCGCACTGGCGCGCCGCTTCCAGAAAATTGATATTACTGAGCCTTCGGTTGAAGAGACTGTGCAGATCCTCAATGGACTGAAGCCGAAATATGAAGCGCACCATGACGTGCGTTATACCGCTAAGGCGGTGCGTGCTGCGGTAGAGCTGGCGGTTAAATATATCAACGATCGTCATCTGCCGGATAAAGCCATTGACGTCATCGATGAAGCGGGCGCGCGGGCACGTCTGGTGCCGGTGAGCAAGCGTAAGAAAACCGTTAACGTGTCCGACATTGAATCGGTTGTGGCACGGATTGCACGTATACCGGAACAGAGCGTATCGGCCACCGATCGCGATACGCTGAAAAACCTGGGCGACCGCCTGAAAATGCTGGTATTTGGCCAGGATAATGCGATTGAGGCACTGACCGAAGCGATTAAAATGAGTCGCGCTGGTCTGGGTCAGGATCGCAAGCCGGTCGGTTCCTTCCTGTTCGCCGGTCCGACCGGGGTAGGTAAAACAGAAGTCACCGTGCAGCTGGCGAAAGCGCTGGGCATTGAGCTGCTGCGTTTTGATATGTCGGAATATATGGAGCGCCATACGGTCAGCCGTCTGATTGGCGCACCTCCTGGCTATGTAGGTTTTGACCAGGGCGGTCTGTTAACGGATGCGGTGATCAAGCATCCGCACGCTGTGGTGCTGCTGGATGAAATTGAGAAAGCGCACCCGGATGTCTTTAACCTGCTGCTGCAGGTTATGGATAACGGTATGCTGACCGACAACAACGGGCGCAAAGCGGACTTCCGTAACGTGGTGCTGGTCATGACCACTAACGCCGGCGTACGCGAAACCGAACGTAAGTCAATCGGCCTGATTCAGCAGGATAACAGTACGGATGCGATGGAGGAGATCAAAAAGATCTTTACGCCAGAGTTCCGCAACCGTCTCGACAACATTATCTGGTTCCGTCACCTCTCTGCTGAGGTGATCCATCAGGTCGTCGATAAGTTTATTGTTGAACTGCAGGCGCAGCTGGATGCGAAGGGCGTCTCACTGGAAGTGAGCGACGACGCGCGCGACTGGCTGGCAGAAAAAGGCTACGATAAGGCGATGGGCGCGCGTCCGATGGCGCGTACGGTTCAGGAAAGCCTGAAAAAACCGCTGGCCAATGAACTGCTGTTTGGTTCGCTGGTGGATGGTGGCTCTGTGTCAGTGGCGCTGGATAAAGAAAAAAACCAGCTTACCTACCACTTCCTGAGCGCAGAGAAGCGCAAAACGGAAGGCACTGTGCACTAACGCCAGAGCAATAAAACAAAAGGCCGGATAATTATCCGGCCTTTTTTTTGCGGCTGGAAATTTAACCAGCCCGCGACGTGTGCAGCAGCTTAGCGACTGCGGAAGACAATGCGGCCTTTGCTCAGGTCGTACGGGGTCAACTCTACAGTGACTTTGTCACCCGTCAGGATGCGGATATAGTTTTTGCGCATTTTACCGGAGATATGAGCGGTAACCACGTGCCCGTTTTCAAGCTCTACGCGGAACATGGTGTTAGGTAACGTATCCAGTACGGTACCCTGCATTTCAATATTGTCTTCTTTGGCCATCGAATCCTCTGGGTGAACTACCAAACTGTTGAACCGGCAAGATAATGCCGAATTCCATGATTTATGTAAAGAAACGTTGGCTGTTTTTGCCAACGCTTCGCCGTGCGTCGCGCTGTCGCGCGTGCAGTACGGATAAATTCGGGTGTTGTTGACGTCTGCGGGGGATTAGCGGGCTAAGAATCTGCAGCAACCGGCCCGGCTGGGGTGGATGAAACAGTTTCAGGAAACAGGTGAGATTCCCAGCCTGGCAATTCCGGCTCGCCACAGCGAAGCGCGGACGACATACCAAACTCGCTTATTGTATCACTTTTATGTGGATTTGTGTGCAAAACATCTGCGGAGAGGGCTAAAAAAGGGTCTGTGTCTGCCAGCATCCTTCAGCAACCGGCTGCCACGCCAGCTTTTTTAGCTCTTGCAGATAGTTAGCGCGCGGAATTTCCGTAGCGCCGAGCGATGCCGTATGGGGATTGAGCACCTGACAATCGATAAGCCTGCCCTGATGAGCCCGGAAGTGCTGCGAAAATACCCACAGCGCGGTTTTCGAAGCGTTTTCCTGCCGGCTGAACATCGATTCTCCGCAGAACATCTGGCCGAGCGCCAGACCGTACATACCCCCGACCAGGCTATTTTCATGCCACACTTCAACAGAGTGCGCATGCCCCAGTTCATACAGGCGCAGCCAGGCGCGTTTGACCTCAAAGGTGATCCAGGTTCCCTCCTGACGTCCGGTCGCGCAGCCTTCAAGTACCTGTGCAAAGGCGTGGTTCATGGTCACGCGATAGGGAGAGCGACGGTGAAAACGCGCCATGCTCCGGCTGAGATGAAAGGCGTCTGGCATCAGCACGGCCCGCGGATCGGGCGACCACCAGAGAATCGGATCGCCGGGCGAAAACCAGGGAAAAATACCGTGCTGATAGGCGTTAATCAGACGTGCAGGCGAGAGATCGCCGCCCATCGCCAGCAAACCGTTTGGTTCGCGCAGCGCCATTTCCGGCGGCGGGAAGTGCAGTGAATCACGTGAAAGTTGTACCAGTCTCATGGCATCAGCTACTCAGAAGCGTCATCTCCAGACTATAACGCAAAGCGCTGACGGAAACGCCAGTAGCGACCCGCTTTTGAGATTAATTCGTCATGAGAACCTGATTCCACAATGGCGCCCTGATCCATGACGCAGATGCGATCCATCTTCTCCAGACCCTGCAGGCGATGTGTCACCATAATCAGCGTCTTACCCTTGCTGACCCGCAGCAGTAATTGCAGAATGTGCTGCTCGGTCGTGGCGTCCAGCCCTTCAGTGGGTTCATCCAGCAGCCAGAGATCGCCGTTGTGCAGCAGGGCGCGGGCGATGGCCAGCCGCCGCAGTTCGCCGCCGGAAAGGGGTCTGCCGCCTTCACCCATCCAGCTATCCAGTCCGTCAGGCTGTTCAGCCAGAAAGCCGAGCCCGGCCTGTGTCAGAGCGGCTGTCAGCTCACTGTCGCTGGCCGTGGGGCGCGCCAGTAAGAGGTTGTCCCGCAGCGTCTGGCTGAAAAGATGCACGCGCTGCGTCACCACGCTGATACGCTGCCGCAGGCTGGTCTCATCCCACTGTGAGAGCGGAGTATCATTAAGCTGAATACTTCCCGCGGTGGCTTCCCGGCTACGGGTGATAAGCGCCAGCAGGCTCGATTTACCGCAGCCGGTCGGGCCGAGCAGAGCGATACGTTCGCCTTGTCGCAGCTGCAGTGAAAAATGCGCTAATACCGGCTCCGGTCGCTGCAGATAGCTAAATGAAACGTTATCCAGCGTGAGGCTGATACCCGGCGCCGTATTCGGCATGGCTGGCGGAAAATAGATGGCAGGCGGCTGGTCGATAATCTCCTGCACGCGCTGTGCGGCGCTGCTGACCTGCGCCAGCGGCAGAAAAGCGCCGGCAACCGGTGCCAGCGCTTCAAATGCCGCCAGGCCACAGAACAGAAACAGCGCAATCGCTGCGCCCCCGACAGAAGCAGCTGACACCCACAGCAACAGCGTTACGGTCAGACCGGCTATCAGCAGCAGCAGGCTCTGCGCAAACGCCTGCAGGTGATGCTGCTGTTGCTGCGCGTGCTGCCACTGCCGCTCTGTACTGTCCAGCCGCTGACGCCAGGCCGTCGCTGCACCATAGATTTTTAGCTCAGCCTGAGCCATTAGCCAGCCGGCAAGCTGCAGCCGCCAGTTCGCCTGAGAGCGGGCGATACGCGCGCCGGAAGCCTGACCAAAATAGCAGAAGAGGGCGGGCAGCAGCAGCAGGGTCAGCAGCATGCTGCCGCCTAAGAGCAGCGCCAGAGGAAGGCTGAGCAGAGAGAGACTGCAGGTTACGACGATAATGACCACTGCCGCACCGGCCAGGGGCGAAATAATACGCAGGTAGAGATGATCGAGCGTATCGACATCGCTGACAAAACGATTCAGTAGCTCACCGTGACAAAAGCGCGACAGCTGCTCAGGTGCCAGCGCCATCAGGCGGCTGAAGGTGTAAACACGCAGATGCTGCAGCACCCGGAAAGTGGCGTCATGACTGACAAGACGCTCAAAATAACGCGCGGCGGTGCGTATAATCGCGGCACCGCGCACGCCTGCCGCCGGCAGCATATAGTTGAAAGTGTAGAGTCCGGCCAGCCCTGCCAGCGAGGAGGCAGCCAGAAACCAGCCCGAGAGCGTAAGCAGACTCACACTGGCAAGCAGGGTGAGGATAGCCAGCGCGATCCCCAATCCCAGGCGCCAGGGGTGCTGCCGGAACAGACGCAGAAAAGGCATTATTGAGCGCACAGTGAAACCTCCTGCTGACGTTGCCGTATCATCTCCTGCAGCAGCCCGGGCTCCCTGCTGAGCTGCTGCCAGCTTCCCTGCTGTACCAGCGCACCCTGCTGCATGACCCACACTTCATCCCACTGCGCCAGATCGTGCAGCTGGTGCGTAATCATTAACGTTGTCTGCTGCCGTGCCGCCTGGTTAAGCGCCTGCATGACGTGATATTCGCTGGTGCTGTCCAGACCTGAACCCGGTTCATCCAGCAGCAGCAGTTTTGCCGGCTTCAGCAGCGCACGGGCAACCGCAATCCGCTGAGCCTGACCAACAGAAAGCCCGACACCATCCTCGCCAGTCGGCGTATCCAGCCCCAGCGGCAGGCTCGTCAGAAATGCGCTTACGCCAGCCTGGGCTAATACAGCCTGCAGTCTGCTCTCCTCAACGGATCGATCCGGCATCAGGTTATCGCGCAGCGTTTGTGCAGGCAGCTGCGGATTCTGTCCCACCCAGGCAAGCTGCCGCTGCCACTCTGCACGATCGATATGGCGCAGATCCACGCCATTGGCCCGCAGCACGCCCTGCCAGGGCAGGAAACCGAGCAGCGCGTTCATCAGCACGGTTTTGCCTGCGCCGCTTTCACCGACCAGCGCGACCCGGCAGCCTGCGCGCAGGGTAAAGTTAAGCGGCTGCGTCAGCGCGTGGCCGCCAGGACTCATTACCACCAGATCCTCTGCGGTCAGCGTCAGAGGAGCCTCGTCACACCACGGGCGAACTGGCCCCTGTGGCCGGGCATCCGGTGTCGCCTGCAGAAACGTTTCCAGCGCATCTGCTGCGCCTGCCGCCTGCGCTTTGGCGTGATAAAAGGTACCCAGATCGCGCAGCGGCTGGAAAAACTCCGGCGCAAGGATTAGCGCAAGAAAGCCGGCAAACAGCGTTACGCCAGTACCGTAATGACCAAAATTAAATTCGCCAAGGTAAGAAAAACCAAAATAGACGGCGACAACGGCAATCGCCAGCGAGGCGAAAAATTCCAGCACCGCCGAGGAGAGAAAAGCGAGGCGCAGCACGTCCATTGTCCGCTGCCGAAAGCTATCGGTGCTGGCGGCAATAGCCTGTTTCTCAGCCGCTGCACGGTGAAACAGCCGCAGCGTGTCGCGTCCGCGCAGACGATCGTAAAAATCGCCGCTCAGGCGTGATAGCGCGAGAAAGTTACGCCGGCTGGCGTCCGCTGCGCCCATGCCCACCAGCGCCATAAACAGCGGGATCAGCGGAGCGGTGACCAGCAGGATCAGCCCTGCAGCCCAGTTAACGGGAAACACAGCTAGCAAAATTGCGCAGGGAATAGCAACCGCCAGCGTCATCTGTGGCAGATAACGCGCATAATATTCCTGCAGCTGTTCAATCTGCTCAAGCAGCAGCGTTGACCAGCTGCCGGCAGGTCTGCCCTGTATCCAGGCCGGTCCGAGCGCATCGATGCGATCAAGCAGCTGGCGCCGCAGCGCCCGCCGGATGGCGAGACCGGCGCGGAAGCCTGCCATCTCCCGGCCATAGTTAAAGCCGGCACGCAACAGAAAACAGAACAGCAACAGCAGAAACTGAGTGACCAGCGACGAGCGGGGCCGATCGGAGACAACCAGCTGCTGCAGTAGCGTAGCCATCAGCCACGCCTGGGCGATAAGGACGAGTGCGGAGGCAAAGCCGCATAGCGCAGCCAGCCGCAGGGCGGTAGCGCCGGAGGCCCGCTGCTGCCGTAACCAGCCCAGCAGGCGCTTTTGCCGTGATTTATTCATACTGTCGTCTGCTCTTCTGAAACAGGGCGAAAACCCGATAAAGTATCCGGTTATTGCGGTCGGCAGCACTTTAGCACGCGGTACATAAAAAAGGCGACCTGAACAGGTCGCCTCACTTTGATTATGATCAGGTTATTAACACGTTACCGATCGGTTTTAACCAGCCCATCCAGATAGCGCTCTGCATCCAGCGCTGCCATACAGCCGGTACCGGCAGAGGTAATCGCCTGACGATAAGTGTGATCCATTACATCGCCTGCGGCAAAGACGCCCGGAATACTGGTCTGCGTGGCGTTACCGTGCAGGCCGGACTGCACCTTAATGTAGCCATTTTCCAGCGCCAGCTGGCCCTCAAAAATGGCGGTGTTTGGACTGTGGCCGATGGCGACAAACAGGCCTGCGACCTCAAGCGATTCTGCAGGCTCACCGTTGGTTGCCAGCAGCTTCACGCCGGTCACACCCATCTGGTCACCGGTCACTTCTTCCAGCGTGCGGTGCGTATGCAGCACAATGTTGCCGCTGCGCACTTTTTCCATCAGCCGGTCGATCAGAATCTTCTCTGCGCGGAAGGTGTCGCGGCGGTGAATCAGGTGCACCTCAGACGCGATGTTGGCAAGGTACAGCGCCTCTTCAACAGCAGTATTGCCTCCGCCGATCACCGCAACTTTCTGGTTGCGATAGAAAAAACCGTCGCAGGTCGCACAGGCAGAGACGCCACGGCCCTTAAATGCCTCTTCAGAAGGCAGACCCAGATAGCGTGCAGATGCACCCGTCGCAATAATCAGGGCGTCCGCCGTATATTCGCCGCTGTCGCCGGTCAGGCGGAAAGGGCGCTGCTGCAGGTCAACGGTATGAATATGATCGAACAGGATTTCAGTGTTGAATTTTTCGGCATGCGCATGCATACGCTCCATCAGCGACGGCCCGGTCAGGTCATGCGGGTCGCCTGGCCAGTTTTCAACTTCGGTGGTCGTCGTAAGCTGGCCGCCCTTTTCCAGACCGGTAATCAGAACCGGATTCAGGTTAGCGCGTGCCGCATAAACTGCAGCGGTATAACCGGCTGGGCCTGAGCCCAGGATAAGCAGTTTGCTGTGTTTGGCCGTACTCATGCATTCCTCAGTGTGTTTCTGACAACAGTGATTTTGATTGTAGGGAAATTAGGACAGCAAAAAAAGCTTTGCACCATTTTGTTAGCAATTGCTGCAAGCGGCGTAGACGATGAAACGCATCTTTGCTGCAGCGTTGCGCTAAAAGAGTGCATTCTGAGTAAATAAAGGGCATCACCGCTCTGAAAATATCATTTAAAAACAGGGCTCCAGCACGGTATCTGGCATCTTGTACTGAATTTAGATGTTTTACTTTGACAATCGCCTGCGCATTTGCGAAAACATTGGAAGAAGCAGAGAGTCTCTGGCGGTTCAGAACGGTAATTGATTGCTGTTTTGCGCGGTGGCGTCAGAAAATCTCAGCCTGACATTGGTAATGACGCATGATGTGGACAGACAGCATGCGTCATACGGATGGTGCGCGACTGCACAGGCTTATGGTCTTCAATTCAGTAAGGCTCTGGAATACGCATTTTTCAGGGTTGTGGCAGGCATAGGGAAGGAATTAAGAGAGACAATAATAATGGTAGACAATAAAAAGCGCCCCGGAAAAGATCTGGATCGTATCGACAGAAATATCCTGAATGAACTGCAAAAAGATGGCCGTATCTCCAATGTTGAGCTTTCCAAGCGCGTAGGCCTTTCGCCAACGCCATGCCTTGAGCGTGTTCGCCGCCTGGAGCGACAGGGCTTTATCCTCGGCTACACCGCTCAGCTTAACCCGCACTACCTTGATGCATCCCTGCTGGTATTTGTTGAGATTACTCTGAATCGCGGTGCCCCTGACGTGTTTGAGCAATTTAACGCCGCAGTGCAAAAACTTGAGGAAACTCAAGAGTGTCACCTCGTTTCCGGTGACTTTGACTATCTGCTGAAAACCCGCGTGCCTGATATGTCTGCCTATCGTAAACTGCTGGGAGAAACCTTGCTGCGCCTGCCAGGCGTAAACGACACCCGCACCTATGTCGTGATGGAAGAGGTGAAACAGAGTAACCGGCTGGTCATTAAAACCCGCTAACGCAGGGAAGGTGCAAAGCGTGCAGGATTTAGGTACACTCCTGTGAATTCATACAGGACCAGCGTCGGGCTCTTCCGGCGCTGTTGCCTTCTTATTTTACAGGCACCTGGAGAGTTCTCTTGAGCCAGGAATACACAGAAGATAAAGATGTTTCGTTACAACCGCTGAGCAGTGGACGTCGTCTGCTCGAGGCGTTGCTCATCCTTGTAGCCTTGTTCGCCATCTATCTGATGGTGTCACTGGTCAGTTTTAACCCTTCCGATCCCAGCTGGTCCCAGACCGCATGGCATGAACCTATCCACAATATCGGGGGTAGTCCAGGTGCCTGGCTGGCAGATACTTTGCTGTTTATCTTTGGCGTGATGGCCTATGCCATTCCACCCGTTATCCTGGGGCTGTGCTGGATCACTTTCCGTCAGCGCGATCGGCAGGATTATATCGACTATTTTGCCGTTGGATTGCGCCTGATAGGCGTGCTGGCACTGGTGGTGACCACCTGCGGACTGGCTGCGCTGAACGTGGATGATATCTGGTACTTTGCCTCAGGCGGGGTGATTGGCAGTCTGGTCAGCAATGCCATGGCGCCGTGGCTGCATGGTGCAACCGGCACGCTGACGCTGCTCTGTATCTGGGCCGCAGGCATCACGCTCTATACCGGCTGGTCATGGCTCGCTATCGCTGAAAAAATCGGGAGCGTGGTGATGGGCGTGCTGACTTTTGCCAGCAACCGCTCTCGTCATGACGATCGCTGGGAAGAGGATGAGTATGAAGAGGAAGCGGATATCCCATTGCGCCCGGTTGTGGCGTCTCAGGCTGCTGACGAAGAGGATGTTTTGCTGGCTGCGCCGCGAGCGCCTGCGTCTGCGCCTGCGCCTGCACTCTCTGCTGAGCTGGCCAGCGAACCGCTGCTGGCTAAAGCGTCCAGCGCAACCGCTGCGGCGCTTTCTGCGGTCAGTGAAGCTGCCCGTCAGGCACCGCCCGCTTCGGCTGCCGTAGCAGAACCTGCACCGACGGCGGAGCCAGCAGTTACGCAGGCTGCCGTGCCGCAACCGGTCACATCTCAACCGGTTGTGACCGCCACGCCAGCACCGCAGACGCCACCGCTTTATCATTTTGAACTGCCGGCAGAGCCTGTCGCGTCGCCTGCTGCACCGGATGAAGATGGCCCGCGCATGGGCGACTGGCAAAGTGCCGATCGCTTCTCTGCTGCCGCCCCTGCATTCACGGCCGCCGCGGCCACAGGTGCTGCCACCGCGGCCGTACAGCGTGCGGAAGAGTCGCTGTCGCCTGTTTTTGACATTGTGCCTGAGCGCGATCGTAACCCGCAGGTAAAACAGGGGATTGGTCCGGAGCTGCCGCGACCTAACAAAGTTAAACTGCCGACCCGACGTGAACTCGCCTCTTATGGCATCAAACTGCCTTCACAGCGTATGGCAGAGGAGAAAGCGCGCGAAGAAGCAGAGCAGCAACAGCCCGACGTGAGCGCCACGCTGCATCAGCCACAGTATGAGGAAGAGGCTACGCTTCAGGAAGCGCAGCTGCGTGATGCATTTCAGTCACAGCAGCAGCAGCGCTATGGTGAAAGCTGGGAGTCGCATACTGAAGAGGACGATCAGGAGGCGCAGCATCAGGCGCAGCTGGCGAGCCAGTTTGCGGCGCAGCAGCAGCAGCGTTACAGCGCACCGCAGGAAGAAAAAGCGCCGGTGTTTAATCTGGATACCTCGGCTGCTTTTGACTTCTCGCCGATGAAAGATCTGGTTGATGATACGCCGAGTGAACCGCTGTTTACTATCGCGGCAACGCCGGAGCCTGAAGCGCAGTGGCAGCAGTCAGCTTCACCGGCAGCCGAACCAGCCGCGCAGTGGCAGCAGTCAGCTGCACCGGCAGCCGAACCAGCCGCGCA
>NZ_MIPP01000036.1 GCF_002095385.1 Pantoea eucrina | reverse complement strand
TGCGCGCGTCACGCTGGTCTCCGGTCCGGTCACGCTGGCCGCCCCCCGCCGGCGTGCAGCGTATCGACGTGACGACCGCGCTGGAGATGCAGGCGGCGGTCATGGCGCAAATCGGCCAGCAGCATATCTTTATTGCCAGTGCCGCCGTGGCGGACTATCGCGCGGCAACCGTTGCAGCTGAAAAAATGAAAAAACAGGGTGACGACGATAACGTCACGCTGCAGCTGGTGAAGAATCCGGACATTGTCGCCGGCGTGGCGGCACTGCAGGAGAATCGTCCCTACGTGGTGGGATTTGCCGCCGAAACCCGGAATGTGGAAGAATACGCGCGGCAAAAACGCGTACGGAAAAATCTGGATCTGATTTGCGCTAACGATGTCGCGCAGGCGGGTCAGGGTTTTAACAGCGACACCAATGCGCTTCACCTTTTCTGGCAGGAGGGAGAAAAACGCTTACCGCTCAGCGATAAGTCGCTCCTTGGCCAACAGTTAATAGACGAGATAGTCAGCCGTTATGATGAAAAAAATAGACGTTAAAATTCTTGATGCGCGCGTTGGCAGCGACTTTCCGCTGCCCGCTTACGCCACCTCTGGTTCTGCAGGTCTCGACTTACGCGCCTGCCTTGATGAGGCACTGGAGATCGCGCCAGGTATGACTACCCTGGTACCAACCGGCCTCGCCATCCACATCGCTGATCCGACGCTGGCCGCGGTGATCCTGCCGCGCTCCGGCCTGGGCCACAAGCACGGTATCGTGCTTGGTAATCTGGTCGGCCTGATCGATTCTGACTACCAGGGACAGCTTATGGTTTCAGTCTGGAACCGCGGTCAGGAGCACTTTACCCTGCAGCCGGGCGATCGTCTGGCGCAACTGGTGTTTGTGCCGGTGGTACAGGCGGAATTTAACCTGGTCGAAGATTTTGACACCAGCGATCGCGGTGCAGGCGGTTTTGGCCACTCTGGCCGTCAGTAAGTTACCACTCTTCATTTAGCCATCTTGTTAACGCATGTCGCTGCAGGTAATTACCTGCGGCAGACAGGCAGGTATTGCCTGTATTTAATGAATTTCAGGGGTGTTGAAGGTCATGGCAGAGAAAAAAGTCGCGAAAAGGAATCGTCGCGAAGAGATTTTGCAGACGCTGGCGCAGATGCTGGAGTCAGGGGATGGCACCCAGCGAATTACCACCGCCCGGCTGGCCGCTAACGTAGGCGTTTCCGAGGCGGCCCTCTACCGCCACTTCCCCAGTAAAACACGGATGTTTGACAGTCTGATTGAGTTTATCGAAGAGAGTCTGATTACCCGCATCAATCTGATCCTGAATGACGAAAAAGAGACCACGACACGATTGCGTCTGATTGTGCAGCTGATCCTGGGATTTGGTGAGCGTAATCCGGGGCTGACGCGTATTCTGACCGGCCACGCGCTGATGTTTGAACAGGATCGCCTGCAGGGACGTATCAACCAGCTGTTTGAGCGCATTGAAACGCAGATGCGTCAGGTAATGCGCGAAAAGAAAATCCGTGACGGAGAGGGGTTCCGGACAGATGAGGCCCTGCTGGCCAGCCAGCTGCTGGCGTTTTGTGAAGGCCTGCTGTCGCGCTTTGTCCGTTCTGAGTTTCGCTACAGTCCGACCGCGGAGTTTGACAGCCGCTGGCCGCTGATAGCCGCGCAGCTGATTTAACCTCTTGCCTGCCGGGCCAGGCGTGCATCAGCGCGCATGCTGCGGCCGTCACTGATGGCGGCCGCAGCGCGGTTTCAGATACCGTATTCGTTACGGTAAGCGCGTACCTTCGCCAGATGGTCTGCCATCTCCGGCTTCTCAGCCAGATAATCAATCAGATCGCTCAGGGTAATAATGGCGGTAACCGTACAGTGATAGTCGCGCTCGACTTCCTGAATCGCTGATATCTCCCCGCGCCCGCGCTCCTGGCGATCGAGTGAAATCAGGACGCCAGCCAGCGTGGCATGATGCGCGCTGATAATGTCCATCGATTCGCGAATCGCCGTACCGGCGGTGATCACATCATCAACCAGCATCACTTTGCCTTCCAGCGGGCTGCCCACCAGCAAACCGCCTTCACCGTGATCTTTTGCTTCTTTACGGTTAAAGCAGTAGGGCACGTCGCGATCGTGATGGTCGGCCAGCGCCACGGCGGTGGTCGTGGCGATGGGGATACCTTTATACGCCGGGCCAAACAGCAGGTCGAAACTGACACCGCCGTCAACCAGCGCCTGCGCATAGAAACGCCCCAGCAGGGCCAGATCGCGTCCGCTGTTAAACAGGCCGGCATTAAAAAAGTAGGGGCTTTTTCGCCCCGACTTCAGGGTAAACTCACCAAATTTCAGCACCCCTTTATTCAGGGCAAATTCAATAAACTGACGCTGCCAGGCTTTCATCTCTCACTCCTCAAATAAAGAAAAGGCGACCCGGAGGTCGCCTTAGTACATCAACTGGATAGCGCAGCCTTCTGCGCCTGAATCAACTGTTCAATCCCGCCTCGCGCCAGCGCCAGCAGTGTTAATAGCTCCTCGTGGCTGAACGGCTCGCCTTCTGCGGTGCCCTGCACCTCAATCATGCGGCCATCTTCCATCATCACCACGTTCATATCCGTTTCCGCTGCGGAATCTTCAACATACTCCAGATCGCACAGCGCCTCGCTGCCAACGATACCGACGGAGATAGCGGCTACCATGCCTTTCAGCGGGCTACTCTTCAGTTTACCTGCGGCAACCAGCGCATTCAGCGCATCCGCCAGCGCCACGCAGGCGCCGGTAATTGACGCGGTACGCGTGCCGCCGTCCGCCTGAATTACATCGCAATCCAGCGTGATGGTGTATTCACCCAGCGCGGCGAGGTCAACCGCAGCACGCAGCGAGCGGGCAATCAGACGCTGGATCTCCAGCGTACGGCCACCCTGCTTGCCTTTGGCCGCTTCGCGCGCCATGCGGCTGTGAGTTGAACGCGGCAGCATGCCATATTCTGCGGTTACCCAGCCCTGACCTTTACCCTTAAGAAAACGCGGCACGCCTTCCTCGACGGTCGCGGTGCAGAGCACTTTGGTTTCACCAAATTCAACCAGAACCGAGCCTTCGGCGTGTCTGGTGTAGTGACGGGTAAGGGTAACGGGGCGCACTTCAGAAGTGCTACGGCCTGCAGGACGCATAGGTTCTCTCCGGCTTGCTTGAGTTTGGCTGCGCATTATACGGACTTCAGCCGCAGCTGTCCCGCGCGCGTGGAGCAGATCGACGATTCTCTTTCTGCTCAGCGGACAGCGGCGTAGACCAGCGTATCGATGCGGGTAGTGGTTTTGGCGTTAAAGCGCGTACGATACCGGTCGCGCGCGCGCTCAATCACGGCAGAAAAGGCGACATCCGGCGGATAGAGCAGCACTACAACCCGGCGCGCTTCTCCCTTTCCTGCGGCGTCATAGCTTGTCAGCGTATCGCCAAAGTGCGGCATCAGCTCCTCACGCAGAAACGGCTGCCATTCCCGCTCCGGCACTGCACTCAGCCACAGCGTGGTCTGCATCATCATCTCTCCGGCACCACACAGCGCCACCGGTGCGTTGTGCTGCGGGATCGGCTGCAGGCGCGCGGGTGCAGTCTGACATCCGGCCAGCAGCAGCAGTGCCACCAGGCTGCAAAAAGACTTATACGGAGTACGAAACAGATCGGACATCATCATCGCCGGGTAATATGCTCGCTCAGGATCAGTAGGCCTGCTCTAAACATAGCAGCGTTTTGCTATCCCTATCCCGCCGCACCGCACGCCGCTATAATGCGCAGAACATTCCCTGAAAGAGTACAAGCTTATGATCCGCAGTATGACCGCTTACGCCCGTCGCGAAGCCAAAGGCAGCTGGGGCAGCGCGACCTGGGAACTGCGCTCGGTGAACCAGCGCTATCTGGAAACCTATATTCGCCTGCCGGAACAGTTCCGCGGCCTGGAGCCGGTGATCCGCGAGCGCATCCGCACCCGCCTGACGCGCGGCAAAATTGAGTGCCATCTGCGTTTTGATGCCGATCCGGGCGCACAGGGCGAGCTGCAACTGAACGAAGCGCTGGCAAAACAGCTGGTGCAGGCTGCCAACTGGGTAAAAATGCAGAGCGATGAGGGTGCCATTAATCCGCTGGATATTCTGCGCTGGCCGGGTGTAATGTCAGCACCGGAGCAGGATCTGGACGCCATTAATGCTGAGTTGCTGACGGCGCTGGATGGCGCGCTGGATGACTTTATCGAAGCGCGTGAAAGTGAAGGTAACGCGCTGAAGAGTCTGATTGAGCAGCGTCTTGCGGGCGTATCGCAGGAAGTCAGCAAAGTACGTGCGCAGATGCCGGACGTGCTGAAATGGCAGCGCGAACGCCTGGTGACCCGGCTGGAAGAGGCAGAAGTTCAGCTGGAGAATAATCGTCTGGAGCAGGAACTGGTCATGATGGCCCAGCGCGTTGACGTGGCGGAGGAGCTGGATCGCCTCGACGCGCATGTTAAAGAGACCTACAACATCCTGAAGAAGAAGGAAGCGGTCGGCCGTCGCCTCGACTTTATGATGCAGGAGTTTAACCGCGAGTCGAACACCTTAGCCTCTAAATCGATCAATGCAGATATCACCGCTTCAGCCATTGAGCTGAAGGTGCTGATTGAGCAGATGCGCGAGCAGATTCAGAACATCGAATAACGTTTCATCTGCCAGCCTCAGTAGCATCTCTGCCTGAGCCCGCAGCAGCGGGTTCAGGCAGCAACCCTTTCGCTAGACTATTTTTTATCTTTTGCAATGTAAGCATTGTGCGTGCAATGATGTACAGCTGTGTCTGCTGCTGACCTGTCCTGACATATCTGCGGTATCTTCAGCATTAATACTGCTATTTTATCTGATTGATTTTACTTAATTAATAGAAAAGTCATCCTTCCTGCAGCCGGTAATGTCCCAGGTTCCATAAATTCCATCAATCCTAAAGATACTAAAGTTAGCAGAATTCCTAAGGCACTATTTGCTAAAGTGCCGGTCGTAATTACTACAGTTGTACCGCACCAGGAACCATGGACCGACTTCTTAGCGCGTTACATTTACTCTACCTATGAAGGTGCTATGAAGAAAACCGGACAGTTTCGCTCCACACTGCTGCATCCCCGTTACTGGTTTACCTGGTTCGGTCTGGCCGTGCTCTGGCTGCTGGTGCAGCTTCCCTATCCCGTTCTGATCCGTCTCGGGGCAACGGCGGGTAAACTCTCGCGCCATTTCCTCAAGCGGCGCGAACGCATCACCCGTCGCAATATTGAACTCTGCTTCCCGCATATTAATGAAGAAGAGAAAGAGGTCATGATTGCCGGCAACTTTGAGTCGCTCGGCATGGCGCTGGCGGAAACCGGTATCGCATGGTTCTGGTCAGATGCGCGGGTTCGTCGTCTGTTTGACGTCAGCGGCATTGCTAACCTGCAGAATGCGCAGAATCAGCAGCGTGGCGTGATGGTTATCGGCGTGCACTTTATGTCGCTGGAGCTGGGCGGCCGCATTACCGGTCTCTGTCAGCCAATGATGGCCATGTATCGTCCGCATAACAATCAGGCGATGGAGTGGGCGCAGACCAGAGGCCGTATGCGTTCCAATAAAGCGATGATTGACCGCCGCGATCTGCGCGGCATGGTGCAGGCGCTGAAGCAGGGCGAAGCCGTCTGGTTTGCACCCGATCAGGATTACGGTCCGAAAGGCAGCGTATTTGCACCGCTGTTTGCAGTAGAGAAAGCCGCTACCACGAACGGTACTTTTGTTCTGTCGCGTCTTGCGCGGCCCGCAATGCTGACGATTGTCCTGATCCGCAATCCGGATAAAACCGGATACCAGCTCATCATTCAGCCGGAACTGGAAGGCTATCCGCATGAAGATGAAGCCGCTGCCGCTGCCTATATGAACAGAGTGATTGAAAAAGAGATCCTGCGCGCGCCGGAGCAGTACCTGTGGCTGCATCGTCGTTTCAAAACGCGTCCGCCAGGTGAAGCCTCTCTTTACGTCTGATCTGCGCAATAACGGTCCGCATGCATTTCCTCTTTCGTGCGGACTGCCGCTCCGGTAATCAGGATCCACCCGCTGGCAGCATCCGCTGCCGGCTGCCCTGCCCCCTCACGTACCAGCCATCCTCCTGCCGGCGGCGCGGCTTCACCGGCCATAGCGCAAAAAACCTCTGCTGCACCACACTTTTTCTGTTGCGTCATAGGCAGCCCGGTCAGCTTCCGATAGGGTGAGTTCATTATGAATGACACTGCCTCAGGAGGCATTATGCTGCCCTCACAGACTCTCACGCTTACCGTGCCGCGTAACTGGCTGGATCTGTATGAAACCATCTGGCAACCCACCTGTTTTGCAAAATGGGTAAGCGACCTGAACGGCGCAACGCTGGTGCAGGAGGGACAATACTGGCGGGCAAAGCGCGGAGAGAATTCGCTGAAACTGCGTTTTACCCCGCATAATCCGTTTGGCGTTATGGACTACTGGACAGATAACGGCAGCGGTAAAGAGCGCTATATGCCGATGCGCGTGATTGCTAATGGCCAGGGAGCTGAACTTGTGGCCGTGCTCTACTGTCAGCCTTTTACTTCCGATGCGCACTTCGTGCAGGAAGTGGCGGCCCTGCGCGCCGACATGGAAAGATTACTTTATCTTTTAACTCACTAGAATCAAACGCTTACATAAATCCTGATTTCCCAGCCATTGCTGGGCGCAATTACAAAAAAAACTGCATTTTTTTTGCGCAGTACTCCTTAACTGTTTCGTGGTTTTTTCTCCGATTTCAGCACCGTATCCCCAGCCAGGCTAAAGCGTTGTTAACAGGAAAATTCCTGGCTGACCGTATGACGTAATCCTGTAAAGGTATTGATATAAAAAGATATTCATATCATTCGGAGGTCAGGCGCTGAGAGAAATAAGACAGTTTCCTGAAAATATTAATTAGTCAGAAACATCGCTGCTTAACTATTTTAATGCATAGTCTGAAACCATTAATTTCTAAAGTTTGTTTATAGGAATTTTCTCATGGTGTTAAATTAAATAAAAAACTGTATAACGTATTCACACACAGCAAGACTTAATAATAAAAACAGGGAAAAACATGGATCGCTCAACTTATCCTTTGTTGTCAGAAAAAGAATTCGTTGAGATTGCCAGACGGATGCTGGCCGGGGATTATAATAATACAAAAGGATTTTATAACGATCTCACGGATTTCCTCCGTACCGGAGGAGATACCGTGCAGACAAAAGAAATAATAAACGCCTGCGGTATTGCGCTATTTTCAGAACACCATTTGCTGCAGTGTATTTATAAATGGCAAAACCTGAAAGGTATCTCAGGATTGCGTCAGGATGTGCTGCACTAAGGTGCAGGGCGTGCCGCTTCTGCTCTGTACAACTCCTTAACTGTGATGGTACATGTACCATAATGAGCATACTGTGGCGATACGTGAAAGAGAGCTGTCCAGCGCCAAATGGTCGCTTCTCTCTTCAGCAAAAATTATTGGCATTGGCGTTTTACAATTGACGCTGCTGGCGCAGACTTTGCAGGCGAATGAATTAAACCTGCTGGTTATCGCCATACTGGCTCTGCTGGTTATCGATACACTTGCCGATCGCGGCTTTAATAATAAAATCATTCGCAAAATAAGCTTTAATAATAGCGAAATGTCCGTTCTTTACTGGGGAAGTATTTTTACCGGCTTATTTATTTTTGCAGCATTGTTTATTGGCAGTGACATTTATAGCGCTATAGCGCAGCAGCCGCAGCTTGCGGTTATGCTGGAGATGATGTCGGTAATATTTATTATTATCCCGCAGGGGCAGCACTACCGGGCTATCCTGCAGCGGGAAAAGCAGTTTACGCGTATCGCTTTTATCGAGATCACCTCGGTAGCAGCGGGCCTGGCGGCAACACTCTTTACGGTGTGGCTGATGCCGTCGGCGCTATGCGCGGTCTGGGGATACCTTGCGCTGGTCTCCGTCAGAATGCTGCTCTGTTGCTACTACGGTCGCGCCTGGTTCCAGCCTGCGTACCGTTTTAGCCTGAAAGAATTCGCCAGCGTGCGATCAAGAAACGGATAATAACAACAAGTCTGTATGGTGGGCTCTGGGCATCTGTCCGATGCGTTCGCGTGCTGGTTAACAGCACGCTTTTTTCTTTTCTGCGCTGCAGGCGATTTAATCGATCCTCGTCTGAAAACAGGCTTCCCCGCATCATATTTTTTTATCACAAATATTGACGCATTTTGTTTATCCCCTTCCCTGCCTGCCTTTTCTTAATCATCACATTATCTATTCTAATCTGACGCCGTTCAGTTGAAAAAATCTCAATAGTCTCTGCGCCGCGGAGGCTTTAGCCTTGCCGGCCAGACTGCTGGAGCCCCCCATGCTATTAACTGTTCTCTACCTTATCGGCATTACCGCTGAAGCGATGACCGGCGCGCTGGCTGCAGGCCGGCGCAAAATGGATCTGTTTGGCGTTATTATCATCGCTTCTGTCACCGCAATCGGAGGCGGCTCAGTGCGCGATATTCTGCTGGGTCACTACCCGCTCGGCTGGGTAAAGCATCCGGAGTACATCATGATTGTTGCGGCGGCAGCGGTGGTCACCACCTTTGTTGCACCGCTGATGAATCACCTGCGCAAAGTGTTTCTGGTACTTGATGCACTGGGCCTGGTGGTGTTCTCGATTATTGGTGCGCAGGTCGCGCTGGATTCCGGCCACGCGGCGATCATCGCCGCAA
The DNA here is from genome assembly GCF_002095385.1 of Pantoea eucrina. Taxonomy (GTDB): domain Bacteria; phylum Pseudomonadota; class Gammaproteobacteria; order Enterobacterales; family Enterobacteriaceae; genus Pantoea; species Pantoea eucrina. The sequence goes on along the minus strand of NZ_MIPP01000036.1, from coordinate 30,836 downwards.
TTGCTGCGGTCATCACCGGCGTATTTGGCGGCGTACTGCGCGATATGTTCTGCAACCGCATTCCGCTGGTGTTCCAGAAAGAGCTGTATGCCGGTATCGCCTTCGCGTCTGGCTGGATCTATATCCTGCTGCTGAAAACCTCGCTGGCGCATGAAGCGGTGGTCATTATCACCCTGCTGTTCGGTTTTGCTGCCCGCCTGCTCGCCCTGCGTTTCCGTCTCGGCCTGCCGGTCTTCAACTATCCCCATCCTGAACACTGAGGGAGCGGCCGGAATGCCCTGCTGCTGCAGAAACGCGATTAGCTCACGCAGCTGAGGCGTCTGCAGCATGGTGACCAGCCGCTGCGCCAGCACGTCGCCAACCCCCGGCAGCTGCTGCCAGTCCGCCTCGCTGCGCGCCAGCAGCGCTTCCCACTGCGTATCCGGCAGGGACGCAAGCGCCTGACGCGGCAGCGGCAGACCCAGCGCCGCGATCCAGCGTCGCAGCGGCTGCTGACGCGTCAGCCTGAAACTGAGCCAGATATGCTGCGCCCGCGCCGGCGATATGCCCTCCGCTGCGGCAATCTGCTCTGGCGTCAGCGTCAGCCATGAAAACAGGTGCGTCAGCGCACCGTGCTGCACCAGGCGCTGCCAGCTGCTGCGCTGCATACCGGCAATATCGAGTACTGTTTTCTGGCTCAGCCCGCTCAGGCGGGAAAGAAACTGCGCACGACAGGCAGGCGTAATATGCAGACAGCTGGTAGCGTGAAAATCATCACTGGCGGGCGGTTCCGGATAGTGGCGTTCCGCCACCCGCCAGATCACCCGCTCCAGACGCGGGATCCCCAGCCCGGCCAGCGTCAGCGTGACCTGATCGCCAGCTATCACATCCAGCGCGCGCCAGCGTGCAACAGAGCCGATGCTGATACGCCGGATGGTTTTATCCTCTGCCTGCACCGGCTGCAGGTTCAGCACCACCGCAACTTTCCCGGTGCGGCCAACGGAAAACGTAACGGCACGCACTTCGCTGCTGACTTCGGCAGGCTGATATTTCCATGCGGCGGACCAGCTTCCCTGTCCTGGCTGCCAGTCCCGGCCGGCAGCAGAAGGCGCAGCGTGGATCACCACGCCATCGGTGGCAAACGGCAGCGCGGCGCGAAACCAGCGCTCGCGCCACGCGGCAACCTGTTCTTCATCGCTGACCGGCTGGCTCCACTGCCGGGCAAGATCAAAGCCCCAGCGCGACAGCTGCGTAAGTTTTTCCGTCATCTCCGGTGGGCCGTCCGGCCACGCCCAGATAAACAGCCCGGTGCGTTTCAGCAGCGGACCGATCTCGCGCCGCATCATCGCGCCGGCCACCTGCGCCCGCGCATTGGCTCCGCCATCGCGCGCCTGCTGATGATCGGTCATCTGCAGAAACAGCTCTCCCTGCAGGACGACCTCCGCCAGCGAGGTCTCAATCCGCTGCGGAATAGCCGGAATATGCGCCGCTTTGTCGCGCCACTCCTCACCGCGCACGCCATCGCCACGGCTGATAAGCGACGTCAGCCTGCCGTGACGATAGAGCAGCGTGACGGCCACGCCATCGACTTTAGGCTGGACCCAGAGCGCGGATTTATGCTGCATCCAGTAAGCAACCGCCAGCCTGTCGCGCAGCTTGCGCACCCCGGTATGCGCAACCGGATGTGGCGCGCCACGGCTGGCTGGCAGCGCGGTTTCATGTACCGGTTCGTCGGGTACAAAGCAGCGCTGCCACTGCTGCAGCCGGGAAAGCAGACTGTCATAGTCATCATCGCTGACCAGCGACGCCCCCTGCTGGTAGTAAACGTTGTCCCAGTGACGCAACTGCTCCTGCAGGCGCGTTATCTCCTGCTGCGCCCGCACCGGCGACCAGACAGGGCACAGCGCTTTTCCCCGGCTTTCTGCATTCAGCAGGCAGAGACCTAACCACAGCCATCGTTTCATTGCCGCTCTCCTTTTTTGCTGATTGAAGCGTACGGCGGTGGCTCATAGCCAGTAGCCTGCGCAGAGTGTGGAATCGCGCTCGCGCACAAATCTGACGTTTTACTCTCTGTTACCGCGCGGTTTGCGCCTGTTCGCAGAAAAGAATTGCCTTACCTGCACGGCAAACGCTGCGTGGCGGCCCTAACCCGTGTATACTGTGCAGGAAATCGACTCCGCTCTTTACTCAATTCAAGATAACCATGGCTCAAGGCACGCTTTATATTGTTTCCGCCCCCAGCGGCGCGGGTAAATCCAGCCTGATTCAGGCGCTGTTAAAGACACAACCGCTCTACGACACGCAGGTGTCGGTATCGCATACCACCCGCGACATGCGGCCTGGCGAAGCGCATGGTGAGCACTACTTTTTTGTTTCCAAAACTGAATTCAAAAGCATGATTGCTGAGGATGCGTTCCTCGAGCATGCCGAAGTGTTTGGCAACTATTACGGTACATCTCGTGCCGCGATTGAGCAGGTTCTGGCCACCGGCGTGGATGTCTTTCTGGATATCGACTGGCAGGGCGCGCAGCAGATCCGCAGCAGAATGCCTGCAGCACGCAGTATTTTTGTCCTGCCGCCGTCAACCGAAGAGCTGGATCGCCGTCTGCGCGGCCGTGGTCAGGATAGCGAAGAGGTTATCGCCCGCCGCATGGCGCAGGCCGTGGCGGAAATGAGCCACTATGCTGAATACGATTACCTGATTGTTAATGATGATTTCGATCTGGCGCTGTCCGATCTGAAAACCATTATTCGCGCAGAACGTCTGCGTATGGGACGCCAGAAAGCGCGTCATGATGCTTTAATCAGCAAACTATTGGCAGTCTGAATTCAGTTTCAGTATTATGCCCAGTCATTTCTTCATCATCTGTGGAGTAGCACACCTATGGCACGCGTAACCGTTCAGGACGCAGTAGAGAAAATTGGTAACCGTTTTGACCTGGTGTTGGTCGCTGCACGTCGTGCACGTCAGATGCAGGTAGGCGGCAAAGACCCGCTGGTTCCGGAAGAGAACGATAAAGCCACCGTTATCGCCCTGCGCGAAATCGAAGAAGGCCTGATCACCAACCAGATTCTGGATGTGCGTGATCGTCAGGAACAGCAAGAGCAGGAAGCCGCTGAGTTGCAAGCCGTTACCGCTATCGCTGAAGGTCGTCGTTAACCGCACTCTGCAGGTCAACCTTGTATCTGTTTGAAAGCCTCAATCAGCTGATTGAAAAATACTTGCCTGAGGAGCAAATCAAGCGCCTCAAGCAAGCCTACCTTGTCGCACGTGATGCTCACGAGGGACAGACTCGCTCCAGCGGTGAGCCCTACATCACCCATCCTGTTGCCGTGGCCTGCATTCTGGCCGAGATGAAACTCGACCATGAAACGCTGATGGCCGCGCTGCTTCATGATGTGATCGAAGATACACCTGCCACCTATCAGGACATGGAACAGCTGTTTGGCAAGAGCGTGGCTGAACTGGTGGAAGGCGTATCCAAGCTCGACAAGCTGAAGTTCCGCGACAAGAAAGAAGCGCAGGCTGAAAACTTCCGCAAAATGATCATGGCGATGGTGCAGGATATCCGCGTCATTCTGATCAAGCTGGCTGACCGTACGCACAATATGCGCACGCTGGGCGCCCTGCGTCCGGATAAAAAACGCCGCATTGCGCTGGAGACGCTGGAGATTTACAGCCCGCTGGCGCACCGTCTTGGTATTCATCATCTGAAAACAGAGCTGGAAGAGCTGGGATTTGAAGCGCTCTACCCTAATCGTTTTCGGGTGATCAAAGAGGTGGTCAAAGCGGCGCGCGGTAATCGTAAAGAGATGATTCAGAAGATCCTGTCAGAAATTGACGGGCGTCTGCTGGAGGCGGGCATTCCCTGCCGCGTCAGCGGACGCGAAAAGCATCTTTACTCGATCTACCGCAAAATGCACCTCAAAGAGCAGCGTTTTCACTCGATCATGGATATCTACGCATTCCGCGTGGTGGTGAAAGATCTCGACACCTGCTATCGCGTGCTGGGTCAGATGCACAGCCTGTATAAGCCGCGTCCCGGCCGCGTCAAAGATTATATCGCTATTCCCAAAGCCAACGGCTATCAATCCCTGCACACTTCCATGATTGGCCCGCACGGCGTGCCGGTTGAAGTGCAGATCCGTACCGAAGATATGGATCAAATGGCAGAGATGGGGGTGGCAGCCCACTGGGCCTATAAAGAAGCGGGCGAAAGCGGCACGACCGCACAGATCCGCGCTCAGCGATGGCTGCAGAGCCTGCTGGAGCTGCAGCAAAGCGCCGGCAGCTCGTTTGAATTTATCGAAAGTGTTAAATCCGATCTGTTTCCGGATGAGATCTACGTATTTACGCCGGAAGGCCGCATTGTTGAGCTGCCTGCTGGTGCGACGCCGGTCGATTTCGCCTACGCGGTACATACCGACATTGGCCACGCCTGTGTCGGCGCGCGCGTCGATCGCCAGCCCTATCCGCTGTCACAGCCGCTGACCAGCGGACAGACAATCGAGATTATCACCGCGCCTGGCGCACGCCCGAACGCTGCCTGGCTCAACTTTGTGGTCAGCTCAAAAGCGCGCGCCAAGATCCGTCAGCTGCTGAAAAACCTCAAGCGTGAAGATTCCGTTAACCTCGGGCGTCGTCTGCTGAGCCATGCGCTGGGCGGCAGTAAAAAGCTGGCTGAGATACCGGCAGAAAACGTGCAGCTGGAGCTGGAGCGTATGAAGCTCGCCAGCATGGACGATCTGCTGGCTGAAATTGGTCTGGGCAACGCCATGAGCGTGGTCGTAGCGAAAAACCTGCTGCAGTCCGCTGCGGATGCGGCGCAGAGCAGCAAGCGCAGCAAAAAACTGCCGATTAAAGGCGCGGATGGCGTACTGATCACTTTCGCCAAGTGCTGCCGTCCTATTCCCGGCGACCCGATTGTCGCACACGTCAGCCCTGGCAAGGGTCTGGTCGTACACCATGAATCGTGCCGTAATATCCGTGGCTACCAGAAAGAGCCCGAGAAGTTTATGGCTGTAGAGTGGGATAAGGTAACCGATCAGGAATTCGTGGCGGAGATTAAGGTGGATATGTTTAACCACCAGGGTGCGCTGGCGAACCTGACCGCCGCCATTAACACGGCGGGATCGAATATTCAGAGCCTGAATACCGAAGAGCGCGATGGCCGCGTCTACAGCGCCTTTATCCGTCTGACTGCTAACGACCGCGTCCATCTGGCAAACATCATGCGCAAAATTCGCGTGATGCCGGATGTGATTAAAGTCCACCGTAACCGTAATTAATGCATGAATGCTCAACGTTTTGCCCGAATTCAGGAAATGCTGGCGCTGCGTCAGCACGATCTCACCGTCTGCATGGAGCAGGTGCACAAGCCGCACAATGTCTCTGCGGTGATCCGCACGGCAGACGCAGTGGGCATTCATGAGGTTCACGCCGTCTGGCCCAGCGTGCGGATGCGCACGATGGTTTCGGCCTCCGCAGGCAGCAACAGCTGGGTAAAAGTTAAAACCCATACGCACATTACGGAAGCGGTACGCCATCTGAAAGATCGCGGCATGCAGGTGCTCGCCACCCATCTTTCAGACAAGGCGGTCGACTTTCGCGCTATCGATTACACCCGCCCGACCTGCATTCTGATGGGTCAGGAAAAAACCGGCATCACCGCCGACGCGCTGGCGCTGGCTGACCAGGATATTATTATTCCGATGGTGGGTATGGTGCAGTCGCTGAATGTCTCTGTGGCCTCGGCGCTGATTCTGTATGAAGCACAGCGCCAGCGACAGAATGCCGGCATGTATCAGCGTAAGCACAGCCTGCTGGATGAAGAAGAGCAGCAGCGTCTGCTGTTTGAAGGCGGCTATCCGGTTCTCGCCCGCGTGGCGAAGCAGAAAGGCCTGCCCTATCCGCAGATCAACATGCAGGGTGGCATCGATGCTGATGCCAGCTGGTGGTCCGCCATGCAAGCCACGGGTCGGAAATGAAAGGCCGGCTGCTGGATGCCATACCGCTCAGTACCCTGACCGGCGTCGGCGCCAGCCAGGCCGCTAAGCTGGCCAGACTCGGCCTGTTTACTATCCAGGATCTGCTGCTGCACCTGCCCCTGCGCTATGAAGATCGCACCCAGCTCTACAAAATTAACGATCTGCTGCCTGGTATCTGGGCCACCATCGAAGGCGAAGTGCTGAACAGCGAAGTCACCTTTGGTCGCCGCCGCATGCTGGTATGCCAGATTGGTGACGGCAGCGGGATTGCCACTCTGCGCTTTTTTAACTTCACCGCTGGCATGAAAAACAGCCTGGCGCCGGGTCGCCGCGTCACCGCTTATGGTGAGATCAAGCGCGGACAGCGCGGCGCCGAAATTATCCATCCTGAATACCGCGTTCAGGGTGAGCAGGGCGGCGTTGAGCTGCAGGAAACCCTGACGCCGGTCTATCCCACCACGGAGGGGATACGTCAGGCCACGCTGCGCAATCTTACCGACCAGGCGCTGACTCTCCTGGAGAGCTGTGCGATCGCTGAGCTGCTGCCGTCAGAGCTGAGCGGCGGGCTGATCAGCTTGCCTGATGCGCTGCGCACGCTGCACCGGCCGCCACCCGATCTCCGGCTCAGCGAACTGGAAACCGGCCGCCATCCGGCACAGAAGCGATTAATTCTTGAAGAGCTGCTGGCGCATAATCTCAGCATGCTGGCCGTACGCGCGGGGGCACAGCGTCATCATGCGCTGCCGCTGACCCCCTGCCATACGCTGGTGGACAGGCTGCTGGCCGCGCTGCCTTTCTCTCCGACCGGCGCGCAGCAGCGCGTGGTAAAAGAGATTGAGCGCGATCTGGCTAATGACTATCCGATGCTGCGCCTGGTACAGGGCGATGTCGGCTCCGGTAAAACGCTGGTGGCGGCTCTGGCAGCGCTGAACGTCATTGCCCACGGCAAACAGGTGGCGCTGATGGCGCCGACTGAACTGCTGGCCGAGCAGCACGCTGCAAATTTCCGTCAGTGGTTTGCGCCGCTCGGCATCGAGGTTGGCTGGCTCGCCGGCAAGCAGAAAGGCAAAGCGCGCGAAGCGCAGCAGGCGGCGATCGCCAGTGGTCAGGTGGCGATGGTGGTGGGCACGCACGCGCTGTTTCAGGAGCAGGTGAAGTTCAGCGGCATGGCGCTGGTGATTATTGATGAGCAGCACCGCTTTGGTGTGCATCAGCGGCTGGCGCTGTGGGAAAAAGGCGAAGAGCAGGGTTTTCATCCGCATCAGCTCATTATGACCGCGACACCCATTCCGCGCACGCTGGCGATGACCGCCTACGCCGATCTCGACACCTCGACAATCGATGAGCTGCCGCCGGGCCGCACGCCGGTCACAACGGTTGCTATTCCGGACACGCGCCGCAGCGAGATTATTGAACGCGTAAAAAGCGCCTGCCTGGAGGGACGTCAGGCCTACTGGGTCTGCACCCTGATTGATGAATCGGACGTGCTGGAAGCGCAGGCCGCTGAAGCGACCTGGCAGGAGCTGAGCGTGGCATTACCCGATCTGCGCACCGGCCTGGTGCACGGTCGGATGAAGCCCGCAGAGAAGCAGGCGGTAATGGCCGCATTCAAAGCGAACGAGATCCAGCTGCTTATCGCCACTACCGTTATTGAGGTTGGCGTGGATGTCCCTAACGCCAGCCTGATGATCATTGAAAACCCGGAGCGGCTCGGTCTGGCACAGCTGCATCAGCTGCGTGGACGCGTTGGACGCGGCGCTGTCGCCTCACACTGCGTGCTGCTTTATAAAGCCCCGCTGAGCAAAACCGCTCAGCGTCGCCTGCAGGTACTGCGCGACAGCAACGACGGCTTTGTGATTGCGCAGCACGATCTTGAAATTCGCGGCCCCGGCGAGCTGCTGGGCACGCGGCAGACCGGCAACGCTGAATTCAGGGTCGCTGACCTGCTGCGCGATCAGGCCATGATCCCCGAAGTGCAGCGCGTGGCGCGCCATATCCATCAATATTACCCCGAACAGGCACAGGCGCTGATTGAGCGCTGGCTGCCGGAAACTGAACGCTACAGCCACGCATAGAGGCCGGTTTCAGGCGCGCCCTGCGCGCCCGCTGAAAAATTGTCCAGCCGGTAATCAGCCGCAGCGATGCAAACGATTGCTTTCAGCGGGCAACCGTTTAAAATCGCCACTTTGCTGTTACTGAGAGCCTGTCATGTCTGTTAATCGTGCCGAACCCCTTTCGCCCGCCAGTGCGTCTGCCACGACAAAAAGCGAACTGATTTATCGTCTTGAGGATCGTCCGCCGCTGCCGCAGACGCTGTTTGCCGCCTGTCAGCACCTGCTGGCGATGTTTGTCGCCGTGATCACCCCGGCACTGCTGATCTGCCAGGCGCTGGGGCTGCCGGCACAGGATACGCAGCACATCATCAGTATGTCGCTGTTTGCCTCCGGCGTAGCGTCGCTGCTGCAGATCAAAACATGGGGACCGGTGGGCTCCGGGCTGCTGTCGATTCAGGGCACCAGCTTTAACTTTGTTACGCCGCTGATTATGGGCGGTATGGCGCTGAAGAATGGCGGCGCGGATGTGCCCACCATGATGGCAGCGCTGTTTGGCACGCTGATGGTCGCCTCCTGTACCGAAATGCTGCTGTCGCGCGTGCTGCATCTTGCACGCCGGATTATTACGCCGCTGGTGTCGGGCATCGTAGTGATGATTATCGGTCTCTCACTGATTCAGGTCGGGCTGACCTCAATTGGCGGCGGCTTTGCTGCTATGAACGATCACAGCTTTGGCGCGCCTGGAAATCTGCTGCTGGCAGGTGCCGTGCTGCTGGTGATTATTCTGCTTAACCGTCAGCGCAACCCCTATCTGCGTGTGGCATCGCTGGTGATCGCGATGGCGGTGGGTTATGCACTGGCGTGGGGACTGGATATGCTGCCGGAGAGCGCGGCACCGGTAGAGCAGCCGCTGCTGGCTGTGCCTTCACCGCTCTATTACGGGCTGGGTTTTGACTGGAATCTGCTGATCCCGCTGATGCTGGTCTTTATGGTTACTTCGCTGGAAACCATCGGTGATATCACCGCCACCTCTGACGTTTCAGAACAGCCGGTCAGCGGCCCGCTCTATATGAAGCGCCTGAAAGGGGGCGTACTGGCAAACGGCCTGAACTCCTGCGTCTCTGCCCTGTTTAACACCTTCCCCAACTCCTGTTTTGGTCAGAACAACGGCGTGATCCAGCTGACCGGCGTGGCCAGCCGCTATGTAGGCTTTGTGGTGGCGCTGATGCTGGTGGTTCTCGGGCTGTTTCCGGCGGTCAGCGGCTTTGTTCAGCATATTCCGGAACCGGTGCTGGGCGGGGCCACTATCGTGATGTTCGGCACCATTGCCGCTTCCGGCGTGCGCATTGTATCCCGCGAGCCGCTTAACCGCCGCGCTATCATGATTATTGCGCTATCGCTGGCGGTCGGACTCGGTGTCTCTCAGCAGCCGCTGATCCTGCAGTTTGCGCCAGAGTGGCTGAAAACGCTGCTCTCTTCCGGTATTGCTGCCGGCGGTATTACGGCGATCGTGCTTAATCTTATTTTCCCGCAGGAAAAATAGCGCAGCAGGCAGGCGCCCGCCTGCCTGCTATTTATCCGCATTTTTCGCCAGACGGTTGAGCTGTAACGGTAATTCAGGCATAACAACCACTGACCGGACAACGATCGCGATGGATGAATGCAATGAAATTCCTGGGCAAGTTTTTCCTTACTCTATTACTGCTGATTCTGCTGCTGCTGGTGATCGGTTATGTACTGGTGCAGACACAGTGGGGTGCCGGCTGGTTTAGCCGCTGGGTAAGTGATAAAACTGCGTGGCATCTCTCCGTCAGTAAAATTGAGCACAACTTCTCTTCCCCTTCGCATATCGTGCTGGATAATTTCAGTTTTGGTCACGATGGCCAGCCTGCGGTTGTCGTGGCTAAACGCATCGATCTGGGCCTGGCGATGGTGCAGTTCAGCGACTGGCTTCATTTTGACAGCATTGAAATTCATGAAGGGGAGATCAATCTCGCTAATCAGACGCCATCCACCACGCTGCCCGTTCAGGCCAACCGCCTGCAGCTGCGCAATGTGCGCCTGGAAAGCCCGCGCACGGCGCTGCCGCTCTCTGCCCGCGGCGTCAATGGCGGTATTGTTCCATGGAAACCTGTATCCGCCGATATGCTGGGCAGTGACGCACAGTTTCAGATAAGCGCCGCGCAGCTGACGCTGAACGGGCTGGCCGGTGATAACGTGCTGCTACAGGGCAACGTGGCGCAGCGCCGCCTGCAGCTCACCACGATAGGTGCGGATATCGCCCGGGGATCGGTGACCGGTCGGGCAGAGCGTGACGACCAGGGTAACTGGAGCATTGATCAGCTGCGCCTGAATGATATCCGTCTGCAGACCAGCCAATCGCTGAATGATTTCCTGCGCCCGCTGCTGACGGCCCCTGCGGTCACAATTAACCGTCTGGATGTCACCGACGCCCGGCTGCAGGGACCGGACTGGGCGGTCACCGACCTCGATCTTACGCTGCGGGACATTACCCTGCGCAACGGCGACTGGCAGAGTAACGAAGGCTATCTGGCGATGAATGCCGGCAACTTTATCAATGGCAGCCTGGCGCTGGATGATCCTATCGTTAATGCAGAGTTCTCGCCTGAAGGCGTCAGACTTACGCAGTTCAGCTCCCGCTGGGTTAACGGTATTCTGCGCGCCAGCGGCAGCTGGACGCGCAGCAACCGGCAGCTGACGCTGGACGATCTGGCCGTGGCCGGACTGGAGTATACGCTGCCGCAGAACTGGCGCGAGCGCTGGCAGGCCGCCCTGCCCGCCTGGCTTGACAGCGTGCTGGTGAAGCATGCCACCGCCAATCGTAACCTGATCATCGATATCAACCCGGCGTTTCCTTTCCAGATGACGGCGCTGGACGGCTCTGCGGATAATCTGCTGCTGGCGCGCGCACATCAGTGGGGGATCTGGTCGGGCAAAGCGAGTCTTAACGCGGCAGAAGCGACCTTTAACCGTACCGATCTGCGTCATCCCTCAATAGCGCTGACGGCAGATGAGCAGCAAATCCAGATAACAGAAATGAGCGCTTTTAACGGCAATGGACTGCTGGAGGCGACGGCAACGGTAGGCCAGAGCGCCGAACGTCCGCTGACGCTGAGCCTGAAGGGCCAGGCGGTGCCGGTCAACGTACTGGAAAACTGGGGCTGGCCAGCGCTGACGCAGAGCGGTGACAGTAATCTGCAGCTGCAGCTTAAGGGGTCACTGCGCGCCGGTACGCCGCTGCGTCCGGGCATTTCGGCAGACCTTTCCGTTACCACCGACGCCGGCTCGCTGCAGCAGAGCATGCGTAACGGGCAGACAGATTAAGAACGGCAGGCCGATCGCGTTGTTGCCGCGCGATCGGCTGCACCATCCTCAGTTTATCAGCGCGCCGGAGCCACCCGCTTCGAGTGGACCATGCTGGTCCGCAGGCAGCACAATATAGACGCCCTCAAATACTGCGCCCGGCTCTTCATTTCCGTACAGCTCAACCTCCAGCTGCACGCGCGCCTTGCGCCCGCGCGCGAGGCGGTCGAGATCGCCGCTCAGCGAGCCGAGATCGGCAGTGGCGCCGGGCCGTCCGCTGATCGGTTTGCTGTAGCGGATATGCGCATCCGCCAGAATGATGGTTCCGCCCAGATGACGTTCGCGCAGCAGCAGCCAGATCAGTCCCCAGCCGGTCAGCGTGGCCAGCGAGAAAAGACTGCCGGCAAACAGCGTATGGTGCGGATTCTGATTGCCGGTCTCCGGCATGGTGGTGACAAATTTCTGCCCGGTATATTGCAGGATGCGCACGCCCATCTTCTCACTCAGGGGAATATGCTCATACCACGCCTGCTGGAGCTGGCCGCACCAGTCGGCGCGATGCAGAATATCATCCAGCGTCACCACCGGTTTGATCATCAGAAAATGGCGCACCGGCGTGGTCTGCGGTGCGGTGATTTCACCCTGATTGATAAAACCCAGCTTGGCAAAAAACTCCACGGCGTCTTCGCGCGCGCTGCAGGTTACGCGCTTGGCGCCTTCCTGTCGCGCCACGGACTCCAGCGTCATCGCCACCAGCGTCCCGAGCCCCTTGCCCTGTACCGACGGGTGCACGGCCAGAAAGCGAATAGCTGCTTCATTCTCTGCGTTGATATAGAGGCGGCCTGCGGCAACCGGCTTGCCCTGCTCATCCACCACCATCTGATGGTGCGCCAGCGCGTCCCAGGCATCCCGCTCTGAGCCCTGCGGCTGGCGCAGCGGCTTGCGCAGCATTTCCCAGCGGAACTGGTAATACATGTCCAGCTCTTCGGCCGTCTGAGGCACTCGAAGATGATACATAAAATGATTCTCCCGTTCGGAGCCAGCGTGGCCGATCGCCTGCCGCCCGGCTGCCGATCTCACACCTGCAACCAGAAAGTGACCGGACCGTCGTTAACCAGTGAAACCTGCATATTGGCCGCAAAGCGACCGCTGGCGGTTGTGATACCGCTGGCCCGGCAGCAGTCGCTGAATACGTTATAAAGCCGCTCCGCTTCTGCCGGTACGGCACCGCCGGAAAAGGAGGGACGCATGCCCTTACGGGTATCTGCCGCCAGCGTAAACTGCGAAACCACCAGCACGCTGCCGCCAGCCTGGTGCACATTCAGATTCATTTTGTCATTCTCGTCACCGAAAACACGGTAGCCGAGCACTTTATCGCAGAGCCGCCGGGCTTTTTGATCATCATCCTCTTTTTCCACGCCCAGCAGCACCAGCAGTCCGGCGCCAATCTCACCAATGACCTGGTTGTCGACCGCCACACTGGCGGCACTGACGCGCTGAATTAATGCAATCATGTTTCCTCACGGGATGGTTCATGTTCCTGCTGCTTTAGCTGGCGATAGTCATTCAGGGTGACGGTGACTTCCGCTCCCAGCAAAACAATACACCACGTCCAGTAGACCCACAGAAACAGAATCGGGATAACGGCCAGTACGCCGTAAATTAACTGATACGAGGGAAACATCGTAACATAGAGCGCAAAGCCTTTTTTACCCAGCTCAAACAGCAGGCCTGCCACCACCGCCCCGGTGAGCGCATCGCGCCCCGGCACGCGCCGCGTTGGCACCACGCTGTAAAGCAGCCAGAACGCCAGAATGGAGAGCACCAGCGGGAAGATACGCAGCGCCTGGTCGATCAGGCTGGTAACGCCGGTGACATTGACCCAGCGTAGCGACAGCAGATAGGAGCTAATCGCCAGGCTGGCGCCAGCCAGCAGCGGGCCGAGCGTCAGGATCATCCAGTAAACGGCAAACGAATAGATCATCGGACGCGGCGAATTGCTGCGCCAGATGGCGTTCAGCGCGCTGTCAACGGAGTGCATCAGCAGCAGCGCCGTGACAATCAGCCCTACCGCGCCTACCGCCGTCATTTTATTTACGTTAGCGACAAACTGGTCAAGGTAGCGCTGGATCACGTCGCCAGCTGCCGGCATAAAGTTGGTAAAGATAAAATTCTTGAGCTGTACGCTGATGTCGGAAAAAACCGGGAACGCGGCGAACAGCGCGAAGATCACCGCCACCAGCGGCACCAGCGCCAGCAGGGAGACGTAGGCAAGATTCCCCGCCTGCGTGGTCATGTTATCTTCGTCGATGCGCCGCCACAGCAGTTTCAGCCACAAAAAGAACGCATGCGCCCGGTGGCGCAGAGTGTTAGCCATCACATTTACCCACGCGCTGCGAACCAGGCGGGCAGGGTTTTGTGATCTTCCACCAGCACGCTTTCGATTCCCAGCGCGCGCGCCGCATCGATATTCGCCTGATTGTCATCAAAGAAGATGGCCTGGTCCGCCGTGTAACCCTCCTGCGCCAGCACATGGCTGAAAATCCGCGCTTCCGGTTTACGCATGCCGAGCTCCTGCGACATATAGACGCGATCGGCAGCCTGCTGCACTTCCGGATAGTGCGTCGGCCAGAATTCAAAATGCAGCTGGTTGGTGTTGGAAAGGATCACCACGCGTTCGCCGCGGGCGCGAAGCTGGTTCATGATCGCCAGCGTCTCCGGGCGAACGCCGACAAACACGGCCTGCCAGCCGGCGGTAAACTGCTCATAGCTCAGGGCAATATCGAGCTGCTCGCAAAGGCGCTCGGCAAATTCCGGGTCGCTGATCTCGCCCCGTTCATGTTGTTCAAACGCTTCATCCATGCTGAAGCGACTCTGCAGCGTGGCCAGCGGCACACGGCCTAAATCACTCCAGACGCCCAGTACGCGATTGAAGTCGATATCAACAATCACGTTACCCAAATCAAAGATGTACAGCATGACGCCTCTCCTCTGTGCTTCCGGGATCATTCACTCTAGCGGCAAAAAGCGTAGCTGAACAGGGAGCATTCGGGGAAAAAGGCGGGCAACAGAAACAAAAAAGCCCCGCAGTGCGGGGCCTGATAACAGAACGTATCGTTTACTCTTTACCGCCGCGAGACGCGCGTTTGCGATCGTTCTCGGTCAGGTGACGTTTACGGATACGGACTGACTGTGGCGTAACTTCAACCAGTTCGTCATCATCGATGAACTCGATCGCCTGCTCCAGCGTCATTTTCTGTGGCGGAACCAGCGTCGTCGCCTCATCGGTACCTGACGCACGCATGTTGGTCAGTTTCTTACCGGTCAGACAGTTTACCGTCAGGTCGTTAGAGCGGCTGTGAATACCGATGATCTGGCCTTCATAAACCTCTGCACCGTGACCCAGGAACAGCTTACCGCGATCCTGCAGACCAAACAGAGCAAACGCAACGGCTTTACCCTGACCGTTAGAGATCAGAACGCCGTTCTGACGCTGACCGACTTCGCCCGGACGCACGTCGTCGTAGTGGCTGAAAGTCGAGTAGAGCAGACCGGTACCGGAGGTCATGGTCATGAATTCGTTACGGAAGCCGATAAGACCACGGCTTGGGATCACGTAGTCGAGACGTACGCGGCCTTTGCCATCCGGATCCATGTTTTTCATGTCGCCTTTACGCTCACCCATCGCCTGCATCACTGAGCCCTGATGGGTCTCTTCGATATCGAGGGTAACGTTCTCAAACGGCTCCTGCTTGCGGCCTTCATGCTCACGGAAGATAACTTTCGGACGGGATACCGCCAGCTCAAAGCCTTCACGACGCATGTTTTCGATCAGAACGGAAAGGTGCAGCTCACCACGACCTGATACGCGGAACGCATCAGCATCTTCGGTCTCTTCAACGCGCAGTGCAACGTTGTGTACCAGCTCTTTGTTCAGGCGATCCAGGATCTGACGTGAAGTAACGTATTTACCTTCTTTACCGCAGAACGGTGAGGTATTGACGTTAAAGAACATGGTCACGGTAGGCTCATCCACGCTCAGCGCCGGCAGCGCCTCTACATTCTGCGTGTCGCAGATGGTATCGGAGATGTTCAGTTCACCCAGACCGGTAACGGCAATGATGTCGCCCGCTTCTGCCAGATCGCTGTCAATACGCTCCAGACCCAGATGCGTCAGCACTTTACCCACTTTCGCGTTGCGGGTTTTGCCTTCGCTATCAATCACAGTAACCTGCTGGTTCGGCTTGATTTTACCGCGCTTGATGCGGCCGATACCGATAACGCCCAGGTAGTTGTTGTAGTCCAGCTGAGAGATCTGCATCTGCAGCGGCGCATCAGCTTCAACCTGCGGCGGAGAAACGTGATCGACGATTGCCTGATACAGCGGGGTCATGTCATCAGCCATATCGGTGTGTTCCAGACCTGCAATACCATTCAGCGCTGATGCGTAAATGATAGGGAAGTCCAGCTGCTCGTCAGTCGCGTCGAGGTTAACGAACAGGTCGAATACCTGGTCTACAACCCAGTCAGGACGCGCGCCTGGACGGTCAATTTTGTTGATAACAACAATAGGTTTCAGACCGTGGGCAAAGGCTTTCTTGGTTACGAAGCGAGTTTGCGGCATAGGGCCATCCATCGCATCAACAACCAGCAGCACCGAATCCACCATGGACATGACGCGCTCTACTTCACCACCGAAGTCGGCGTGTCCCGGGGTATCAACGATGTTGATACGGTAGTCGTTCCATTTGATGGCGGTGTTTTTTGCGAGGATGGTAATTCCACGCTCTTTTTCCAAATCATTGGAATCCATCACACGTTCAGTCGCTTCGGTACGAGCGTCAAAAGTACCAGACTGTTGCAGCAGTTTGTCGACCAGGGTGGTTTTTCCATGGTCAACGTGCGCGATGATGGCGATGTTACGCAAATTTTCGATCACAGCTTTGCCTCAGGCATTATAGAAATAACGCGGTATTGTACACGGATTAAGCGGAATACTGAACATGATCACAGTTTTCCCGACAATATTCTCACGCTGCTGGTTTTTAGCACCATTAGCGGTGCAAATATCTGCACTCTGCTGGCTTTGTGCACCATTTTAGTGCCATCAGCGCGCCGTTTTGCACCATAATAAAGCAATACGTCTGTTCTGGTGCAGCTGCTGATGCACCGCAGCGCGCCGCACAGCGCTATTTATTGCACTTAAAAAAAGTTGGCACAGAATTCGCTTTATCTTTTTTAAGTGCAAACGACAGTGGCCTGATGGCTGAATAGCTTGCCGGGATCTTAGTCAGGGGTGGTCAGTAGTCGTGACACATTCCAGGCATTTTGAGTTCTCTCACCACGACAACAGATGACCATTTCCAGGAGAGTTGAGTATGTCCGCTGAACACGTTCTCTCGATGATGAACGAGCATGAAGTTAAGTTCGTCGATCTGCGTTTTACCGATACCAAAGGTAAAGAACAGCACGTCACCATTCCTGCTCACCAGGTTAACGCAGACTTCTTTGAAGAAGGTAAAATGTTCGATGGTTCATCCATCGGTGGCTGGAAAGGCATTAACGAATCAGACATGGTGCTGATGCCGGATGCCACCACTGCGGTGATGGACCCGTTCTTCGAAGACCCGACCCTCATCATCCGGTGTGACATCCTCGAGCCAGGCACGCTGCAGGGTTACGATCGCGATCCGCGCTCCATCGCCAAGCGCGCTGAAGAGTACCTGCGCGCTTCCGGTATTGCTGACACCGTGCTGTTTGGACCTGAGCCAGAGTTTTTCCTGTTTGACGATATCCGTTTCGGTTCATCGACTTCAGGTTCACACGTTGCTATCGATGATATCGAAGCGTGCTGGAACACCGGCAAAGCGTACGAAGGCGGCAACAAAGGCCACCGTCCGGGTCTGAAAGGCGGCTACTTCCCGGTACCACCGGTTGACTCCTCTCAGGATATCCGTTCTGCCATGTGTCTGACCATGGAGCAGATGGGTCTGGTTGTAGAAGCACATCACCACGAAGTGGCAACCGCTGGTCAGAACGAAGTGGCAACCCGCTTCAACACCATGACCAAAAAAGCGGATGAAATTCAGATTTATAAGTATGTCGTGCACAACGTTGCGCACGCCTACGGCAAGACCGCAACCTTTATGCCAAAACCGATGTTTGGTGATAATGGCTCCGGTATGCACTGCCATATGTCGCTCTCTAAAGGTGGCGTAAACCTGTTCTCTGGCGATAAGTACGGCGGCCTCTCTGAAACCGCGCTGTTCTACATCGGCGGTGTGATCAAGCACGCTAAAGCGATTAACGCCCTGGCTAACCCAACCACCAACTCCTACAAGCGTCTGGTGCCGGGTTATGAAGCGCCGGTTATGCTCGCTTACTCCGCGCGTAACCGCTCAGCCTCCATCCGTATTCCGGTGGTTGCCAGCCCGAAAGCCCGCCGTATTGAAGCGCGCTTCCCGGATCCAGCGGCTAACCCATACCTGGCGTTTACTGCGCTGCTGATGGCTGGCCTCGACGGCATCATCAATAAAATCCATCCTGGCGATGCGATGGACAAAAACCTCTACGATCTGCCGCCGGAAGAAGAAGCGGAGATCCCGAAAGTAGCCGGTTCTCTGGAAGAAGCACTGAACGCGCTGAATGAAGATCGCGAGTTCCTGACCCGCGGCGGCGTATTCACTGATGACGCTATCGATGCTTATATCGAACTGCGCAAGCCAGATGTTGATCGCGTTCGCATGACGCCACACCCGGTTGAATTTGAACTCTACTACAGCGTTTAAATGGCCATTCACCTCTTTTGTCCGCCAGGCCGGGCAAAAGAGGACAACGTTTTTTTGTTGCCGTGGAAACTTTAGCCCATCTCCGGATGGGTTTTTTTCACCGCAAAATTGCCGTTATCGGGGAGTTTTCCATCCCAAAACGCTATAGTGCACCCATTTGGTGCAGAGGATCGTGGTATGGTTGCTGGCTCACTGCCCGACGCAGGGCAGATTCTCAACTCCCTGATAAACAGTATTCTGCTGGTCGATGACGGGCTGGTGATCCACTATGCCAATCCGGCTGCGCAGCAGCTGCTGGCGCAGAGTTCGCGTAAGCTGTTCGGTACGCCGCTGCCGGAGCTGACCGGCTACTTTTCGCTCAATCTTGACGTGATGCGCGAGAGCCTGGCCGCAGGCCAGGGCTTTACCGACAGCGAAGTCACGCTGGTGGTCGATGGACGCGCGCACATCATGTCGCTGACCGCGCAGCGTCTGCCGGACGGCCTGATCCTGCTGGAGATGGCGCCGATGGACAACCAGCGCCGGCTCAGCCAGGAGCAGATCCAGCATGCTCAGCAGGTTGCCGCACGCGATTTAGTGCGCGGCCTGGCGCATGAGATTAAAAACCCGCTTGGCGGCCTGCGCGGCGCGGCACAGCTGCTGTCGCGCGCGCTACCTGACCCGTCGCTGAACGAATACACCAACGTTATCATCGAGCAGGCAGACCGGCTGCGCAACCTGGTCGATCGTCTGCTGGGCCCGCAGCAGCCGGGGCTGCACGTTACGCAGAGCATTCATCAGGTGGCGGAGCGCGTGGTCAAGCTGGTCTCGATGGAGCTGCCGGACAACATAACGCTGGTACGCGACTACGATCCCAGCCTGCCGGAGCTGCCGCACGATCCTGACCAGATTGAACAGGTGCTGCTTAACGTCGTACGCAATGCGCTGCAGGCGCTCGGCGCAGAGGGCGGTACCATCGTGCTGCGTACGCGTACCGCTTTTCAGCTGACGCTGCACGGCACGCGCTACCGGCTGGTGGCGCGTATTGATGTGGAAGATAACGGGCCGGGCATACCGGCACAGCTGCAGGATACGCTGTTCTATCCCATGGTCAGCGGACGCGAAGGGGGTACTGGTCTCGGACTCTCTATCGCCCGCAGCCTGATCGATCAGCACTCCGGAAAAATTGAATTTAACAGTTGGCCAGGTCACACCGAGTTTTCGGTCTACCTGCCCATTCGCCAGTGAGGTTTCTATGCAACGAGGGATAGTCTGGATCGTCGATGACGATAGCTCCATCCGCTGGGTGCTTGAACGCGCGCTCACTGGAGCCGGTTTAAGCTGCGCGACGTTTGACAGCGCCAGTGAGGTGCTGGATGCACTCGCCAGCAAAACCCCGGACGTACTATTGTCAGATATTCGCATGCCGGGCATGGATGGCCTGGCGCTACTGAAGCAGATCAAGCAGCGTCATCCGATGCTGCCGGTCATCATTATGACGGCGCACTCCGATCTTGATGCCGCCGTCAGTGCCTATCAGCAGGGCGCATTTGATTATCTGCCCAAGCCGTTTGATATCGATGAGGCGGTAGCGCTGGTCGAGCGCGCCATCAGCCACTATCAGGAGCAGCAGCAGCCGCGTAATCAGCCCGTCAGCGGTCCGACAACCGACATCATTGGCGAAGCGCCGGCGATGCAGGATGTGTTCCGTATTATTGGCCGTCTGTCACGCTCCTCCATCAGCGTGCTGATTAACGGTGAGTCGGGAACCGGTAAAGAGCTGGTCGCGCATGCGCTGCACCGCCACAGCCCGCGCGCCAAGGCGCCTTTTATCGCGCTGAATATGGCGGCGATCCCGAAAGACCTGATTGAATCTGAACTGTTCGGGCATGAAAAAGGCGCGTTTACCGGCGCCAATCAGATCCGCCAGGGGCGCTTTGAACAGGCTGATGGCGGCACGCTGTTTCTTGATGAAATTGGCGATATGCCGCTGGATGTGCAGACGCGTCTGCTGCGCGTGCTGGCAGACGGTCAGTTCTATCGCGTGGGCGGCTACGCGCCGGTAAAAGTGGACGTGCGCATTATTGCCGCCACGCATCAGAACCTTGAGCTGCGCGTGCAGGAAGGCAAATTCCGTGAGGATCTGTTCCACCGCCTCAATGTCATTCGGGTACATCTTCCGCCGCTGCGTGAGCGCCGCGAAGATATTCCGCGTCTGGCACGCTACTTCCTGCAGGTTGCCGCACGCGAGCTGGGCGTTGAGGCTAAAATCCTGCATCCGGAAACGGAAACGGCGCTGACCCGCCTGCACTGGTCGGGCAACGTGCGCCAGCTGGAGAACACCTGCCGCTGGCTGACGGTCATGGCCGCCGGTCAGGAAGTGCTGATTCAGGATCTGCCGCCGGAGCTGTTTGAATCCGCCACGCCTGACAGCCCGGTGCAGTCGCTGCCGGACAGCTGGGCCACGCTGCTGGCGCAGTGGGCCGATCGCGCGCTGCGTTCCGGTCATCAGAACCTGTTATCTGAAGCGCAGCCGGAGATGGAGCGTACGCTGCTGACCACGGCGCTGCGTCACACCCAGGGGCATAAACAGGAAGCGGCACGCCTGCTTGGCTGGGGGCGCAATACGCTGACGCGCAAACTTAAAGAGCTGGGCATGGAGTAACGCTGCGACATCAGCGGCGCTTCTGCTGATTTTTTGCACGCACAGGCTGTACAGACCGTTACCGGTGAGTATGATATTCGCGGTAATCGGGAGAGAAGTATCATGCTGCAATCTGTCATGCTGACAATAGCGCATAATCTGGCAGCCATTGGCAGCGCGGTGGCCCATTCGCCGCAGACTGCGCTGGCTGCTGTGGTATGCGCCATTACGGCGAGCCTGTTCAGTTAATAGCAAGGGAGCGTATGCTCCCTTTGTTATTCAGATGATCCGGGAATAGTGCGGCTGGCGACTTTTCTGCCGCAGGTAGCGATCGAAACACATGCAGACAGAGCGGATCAGCAGACGACCGCGACCGGTCACCGTCAGCCGCCGCCTCTCACAGCAAACCAGCCCCTCCGCCACCAGCGGAGCCAGCAGCGCCAGATCGTCGGCAAAATAGTCCTCAAACACGATCGGCCACTGCGCTTCCACGGCGGCAAAATCGAGCGTGAAGTTGCAGATAAGCTGTTTAATCACCTCACGCCGCAGACGATCGTCATCCGTCAGTTTCAATCCGCGCCACAGCGCGCTACCCTGCTGTTCCACCTCTGCATACCACTCATTCAGCGCTTTCCGGTTCTGCGCATAGCTGTCGCCCAGCATGCTGATGGCAGATACGCCCAGCCCCAGCAGATCGCTCTCACCGTGCGTGGTGTAGCCCTGAAAATTGCGGTGCAGCAGGCCGCTGCGCTGCGCGATCGCCAGATCATCATCCGGCCGGGCGAAGTGGTCCATCCCGATAAACCGGTAACCTGCGGCGGTCAGTGTGGCAATGCTCTGCTGCAGGATCAGCAGCTTTTGCGCGCCGTCGGGCAGGTCTGCTGCTTTGATTTTGCGCTGCGCCGCAAACAGCGCCGGCATATGCGCATAGCTGAACAGGCTCAGACGGTCGGGAGCGAGCGCGATCACCCGCTGCAGCGTCAGCGCAAACCGTTCCGCACTCTGCAGCGGCAGACCGTAGATCAGATCGAAACTGACCGAACGAAAACCCTGTTCGCGCGCGCGCTTTACCAGCGCACCAATGGCCGCTTCATCCTGTATCCGGTTAATGCGCGCCTGCACCGCCCGATCAAAATCCTGGATCCCGATGCTCAGACGGTTGAATCCTTCCGTCCGCAGATGATCGATCGTGGCCGGCGCGATCTCACGCGGATCGATTTCGATCGACATTTCAGCATCATCCGTTATCGCGAAGTGATGCCGCAGCAGCGCCATCAGCCGGCTTATCTGCGCTCCGTCAAGAAAGGTCGGCGTGCCACCGCCCCAGTGCAGCTGTGTCACCCGGCGACCGGCAAACAGCGGAGCACGACAGGCAATCTCCTGCGCCAGCGCATTCAGATAGCGATCAGCTTTTTGCCGCTGGCGCGTCACTATTTTATTGCAGCCGCAGAAGTAACACAGTTTGTGGCAGAACGGGATATGCACGTAAAGAGAGAGCGGCCGGTGAGGATAACGGGTAGCAGCCTGCTCAAAATCTGCGGCGCGAAAAGTTTCGCTGAATTCCGGCGCGGTAGGATAGGAGGTATAACGCGGGCCTGAGCCGCTGTATTTCTCCACCAGCTGCTGATCCCATTCTATCTGCTGCGCGGTCATGCTTACCTCTTTCGGTGGCGTGTGGTCCGGAAAGGTCGCGCAGAAGGGTCAGTGAAGCGGTGAAGAGAACGCCGCCGTAAACGCGACTTCAGGCGCGACAGGCGGCGTAGTTTAAACAATAACCAGAGGATATAACATGTGAGCAGCAGCGCTAAAATTGATCCAGGCCAAAACATTGTCGAATACCTGTTCAGCGCGGCATGCGATACGGCGCATGCCGTCCGGTAACGGGATTACTGCCCTTTCAGCAGGCGCATCATATCTTCTTCAGCCTGTTCATCTTCGGCGTCATCATCCAGCGCGATCCCCAGCGTTTCCATCAGCTCATCGATGCGGTCCAGCGTCTCATCCAGCCACGCCTGGTCTTCACCGCTCAGCGTCTCGCCTTTTTCCAGGCGATCGAGCAGCGTGTCGAGACGTTCATCGTTCTCCAGCTTCGCCAGCTCCTCTTCAGGCGTCAGGCGTACTTTCTGCGCTTTCGCTTTGGGCTGAGGTGCCGCTTTTGTCACGGGCTGCGTTTTGCCGTCAGCCACCAGCGCCACCGGTTTTTTGCTGCCAATGCGGGCATCGCTGCTTTTTTTAGTCTGTGCGCTGCCGCTGCTCTGCGCCGTCGGGCTGGTGCGGCTGCCCGATTTATGGCCGCTGTGCTTTTTATCGCGTTTACGATCGCGCGCTTCCTGATTCAGTTCTTCACGCGATTTACGTTTGGCTTTAGCAGCGGGTTTGCCACGCTGGGCGGGTGCAGGTTGCTTCATGATGTCCGGTCTCAGTGATGCCTGGTGAGTTCAGTATAGAATTGCGGCGAAATCTAGCAGAAAGCAGACAAAGAAAAAAGGCGATAGCTTTTGCTATCGCCTTATTTCGCACCTTCGTACGAAGGAAACTCTGAATAAATCCTTTACGGCTCTCAACGTCCCGGTCGCTCCGTCGCCATATCGCTCCTGCGAGTAATCCCTGTCCATTCCCGATTCCTGCCTGAATCGTACTCCTGCCATGCTCCTGGTCTTCCGGACACTCCTGAGCGCATCATCCTGATGGGTGCTGCCTTGCACTGACACCAAATGTAGACGAAAGTGCCAAATCAACAAGTAAGGTATTGCTCTTTTTTAGAGAGAAAAGAGTAAAATAATGCTCAATTCTTTGTATTTTAATGAGAAAAAAATATTGAACTTTTTATATTTAAGCTAAAACTGGCAGCAAAAATCGGCGATCTCTTACACGATTTGTCAGGGCTACGGCTGTCGGGTACTTTTGCGCCATAACAGGTATAATCAGCGCCATTAGTCCGTATCTATCAGCTGGAGTCTATTTTGTCTGCTTTGAATTATCACATCACTCACTTCATGCTCAGTGCGCCAGATATCCGTCATCTGCCGGCCGACACGGGTATTGAAGTAGCCTTTGCCGGTCGCTCAAATGCAGGCAAATCCAGTGCGCTTAATACCCTGACCAACCAGAAAAGTCTGGCGCGCACCAGTAAAACGCCGGGGCGCACTCAGCTTATCAACCTGTTTGAAGTGGTTGAAGGCAAACGTCTGGTGGATCTGCCCGGCTACGGCTATGCCGAAGTGCCTGAGGAGATGAAACGTAAATGGCAGCGTGCGCTGGCAGAGTATCTGCAGAAGCGGCAGGCGCTGAAAGGGCTGGTGGTGCTGATGGATATTCGCCATCCGCTTAAAGATCTCGATCAGCAGATGATTGAGTGGGCCGTAAGCAGCAATATTCCGGTACTGGTGCTGCTGACCAAAGCGGACAAGCTCGCCTCTGGCGCACGTAAAGCGCAGCTCAACATGGTGCGCGAAGCCGCGCTGGGCTTTATGGGCGACGTGCAGGTTGAGATGTTCTCTTCGCTGAAAAAGCTGGGCGTGGACAAGGTACGTCAGAAACTGGATACCTGGTTCAGCGAACTTGAGCCGGCCCGTGAAGGTGACGCAGATAACCAGCCGGCTGAGTAACGGCAGCGTTGCCGGGTGAAAAAAGCCCAATAAAAAACGCCCCAGTCATAACTGACTGGGGCGCTAAATATTCAGCCAAATCCGATTACGTGAAGTAAAAGGTCTGAAAGATAGAACATCTTACCTCTGTACCCTACGCGACGAACTTTACCTGATTTTTTCTGACCGACAAAGGATTTTTTGTGATCCAATTTCAGCTTTTGACATAATTTTTACCAGCTCCGTCACACTTTCGCACAGCGGCTGTAGTTTAATTTCCAAAAAAATGTTTAACAGGCAGCGAGTTAGATTAGTGCGCCTGATCCCAGTTATCACCGACACCCACTTCCACCAGCAGCGGTACATCCAGCGACATACTGCTCTCCATCAGCTGACGGATTTTCTCGCTGGCGCTCTCTACCGCGTCTTTGTGGATCTCAAATACCAGTTCATCGTGTACCTGCATGATCATCTTCACATCATCACTGTTCTGCTGCTGCAGCCAGCCATCCACGGCAATCATCGCCCGCTTGATGATATCCGCTGCAGTGCCCTGCATCGGCGCATTAATGGCCGCCCGCTCAGCGGCTTTGCGGCGGATAGCGTTGCTGGATTTGATATCCGGCAGCCACAGACGACGCCCGTCCAGCGTCTCTACGTAACCTTTAGACGCCGCCTGATCGCGGGTCTTTTCCATATAGCGCAGTACGCCC
This sequence comes from Pantoea eucrina, assembly GCF_002095385.1. Lineage (GTDB taxonomy): Bacteria > Pseudomonadota > Gammaproteobacteria > Enterobacterales > Enterobacteriaceae > Pantoea > Pantoea eucrina. Next base: position 5,780 of record NZ_MIPP01000036.1, on the reverse strand, counting down.
GGATAGCGTTCGAAGTAGAGATCCATATATTTCTTCGCTTCACCGGCACCGATGTTCAGCTGACGCGAGAGGCCAAACGCACTCATGCCGTAAATCAGGCCGAAGTTAATCGCTTTGGCGCTGCGGCGCTGCTCAGCTGAGACCTTTTCCAGCGGGGCACCAAACACTTCCGCTGCCGTGGCGCGGTGAATATCTTCTCCCTGCGCAAAGGCCTCCAGCAGACCTTTATCCTGCGACAGATGCGCCATGATGCGCAGCTCAATCTGAGAATAGTCTGCAGCAACAATGCGTTTATCTGCACCGGCGATAAAGGCCTGACGGATCCGGCGCCCTTCTTCGTTGCGAACCGGAATGTTCTGCAGGTTCGGATCGGTTGAGGAGAGCCGGCCGGTCGCCGTGACCGCCTGATGATAAGAGGTGTGAACGCGTCCTGAGACCGGATTGATCATCTGCGGCAGTTTATCGGTGTAGGTAGATTTCAGCTTCGACAGCCCGCGATGTTCCAGGATGACTTTTGGCAGCGGATAATCAAGCGCCAGCTCGGCCAGCACCTCTTCACTGGTTGAGGGCGCGCCGCCCGGCGTCTTTTTCGTGGGCTTGATGCCCTGCTTTTCAAACAGGATGGTCTGCAGCTGTTTGGTGGAAGAGAGGTTAAACGGCTCTCCCGCCAGTTCATGCGCCTTCAGTTCCAGCTCAGAGAGGCGGGTCGTCAGCTCCTGCGAATGTCTGGCGAGGATATTCTGATCGATAAGCACGCCGTTACGCTCAATGCGCGAAATCACCGTAACCAGAGGCATTTCGATATCGGTGAAGACCTGTTTCGGGCCCGCCTCCTGCTCCAGTTTTGGCCACATCTGCTGATGCAGCTGCAGCGTCACATCGGCATCTTCCGCCGCATAGTGCGCCGCCTGCTCCAGCGCAATTTGGTTAAACGTGAGCTGATTTTTACCTTTGCCGGCGATCTCTGTGAACGTGACCGTCTTGTGATTCAGCCAGCGCGCAGAGAGGCTATCCATATCATGCTTGCCGCCAACGCTGTTCAGGCAGTAGGACTCCAGCATGGTGTCAAACCGGATGCCGCGCAGCTCAATACCGTAATTTTTCAGCACGCCGCGATCGTATTTCAGGTTCTGCCCCACTTTCGCCGCGCGTTCATCCTCCAGCAACGGCTTTAATTTCGCCAGCACGTCAGTGCGATCGAGCTGATCGGGTGCGTCAAGATAGTCATGCGCAACCGGCAGGTAGGCAGCTTCCCCAGGGGCGACAGCAAACGCGATACCAACAATGGTGGCGCTGAGCGTATCGAGTGAATCCGTTTCGAGATCGAATGCAAACACCTCAGCCTGCTTCAGCTTATCGAGCCAGGCGCTAAAGGTTGCCTCATCAAGGATAGTGACATACCCGTCCGCGGAGAGCACGCTGGTAGCTTCCGCAGCCTCAGGCTCATCAGCCAGAGCGCTCTGCGCCTGCACATTACTCTTTTTGCCCTGCAGCCACTTACCTTCCTGCAGATCGGCCTGCCAGCGCCGGAATTCAAAGCGGGCAAACAGCGTCTGCAGCGTCTCAACGTCAGGCTGGTTTACCGTCAGTTGATCGTAACTGACCTCCAGCGGCACATCGGTTTTAATGGTCGCCAGCTGGTAAGAGAGAAAGGCCACATCGCGGTTCTGTTCGAGTTTAGCCGCCATGGTTTTCGCGCCGCGGAATGACAGACTGGACACTTTGTCGAGGTTGTCATAAATGGCGTGCATACCACCCAGCCCCTGCAGCAGCGCCTGTGCGGTCTTCTCTCCCACGCCGGGTACGCCGGGAATGTTATCGGAGCTGTCGCCCATCATCGCCAGAAAATCGATGATCAGTGCCGGCGGCACACCATATTTCTCTTCAACCTCTTCCGGTCCCAGTACGGTATTGCTCATGGTATTGATCAGTGTGATCTCTGGCGTGACCAGCTGCGCCATATCTTTATCACCGGTACTGATCAGTACGCTGCGCCCCTGTTTGCCCGCTTCCAGTGCCAGCGTACCGATAACATCGTCTGCCTCCACGCCCGATACAGCCAGCAGCGGCAGCCCCATCGCTTTTACCATCTCATGCAGCGGTGCTATCTGCGCACGCAGATCGTCAGGCATCGGCGGACGATGAGATTTGTAGTGTTCAAACAGTTCGTCGCGGAAGGTTTTTCCTTTCGCATCGAAGACCACAGCCACATGGCTGGGCTGATACTGCATCAACAGACTTTTCAGCATGTTGAGCACACCATACATCGCGCCGGTCGGTTCGCCCGCGCTGTTGGTCAGTGGCGGAAAGGCATGATATGCACGGTAGAGATAAGAGGATCCGTCTACCAGAATCAGGGGATTTTCTGCGATTTTCGCCATAGTGTTAAGGTTTCTTCGTTGCGAGATTCAGGCTTATAAGGATGCCACAACCTGAGAAAAATGTTGAATGAACACGGGAGAGAGGGGCTTTTTTTCACGGTTATCAAACGTGGATCGCAACGATCTTTCTGTGGATAACTTTGTGCGCAAATTTCATAAGGCGCTATTTTTTTAGCATGAGAAAAATAATAAGCAGATAATAACTATTTATTTACAACAGGTTAATAAGTTGCCGTGACGCAGAACGCGATTTTGAAAACGCGATCGTCCATGTGGATATCACTACAGAGTGCAGGAAGGAAAAAGAATAAATGAGGGTGAAGAAATAAAAAACGCTGGGGTTGCCAGCGTTTAAGGGTGTCGCGTTACTGCTTTTCAGCCAGGAACTTAACCACGTTGGCATAATCGGCGACAAAATTCTCCATAGAGCTGGTGTCGAGACCGCCGTTATTAACCATATATTTGCCGTTGACGAAAATAGCCGGAACGCCCTGCAGATTAACATCAGAAGCCGCTTTCTGCTGCTGCGCAACCAGCGCTTTCACCGCAAAGCTGTTCCAGGCAGCGTCATAATCGCCAGCTGAGATCCCTGCTGCTTTAATAAAGGTTTCTTTCAGGCTTGCCGGATCGGTGATGGTTTGCGTTTTCTGAATGCCATCAAAAATCGGTGCGGTAACTTTGCTTTCCACGCCCAGCGCCATGGCCACTGCCCAGGCATGCGTGACCACCGGGCCTAAATCACCGCCGAGAAAATCGACGTGATATTTTGTCACTTTGGTCTCAGCCGGCAGGTTCTTCTTCACCGCGTCGCTGACGTGATAAACACGTTCAAACTGATAGCAGTGCGGACAGAAAAAGGAGAAGAACTCCATGACCTGCGGTTCACCTGCCACCGGTTTCTGCAGCGTGACATACTGTTTACCGTCGGTGAACTGCGCCGCTGATACGCTAAATGCCAGCAGCATTCCCGCCAGCGCAAGCCAGATTTTTTTCATTGTTAACCTATCTCCTGAGTACGTTATTAAAATTGCGGACCAAGCCGTAATGGGGGTTCGTGCAACAGTCGCTCCTGCTCAATCAGGAGGGCAATCTGCCGGCGCCAGAAATCCTCGTCAGTCATCCAGGGAAACGCACGCGGAAAAGCGGGATCCTGCCAGCGGCGTACGACCCAGGCCAGATAATAAACCATGCGCATGGCGCGTAAAGACTCAATCAGTGTCAATTCATGTAAATCGAAATCACCGAACTCGTTATACGCCTCTATCAGGATATCCCACTGAATGCGCTGCTCCTGCCGGTCGCCGTTTATCAGCATCCAGAGATCCTGCACGGCCGGACCGGTGCGCGCGTCATCCAGATCAACAAACATCGGGCCGTCGCGCCACAAAATATTGCCCGGATGACAGTCACCGTGCAGGCGCAGCGGCTGCCACTTTGTATGCCAGCTCTGCTGCAGCGTGATAAAAAGGCTATCCAGCGCCTTCAGTAAGCTCTCTTTAAGCCTTGCTGGCACCAGCTCGCTGTGCGCCAGCGTCTGCTGTGGCTGCCGGATATACTCCTCAAGACCCAGCGTCGGACGCCGGACAAAAGGTTTACGGCAGCCGGTCTGATGCATGCGGCCGAGGAAACGTCCTGTCCACTCCATCTGTTCTTCGTTATCCGTTTCATACTGACGACCGCCAACGCTGGGAAACACGGCAAACAAAAATCCGGCATGCTGGTTAAGCGTGCTGCCCTGTAACGTAAGCGGTGCCGCTACCGGCACGTCGTCATTCAGCAGATCCAGCGACAGCGCATGCTCTTCAAGGATCTGTTCCCGGCTCCAGCGCTGCGGACGATAGAACTTAGCGACGTAGCGCCGGTTTTCATCATCGCTGAACTGGTAAACGCGGTTTTCGTAGCTGTTCAGTGCCGTTAAGCCTGACTCCACCCGCAGCCCGGTATCCCATAAAGCATCGAGGATGGCATCCGGATCCAGCGTATGAAAATTAAAGGCAGCGTCGTTCATTTTCGGCCCTGTATGTTACCTTTGCAGTAGATGCGCAAGGATAGCACTACTCGTCAGCCTTGATCACACCGCGTGCGCGTAACAGTGCCGTTTTAAAATCTGCTTCGTAATCTTTTCTGATACCGGGTATTTCTGTCGTGCTGTCGGCATCACGCATTTTGAGATGGTAAATCAATATGTCGTCGCGTAATTCACTTAACGGGCCATGAAAGCCCGCCTCCTGCGCCAGCTTGTGTAAAAAGGCCAGCAGGTGACATTCTGGCTCCTGCTGCCAGGCAGGCTGCAGAAGCGCAATCAGTTCGTTAAGACGATGGTTTTTCATAGCGGATCCCTCATCACACTGCTTTACACTGCATGGGTTCATTAAAGGAGATAACCATGCCCGTATTTACCGGCGTTATTCTGGCAGGCGGCCAGGGTAGTCGTATGGGAGGCCGTGATAAGGGGCTGGTGCAGCTGCACAATCAGCCTCTTTATCAGCATGTTCTGCAGCGACTGCAGCCACAGGTAGATAGTGTGCTGATCAGCGCTAACCGGCACCTTGATCAATATCAGTTAAGCGGCTGTAAGGTGATAACCGACACATTACCTGACTGGCCCGGACCGCTGGCAGGTATGCTGAGCGGGTTACGCCATAGCCAGAGTGAGTGGGTCGTTTTCTGCGCCTGTGATACACCCTATATACCTCAGGATTTCGTTCTGCGGCTGTGGCAACAGCGCGCAGAAGCGCCGGCGGTCTGGGTCAGGTCAGCCATGCGCGATCATCCGGTGCTGGCTCTGCTTAACCGGGCGCTGGCTGATGAACTCGCCACCTATCTCGCTCGCGGCGAACGGCGTCTGATGCAGTTTTTGCGCGCCAGCGGCGGTCATGCAGTGTTGTTTGAGGAGGATGAGAGGGTGTTTCGCAATATTAATACCGCAGACGATCTGGCACAGGAGCAGGAAGAATAATGGACGTACCTCTACTCGCCATTGCCGCGTGGAGCGGTACCGGCAAGACCACACTGCTTAAATCGCTGATACCGCTATTAAAACAGCGCGGTGTGCGGACCGGTTTGATTAAACATTCTCATCATCAGCTGGAGATCGATACGCCAGGCAAGGACAGCTACGTTTTACGTAAAGCGGGCGCCGATCAGGTGATGGTTGCCAGCGAGCGGCGCTGGGCGCTGATGTGTGAAACGCCTGATGAACCCGCCTCTCTGCAACATCTGGCAGCACAGATGAACAGCGCAGCGCTGGATCTGATACTGGTTGAAGGATTCAGGGATGAGAAAGTGACAAAAATTGCACTGTGGCGGCGTGGTGTAAAAGGTGAGGCAGAAGAGTTGCTGGATGAATATGTTATTGCCGTAGCCAGCGATGAAGCACTGGCGCTGGATCTGCCGCTG
>NZ_MIPP01000035.1 GCF_002095385.1 Pantoea eucrina | reverse complement strand
CGCGCCGGAGCAAAAGCTGCCGCCGCAGCTGACGGCGAACGGAACCAGCGCTTAACATGCGCCCCGGCGCAGCAGCACGCAGCTGGCGCTAAATCGGGGAGTACAGAGGACGCGGCCAGGCGTCCTCTGCCCGATCGCCGTGCCGGAGCACAGGCTACCGCCGCAGCTGACGGCAAACTTACCGCCTCGCCTGCATCTCTGGCGCAAGCTGCTATGCTTGAAGATGGCAAAACATGGCTGAACCGATTACGCCGCCTCTCTCTCCGCCACGCCATAATCAGAGAAAACGCATTTTAATCAGCGGGCGTCTGTAGCACTGTGTGGAACCACTATCCCCAGCAAAGGGCGCAGACAAGGCGACGGTTGCCCGGCATTCTTTTGCCCACAATATTGCTAATCAAGGAGTTAAGCGATGAACCAGCTAGACGCACTAAAACAGTTCACCACCGTGGTGGCGGACAGTGGCGATATCGAATCCATTCGTCATTATAATCCGGAAGATGCCACTACCAACCCTTCTCTGATCCTGAAAGCTGCCGGTCTTGACGCTTATAAACACCTGATTGATGACGCCATCGACTATGCGAAAAAGCAGGGTGGCAGCAAAGAAACGCAGATTATCAACGCCAGCGACAAAGTGGCTGTCAACCTCGGCATGGAAATCCTGAAAAGCGTGCCGGGCCGCGTTTCAACTGAAGTTGACGCCCGCCTCTCTTTCGATCGCGGTATGTGCGTGACCAAAGCAGAAAAGCTGGTACGCCTGTATGAAGAGCACGGTATCGACCGCTCACGTATTCTTATCAAGCTCGCCTCAACCTGGGAAGGGATCAAAGCGGCTGAAGAGCTGGAGAAAAACGGCATTAAGTGCAACCTGACGCTGCTGTTCTCCTTTGCGCAGGCGCGCGCCTGTGCAGAAGCGGGCGTCTATCTGATCTCACCTTTTGTGGGCCGCATTTATGACTGGTACAACACGCGTAAGCCAATGGACCCCTATGTTGTGGATGAAGATCCGGGCGTGAAATCTGTGCGTCGCATCTATGACTACTACAAAAAGCATCGCTACAGCACGGTGATCATGGGCGCCAGCTTCCGCAAAGTTGAGCAGATTCTGGCACTGGCGGGCTGCGATCGTCTGACCCTCTCCCCTAACCTGCTGGAAGAGCTGGCGAACAGCGACGCGCCGGTTGAGCGCAAGCTGGAGCCTTCTACCGAAGGTTTCCATCAGCCAGCCTCGCTGTCAGAAGCGGAGTTCCGCTGGGAGCACAACCAGGATCCGATGGCGGTTGAAAAACTCTCTGAAGGTATCCGCCAGTTCGCCGTTGACCAGCAGAAACTGGAAGATGTGCTGGCTGCACGCCTCTGATTGCACCACCGTTGAGTGCGGGCGAGCCGAGGCGGACCCGCTGATGCTTCACTACAAGGGAGAACCCTATGTCTTCACGCAGAGAGTTGGCTAACGCGATTCGCGCGTTGAGTATGGATGCGGTACAGAAAGCAAATTCCGGTCACCCAGGTATGCCGATGGGCATGGCCGATATCGCGGAAGTGTTATGGCGCGACTTCCTGAAACATAACCCCACTAACCCGGCCTGGGCCGATCGTGACCGCTTTATCCTTTCTAACGGCCACGGCTCAATGCTGCTCTATAGCCTGCTGCATCTCAGCGGTTACGATCTGCCAATGGAAGAGCTGAAAAACTTCCGTCAGCTGCATTCAAAAACGCCGGGACATCCGGAAATTGGCTATACGCCAGGCGTCGAAACCACCACCGGCCCGCTCGGCCAGGGTCTGGCGAATGCGGTGGGTCTGGCGATTGCTGAGCGTACGCTGGCCGCGCAGTTCAACCAGCCAGGACACGATATTGTCGACCACTTCACCTATGTGTTCATGGGTGACGGCTGCCTGATGGAAGGCATCTCACACGAAGTCTGTTCGCTGGCGGGTACGCTGGGCCTCGGCAAGCTGATCGGCTTTTACGATCACAACGGCATTTCTATCGATGGTGAAACCGAAGGCTGGTTTACCGATGATACGCACAAACGCTTTGAGTCCTATAACTGGCACGTGATCGGCAGCGCTGAAGGCATTGATGGTCACGACGCCGACGCCGTGGCCGCCGCGATTAAAGAGGCGCAGAGCGTCACCGATAAGCCGTCGCTGATTATCTGCCGCACTACTATCGGCTTTGGTTCGCCAAACAAGGCGGGCAAAGAGGAGTCACATGGTGCGGCGCTGGGCGACGAAGAGATTGCGCTGACGCGTAAGCAGCTCGGCTGGAATTACGCGCCGTTTGAAATCCCGCAGGATATCTACCAGCAGTGGGATGCAAAAGAAGCGGGTTCCGCGCACGAAAAAGCCTGGGATGAGAAGTTTGCCGCTTACCAGCAGGCGCATCCGCAGCTGGCGCAGGAGTTTAGCCGTCGTCTTAACGGCGAAATGCCGGCGGAGTGGGAAAGCCAAACCGCTGACTTTATCCGCGACCTGCAGGCGAATCCGCAGAAAATCGCCAGCCGCAAGGCGTCACAGAATACACTGGAAGCCTTTGGCAAACTGCTGCCGGAATTCCTGGGCGGATCGGCTGACCTGGCACCGAGTAACCTCACCATCTGGTCAGGTTCAAAATCGATCAAAGAGGATGCGGCCGGGAACTATATTCACTACGGCGTGCGTGAGTTCGGGATGACCGCGATTGCAAACGGCATCGCGCATCATGGCGGCTTTGTTCCTTACACCGCAACCTTCCTGATGTTTGTTGAGTACGCGCGTAACGCCGCCCGTATGGCTGCGCTGATGAAAGCGCGCCAGATCATGGTCTACACCCATGACTCTATCGGTCTGGGCGAAGATGGTCCGACGCATCAGCCGGTCGAGCAGCTGGCGAGCCTGCGTCTGACGCCTAACTTCAGCACCTGGCGTCCGTGCGATCAGGTCGAAACCGCGGTGGCATGGAAAGCAGCCGTGGAGCGTCATCACGGCCCGACCGCGCTGATCCTCTCCCGTCAGAACCTGCTGCAGCCCGAGCGCAGCCAGGCGCAGGTCGAAAACATCGCGCGCGGCGGCTATATCCTGAAGGATTGCGACGGCACGCCGGATGTGATTCTGATCGCCACCGGTTCAGAAGTGGAGATCACGCTGGGAGCGGAAGCGAAACTCAGCGCGGATGGCCACAAGGTCCGGGTCGTGTCACTGCCCAGCACCGATGTGTTCGACAAGCAGGATAGCGCCTACCGCGAATCTGTACTGCCTACTACCGTACGCGCCCGCGTTGCGGTTGAGGCAGGTATCGCCGACTACTGGTACAAATATGTCGGTATCGACGGCAAAATCGTCGGCATGACCACCTTTGGTGAATCCGCGCCGGCCGGCAAGCTGTTCCCGGCCTTCGGCTTTACCGTTGAAAACGTGGTAAGCCAGGCGGAATCGCTGCTGAAACCGGCATAAGCCCCGCGGCCCTCACCCGATAACGGTGAGGGCCGTTTTTTAGCACTTTCTATACAAAAAAAATCGCGTTTTCCCCTTCCCGCTCTGCGCAAACTGATTACTATAGGTTTTCTTCCGATTCTGATAGCGGACGCACTCCCGTTGAAAAAACCGACTTCATTTTTACTGGCCCTGATGGTCTCCGTGCTGCCTGTCAGCGGTATGGCACAGGTCTCACCTAATCCTTTGCTGGCATCGCAGATTGTTGATCGCTATGCCGAACATATTTTTTACGCCAGCGGCGCAACCGGCATGGCGCTGGTCGCCATCGACGGCAATCAGCGCGTCTTTACCAGCTTTGGTGAAACCCGTCCCGGTAATAATGTCCGGCCGCAGCAGGATTCCGTTATCCGCATCGCGTCACTCAGCAAGCTGATGACCAGCGAAGTGATGGTGAAAATGGCCGAGCGTGGGCAGATCCGCCTGGATGACCCGCTCAGCCGCTACGCCCCGCCGGGGGCGCGCGTTCCGGCCTATAACGGCCAGACGATCCGCCTGATCAACCTCGCCACCCACACCGGCTCGCTGCCGCGCGAACAGCCCGGCGGTAAACCGCACCGTCCGGTGTTTGTCTGGCCAACCAAAAGCGATCGCTGGCAGTGGCTGGGCAACGCCACGCTGAAAGCCGCGCCCGGCACTCAGGCGGCCTACTCCAACCTCGGGTTTGACCTGCTGGCTGACGCGCTGGCGAAAGCGGGCGGCACGCCCTATCCGGCGCTGCTGCAGCGGTTAGTCACGCGCCCGCTGGGGATGAAGGACACCACCTTTACACCCTCACCGGACCAGTGCCAGCGCCTGATGGTGCCGGAAAAAGGGGCCAGCCCCTGTAATAATACTCTGGCGGCGATCGGCAGCGGCGGCGTCTACTCTACCCCTGATGATATGGCGCGCTGGATGCAGCAGTTCCTCGACTCAGCGGTAAGCCACCGCACGCCGCAGATCGATCGCCTGCAGACGCTGATCTACCGGCGCGATCAGCTGACTAAAGTTGAAGGGATGGATGTACCCGGACGTGCCGATGCGCTGGGTATGGGCTGGGTCTATATGGCCCCCAAAGCGGGCCGGCCCGGTATCATTCAGAAAACCGGCGGTGCCGGCGGCTTCATTACTTATATGGCGATGATTCCGCAGCATAACCTTGGCGTGTTTGTGGTCGTCACCCGCTCACCGCTCAGCCGCTTTACGCCCATGAGCGACGGCGTGAATAATCTGCTGACAGAGCTGGCGGGCAATAAGACGGGTTCGCCGATGATGATCGGCGCGATCCCCTGACACCCGGAAAGTCGCTCAGCGCGCCGGCTGGCTTACCCACAGCGTGGGCCAGTCGTCGCTGCTGTGCCAGGCGTCGCAGATCTGCTCTTCCGCATATTCCGCCAGAACAAACGCGCTGCCATCAAACTGCCAGCGTGTTGCCGTACCGCAATCACCCAGCCCGCGATTTTTACTGAAGGTATAGAGCAGGCCATTACTGGCATCAAACTCTGCGTTTACCAGCTCCAGCTGCGTGTCGCTGCGCGTCGGGGGAACAAAAGGCAGATTCAGCGTCAGCCCGCGTGATACGTAGGGCTGGCTGCGCGTCACTTCAAACGCCAGATCGATAACGTTGTAGGCACCGGTTTCACAGCTGACCAGCAGCAGCGCTTTGCTGTCGGTCAGCGGCGCGACGCTCACCTCGCGCCGCAGCGGATCCAGTGAGCAGCTATCGGTGGTGATGCGCCAGGTTCCATAGTCGATCAATCCGCTGGTCTCCTCCTGCGTCAGCGGCGCGGGCGGCGGTGCTGATGACGGCAGCGATGGCAGCGACGGCGGTGGCGGGAGATCCCACTGCGCCCCACGCCTGACCCATGCGCTGGTCCCGTTTACGCGCCCCTGCACATCATCCATCAGCAGCAGCGCAGCTTTCAGGCCACGCAGCGGAACCACCGCTTTGGCCTGGTACGTCAGCTGCAGTGTGCTCGCGTCCAGCGTCTGTCCCAGAAACTCATCAATCGCGATAGCGTTGCTGGTAGCAAGATGGTGCGGCTCAACCGTCCAGTGTTTAAGGTCGGGCTTCAGGCGACGCTGATCCAGCAGCAGATTATCTTTCAGCGGGCCGCCCGGCAGCGCGCCGGTATAGGCGCTGCCGTAGTCGATACGCAGCAGCGGACGATCGTCGACGCCGGCGTGGCGCGACAGCGTCATCACCAGACCATTGTCGCCGGGAAAGCTGCGCGCCACGCAAAAAGCCGCATTGTTACAGGTGAGCTGCCAGTCAGAAAAAGACTTCTGCAGAGGTTCAGCCTGCACGCTGGCGCTGGCTGCCAGAGAGCTCAAGAGCAGTGACTTTATCCAATACGACATTAACAACCCGGTCCCCGAATTTCTGGAAAGAAAATCATAGCGCACTGCGTGCGTTATCAGCAGGCTGGAAGTGTGAAGCGGCCTGAAAAGCAGAATTAACTGCTTATTAAATCAGCGATTCATCATCGTACGGACAGGTTGTACGCTGCGGTCCCATCATCCACTGCGCCTGACGGCGGCTCAATCAGATTCCCCTGACTATCAGGGCGCAGTCTGAAACGGTCAATCCCGCATAAACGGTCATAAACAGTCATGCTATGGTAGCTATGGATTAATAAGCTGGCGATCGGATCTGTTTTAACAGTGACGCTTCAGGGGTTAATTATGTGAGCCACATCAACATTACGTGCAAATAAGCGTTAAGCATTACATTAATAACTGAACTTATATCACTCAATAACGGGCCTCTTTTTTTACCACCGTGGACTCCTGCCCAGTCCACATTTTCCCGTGCCCGCTTCCAGTAATTTATAGCCATCGGAGGATAAGTATGTTGCCGATTGAGAGACAGCAAAGAATTATTAACGAACTTAATATAAATGGCCGCGTAATTGTCTCAGAGCTGGTCACGCTATGCCAGGTTTCGCAGGAAACCATACGGCGTGATTTAAGCCAGCTGGAAAAAAGAGGATTATTACAGCGCAGTCATGGTGGTGCTGTTCCGGTAAAAAAACAGAACGCCAGCATTCAGGGAAATAACAGAGCTGTCAGAGAAAACGAATTATCTTTTCGGCAGCGTATTAATGAGCATGTCGATGCAAAAATGAGCATTGCCAAGCGCGCGCTCGATTTTATCACGCCGGGTGACTGTATTTTGCTCGATAGCAGTACCACCTGCTGGTATCTGGCGCGGCAGTTGCCCGATATCGAGTTAACCGTGCTAACCAATTCGCTACGCATCGTGCAGACGCTGGCGGCGCGCGGCAGCATTCGCACTATCTGCCTCGGCGGAGAATATTCTGACCGCGATGAGGATTTTCACGGCGTGGTGGCTGAGCAGCCGCTGCGTGAATTTCAGATTAATAAGATCTTTTTTTCCTGTAGCAGTTTAGGTAATGACGGATATTTACGTGAAGGCAATGAGAATAACGCGCATTTAAAACAACAAATGTTACTGGCCGCTGAAAGAAAACATCTGTTACTGGATGGCAGTAAATTTATGCGCCCCTCTTTTGCCCGTGTTTGTCACTACCGTGATGTCGATTTTCTGATAACTGACCAATTAAAAGATAAAGAGCTGGAGCAGGAACTGGCGTGGAATGGCGTTAACGTCATTGTCTGTTCTCAGCGTCATCAGTCCATGCAGCTAATTAAAAATTAACCAGGAGTCTGTATGAAAAAACATCTTATCGCCTGTTCTCTGCTTGCCCTGTTTGCCGCCACCGGCGCGCAGGCCGCTGATAAATTACGCATGGGTATCGTCGTTAAAATCGGGGGTATTCCCTGGTTTAACGCCATGGAAGCGGGCATTAAAAGCGAGGCGGCGAAGCGCGGCATTGATGCATGGATGGTCGGCCCTACCGCAGCCGATCCGGCGCTGCAGGTGCGCGCCATTGAAGATTTGATTGCGCAGAAAGTCGACATCATCGGCGTGGTACCCAACGATCCGAAAGTGCTGGAGCCGGTACTGAAACGGGCGCGGGACGCCGGTATCGAAGTGATTACGCATGAGTCACCCGGCCAGCAGGGTGCCAACTGGGATTTTGAGTTGGTTGACGCTGCAACCCACGGAATCAATCACATGAAAGCGCTGGCGAAGTGCATGCACGACGAGGGCAAATACGCCATGTACGTGGGCAGCCTCACCGTACCGCTGCATCAGCAGTGGACCGATGCCGCGCTCAATTATCAGAAAGAGCACTATCCCAACATGCAGCTGGTCACCGACAAATTTGGCGTCGGCGAATCGCTGGATGACTCCATCCGTACCACCAACGAGCTGATGTCTAAATATCCCGATCTGAAAGGCATTATGGCGTTTGGTTCACAGGGGCCGATTGGTGCCGGGCGCGCCGTCATGAACCGCAAAAAAATTGACCAGGTTTGCGTCATTGGCTCCTTCAGTCCGGGTCAGGGCGCCTCGCTGGTGCAGCGTAACGCCATCAAAGGCGGCTACATCTGGAATCCGGAAACCGCAGGTGAAGTCTTTGTGCGTATCGCCGACATGATGCAGAAGAAAGAGCCGATCACCGACGGTATGACGATTGAAGGACTGGGCAAAGTCAAAGTGGATGAAGCGACGCATACCATTCTCGGCAACAACACAGAGAGTCTGGATAAAGACAACCTGCCAAAACTGGTAAAAATGGGGCTCTGATATGCAAGAGGTCATTCCACAGACGCTAATTGCGCTCGAGAATCTGTCGAAAACATTTGGTGGCAACCGCGCGCTGAGCGATATCTCCCTGACCTTGCTGGCAGGCGAAGTGCACTGTCTCGCTGGCACCAACGGCTGTGGCAAGAGCACCCTGATCAAAGTCATTTCCGGGGTGCACGCCCCGGACAGCGGCAGCCATATTACGCTGGGCGATGGCCCGGCACTGCCGCGCCTGACCACGCAACAGGCGCGTGATTTCGGTATTCAGGTCATCTATCAGGACCTCTCGCTGTTCCCCAACCTGAGCGTGGCGGAGAATATTGCGTTTGAGCATAACCTCAATGGTCTGCTGCGCTGGCACCGCAGCGCGCGCCTGCGTGAAAGCGCGCGCAGCATTATAACCGAGCTGAAATTTGACCTCGATCTGGATGCGAAAGTCGCGGCGCTTTCGATTGCCCAGCGCCAGCAGGTCGCGATCTGCCGCGCGCTGGTCGCCGATGCGCGCCTGGTGATCATGGATGAGCCAACCGCCTCGCTGACCCGTACCGAGGTCAATCAGCTGCTGCGCACCGTGCGCTATCTGAAAGATAAAAATATCTGCGTGGTCTTTGTCAGCCACCGGCTTGATGAGGTGCTGGAGATCTCCGACCGCGTCACGGTGATCCGCGACGGCCGCAAAATGGGCTGCTGGCCCGCCCGGGAGATGACGCCGCATCATCTGACCGAGCTGATGACCGGCCTGAAGCTCGACTACCAGCTGAAAGCGCCGACGCGTAATAGCGAGCGCGTGATCCTGGAGATAGATAATCTTACCCGTGCCGGTCAGTACCGTGACGTCAGCTTTAAACTTTATGAGGGCGAAGTACTGGGGCTGTGCGGTCTGCTTGGCTCCGGACGTACCGAGCTGGCGCTGTCGCTGTTTGGCATGACGCGTCCCGACAGCGGCAAAATCTGGCTCGACAGCAAACCGGTCCGCTTTCGCGGTCATGAAGATGCGATCAAAGCCGGCATTGGCTATGTGTCAGAAGATCGCCTGACGCTGGGGCTGGTGCAGCAGCAGTCGGTGGCCGACAACATGGTGCTGCCGATCCTCGACAAACTGCAGAACCGCTTTCACCTGATCGATGAGTACCGTAAAAACAAACTGATCCTGCAGTGGATCCAGCAGCTCGGCGTGCGCGTCGCCGACCCGAATCTCGCCATATCTACCCTCTCCGGCGGTAATCAGCAAAAAATTGTGCTGGCAAAGTGGGTTCTGACGCAGCCGCGTATTCTGATCCTCGACTCGCCTACCGTTGGCGTGGACGTCGGTGCCAAAGCCAGCATCTATCAGCTGATCCATGAGCTGGCGAAAGAGGGCCTGTCGATCATCCTGATCTCTGATGAGGTGCCGGAGGTCTGGTACAACTGCGACCGTATCCTGCACTTCCGCGATGGCACCATTCATGCCGAATATCAACCCGATAGCGTCGAGCAGCAGCAGCTGGCGGAGGTGATCAATGCCTGATTTTTCCCGTTTACGTCCGCACTCCAGCCAGGGCTGGCTCGCCTGGGTGCTGCTGGCGTTCATTCTGTTTTTCTCTGTGACCAGCGATCAGTTTCTTACCGTACAGAACCTGCTGGATCTGGCGGAGAGCTACGCGGTCACCGGCATCTTTGCGCTGGGCCTGTTTGTAGTGCTGGTGACCGGCGGGATCGATATCTCTTTTGCCGCCGTTGCCTCAGTGGTGCAGTACCTGCTTGCGTCCCTGTTTGTGCAGTTTCAGTTTGATAACGCGCTGCTCAGCATTGTGCTGGCGATCGTGTGCGGCACGCTGTTTGGCGTGATCAATGCGCTGCTGATCACCACGCTGCGGGTGGTCTCCATCATCATCACTATCAGCATGCAGTCGCTGCTGTTCGGCCTGCTGATGTGGGTGACCGGCGGCCGCAGCCTCTATTCGCTGCCGGAGTGGTGGATCACCCTGCGTAACGTGCTGCCGTTCAGCTGGCAGGGCGAGAGCTTTCAGGTCGGTTTACCGCTGGCCACCATGCTGATCATTGCAGCGGCGACGGCACTGCTGCTGAACAAAACCAACCTCGGGCGCCAGCTTTATGCGGTGGGTGGCGACGCAGAGTCTGCGCGACGTATCGGCATCCGCGTCGGCCTGATCCACGTTTTTGCCTACGGCTGGCTGGGCGCAATGGCGGCGGTTGGCGGCCTGGTACAGGTCTATCGCATGGGCGAAGTGGTGCCTAATGCACTGGTCGGCGGCGAGCTTGATGTGCTGGCGGCAACGGTGCTGGGCGGCGCCAGTCTGATGGGCGGTAAAGGCACGGTCAGCGGCACGCTAATGGGGGTCTTTCTGATCGCCATCCTGAAGAACGGTCTTAACCTGGTAGGCGTGTCGAACTACTTCATGAACATCGTGGTAGGCGGCGTCATCATGATTGCGATCGCCGTAACGCACTACAAAAAACGCAAAGAAACTGATGTCAGTTTCGTGTGACTGAGGGCATTGATGATGAAATCACTGACTGCACTGCGCCCTGACGGCACCAACCTTGGTCTGATGCTGCTGATCGCGCTGGCGCTGGCGACCTTTACGCTGATGCTGCCGGGTCGCTTCCTGACCGACTCCACCTTTATGAGCATGGCGTTTCAGCTGCCGGAACTGGGATTACTGACTCTGGCGATGTTTATCGCCATTCTCAGCGGCGGCCTGAATCTCGCCATTATTGCCACCGCCAACCTGACCGCGCTGTTTATCGCCTGGACGCTGATGAGCGCCCTGCCTGCCGGTGCCGGGATGGCGCTGCAGCTGCTGTGGCTGGTTATCGCCATTATCGGCGCCATGCTGATTGCCGCCGCCATCGGCGTCATCACCGGCCTGATGGTCACGCGCATCGGCGCGCATCCGATTCTGGTGACGCTGGCTACGATGATGACGCTGAACGGGATCGGTATCTGGCTGACCAAAGGCGCAGCCGTCAGCGGCATGCCGCCGGTGGTGCAGGCGCTGGGCGCTGATACGCTGCTGGGGATGCCGCTGCCGCTCTGGGTGTTCCTCATCGCCGCCGCGCTGCTGGCGCTGTTTCTCGGTAAAACCCGGGCCGGCAAATGTATCTATATGGGCGGCAGCAACATCAACGCAACCTGGTTTAGCGGCATTAACACCCACCGCATGGTGATGCTGGTTTACGTGATCTCCAGCCTGCTCTGCGTGCTCGCGGGCCTGATTATGATGGCGCGCTTTAACTCCGCGCGCATGGGCTACGGCGACGCCTACCTGCTGCTGACGGTACTGGCGATTATCCTCGGCGGCACCGATCCCAACGGCGGCTTTGGTCGCGTCACCGGCGTCGTGCTGGCGCTGATTGCGCTGCAGGTGCTCTCAACCGGCTTCAACCTGATGAATATCAGCCAGCACGTCAGTCTGGCGATGTGGGGTGCGGTGCTGATTGTGGTACTCGCCTTTAAACAACTCAAAACCCGACTCAACGAACACCGTGCGGTAAAGCTCAGCAAGCTGGCCGCGGTGCTTAATCCTCTGACTGAAAAGAAGGAAGTATGATGCGTATTCAAATCTCCCCGTCACTGATGTGTATGAACCTGATGGAGATCAAGCACCAGCTGCAGGTTCTCGATTCGCGCGCTGACTTTCTTCACGTAGATATCATGGATGGTCACTACGTTAAAAACATCACGCTCTCCCCTTTCTTTATTGAACAGATCCGGCCCTATACCCGCGTGGCCATTGATGTGCATCTGATGGTGGAAGAGCCGACCGACTTTATCGAGGCGGTCGCCAGAGCGGGGGCTGACTACATCTGCCCGCATGCAGAAACTATTAACCGCGACGCCTTCCGCGTGATCAATCTGATCCGCAGCTTTGGTAAAAAAGTGGGTGTTGTGCTGAATCCCGCCACGCCGGTCTCCTTTATCCAGCACTATATTCACCTGCTGGATAAAATCACCGTGATGACGGTGGACCCTGGCTACGCCGGTCAGCCCTTTATTCCGGAGATGGTGGAGAAAGTGCGCGAGCTGAAAACGCTTAAACAGCAGCACGGTTATCATTATCTGGTTGAGATCGACGGCTCCTGCAACACCCGCACCTATAACCAGCTGATTGGGGCCGGTGCAGAAGTGCTGATTGTCGGCACATCCGGCCTGTTCAATATTCATGATGATTTGGCGACCGCGTGGGAGATGATGCGCGACAGCATTGATGAAGCCCAGGGGCTGACGCAGGTGTCCGCATGAAACCACGCTGGCTCGGTATTGACATCGGCGGCACCGGTACGCGGCTGCAGCTGATGGAAGAGGATGGCGTCTGGAGCAGCTTTCGCAAAGTCGCCACCGCCAGCTGGGCGCAGCAGCCCGACGCGCTGCTGGCGCTTGCTCAGCTCATCCGCGACACGCTGGAGCAGCAGCCGGTAAGCGGCATTATGCTGGGTCTGCCGGGTATTCTCAGCCGCGACCGGCAGCTGGTGATTTCGCTGCCCTTTATTCAGGCGCTGGATGGCCAGCCGGTCGCGTCGCGCCTCACCGCGCTGCTTGGCGTGCCGGTGGCGATGGACAAAGATGTGAACCATCTGATGCTGTGGGATCTGCTGCAGCTGGAGCAGCTGCCGGACAACGCCGTGGGTCTCTATCCCGGCACTGGCATGGGCAACAGCCTGTGGCTCAACGGTGGCTTTTATCACGGCGAGCATGGTGGTGCCGGCGAGCTGGGGCATATTCCGGTGGCGGGCAACACCCTGCCCTGCCCGTGCGGTAACCACGGCTGTGCAGAAACGCTGACGTCGGGCCACTGGCTGAGCCGCTGGGCCGCACAAAACGCCGCCGATACGCCGATGCCGGCGCTGTTTACCCGCCACGGCGAACAGCCGGAACTGCAGGCGTTTGTCCGGCGGCTGGCTGAACTTATCGCGACCGAAATGAATATTCTCGATCCGGAGTACCTGATCCTCGGGGGCGGCGTACTGGCGATGGCTGATTTTCCGCTGGCGCAGCTGCGCAGCCAGATCCAGCAGCATCTGCGGCCGCCGGTTACCCGTGAAAATCTGAAGATTATCTTCAGCCACTCAACCGACTACACGGGCTGCCGCGGTGCCTGTCTGGCCGCCGAACGCCTGTTCAGGAGCGTATGATGAAAGGAAAAGTGTGTGTATTTGGTTCCTTTAATCTCGACATTGTGGCGGTGATGCGCCGCTTTCCGCTGCCGGGTGAGTCGCTGACGGCGCATCACAGTATGATGGGCGCAGGCGGCAAAGGGGCTAATCAGGCCACGGCGGCGCTGCGCGCAGGTGCGCGGGTGCACTACATCGGCAAAGTAGGCAATGACGATTTTGGCCTGTTTGCCCGCCGTCATCTGGAAAAAACCGGGTTCGATGCCATTACGCTGTTTACCTGTAAAGAGAAGCCAACCGGCAATGCGCTGATTTACGTCGCGGGCGACGACGCGGAGAATATGATTTCAGTCTATCCGGGCGCTAATACCACCGTGACCGCAGCCGAGGTGACGCGCTGCCAGCCTACGGTCGCCGCTGCCGATATTCTGCTGGTGCAGCTGGAGAATAATCTCAGCGCTATCCAGCGTATGATCGACAACGCCCGCGCCAGCGGCACCTTTGTCATCCTTAACCCGGCACCGTGGCAGAAGATTGGCGATGCGCTGCTGGCAAAGGTCGATCTGCTGACGCCGAACAGCACCGAAGCGACCCAGCTCAGCGGCGTAACGGTAACCGATTTCGCCAGCGCGCGCCGTGCCGCCGACGTGCTGCACCGCAAAGGCGCGCGCCAGGTCATTATTACGCTGGGCATGGCGGGAGCCCTGCTCTCCACGCCTGACCGGCAGCAGCGTATTCCGCTCTTTCCGGCGCAGCCGCGCGATACCACCGGCGCGGGTGACGCATTTAACGGTGCGCTTGCCGCGCGTCTCGCCTCAGGCGACGATCTGCCGCAGGCGGCGCGGTTTGCCGCAGCGTTTGCCTCGCTCTGCGTTGAGCGCGCTGGCGCAGCCGACTCAATGCCCTCCTATGCCGAGGCGCTGGCACGACTGCAGGCGCATCCGGAGTGCGTGGTCGGGGAGATAGAGAACGCGGTGGCGTAACTGAGCTTCAGGCACAGATATTCAGCCATGCAGGCTCGCCGCGGGGGCGCATCACTGCGCCCTGATTACGGCTTCAGCCATCCGGCAAGCTGCGCATGCTGCAGCAGCATAATGGTTTTACCGTCACAGATGCGCCCATCTTTTACCCTCGCCAGCGCCTGCGGGAACGACAGCTCCAGCACGGTTATCGCTTCATCTTCAACGCCACCGCCGCTGCTGGCACGCATCGCTTCACTATATTCTGCAGCAAAGAAGTGGATCAGTTCCGTAACGCCGCCGGGTGACATGTAGGCAGCAAAGAGTTTCTCAACCTTCCCCACCTGATAGCCCGTCTCCTCAATCGCCTCTTTACGGATGCAATCTTCAGGCGTGTCGTCGTCCAGCAGCCCGGCGCAGGCTTCAATCAGCTCACCGCTTTCGTTGCCGTTAACGTAAGTGGCGATGCGAAACTGCCGGGTCAGCACCACGCTGTTTTTTTCACGATTGTAGAGCAGGATGGTTGCGCCGTTACCGCGATCGTAGACTTCACGTTTGTGCCGCACCACCTCGCCATTACTGCGCGTCAGCTCGTAGGTGTAATTGCGCAGCACAAACCAGTTTTCAGACAGGATTTTATTTTTAATGACGTTGATAGTGAATGCCATGAGCGCTCCGCTGCTTTGCTGAGAGAGGCTGAAATGATAGGCGGCAGCGGCGGGGAAAACTATCTGAATTACCTGCGCAGCGGCGGGTAAAAAAAACGGGAGCCAGGCTCCCGTTACGCTACAGAGAAAGGTTTAGCGTCCGCTTTCGTCCGCCAGCTGCGGTGACGCATCGCTGCTCTCATCCGCGTGCACCTCATGCTCTTTCATCGCCTCTGCCTGGACGCGCTTGCGTACGCCAAACCAGCCCAGTACCAGCAGTACGGCGATCAGAGGAATGGATGCAATGGTGTAGGTGCCGTTAGGGTAGTCAAACGCCATCAGCACCAGCACGCTGAGCAGGAACAGCAGCGTCAGCCAGGAGGTGAACGGCGCCCACGGCAGCTTAAAGCTGACATCCTCAGCCTTGCCCTCTTTGATCGCTTTGCGCAGACGCATCTGGCAGACCACGATAAAGCCCCAGGAAGAGATGATCCCCAGCGAGGCAACGTTCAGGACAATCTCAAACACCTGCGACGGCACGTAGTAGTTCAGCACCACGCCAACGATGTAAACCGCAACCGTGACCAGGATACCGGCATACGGCACCTGCTGCTTGCTCATCTTCGACATAAACTGCGGCGCTGAGCCGCCCATCGACATGGATCGCAGAATACGGCCGGTTGAATAGAGACCGGAGTTAAGGCTGGAGAGCGCCGCGCTCAGTACCACAATGTTCATAATACTGCCGACATAGGGAACGCCCAGCTTCGAGAAGAAGGTCACAAACGGACTCTGTCCCGCCTGGTAGGCATTCCACGGCAGCAGCAGCACCAGCAGCACCACGGAACCCACATAAAACAGGCCAATACGCCAGATCACGCTGTTGATCGCTTTGGGCAGCATGGTTTTAGGATCTTTGCACTCGCCGGCCGCGGTTCCTACCAGCTCAATCGAGGCAAAGGCAAATACCACTCCCTGCACCAGCACCAGCGCGGCCATCAGGCCATGCGGGAAGAGACCGCCGTTATCGGTGATCAGATGGAAGCCGGTCGCGTTGCCGTCGAGCGGTTTGCCGGTACCGAGAAACACCACGCCAACAATCAGGAAGATCACAATTGCCAGCACTTTGACCAGCGCAAACCAGAACTCCATTTCGGCGAACCACTTAACGCCAATCATGTTCATGGTGCCGACAATGGCCAGCGCGCCGAGCGCAAATACCCACTGCGGTACGTCGCCAAACGCGCCCCAGTAATGCATATAAAGCGCCACGGCGGTGATATCGACAATCCCGGTCATCGCCCAGTTAACGAAATACATCCAGCCCGCTACATAAGACGCTTTTTCCCCGAGGAATTCACGCGCATAGGAGACAAAGCTGCCGCTTGAGGGGCGATGCAGTACCAGCTCGCCCAGCGCACGGAGAATAAAGAAAGAGAAGATGCCGCACACCAGATAGACCAGTGCCAGCGCCGGACCTGCCAGCTGCAGGCGTGCGCCTGCGCCGAGGAACAGACCGGTGCCGATAGCACCGCCGATGGCGATCATTTGTACCTGTCGGTTACCCATCGCTTTGTGGTAACCGGTATCGTGAGAGTTCAGCCAGCGCCTTCTCGCAGCACGCTGTTCGTCGGGCGTTTTTTTAGTATGTTTCATAGCTTTCCTGTTTGTCCTGACCATCAATCACCGGCTGACCAATCGTTTGCGCCTGCGGTGCGAAATGGAGTAAAAAACCGGTGCCTGAGCAGTGGAACGATGCGCGTGGCGACCCGGGAAATTACGGCGATGAATCCTACCCGTTCTGCATGAACGAAGCAAAATATACTGGCTGGACGCACGATCTGATTTGTAAGAATCGGTCGTGACGCACAAAAAAAACCGGTCAGCAGCGTGACCGGTCAGGATGGCGTCAGAAAAGCAGAAAATCGGGCCGGGAAATGCCCGGTTGCGCAGCTCCCGGGTAACGCATTAGCGATAGATTTCAGCGCTGCCGTTCCAGAGGCTGGAGTCGCCAGGATTCTGCGCGCCAATGACGCGAAAGTGTGTGGCGCCCATCTCTTCCGCTTTTTGCGACAGCTGGCGGGTGGCGTCATCCAGCGTGCCGCGCACGCCGCTGACCGATATGGTGCCTGCAGGCTGCATGTTTTGGGCATCCGCCTCGCTCAGCGGCGTAGCAGCCAGCGTGGAAAAACTTGCGGTGGCAAGCAGGGCCGCACCAAAGAGGGTAGTAGCTCGTTTCATAAGGATCTCCTGAGTGGCAGAAAATAGCGGGTGACAGGAGAAGTATTGGCAAGCCTGTGCAAACCAGGCCAGGCGGTCGGTAAATCTGTTTAATGTTTAGCCAGATTAATGTCTGTATTGCCGGGAAAGGTAAAGCAGTACGGCACCGGTTGAGCCGTCCGGCCACGCAACATTTACATTTCTTCCATAATTACTCCACGTTTCTCTGATTTACACCGCGTAAAGTAAAGCGGGCAGGCGCCTGCAGAGTGTGCCCGCCTAGCCTGCCAGCGCGCCAGCCGTGCGCTGCTCATATAATAATGACAAGCTGCCGCTGAGGAGTAACAGAGTTATGTCGGACTTTTTTATCGACCGCCCGGTATTTGCCTGGGTTCTGGCGATTTTACTCTGTCTGTGCGGCACGCTGGCTATCACCTCGCTTCCGGTTGAACAGTATCCGGATCTTGCTCCGCCCAATGTCCGCATCACGGCCAATTATCCCGGCGCCTCTGCCCAGACGCTGGAGAATACCGTTACGCAGGTTATCGAACAGAATATGACCGGCATCGATAACCTGATGTATATGTCCTCCAACAGCAGCAATACCGGCCAGGTGCAGATTACGCTGACCTTTCTCGCCGGTACCGATCCCGATGAGGCGCGTCAGCAGGTGCAGAACCAGCTGCAGAGCGCGCTGCGCAAACTTCCGGCCGCCGTTCAGGCGCAGGGGGTTAACGTTAATAAAACCGGCGACAGCAACATTCTGATGATTGCGTTTGTCTCCACCGATGGCAGCATGGATAAGCAGGATATTGCTGATTACGTTGCCAGTAACATCCAGGATCCGCTCAGCCGCATCGATGGCGTCGGTCAGGTGGATGCCTATGGGTCACAGTACGCTATGCGCATCTGGCTCGATCCCGTCAAACTGACGCGCTATGCGCTTACGACCGCCGATATCATTCAGGCGATTGAGTCACAAAATACCCAGGTCGCCGTTGGCCAGGTCGGCGGATTGCCGTCGGTAGAGAAGCAGGCGCTGAATGCCACGGTCAACGCGCAGTCCATGCTGCAGACGCCGGAGCAGTTTCGCGCCATTACCTTAAAAAGCAGCGGCAGCGGTGCAGTTGTCACGCTGGGTGATGTTGCCAGCATCGCCATGGGCGCAGAGAAATATGACTACCTGAGTCGCTATAACGGTCAGCCCGCATCAGGTCTGGGTGTAAAGCTGGCTTCCGGCGCGAATGAGATGAATACTGACCGGCTGGTCCGCGCCCGCGTCGCGGAGCTGGCGCACTATTTTCCCCCCGGCCTTGAAGCGAAAATCGCATTTGAAACCACGCCTTTTGTTAAGGCCTCAATAAAAGATGTCGTCAAAACGCTGCTGGAAGCGATCCTGCTGGTGTTTCTGGTGATGTATCTCTTTCTGCAGAATTTTCGCGCCACGCTGATCCCCACTATCGCGGTGCCGGTGGTGCTGCTGGGTACGTTTACCGTGCTCTATATCTGCGGCTTCAGTATTAATACCCTGACCATGTTTGCCGTCGTGCTGGCCATTGGCCTGCTGGTTGATGATGCGATCGTGGTCGTGGAAAACGTTGAGCGCATCATGAGCGAGGAAGGGTTATCGCCACGGGCCGCCACGCGCAAATCGATGGGGCAGATACAGGGGGCGCTGGTGGGCATTGCGCTGGTTCTCTCCGCGGTCTTTGTCCCGATGGCCTTTTTTGGTGGCACGGTGGGTGCCATTTATCGCCAGTTCTCCATTACGATTGTCTCCGCTATGGTGCTGTCAGTACTGGTGGCGATGATCCTGACGCCCGCCCTCTGCGCCACGCTGCTTAAGCCGCTGAAACAGGGTGAACATCACGGTCAGCGCGGATTTTTCGGCTGGTTTAACCGCGCGTTTAACGCCAGCACTCAGCGCTACGAACGGGGCGTTGCGCGACTGCTGCGCCAGAGTGGCCGCTGGATGCTGCTCTATGCCGCGCTGATCGGCCTGATGGCTTTTCTCTTTTTGCGTCTGCCGACCTCTTTTCTGCCGCTGGAAGATCGCGGCGTATTTATGACGCAGATTCAGCTGCCGCCGGGTTCAACGCTGCAGCAGACCTCCCGCGTGGTTGAGAAAGTTGAACGTTACTACCTTACGGCGGAAAAAGAGAACGTCACGTCCGTGTTTGCCACCATTGGATCCGGGCCTGGCGGCAACGGTCAGAACGTGGCGCGGCTGTTTGTCCGCCTCACGCCCTGGGATCAACGTCCCGGTGACGACCGCACCTCTTTTGCCATTATTGAGCGCGCTACCCGCGCATTTGCCGCGATTGCTGAAGCACGCGTGGTCGCCAGCAGCCCCCCGGCCATCAGCGGCATGGGCAGCTCCTCGGGCTTTGATCTGCAGCTGCAGGATCACAGCGGTATCGGGCACACGCAGATGATGGCGATGCGCGATAAGCTGCTGGCGCTGGCGTCAGCCGATCCGGCGCTGTCGCGCGTGCGGCATAATGGCCTGGACGATACGCCGCAGCTGCAGATCGATATCGACCAGCGCAAAGCGCAGGCGCTCGGCGTCTCGCTGGACACCATCAACCAGACCCTCTCTACCGCCTGGGGATCGACCTATGTGAATGATTTTCTCGATCGCGGCCGGGTTAAAAAGGTCTATGTGCAGTCGGCACCGGAGTTTCGTATGCTGCCCGGCGATATCAATAAATGGTACGTGCGCAACAGCAGCGGCGGCATGGTGCCCTTCTCTGCGTTTGCCACCAGCCGCTGGGAAACCGGCTCACCGCGCCTGGAGCGCTATAACGGCTACGCCTCGCTGGAAATTGTTGGCGAAGCGGCCAGCGGCGTCAGCAGCGGAACCGCCATGGATGAGATGGAGAAGCTGGTGGCGCAGCTGCCGCTCGGGGTAGGCTTCCAGTGGACCGGCGCATCTTATCAGGAACGATTATCCGGCGCGCAGGCCCCGGCGCTCTATGCTATTTCGCTGCTGGTGGTGTTTTTGTGTCTCGCTGCGCTCTATGAAAGCTGGTCTATTCCCTTTTCGGTGATGCTGGTTGTGCCGCTGGGTGTTGTCGGTGCTCTGCTGGCAACATGGCTGCGCGGACTGGAAAACGATGTCTATTTTCAGGTCGGGCTGCTGACGGTGATCGGGCTTTCGGCGAAAAACGCGATTCTGATCGTGGAGTTTGCGAATGAGATCAACAGCAAAGGCCGTGAGTTAAAGGAGGCCACTCTGGAAGCCTCGCGTCAGCGCCTGCGTCCGATATTAATGACTTCGCTTGCCTTTATGTTTGGCGTTCTGCCGATGGCGATCAGCAGCGGCGCGGGTTCAGGCAGTCAGCATGCGGTAGGGACTGGCGTTCTGGGCGGTATGCTGACAGCCACGCTGCTGGCTATTTTCTTTGTACCTCTGTTCTTTGTGCTGGTCCGGCGTCGCTTTCCGCTGCGTGAGAAATCGCACGTTTAGCCGGCATGAAAAAAGCCGCCGGGAGAGGCTCCCGGCGGCTCTATTGATGTGTGTGGTCAGAATCGCAGCAAGGGGGGAAACGCCCTGCTTTCCTCGTCACGCGTTACTTACGTAACATCGCTTCGATAAATTCTTTCCAGTTCCCCAGTTCATATTCAACCATAACAACCTCTCTTATTGTGATGGCAATTGTACGCCGCTTTTTTCTGCAGGTGAATACGTTTCCACCTCTTATCACTATCGGCAGACGCGGGGAAAAGCTGCAATTTTTCTTTTTTGTGCCGTAACGCACATTTCTGCAAGCTTCTGTTCAGAATGAAAAATAATGTTTTTTCATCCTGTAGCACAATTCCGTGATTAAGATAATCCTTACCGGCCTGATAATAAGACAGCGGGCAGTTTGCGCTCAGAATGAAAGCGCTTACTGGTCCTGATTAGCGTTTTCGATTAAAGGCCGCAGATGATGAAAAATGCAGGCAATATCCACTGACGCTCACCGCGCGCACCCCGCTGTGGTAAACTCGCGCGCAGATTTTTTTGCAGAACGGGAAACAGCTATGACAGCGCAGTGGGTGATGTACGGAATCAAAAATTGCGACACCGTAAAAAAAGCGCGCAATGCACTAACCGTGTCCGGCATCGACTACCGGTTTCACGATTATCGCGCGGATGGACTGGATGCCGCGCTGCTGCAGCACTTTATCGATCGGCTTGGCTATGAAGCCCTGCTGAATACGCGCGGTACCACCTGGCGCAGGCTGCCGGAAGCAGAACGTGCCGAGATTAAGGATGCCGCCAGCGCCAGCGCCGTGATGCTGGCACAGCCTGCCATCATTAAACGTCCGCTGCTTGCCGCCCCCGATGGCAGCCTGCTGCCGGGCTACAGCGCCGATCTTTACCACGCTTTTATTCAGGAGAAGTCATAACATGTTCTGTCCGGTTATTGAGCTGGCTCAGCAGCTCATCCGTCGCCCTTCGCTAAGTCCGGATGATGCGGGCTGTCAGGCCTTGCTGATCGCCCGCCTGGAGGCGATCGGTTTTCAGATTGAGCAGATGCATATTAATGACACGCTGAACGTCTGGGCCACGCGCGGTCACGGTGAAACCCTGGCGTTTGCCGGACACACTGATGTCGTTCCGCCCGGTGATGCAAACCGCTGGATCAACCCGCCGTTTGAGCCCACTATCCGCGATGGCATGCTGTTTGGGCGCGGTGCCGCCGATATGAAGGGCTCGCTGGCAGCGATGGTGGTCGCCGCTGAACGTTTTGTCGCTGCGCATCCGCAGCACAAGGGCCGCCTGGCGTTTCTGATCACCTCCGATGAAGAGGCCAGCGCGGTCAACGGCACGGTCAAAGTGGTGGAGCGCCTGATGGCGCGTCATGAACGCCTGGATTACTGCCTGGTGGGTGAGCCCTCCAGTACAGAGATCGTCGGGGATGTGGTGAAAAATGGCCGGCGCGGTTCAATGACCGCAAACCTGACGCTGCACGGCGTGCAGGGCCATGTCGCCTACCCGCACCTGGCGGATAATCCGGTACACCGTGCCATGCCGGCGCTGAATGAGCTGGTGGCCACCGAGTGGGATCAGGGCAACGCATTCTTTCCGCCAACCAGCATGCAGATTGCGAATGTGCAGGCGGGTACCGGCAGCAATAACGTTATTCCTGGCGAATTTTTTGTCCAGTTTAACTTTCGCTTCAGCACCGAGCTGACCGATCAGATGATTAAAGATCGCGTGACAGAACTGCTGGACCGCCATCAGCTGCGCTATACGCTGGAGTGGACCGTTTCCGGACAGCCCTTCCTGACGTCACGCGGCAGGCTGGTCGATGCCGTGGTAAACGCCGTAACGCACTATAATGAAATTAAGCCGCAGCTGTTGACCACGGGCGGCACTTCTGACGGACGCTTTATTGCCCGTATGGGAGCGCAGGTAGTGGAGCTTGGCCCGGTTAACGCCACAATTCATAAAATCAATGAGTGCGTCAAAGCGTCAGATCTGCAGCTGCTGAGCCGCATGTATCAGCGCATTATGGAGCAGCTGATCGCCTGACCGCATATAAACAAGGAGACGGGGCATGGAGTGGTTAAAAGAGTACTGGTGGATCCTGGTGATTGTGCTGATGGTGGGCGTACTGATGAACGTCTATAAAGATCTCAAGCGCATCGATCATAAGAAATATATGGATAACCGGCCGGATTTACCCCCGCATCGTGATTTCAACGATAAGTGGGATGATGAAGATGACTGGCCAAAGAAAAAATAGGCCAGGGGCGCGTAAAAACATCAGGGGCGCATGAATACACCAGGGGCGCATAAATGCGCCCCCTACGGGTTATTGTAGGGGCGGCATTCATGCCGCCCTGGCCGCAAATGGGCGATGGACGCGTAAATACCCAGGGGCGCATAAATGCGCCCCCTACGAAATTGTAGGGGCGGCATTAATGCCACCCGCCCCCTATAAAAACATCACAACGTCGTCGTCGTTGGGTTTGGCGCCGCTCAATGCTTCATCAAAATAGCGGCGCGGTATGGTATAGCGCAGATGATGCAGCGCCCGCGCCATGCTGCGTTCATCTATCGCATGCGGCAGATCGTTCACCACATCCAGCGTCACATCGCCGCCCAGCTCGGTCAGACGCTGGTTCGCCGCTTCAGCATGCTGTAGCGGTACCTGTTCGTCATCATCGCCGTGAATAAGATGAATGGTATTACGCCTGCTGGCGCGTTCCGGCAGCGTGGTATAGCGCCCGCTAAACGCCACCACCCGTCCCGCCAGCTCCGGCTGCGCTTTTACGCCCTCCAGAACCATGGTGCTGCCCTGCGAGAACCCGACCAGCGCCGTCGCTTCGGGCCGGACGCCAGCAGTACGCTGCCAGTGCCGGACAGACTCGATAAATAGCGGCATGACCGCATCGACACACTGCTGCGGCGAGCGATCCTGAGCGGGATAGTCCATAAACCACTGGCGGCCCTGCGGCACACTACCGGTATAAGGCGCACCTACTGACACCACCTGCGCGTCCGGAAACGCCTGAGCAAACCAGGTGCCAATCTGTGCCATCGCATCAGGGTTATCATCAGCGCCGTGGTAAAGCAAAAAAAGCTGAGCAGCCTGCGCCGGCTGCTGAACAACTACATATCGTAAAGCCATACTGACCTCCTGTATTCACTATACGCCGCAGCCAGCAGAGTGATACCGGGAAAATTTGAACAAGAGCGCTGATTTATTGCAACAACGTCAGCCGCTGTTGCCAGGCCTGCGCTGCCTGCGGATCGAGCCGTTCAAGCGCCTCAGCCGTCTCCTGACGCAGCCGCTGTACCACCGCCCTGCGGCCGCTGAGACCAGCGCTGCTGCCCGCCTCGCTCAGCGTCTGTTTCTGAAGCAGTATGGCCTGCATTAACGGCTGTGGTTGTATGCGCACCAGCCGCTGCAGCACCGCATAGCTCGCCTCGAACGGGCGCTGTGCCCAGGCAAAACCTGCCAGCAGCACCACATCCTCTTCATTAATATCCTGCGACAGCCCCGCTCCGTCCGGCAGCGGTAAATCGATGAGATCGTTCAGCCAGACAGCATCGCGCGCCAGACG
Organism: Pantoea eucrina; assembly: GCF_002095385.1. Classification (GTDB taxonomy): domain Bacteria; phylum Pseudomonadota; class Gammaproteobacteria; order Enterobacterales; family Enterobacteriaceae; genus Pantoea; species Pantoea eucrina. Next base: position 18,013 of record NZ_MIPP01000035.1, on the reverse strand, counting down.
CTGCGCCGCCTGCGTCTGCAGCAGTTTCCCGGCCGGCGTCAGTGCGCAGATGGCCATCGCGGCGTAGCAGCCGCTGCTCGCTTCACGCTGCGATCCGACCCGCACCAGCGTAAAGCCGCAGGCGTGCCAGAAGCGCCACAGCGCCGCCGTGTAACCAAAGCTCACCGAGAGAAAATCACAGCCGGCGGCCTGGTGACGCGCCTGTGAAACCAGCGCCCGGCCAATGCCCTGCTGACGGCGGGCGGCCGTCACCGCAATGCGGCTGATACGCAGAGAGCGCAGCGTCGCCGCCGCGCTGAAACCGGCGTGTGCCGCCAGTGACTGCGCGACCAGATTACCGCGCGGGCGACGCGTGCCGGCCCAGACAGCCTGCGCCAGTTCTGCATCCAGTCCGCCCTCTTCAACCAGCCACAGGCACCGGCCACGCTCTCTGCTGCGCCAGCCAGCCAGAGCTGCATCCCCGGCGCGTCCAGCAGGCGGCGCAGGTCGAGCGGCGAAGTGCGATAGTGCGCGCTCGCCAGCAGACGATAGCCCGCCTCCAGCGCGGCGGGGTGCGCATCCGGCATCGCTCGGTATAACGTGATTTCTGATGCCGGCGCGGCGCGGTCCGCTTCTTCAAACAGCAGCGCGCGGTTGAGCCACTGCTCCAGTGGATCCTTAGCGCACCAGCGCAGGGGCTCATCCAGCGTGAAATAGTGAACGCCAGGCAGGGTGGCGCAGAAGCGCAGCAAAAAACCGCGTCCGGTGCCCTCGTACCCCTGCACGGTTGTGGTCAGCAGCACACGCGGAAAGCGTGCAACCAGCTGCTGCAGCAGCGGCGCCGGGATCGCGGCTGCCTCATCAACGATCAGCCATGCAGGCAGCGGATCGATCGGCTGCTGCAGGATCGCATCAGGGGCCATAAAGGAAAACTGCTCGCCGGCAAACTGCGCCAGCACCTCTGTTGACACCTTCGCCGGAGCGGTGACCAGCGCGTGCGTTGTATTACGTGCCAGCATGCCGGCCAGCGCCGACTTGCCGCGCCCGCGCGGTGCGGTAACCACCGCCACCCCGGAAGCGATCGCCTGCAGCTGAGCAAGAATAGCCGCCTGCTGCTGTGGCGCCTGGCATTGCCAGCGCGGCCAGACACCTGCGGCCGGCTGACGTACCGGCAGATGCTGGCGCTGCAGCAGCACCTCGTCATCTTTCAGCATCAGCTGCTGCAGGCGATGTATAAAACGGGGCGTGGCGATGGGCTCTGCGACATCGGCCCAGCGCAGGCTGTCCGCATCGGCAACTGTCGCCCAGCTCTCCCACGGCGGCGTCAGCAGCAGCAGCCAGCTGCCGGCGCGCAGCGTACCGGCCAGCGCGGCAAAAGCCTCAGCGTGAAAGCCGTGCCGCGCATCGAACAGCGCATGGGTAAATTCACGTCCCAGCAGCGTTCGCAGCGCTGTCGGGGCAACGTGCGGCGTCAGGTCGCAGGCGCTGCTGAGCGTGATCCAGTCACCCGGCAGCGCCTGCTGCCATAGACCGGCCTGCTCGCGCGCCCACTCTGCATCACCTGCTATAACCGCTAAGCGGCGGATGCCTGCCTGCTGCATCGCCGCCGTGATAACCGCACAGGACATCAGTTAGTGGCGAAGGTGTTGCACTGGCCCGGATCGCCGCCGTCATAACCACGTTTAAACCAGGTATAGCGCTGTTCAGATGTGCCGTGCGTAAAGCTGTCCGGCACTACGCGCCCCTGGCTCTGCTGCTGCAGGCGGTCGTCACCAATCGCTTCGGCCGCGTTAAGCGCTTCCTGCAGATCGCCCACTTCCAGAATGTTCTGCTGCTGCATATAGTGGCCCCAGACGCCGGCAAAGCAGTCCGCCTGCAGCTCCATTTTCACCGACAGCTGATTCACCTGTTTCTCACTGGCGCCCTGCTGCATTTCACGTACTTTCGGCTCAATACCCAGCAGCTTCTGCACATGGTGACCCACCTCATGCGCAATGACGTAGCCCTGCGCAAAGTCGCCGCCTGCGCCGAGTTTGGTTTTCATCTCATCATAGAAAGAGAGGTCGATATAGACGCTCTGGTCAGCCGGACAGTAAAACGGCCCCATCGCCGCCTGGCCGGTTCCGCAGTGGGTGCGCGTCACGCCGCGATACATCACCAGTTTTGGTGGCACATACTGTTTGTTCATCTGCTTAAACAGCTTGTCCCAGGTATCTTCGGTTGTCGCGAGGATCACCGAGGTAAATTTCGCCGCCTCGTTATCCTGCGCGGAGTCCACCTGGCGCTGCTGCACCGGTGCGCTGCCACCGCCGCCCAGCAGTCCGGTAAGGTCATAGCCGTAATATCCGGCCACCGCCACAACGACCAGCAGGATAATGCCGCCTTTCCCGCGCGGCAGCCGGATCTGTCGCCCGCCACCGCCAAAACCTGATGATTCGCCGCGACGATCTTCCACATTGTCGCTTTCACGACGCCCTTGCCAGCGCATGGCCTGCTCCTGTTTATTTATCTTCAGATAGGCATGATTTTAGATGGCGCCAGGCATAATCACCAGCGTTGCAGGCAGGCAGATGACGGATATAAAAAAGGGCCGTCTGCAGAGACGACCCGATAGCACCTGCCGCGTAATGCGGTTTAGTCGAGTTTGACCCCGAGGCGGTGTGCTACAGCTTCATACGCTTCCACGACGCCGCCAAGGCTCTGACGGAAACGGTCTTTATCCATTTTGTCCATGGTCTCTTTGTCCCACAAACGCGCGCCATCGGGTGAGAACTCGTCGCCCAGCGTGACTTCGCCGTTAAACAGACCAAACTCCAGCTTGAAATCGACCAGGATAAGACCGGCATCATCAAACAGTTTGCTCAGCACCTCGTTGGCTTTATACGTCAGCTCCTGCATACGCGCCAGGTTCGCTTTACTGACCCAGCCAAAGGTTTCGCAGTAAGACTCGTTGACCATGGGATCATGTTTGGCGTCATCTTTCAGGAAGAGATCAAACAGCGGCGGACTGAGCAGCATGCCCTCTTCCACCCCAAGGCGTTTGACCAGCGATCCGGCCGCGCGGTTGCGGATCACGCACTCTACCGGCACCATCTCCAGCTTTTTCACCAGCGCTTCGTTATCAGACAGCAGCGCTTCCATCTGAGTAGGAATGCCCGATTCCTGCAGTCTGGTCATAATAAAGTGGTTAAACTTGTTGTTTACCATGCCTTTACGATCAAACTGTTCGATTCGTGCCCCGTCTCCTGCTGATGTATCGTTGCGGAACTCAAGTACCAGCAAATCCGGATTGTCGGTACTGTATACGGTTTTCGCTTTACCGCGATACAACTCAGCTCGCTTTTGCATCTTGTTAACTCCAGACATGAAATAACCCGTGTTCAGCGGTGTTCCACCGCGCGACGACTGCGTGACGCAATCGTTTACCTCGCCGGGCGCCATTATGCCAAAATCAAAACAAAAAGGCCGGAGAATCTCCGGCCTTTACACAATTATTTATTCAGTGCGCCCTGCATGACGGCCACCAGCGCATCGTTCTGCGCCTGGGTCAGCACGTGACCCTTAGGATCGATAAACTGCAGACTACTGCGGTTATCAAGGTCGCCGACCTGCAGCTTATAGTCACCGTTCGGCAGCTCCGGATCTTTGGCGCCAATCGCGTCAAACGCGCTGCTGCCCGGCTGCTTATAGGTCACTTTCAGACTGCCCTGCGAACGGTTGTCATCCGTCACTTCCATGCCAGCACGCTGCAGCGCCGCCGGCAGTCGCTGCCAGGTGACGTTAAACGGCGAGCGCAGGATCAGCAGCGGCAGGCCGGTTTCATCTGCACCGCTCTGGACGTCGATCTGTCCGGTCGCACGTCCGGCGGCAGCATCCTGACTGGCAGTATCGATCTTATCCAGACCGGTACTGAGATCGTTGAGCATCTGGCCGGTATAGCGCTGAACCTGTGCCGGTGACGTTACCGTCTCACCCTGCTGCTGCAGCTCAAGCAGACGCACCGTCAGGACCTGCTGATACCCCTGATTCTGCACGCTGATCTGATAGCGGCCGCGATACTGATTATCTTCATCTGCGCGGTTCCACTGCACCCAGTCGGTGGTGAGCTGCTGCCCGGCATCGTTACGCTGGGCAATCGGGAACTTGTAGGATTGCACCACGTTGACCACCTGTGACCAGATAGAACCGCGACTGCTTTCCAGCGCCAGTACGCCAGTATTACCGGTGAACTGCGCGCGCGTACCGTTCATCAGCGCCAGCGGCTGTGCCGGCGGACGAATATCGAGTGCTTTACCCAGCGCGCCATTAGCTACGCGATGCGGAACCTCATAGTCGCCGTTCTGTATCGGCAGTATTGCCCCTGCCGGCGCGTTCAGATCGCGCAGTTCAGGCGTCTGAAGATAGGACTCATCGCCGCTTACCTGGCGCTTGTAACGCTGATCGCTGGAACAGGCTGTCAGCAGCATCAGAGTGGAGAGACCTGCTACCGTTACCAGCGTCGAGCGCTTAACTGAAAAACTCATTGATTCTCCCTAAATTAACGCAGACCCGCTTTGATAAGTGCCTGCGCCGTTTTTTCCTGGCCCGCGCTGGTCAGCGGCGTCATTGGCAGGCGCAGCGTGTCATCCGCGATCAATCCCAGCTGTTTTGCGGCCCATTTTACCGGAATAGGATTGGGCTCACAGAAAAGCGTCTGGTGCAGATGCATCAGACGCTGATTCAGGTGACGCGCTTCGGCAAATTTGCTTCCTGCGCCAGCGCACAGAGTTCAGCCATTTCACGCGCCGCAATGTTAGCGGTGACAGAAATGACGCCTTTGCCGCCCAGCTGCATGGAATCCAGCGCAGTGGCATCATCGCCGCTGACAATAATGAACTCGTCACCAACCAGCTGTTGGATCTGTGAAACCCGCGATAAGTTCCCGGTCGCTTCTTTAATACCGATAATATTTTTAATTTCAGCCAGGCGCGCCACGGTCTCCGGCAGCATATCGCAGCCGGTACGCGACGGAACGTTATAGAGCATCTGCGGCAGATCGGTGCTTTCCGCAATCGCTTTGAAGTGCTGGTAAAGCCCTTCCTGAGTCGGACGATTGTAATAAGGCGTCACGGTCAGGCAGCCGACCACGCCGGTGCCGGTAAAGCGTTTTGTCAGAGAGATCCCTTCGGCAGTGGCGTTAGCGCCCGTTCCGGCGATAACCGGAATACGGCCATCGGCCAGCTCCAGGGTTTGCATCACCACGTCACCATGCTCTTCATGGCTGAGCGTTGCAGATTCGCCGGTGGTGCCAACAGAAACGATCGCTGCGGTTCCGCTGGCGACATGATAATCAATCAGTTTTTTCAGACTCGGGCGGCAAACCTGGCCCTGGTCATTCATAGGCGTAATGAGTGCAACAATACTTCCGGTGAACATGGGCTATCCCCTCGACAAACAAGTGCCTCATGTTACGTTTTACCTTCAAAGAAAAGCAAGCGAGCCAGCCCATTCCCGCGCTTGTCAGCAGTTTTTTTTATGTTTACCTTATAGTTATTAGCGAACGTACAGGAAAACTCATTTTGTCGCAGCCACAGCCGCATCATCTGGTCATCACTGCTCTTGGCGTCGATCGTCCGGGTATCGTTAACGCCATTACCCGCCACGTCAGCAGTTGCGGCTGCAATATAGAAGATAGCCGTCTGGCGATGCTCGGCGATGAGTTCACCTTTATTATGCTGCTTTCCGGCAGCTGGAACGCCATTACGCTGATTGAATCCACGCTGCCGATGAAAGGCGCTGAGCTGGAGCTGCTGATCGTAATGAAGCGGACAAACGCGCGCGCGACGCCACCGATGCCAGTGACGGTCCGGATTCAGGTAGAAGTGCCCGATTCGCCACGCATTATTGAGCGCTTTACCGATCTGCTTGATAAACATCAGCTGAACATCGCTGAGCTGGTGTCGCGTATTAACCCGGCTCAGGACAATGAACAGCCGGTACTCTATATTCAGATGACAGCACACAGTCCGGCAAACCGGGTAAGCGCACCGATAGAGCAGGCGTTTAATCAGCTGTGTGAAGAACTGCATGCACAAGGCTCAATTCGCCTCTATAGTGTCACCGACGACAGCAGCAATGTCCTGTAATCAGGCTCCGGGTTATTTCGCCACACACTCTGTTGCAGCAGCATAACGTGTTGTGAAATAACCCTGAGGTAAACGTCCGGCCAGCCAGCAGGCACTGCCGGGTGTCATACCCGCAGCATGAACAAAAAACGGAGAGTTGTGATGAATCCACTGAAAGCCGGTGATACCGCACCGAAATTTAGCTTGCCCGATCAGGATGGCGAACAAGTAAATTTGGCCGACTTCCAGGGACAGCGTGTTCTGGTCTATTTCTACCCGAAAGCGATGACGCCAGGCTGTACTACTCAGCCTGCGGCCTGCGTGACAACATGGACGAGCTGAAAAAAGCGGGCGTAGAGGTACTGGGTATCAGCACCGACAAGCCGGAAAAACTGTCCCGTTTTGTTGAGAAAGAGCTGCTGAATTTCACGCTGCTTTCTGATGAAGATCACCAGGTGTGCGAGCAGTTTGGCGTCTGGGGTGAGAAGTCATTTATGGGCAAAAGCTACGACGGCATCCACCGCATCAGTTTCCTGATTGGTCAGGATGGTAAAGTGGAAAAGGTGTTCGACAGCTTTAAAACCGCAGACCATCACGATATCGTGCTTGATTACGTGAAGTCTGCCTGATCAAAAGCGGTGCGCCTTTGCTGCGCACCGCTTCCCGCTATTTCTTACTCTGCGATCTGCCGTTCCGGCGTGGTTTCCGGCCAGGCGCGTACAACCGCTTTTACCAGCGTGGCCAGCGGAATAGCAAAAAATACGCCCCAGAAGCCCCACAGTCCGCCAAAAATGACCACGGAGAGAATAATCACCAGCGGATGCAGATTTACCGCTTCTGAAAACAGCACCGGCACCAGTACGTTGCCATCCAGCGCCTGGATCACCAGATACACCACCATCAGCGTCCAGAAATCGCTGCTAAGCCCCCACTGAAACAGCCCGACGCCAATGACCGGCAGCGTAACGGCCAGCGCGCCCACGTAAGGGATCAGCACCGAAACGCCCACCAGCACCGCCAGCAGCAGCGCGTAATTGAGCCCCAGCACTAAAAAGGCGATCCAGCTGACGACGCCTGTCACCACCATCTCCAGCACTTTGCCGCGAATATAGTTGGTGATTTGCTGATTCATCTCTTTCCATACCGTGCCCGCCAGCCCGCGATTACGCGGCAGCACGCGCCGTACTGCGTTCAGCATCTGCTCTTTATCTTTCAGCAGGAAAAACACCATCAGCGGGACCAGCACCAGATAGATCATCAGCGTCATCAGACCGACCAGCGAGGCCAGTGAATAGCGCACCAGGGATTCACCCAGGCCAGTCAGGCGGCTGCGCAGATTCTCTACGATGATATCGATAATGCCTGCATCTACCAGTGCCGGAAAACGCTGTGGCAGTGCAGCCGCTGAGACATAGAGTTTATTGAGCATGTTGGGCAGATCGCGCGTCAGGTTAATGCCCTGCTGCCAGGCAACCGGCGCCACTATCAGTACCATAATCAGCAGAATGCCGGCGAAGAGTATTAACACGATGCTGGTTGCCCAGCTGCGGCTGCAGCCGATACGCTGCAGCCGCACTACGGGCCACTCCAGCAGATAAGCCAGCACCAGCGCCACCAGCAGCGGCGCCAGCAGCCCGCTAAAGAAAAACAGAATGCAGAACGCCGCCAGCAGGATCGCCAGCAGGCCAATCGCCTGCGGATCGCTGAAGCGACGCTTGTACCAATGAAACAACAGAGACAACATCAACCTTATCCTTTTACTGCCCCGGCACGGCACGCTGCCGCCCGCTTATCGATCCGCACATCAGCGCATAATACTGCTGACCAGTGCGTTATGGCCGGCAATCATCACACAGTTTCGTCCGGCGTGCTTGGCCTGATAGAGCGCCGCATCCGCCTGCCGGAGACTCTCCTCCTGCGTGCCCTGCTGCGGCTGCCAGCAGGCGATGCCCACCGAGAGCGTGATATGGCCGGGCGGATCGATCCAGCTCTCCGCAATGCTGACGCGCACCCGCTCGGCGATAACCCGCGCCTCTTCGACCGTGGTAGCCGGCAGCAGCATCAGAAACTCTTCGCCGCCGTTACGGCAGACCACATCCGTCTGACGGGCGTTACTGCGTAACGTCTGCGCCACCTGCTTAATGACGTTATCACCCGCGCCGTGGCCAAAATTATCATTTACCCGCTTAAAGTGGTCGATATCCAGCGCCAGCACGGCAAATGGCTGCTGCATCGCCTCAAAATAGTCGAGCACGGCGTGCAATCCCCGCCGGTTGAGCAGCTGCGTCAGAGGATCGCTTTGTACTTCTGAGTTAAGCCGGCCGATTTTATCCTGTACCAGTCCGATACCGGTCAGCAGCGCCCGCTTTACCTGCGCCGCCTCAAAGTACCACGCACGGATGCCGCCGATCTCTGCCGACACCCCCTGCGTATCCATCTGGCTGGCTTTCCGCGACAGCTGCCAGAGCGGCAGCGCGATCAGCCGCGCCAGCACAATCGCTACCAGCAGCGTCAGCAGCGCAAACGGCACCGAGTTTTTCAGCACGTTCAGCAGCAGACCGGAAAGCGGCGCCAGCGTGAGTGCCGCAGGCTTAAGCGCCACGACCATCCAGCCGGTACCGGGCACCACAGCGTAGCCAATCAGCTTATTGCTGCTGTTCTCTGTGATCTGCGCGGTACCGCTGCTGCGCTCCGCCCGCTCGCGTTCGCTGATAATCGCCGGCACGCTTTTACCCACCAGCTGGCTGTTCTGGTGATAAAGCACCTGATTATTGCGGTCCAGAACAAAGACCTGCGTCCCGTCGCGATAATATTGCTCGCCCAGCAGCGCATTCAGGATGCTTTTTTTCTTCAGATAGAGCGTGCCGCCCACGTACCCCAGATAGCGCCCTTCGCTGTTCCAGATCGGCCATGAAACAAACACGATCAGGTTGTTTGCGGCTGAAATCACTGCCCGGCTGACCAGCGGCTGCCGCTGCGACAGCGCTTCCCGTGACGCCTGACTGGTGAGCTGCATGCCTTTCAGCGTCAGGGATTCCGGTGAAATCGCTTTAACGATGCCATTACTGTCCACCACCGCAACGGAGTTAAAACTGCTGGTCTGCTCGCGCAGGCGATTCACTTCCTGCTGCGCAAGTGCTTCATCATCAAACGCCTGACCCAGCAGATTAGCGCTGAAGTGCAGCTGCGACTGTGCCTGCTGAAAGAAAAGTTCCGTGGTGGTCGCCAGCTTGGTCGCATAGGCGCGATTGGCTTCCAGCGTGGTTTCAATCAGCACCATACGCTGCACGCGCCAGGTCGCATAAAGCGTGTTCGCCAGCGTAATGACAATACTGATTATTGCCAGCAGCGCGATCAGCGTCCGCAGGTCAGTTTTGGGCCGGATTCGCATCAGCATAACGCTGCCGCGCGGATAGGTTGCTTCATAGATTTCGTGCCTGACGCTGTGGTGATTGAGGGGGTCACTTGTTGTTATGAGAGACACATAAGTGTACACCGCTCAGGTCGTTTCAGCACGGATCATCCTGCTGCTCTGGCAACAGAACTCTGTTTTACGCTGGATCGGTTTACGGAGGGAGGCAGAGAAGTGACAGCGGCCTGCACCGCTGTCAGCGCATGTTACAGCATCAAAAAGGCGTATCCTTCATTCTGCAGCGTAGCAACCGTCGTGCCGCTGGAGAGCGTATGGGTCACGCGGGTATCGATCCAGTCACGCTGCAGCTGGTGAAACGCCACGGACTGGTCGCAGATAGTGACTTTAACGCCCGCTTTTTTCAGCTCATCGATCAGTTTCAGGTTCGGGTTATCAAAACCGTACGCCTTATGAAACTGCTCGTTGTTCAGCGCAGCCGGTACGGCATCGCTGTTGATAGAGACCACAAAGTTTAGCTGATTAAGCGGCACGCCCGCAGCATAATAGAGGTTGGTCACGCGTGCCACGCGCTCCAGGCCCAGGTTAGCCTGGTGAATATCGCCTTCGCTGCGGTTGATCTGAAACACAATTTTATTGCTCAGCCCCGGCGTCGTTGCCGGGTTGTAGTCAGGCGTATTCACGAAGTGAATTTTGCCATAGCCGGCGATTGCCGGCGTGCTCCAGAAGTCAGCAGGCTCCGCTTTTTTATCGGCGAATTTACCGCTGACCTTATCCACCAGCTCAGGAAGCTGTAACACATTGCCGCCGACAAATCCTGCCAGCGCGGCGATAACAATATAAGACGCTACACGCATTCTGTTTCTCCTTAACCGAAACGATTACATCTGCAAAAGGGCATAGCCCTGATTTTCCAGCGTGGAGACCGTAGTCGGGCTGGAGAGCGCATGGATCACGGAACGATCGATCCAGGCGTTGGGATAGTGGTGAAAGGCAACAGACTGATCGCATACGGACACTTTTACGCCCAGCTTATTCAGCGCATTGATCAGCGGCAGATTAGGGTTATCGACGCCATAAAACTGTCTGAAGTGGCTGTCATCCAGCGTGGCAGGCGTCGCATCACCGGTCATAGAGACAACAAATTCCAGCTGATCAACAGGAACGCCGGAGGCAACGTAGAGGTTAACCACGCGCGCAACCCGCTCCAGCCCGAGGTTAGGACGTTTGATGTCACCCTCATTTTTGGTGAGCTGGAAAACCACCTTATTGCTCAGGCCGGCCGCCGGCTTAAATGCGGCATCCGCTTCATAATGAATTTTGCCATAGCCTTCAATGGCGGGCGTGCTCCAGAATCCTTCGGGATCGGCAGGCTCAGCGGTAAAATGTTTCGCTACACGCTGATAGAGGTCGTCTCCTTTAATTATTCCTGCTCCGACCACGCCTCCCAGAACAGCAATCAGGGCATAGCTTACTGCTGAACGCATACATACTCTCCGGCATACACGGCACGTGTATTAACAGTTCATAGGGGGAAAAAAAGTGCCTTATCTATACCACAGCGCATGCGGAACGGCGTGACTGACCGGCGCGGTGTCATCACGCTTTAGTTGCGCGCAACATAATTAGCAGTGCTGATTAAACAGGGAATTCGATGGTCATCGCGGCAGCGCTGCAGAATAGGCTGGCCGGGAAATCGGTTTACTTATGCTTACTGCACGGGTTGACGAACGGATCAATCCTGACCATTAATTTCTGTTAAGGTCCGTTTTTATCCCGCGCTGATGATAAAAAAAGCTGATGGAACAGAGTGATAGTTAAGGCCAGGCCAGCCCTGTTTTTCAGAGAATACCTGGAAAAATCCATGCCAGATTCAATATTTTTGAGCAACTTTACGTAACTTTGAATTTATCGCAGCATAACCTTATGCCTGTCGCTGCATTACTGTTCAGTTTTTTGCGGCAAATCAGCGACTCATCGCTCTGCACGCTCTGTTTTGCGCTTCTGCGACCGCTCTCTTTGCAACCCGGCGGCCTGCGGTTAAGATAGCGACAGAGCAGAAAACCCGATTCACATCGAACATTTACCCTCTCTTCTGTCCGGCGACAGATGAGCATCATCAGGATCGAGGCATGTTAAACCGACTGCGTATCTCTGTACTGGCTACCCTCATTCCTGCGCTGCTGCTGACGCCCGCCTTCAGCGCACGCGCCGACCTCAGTGATAATCTGCCCGATATCGGCACGACGGCGGGTTCCACGCTATCGATTAATCAGGAACTGCAGATGGGCGATTTTTACGTGCGCCAGCTGCGGGCCAGTGCGCCACTGATTCAGGATCCGCTGCTGAACCAGTACATTAATGAACTGGGGCAGCGTCTGGTCGCGCACGCCGGTTCAGTGCGCACGCCGTTTCACTTTTTCCTGATCCAGAATGACGAGCTTAACGCCTTTGCCTTTTTTGGCGGCAACGTGGTGCTGCACGCCTCACTGTTCCGCTATACCGATAATGAGAGCCAGCTCGCCTCGGTGATGGCGCATGAGATTTCACACGTGACGCAGCGCCATCTGGCGCGCGCCATGGAGGAGCAGAAACGCAGCGCGCCGCTGACCTGGGTTGGCGCGCTGGGTTCTATTCTGCTGGCGATGGCAAATCCGCAGGCGGGAATGGCGGCGCTGACCGGTACGCTGGCGGGCACCCAGCAGGGCATTATCAGCTTTACGCAGGGCAATGAGCAGGAGGCGGATCGCATCGGCATTCAGGTGCTGCAGCGTGCCGGTTTTGATCCGCAGGCGATGCCCGCTTTCCTGGAAAAGCTTGCCGACCAGACGCGCTTCTCCTCCCGCCCGCCGGAAATTTTGCTGACGCACCCGCTGCCTGACAGCCGTCTCTCTGACGCGCGCAACCGCGCAAACCAGATGCGTCCGGTGGTGGTACAGTCGTCGCAGGATTTCTATATGGCGAAGGTGCGTGTGCTTGGCATGTATCCTACCGGCCGCAATCAGCTCACCGACGATCTGCTGAATGAGTATGCGAAAGGCAATCTGCGTGAACAGCAGGCCGCGCAGTATGGCAAAGCGGTGCAGTTTCTGCAGGCCAAAGATTTTGCGAATGCTAAACGTACGCTGGCGCCGCTGCTGGCGAAACAGCCGGACAACGTCTGGTTCCTTGATCTGATGACCGATATCGATCTGGGGCTCAACCAGCCGCAGCAGGCGATCGCCATGCTGAGCAGCGCCCGCGGCGGCGGCACTAATCCGGTGCTGCAGCTCAACCTGGCTAACGCTTATGTGGAAGCGAAACAGCCCGCCAGCGCCAGCCGCATTCTTAACCGCTATACCTTTGCCCATCCGGACGATCTTAACGCCTGGGATCTGCTGGCGCAGGCGTCGGCGGCGCAGGGATTACGCGATGAAGAGCTGTCAGCGCGGGCGGAGAGCCTGGCGCTCAGCGGCCAGCTCGATCAGGCCATTACCGCACTGGGGAGCGCCAGCGCACAGGTGCCGCTTGGCAGCCTGAAGCAGGCGCGTTATGACGCGCGTATCGATCAGCTGCGTGAGCTGCAGCGGCGTTTCCGGCAGTATCAGAAAGGATAACGTCAGAGTCCGAGCGTCTCTTTAACAAACGGGATCGTCAGTTTGCGCTGGGCACTGATAGAGGCGCGATCGAGACGATCCAGCGTTTCAAACAGCGTGCGCATTTCACGATCGAGACGCTTCAGCAGAAAACGCCCGACATCTTCCGGCAGTTCAAAACCGCGCAGCCCGGCACGCAGCTGCAGCGCCTGTAATTTATCCTCATCTGAGAGCGGCTGCAGACGATAGATTTGTCCCCAGTCGAGACGGGAGGCCAGATCGGGCAGGCCAAGACTGAGCTGGCGCGGCGGTCGATCGCCGGTGATAAGCAGGCGGGTTTTACCGGTTTCCAGAATGCGGTTATAGAGGTCAAATATCGCCATCTCCCACTCCGCTTCCCCGGCGATACACTCAATATTGTCGATGCAAACCAGCGCCAGATTCTCCATGCCTTCCAGCACCTCCGGCACAAACCAGGTCCGCTTATCCAGCGGCACATAGCCTACCGCTTCATCGCGGGCAGACATTTCAGCGCACGCCGCGTGCAGCAGGTGACTGCGTCCACCGCCTTCGCGCGACCAGAAGTAGAGATAGCTGCCGTGTTGCTGCGCCAGTGCGCCGCGCAGTGCGGCAAGCAGCGACGGATTGTCCCCTGGCCAGAAGCTGGCAAAGGTTTCATCATCAGGTAAGTAGAGTGGCAGTGAGAGCTGTGCCGGCGTGTTCAGAAGTACCTCAGCAAGTGAGCGGGCAGAAAACGGCGCAAGTTTATCACGATCCTCTGCAGAGATGAACCAGGCGTCCCTGCCCGGCGACCGCGCTTAGCGATCCTGCTGCTCCTGCGCCTCCAGCACCACCTCTTCCGGACGTAAGATATTGATAACCCGGAAAATCAGCGCCAGCGCAACGCCGACCAGCGTGGCCAGCGCCATGCCTTTCAGCTCTGCCGCACCGATATGGACTTTGGCACCGCTCACGCCGATGATCAGGATCACCGAGGTCAGGATCAGGTTCTGCGCTTTGTTGTAGTCCACTTTTGATTCAATCAGCACGCGAATACCGGAGGCGCCGATCACGCCATACAGCAGCAGCGATACGCCGCCCATCACCGGCACCGGGATCGCCTGAATCGCTGCCGCCAGCTTGCCCACGCAGGAGAGCAGAATGGCAAAAATCGCTGCCCCGCCAATAACCCAGGTGCTGTAAACGCGGGTGATCGCCATGACGCCGATGTTTTCGCCATAGGTGGTATTGGGCGTTGATCCAAAAAAGCCGGAGAACATGGTTGAGAGGCCGTTGGCGAACATAGAGCGGTGCAGCCCCGGATCGCGGATCAGATCTTTTTTCACAATGTTTGCCGTCACGACCAGATGCCCGACGTGCTCGGCAATCACCACCAGCGCGGCAGGCAGAATGGTCAGCATGGCCGCCCACTCAAAGCGCGGCGTGTAGAAGGTTGGCAGCGCAAACCAGGGCGCGTTTTCCACGCTGCGCCAGTCAACAATGCCCAGCATCGATGAGAGCGCATAGCCCACCAGCACACCAATCAGAATCGGGATGATGGCAAGAAAACCGCGAAACAGCACGGAGCCGAACACCGTAACCGCCAGCGTCACCATGGAGATCAGTACGGTGGTGCTGTCCGGTGCCATACCTTCCGCCGGTAGCAGGCCCGCCATATTGGCCGCCACGCCTGCCAGCTCCAGCCCGATCACGGCGACAATAGCGCCCATCGCGGCGGGTGGAAACATCACGTCCAGCCAGCCGGTGCCCGCTTTTTTCACAATCAGCGCCACAATGCAGAACAGCAGACCGCAGAGGATAAAGCCGCCCAGCGCCACTTCGTAACCCAGCGGCAGCAGCAGCAGTACCGGTGAAATAAAGGCGAAGCTGGAGCCGAGATAGGCAGGAATTTTACCTTTGCAGATAAACAGATAGAGCAGCGTACCAGCGCCGTTGAACAGCAGCACGGTCGCCGGGTTAATATGAAACAGGATCGGCACCAGCACCGTGGCACCAAACATCGCAAACAGATGCTGCAGGCTGAGTGGAATGGTTTGCAGCAGCGGCGGGCGTTCGCTCACCCCAATGGCACGTCTCGTCATCGTATCCCCTTCCCTTCCTGTATGACAGGCGGTTAATTACTGTTTTTTTGTTAAAAAAAAGCCGACTCTCTGGTCGGCTGCTCAAATACTATTTTTTAAAAAATGCTAATGCATATTCTGCCTGCAGGTGCAGGCCGGGCGTTGCTGGCGGCAATAGGTTCGCAGCCAGCGCGGAGCGTACCGGCGCAGGCAATGGTTTCGGGCACTGCCCGGGGGCAGAGCGACCAGCAACATAGCCCGGAGTAAACATTATTTCGTTCCGAAGATCTTATCGCCGGCATCGCCGAGACCAGGAATGATATAGCCTTTCTCATTCAGCCCCTGATCGACTGACGCGGTGTACAGCTCAACGTCCGGATGCGCTTTCTCCAGCGCGGCAATGCCTTCCGGGGCCGCTACCAGTACCAGCACCTTGATGCTGCTGCAGCCCGCTTTTTTCAGCAGGTCGATGGTGGCAATCATTGAGCCACCGGTCGCCAGCATCGGATCGACGACCAGCGCCATGCGCTCTTCGATGTTAGAGACCAGCTTCTGGAAATAGGGCACCGGCTCCAGCGTCTCTTCATCGCGGTAGACACCCACCACGCTGATACGCGCGCTCGGCACGTGCTCCAGTACCCCTTCCATCATGCCAAGACCGGCACGCAGAATAGGAACGACGGTAATTTTTTTACCTTTGATTTGATCAACATCAACCGGGCCGTTCCAGCCTTCAATCGTTACGCGTTCGGTTTCAAGATCGGCGGTGGCTTCATAGGTCAGCAGGCTGCCCACTTCCGAGGCCAGCTCGCGAAAGCGTTTGGTGCTGATATCATGCTCACGCATCAGGCCCAGTTTGTGTTTAACCAGCGGGTGTCTGACTTCCACGATTTTCATGATTATTCTCCCGGAATTGAGTTGAGCTAAAAAAAAATCGCCGGATTATACCGCCTTTTTGCTTTTGCGCCACAGCGGATTGCGCAGGGGGATGGCTGCCTGTCCTGAGAATAGCGGAATCGCGAAAATCTGACATAACGAATATCGGGCGTGAGATCAGACTCGCAAACGTTTGCCTGCGCTGTTAGAATTGCCGCGCTTAATTTTTGCCACCAATCGCAATCGCGTGGGGATTCCGCAGTGACCGACAAAACCTCTCTCAGCTACAAAGACGCCGGTGTTGATATTGATGCTGGTAACGATCTGGTTGACCGTATTAAAGGCGTAGTAAAGAAAACCCGCCGCCCGGAAGTGATGGGTGGACTGGGCGGCTTTGGCGCGCTGTGTGCGCTGCCGCAGAAATATCGCGAGCCGGTGCTGGTTTCGGGAACGGATGGCGTCGGTACTAAATTGCGCCTGGCGATGGATCTTAAGCGTCACGACAGTATCGGCATCGATCTGGTTGCGATGTGTGTGAACGATCTGGTGGTACAGGGCGCCGAGCCGCTGTTCTTCCTCGACTACTACGCTACCGGCAAACTGGACGTTGATACCGCCTCTGCGGTGATCACCGGTATTGCCGAAGGCTGCCTGCAGTCAGGCTGTGCGCTGGTAGGCGGAGAGACGGCGGAAATGCCGGGCATGTATCACGGCGAAGATTATGATGTCGCTGGCTTCTGTGTCGGCGTGGTGGAGAAATCGGAGATCATCGACGGCAGTAAAGTTCAGGATGGTGACGTCCTGATTGCCCTGGGGGCAAGCGGCCCGCACTCCAACGGCTATTCGCTGGTACGCAAGATTCTGGAAGTCAGCGCCACCGATCCGGAACGCGAGCAGCTGGAAGGTAAATCGCTGGCCGATCACCTGCTGGCCCCGACCCGCATCTATGTAAAAAATATCCTGAGCCTGATTGAGCAGGTTGATGTGCACGCCATTGCCCACCTTACCGGCGGCGGCTTCTGGGAAAACATTCCGCGCGTGCTGCCTGACAATACGCAGGCGGTACTGGATGAGCAGAGCTGGCAGTGGCCGGCGGTGTTCAGCTGGCTGCAGCAGGCGGGGAACGTCAGCCGCCATGAGATGTATCGCACCTTTAACTGCGGCGTCGGCATGGTGATTGCCCTCAGCCCGGATGAAGCAGACAAAGCGGTACAGCTGATGCAGGATGCCGGTGAGCAGGCGTGGAAAATCGGCGTTATTAAGGCGTCTGATTCCGCAGAGCGTGTGGTTATCAATTCATGAAAAAACTGGTTGTACTGATCTCCGGCAACGGCAGCAATCTTCAGTCCATCCTTGACGCCTGCGCCAGCGGGCGGATCAACGGCAGCGTTGCTGCCGTTTTCAGTAATAAAGAGAGCGCTTACGGCCTGACGCGCGCGCAGCAGGCGAGCGTGCCGGGCCTGGCGTTGTCGCCCGGCGACTTCCCCGATCGCGAAACTTTTGATCGCCAGCTGATGCAGGAGATCGACGCCTTTGAGCCCGATCTGGTGGTGCTGGCAGGGTATATGCGCATCCTCAGCAGCGCCTTTGTTGCGCACTATCACGATCGCCTGCTGAATATCCACCCTTCCCTGCTGCCAAAGTATCCGGGCCTGCATACCCATCGCCAGGCGCTGGAGAACGGCGATAAAGAGCACGGCACGTCGGTGCATTTTGTCACCGATGAGCTGGATGGTGGTCCGGTCGTTCTGCAGGCGCGGGTACCGATTTTTCCCGGTGATGATGAAGCCGAGATAACGGCGCGCGTGCAGCATCAGGAGCATGCCATCTATCCGCTGGCCATTAGCTGGTTTATGGATGGCCGGCTGGTGATGCGCGAAGGCAAAGCATGGCTGGATGGTCAGCTTCTGCCCGCACAAGGGTACGCCCCGTAGGTATGTCAGGGGCGCATAAATGCGCCCCCTACATTTATCCCCCGCCCCCCGTAGGCGGCGCATTCATGCGCCCATCCCCTAGCCCCCGTAGGGG
>NZ_MIPP01000034.1 GCF_002095385.1 Pantoea eucrina | reverse complement strand
GCCCAGCCCCGCGCTGCCCAGCGCACAACTCCCGCGCTGCTAAGCGCCACTCCCGCTAAGCCACTCCCGCACGGGGAGAAAATCCGTATAAAGCTGCGCTTCCGGTGAGCCGGGCTCGGGCTGATAGTCATATTCCCAGCGCACCAGCGGCGGCATCGACATCAGAATTGACTCGGTTCTGCCGCCAGTCTGCAGACCAAACAGCGTGCCGCGGTCCCACACCAGATTAAACTCAACGTAACGCCCGCGGCGGTAGAGCTGGAACTGGCGCTCGCGATCGCCCCACGGCAGTGCTTTACGGCGTGCAACAATCGGCAGATAGGCCTGCAGATAGCCGCGGCCGACCGCCTGCATAAAGTCAAAGCAGCGGTCAAAGTCTGGCGTGTTCAGATCGTCATAAAACAGACCGCCGATACCGCGCTGCTCATTGCGATGCTTCAGGTGGAAATAGTCATCACACCATTTTTTATAGCGCGGATAGACATCCTCGCCAAACGGCTCGCAAAGATTGGCTGCGGTCTGATGCCAGTGCATGGCATCCTCGGTAAAACCGTAGTAAGGCGTCAGATCAAACCCGCCGCCGAACCACCAGACCGGATCGGCACCGGGTTTTTCAGCGATGAAAAAGCGCACGTTAGCGTGGCTGGTCGGCACATAGGGGTTTTCCGGATGGACTACCAGTGAAACGCCCATCGCCTCAAAACTGCGTCCGGCAAGCTCCGGACGATGCGCGGTGGCTGAAGCGGGCATCTGGTCGCCATGCACATGGGAAAAGTTGACCCCGGCCTGCTCAAATACCGTGCCGTTACGCAGAACCCGGCTGCGTCCGCCACCGCCACCGGGACGCTGCCAGCTATCTTCGGCAAACGTTGCGCCGCCATCCGCTGCGGCCAGTTGATTGCAGATCTCATCCTGCAGCGTCAGCAAAAATGCCTTAACGCGTGAAATATCGGGATTGCTCATGCGTCACTCTCTCTGTAAATGTGCCGTAAGCTTACCACAGCCCGGGATCACGCCTGGCGACGATCGTATGCGGCAAAATAGTTAACAATTCCGCTGGCAATGGCGGTGGCGATCTTATGGCGAAAGGCGGTAGTGCCCAGCAGCTGCTCTTCATGCGGATTGGTAATAAACGAGGTTTCAACCAGCACGGAGGGAATAGAGGGCGACTTCAGCACGGCAAAGGCGGCCTGCTCGGTATGCTGACTGTGCAGATGATGCACCGGGCGGATCTGATCCAGGACGTGCTTGCCCAGCGTCAGGCTGTTGCGAATCGTATCGGTCTGCACCAGATCAAACAGAATCTCATTCAGATAGTGATCTTTCTGCTGTACGGCGCCGCCGCCTGCTTTATCTGCATCGTTTTCACGCTGCGACAGATAGCGTGCCATTGCGCTGCTGGCGCCGCGATTGGAGAGGGCAAATACCGAGGCGCCGTTGGCATCCGGGCTGGTAAAGCCGTCAGCGTGAACCGACATAAACAGCTCGCGCCGTGCTGATGTGCAATCTCCACCCGCTGATAGAGAGGGATAAAGTGGTCACTGTCGCGCGTCAGTCGCACCTCAATATGCGGATGTGACTGCAGCAGCGTGCGCACGGTATTGGCAATCTCCAGAACAATATGCTTCTCCTCCGCGCCTTCCTGTCCCACCGCGCCGGAGTCGATACCGCCATGACCGGGATCGATCATCACAATTCGCTTACCGCTGGCAGCAGGTTTCGGTGCGGCATGACGCGGCGCCGCTGTGATCTCTGCCCGCGTCTCCTTCGCCTGAATTGCGCGCGGCGAAAGCACTGCCAGCGCCAGTCCCGAAAGGATCAGCTGGCGGCGGTTAGTCAGGCGTGAAAGCAGTGAAATCTTTTTCATTTACAGGTCCCTGGCGGAGAAATAAGCCCAGTGTTATAACGTAACCGCCGCAGCACGGCGACCCCGCAACCATTTCAGCGTATTACTTTGTATTGCACGGTGCTAACCGGGATTTAGCCGCTTTTTTCTGCCATTGCGGAGCAGGAGGGTTGCGCCACGCAAAGAATGCGTGATAATCAGCGAATTATGCCGATCAGCAGGATACGTCGATGGAAATTCGCTCTTTCCGCCAGGAAGATTTTGATGAAGTAATCACGCTCTGGGAGCGTTGCGATCTGTTACGCCCGTGGAACGACCCGGAGCTGGATATCGAACGCAAAATGAATCATGACCCGGAACTGTTTCTGGTCGCTGAAGTGGGCGGCGAAGTGGTCGGCACGCTGATGGGCGGCTACGACGGTCATCGCGGCTCAGCCTACTATCTGGCTGTGCATCCGGACTATCAGGGGCGCGGCTTTGCCAATGCGCTGATGAACCGGCTGGAGAAAAAGCTGATTGCCCGCGGCTGCCCGAAAATTCATCTCATGGTGCGGGAAGAGAACGATCAGGTCGTGGCATTTTATGAAAAGCTCGACTATGAACCCGTGGAGGCGCTGCTGCTGGGCAAGCGACTGATTGAAGATCGCGAATATTGATTGATCCGGCCGGCTAAACTTTTTGCCATCGCGTGACTCCAAGAGGCACGCAATAAAGTTGAAACCATGGAGTTAGCATGAAAGCTGTACGTTTTGCGGCGCTGGCGGCGGCGCTGGCCGTGTCAGGCTGCGCCACTACCGGCCAGGTACCGGCAGAGCATGAGAGCCACTGGTATAATCCACTGACTTACCACTGGGCCGCGCTCAACCCGCTAAGCTGGTTTGGCGGTTCTCTGCAGGTAACTGAGCAGGGTGTGGCGGGTCTCAATGGCAGCACCCTGATGAGTGAATCGGCTATTTCGCAGGCGCTGAATAATGATTACCAGCTGCGGCAGGGTATGCGCAGCGAACAGGGCGAGGTGGCTGAGTTCTGGCAGGCGCTGCAGGATGGCAAGGTGAAGCTGATCATCAGCGGTAAACCCGCCGTTGAACGGATCGAGGTGCTGGATGCGGCAGCGGAGAGCAGCAGCGGCAGTAAAATCGGTGACCGCTTCAGCGATACGTTCACTAAAGCCTTCAACAACTGCAAAATGGTCGCAGGCCTCGATGCGCACGACGTTGAGTGCCAGGCGCCGGGCAGTCAGCATATCTTCTATGTCTACAGCGGCAAATGGCACGGCCCGGCGGGTCTGATGCCTTCAGATGACACGCTGAAAAGCTGGACGATCAGTAAAATTGTCTGGCAGCGCTAACCCTGCCGGGGGCCGCTTTCAGGCGGCCCGCACCCGCCTGCGTATATTTCTGAAAACCTGCTTTTCTCTGCCGATCGCTTATGCCTTTTTCGACTTTTAAATCCCCAAAAGATATATAAAACCGTTACTGCTTTCCGGGAAGTTATAAATACACTGACAGCATCTACTGGCCCAGGCTGGATTTCTATTTATCAGGGTGCTGCATGACACTTCCGGTTTTGAAAACATGGCTCAGCGGCGTGGCGCTGTCACTGTCGCTGGCAGCGGCGGCGCAGGCAACGGAGCTGCTGAACAGCTCGTATGATGTGTCACGCGAACTTTTTGTGGCACTCAACGCACCCTTTGAACAGCAGTGGGATGCGGCACACCCTGGCGATAAACTCACGATTAAGCAGTCTCACGCCGGCTCGTCCAAACAGGCGCTGGCTATCCTGCAGGGGCTGCGGGCAGATGTCGTTACCTACAACCAGGTCACTGATGTGCAGGTGCTGCATGATAAAGGCAACCTGATTGCCGCTGACTGGCAAAGTCGTCTGCCAAATAACAGCTCGCCCTTCTACTCCACCATGGCGTTTCTGGTGCGCAAAGGTAATCCAAAGCAGATCCATGACTGGGCCGATCTGGCGCGCGACAACGTAAAGCTGATTTTCCCGAATCCGAAAACCTCCGGCAACGGCCGCTATACCTATCTTGCCGCCTGGGGCGCAGCGGAAAAAGCTGACGGTCAGGATCGCGCAAAAACTGAAGCCTATATGCAGAAGTTTTTGAAGAACGTTGAGGTGTTTGATACCGGCGGGCGCGGCGCGACCACCACGTTTGCTGAACGCGGTCTGGGTGACGTCCTGATTAGCTTTGAGTCAGAAGTAAACAATATCCGCAATCAGTATGGCAAAGATGATTACGAAGTGATTGTGCCGCGCAACAACATCCTGGCGGAGTTCCCGGTTGCCTGGGTAGATAAGAATGTGGCGCATAACAACACCGCTGACGCAGCTAAAGCGTATCTGAACTATCTCTACACCCCAGCGGCTCAGGCGATTATCACCCGTTACTACTACCGCGTGAACAATCCACAGCTGATGGCAGAGCAGAAGGATCGCTTCCCGCAGACCACACTGTTTAACGTCAATGAGGCGTTTGGCGGCTGGGAGCAGGTAATGAAAACGCATTTCGTCAGCGGCGGTGAGCTGGATAAATTACTGGCAGCGGGGCGCGGCTGATGTTTGCTACAGCACAAAAACGCGTCCTGCCAGGTTTCGGCCTGAGCCTCGGCACCAGCCTGCTGTTTACCTGCCTGATTCTGCTGCTGCCTATCAGCGCGCTGCTGATGCAGCTGTCGCAGATGACGCTGGCGCAGTACTGGGCGGTGATCTCCAGTCCGCAGCTGGTAGCGGCTTATAAAGTAACGCTGCTGTCAGCCGGCGTCGCGTCGCTGTTCAACGCGGTGTTTGGCATGCTGATGGCGTGGATCCTGACCCGTTATCGTTTTCCGGGACGTACGCTGCTGGATGGCCTGATGGATCTGCCGTTTGCCCTGCCCACAGCGGTAGCGGGGCTGACGCTGGCCGGACTCTTTTCCGTTAACGGCTGGTATGGTCAGTGGCTGGCGCATTTTGATATCAAAGTCTCTTATACCTGGATTGGTATCGCAGTAGCGATGGCCTTTACCAGCATTCCGTTTGTGGTGCGTACCGTTCAGCCGGTACTGGAAGAGCTGGGCCCGGAATATGAGGAAGCGGCGGAAACGCTGGGTGCCACGCCGTGGCAAAGCTTCCGGCGCGTGGTGCTGCCTGAGGTGGCTCCGGCGCTGCTGGCCGGAACGGCGCTCTCGTTTACCCGCAGCCTCGGGGAGTTTGGTGCGGTGATCTTTATCGCCGGCAACATCGCCTGGAAAACGGAAGTGACGTCACTGATGATTTTTGTTCGTCTGCAGGAGTTTGATTATCCGGCCGCCAGCGCTATCGCCTCGGTGATCCTTGCCGCCTCGCTGCTGCTGCTGTTTGCCATTAATACGCTGCAGAGCCGCTTTGGCCGTCGCCTGGGAGGTCACTAATGGCGGAGATTTCACACCTCAATCGCGCTGAGCGTGAGCCTTTTAACTGGGGCAAATGGCTGCTGATTGGCACCGGTGCACTGATATCGATACTGCTGCTGGTAGTGCCGATGATCTCTATCTTCTGGGAGGCGCTGGCGCAGGGCGTAGGCCAGGCGTTCAGCAACCTGCAGGATGGCGACATGCTGCACGCGATCTGGCTGACGGTGCTGGTTGCGCTCATTACCGTTCCGGTAAACCTGGTGTTTGGCACGCTGCTGGCGTGGCTGGTCACCCGCTTTACCTTTCCGGGACGGCAGCTGCTGCTGACGCTGTTTGATATTCCGTTTGCGGTATCACCGGTGGTGGCGGGCCTGATGTATCTGCTGTTCTGGGGCATTAACGGCCCGGCGGGCGGCTGGCTCGATGCCCACAATATTCAGATTATGTTTGCCTGGCCCGGCATGGTGCTGGCGACCGTATTTGTCACCTGTCCGTTTGTGGTGCGTGAGCTGGTACCGGTAATGCTGAGTCAGGGGAGTAACGAAGATGAAGCTGCGGTGCTGCTTGGCGCATCGGGCTGGCAGATGTTTCGCCGCGTAACGCTGCCCAACATTCGCTGGGCGCTGCTCTACGGCGTGGTACTGACCAACGCGCGGGCCATCGGTGAGTTTGGTGCGGTGTCGGTGGTGTCAGGATCGATTCGCGGTGAGACCTATACGTTACCGCTTCAGGTTGAATTACTGCATCAGGATTACAACACCGTGGGCGCATTCACTGCCGCCGCGCTGCTGACCCTGATGGCAATTGTAACGCTGTTTCTGAAAAGCGTGGTGCAGTGGCGATTAGAGCATCAGCAGAAGCGCCAACAGGAGGAAAATCATGAGCATTGAGATCAAACAAATTAATAAAGCCTTTGGCCGCACCCCGGTGCTGAATGATATCTCTCTGGATATTCCTTCCGGCGAAATGGTGGCGCTGCTGGGCCCTTCCGGCTCAGGCAAAACCACGCTGCTGCGTATTATCGCCGGGTTGGAGCATCAGAACAGCGGACAGATCTACTTTCATGGCAAAGATGTCAGCCGCATTCACGCCCGCGATCGCCAGGTGGGATTTGTTTTCCAGCACTATGCGCTGTTCCGCCATATGACGGTGTTTGACAATATCGCCTTTGGCCTGACGGTGCTGCCGCGCCGCGAGCGCCCTTCAGCCGCTGAGATCAAACAGCGCGTCACGCGCCTGCTGGAGATGGTACAGCTGGCGCACCTGGCAAACCGCTTTCCGGCCCAGCTCTCTGGCGGACAGAAGCAGCGCGTGGCGCTGGCGCGTGCGCTGGCGGTAGAGCCACAGATCCTGCTGCTGGATGAGCCGTTCGGCGCACTCGATGCGCAGGTGCGTAAAGAGCTGCGCCGCTGGCTGCGTCAGCTGCATGAAGAGCTGAAATTTACCAGCGTGTTTGTTACGCACGACCAGGAAGAGGCGATGGAAGTCGCGGACAGCGTGGTCGTAATGAGCCAGGGGAACATTGAACAGACAGGTTCCCCGGATGAAGTATGGCGCGAACCCGCTACCCGCTTTGTGCTGGAGTTCCTGGGCGAGGTCAATCGCTTTGAGGGCGAAGTGCACGGATCGCAATTCCACGTTGCCGCCCATCACTGGCCGCTGGGCTATACGCCAGCGCATCAGGGTCGCGTTGAACTCTTCCTGCGCCCGTGGGAAGTGGATGTCTCACGGCAGAGCAGCCTGGAGACGCCGCTGCCGGTACAGGTGCTGGAAATCAGTCCGCGCGGACACTTCTGGCAGCTGGTGGTACAGGCCTCAGGCTGGCATGAAGAGCCGTTTACCCTGGTCTTCGAAGGTGAGCAGGCGGCCCCGGTACGCGGTGAGCGTCTGTTTGTGGGGCTGCAGCAGGCCCGTCTCTATCAGGGGAATACCCCGCTGCGCCCGGTTGCCTTTGCCGAGAGCGCCTGATATTTTGACATCTCTTTCGGGCGGGACTTTCCCGCCCGTTTTTATTGCCTCTCTTGCGCCTGGAAAACGATCGTGACCACTCTGGAAAATACCATCGGCAATACGCCGCTGATCAGGCTGCAACGCCTGTCGCCCGATAATGGCAGCGAAGTCTGGCTGAAGCTGGAGGGGAATAACCCGGCCGGCTCAGTGAAAGATCGCGCGGCCTGGTCGATGATTCATCAGGCTGAGCTGCGCGGTGAAATCAGGCCCGGCGACAGGCTGATTGAAGCCACCAGCGGCAACACCGGTATTGCGCTGGCGATGATCGCCGCGCTCAAAGGGTACAGGCTGCGGCTGCTGATGCCGGAGAACATGAGTCAGGAGCGACAGGATGCGATGCGCGCTTACGGGGCCGAACTGGTGCTGGTAACGCGTGAACAGGGCATGGAAGGCGCACGCGATCTGGCGCAGGCGATGGCCGATCGCGGCGAAGGCCGGGTGCTCGATCAGTTTAACAATCCCGATAATCCGCTGGGCCACTATCTCACCACTGCTCCGGAAATCTGGCAGCAGAGCGGCGGGCGTCTGACGCACTTTGTCTCCAGTATGGGCACGACCGGCACCATCAGCGGCGTGGGCCGTTTCCTGAAAGAGCACGCGCCGGCGGTCAAAGTCATTGGCCTGCAGCCGCAGGAAGGCAGCGCCATACCCGGTATTCGTCGCTGGCCTGAAGCCTATCTGCCTGGCATCTGGTGCCCTGAGGTGGTAGACGAGATCATGGATATGGGGCAGCAGGAAGCGGAAGAGACGATGCGTGCGCTGGCGCAGCGTGAAGGGCTGTTCTGCGGCGTGAGCTCCGGCGGCGCCGTGGCGGGGGCGCTGCGCATCGCCCGGGCGCAGCCCGGCAGCGTGATAGTGGCGATCGTCTGCGATCGGGGCGATCGTTATCTCTCCACCGGTGTTTTTCACTGACAGCATCTGCCCGGTCAGCCTGCTGCGCTGACCGGCTTGCCGCTTCTGTATCCGCGCATCTGACTGTAAGGATCGCGTAAATCCTGCTGCGTTTCTCCCGCAATCGGCACAAAATAACACCACTTTAGCTGAGAGAAACCGATGAAAATCCTGCTTGTTGATGATGACGCTGAGCTGGGCACCATGCTCAGCCAGTACCTGCTTGCTGAAGGCTTTGAAACGCAGCTTGCCCTGACCGGCAGCGCCGGGATTGAGGGGGCACTGTCAGGCAGCTACAGCGCCATGATCCTGGATATCATGCTGCCTGACATGAGCGGCACCGACGTGCTGCGTCAGGTGCGCCAGAACAGCCGCCTGCCGGTGATCATGCTGACGGCAAAAGGCGACAATATTGACCGCGTGATCGGGCTGGAGATGGGCGCGGATGATTATGTCCCGAAACCCTGCTATCCGCGCGAGCTGGTGGCGCGCCTGCGTGCAGTTTTGCGCCGCGTGGAGGAGCTGCCGGCGGAGGCGGATAAAAAGGAGCCGCTCTGCCTGGGTGACCTGACGCTCAACCCGGCGACCCGCGTTACCGCATGGCAGGGCAGGGCGCTGGAGCTGACCGCGTCAGAATTTAACCTGCTGCAGCTGCTGCTGCGGGCGCCTGAGCGGGTGGTAACCAAAGATGAACTCTCTGAGCAGGGGCTGGGACGGTCGCGGGAAGCTTACGATCGCAGCGTTGATGTCCATATCAGCAATATCCGGCAGAAACTGGCGGCGCTGACAGCTGAGAGCGTGACGATTGAAACCGTGCGCAGTATTGGCTATCGCATCCGATGAAGCGCAGCTATCGCGGGCGCATGTTCTGGAAAATTCTGCTGGGTTTCTGGCTGGTATTCCTGATTATCAGCCAGCTGCTCTGGCTCGGCTTTGCGCTGTCGGGCAGCCGGCATGAGCCGCCCGACATTGCCGCGGTACGGCGCATTGTGAATCTGCAGATGGCCTCCGCTGTCTCCGTTCTTGAGCGCGGCGGTCCTGCTGCGCTTGACGACATGATGGCTGACTGGTCTGCGGAAGATCGGCAATTTTTCTCGGTGCTGCCCCAGCGTGCGACGGCGCCGCGCGCCGCCGGCAGGACGCAGCCAGCGTTTGGCGCGCCGTTTCACGGCCCCATTCCTGACGTGATAGTGCGCCAGGTAACAGACGCAGACGGCAACGGCTGGGAGCTGCGTTATGACGTCAGGGCGTTGCGGCGCGACAGCACCATAGGCGAGCGCCCGCGCCGCATTCTGAATATTCCGCAACCGATGTTTATCTTCGCCGGTGCGCTGGGGCTGCTCTTCAGCCTGCTGCTCGCCTGGAATCTTACGCGCCCGATGCGTCAGCTGCGCGAAGGATTCGCCCGCGTGGCCAGCGGCGATCTCTCGGTGCGGCTCTGGCCGCTGATGCGCCGGCGTCACGATGAACTCTCCAGCGTGGCGCACGATTTTGATGCCATGGTAGAGCGGCTTGATACGCTGATTACGCCCGCGAGGCGCTGCTGCACGATATCTCGCACGAGCTGCGTTCACCGCTGGCGCGCCTGCAGCTGGCAACCGGGCTGGCGCGTCAGACGCCGGCAACGGTCGCGGTATCACTTAACCGCATTGATGAGGAAGCGGGTCGCCTCGACAAGATGATTGGCGAGCTGCTGACGCTGTCACGCGTCAGTCACGAAAGCCTGCCGGGAGAAGATTACTTTGATCTTCTCGGGCTGCTGGAGGTGGTTATAACCGATCTGCGCTATGAAGCGCAGCTGACTGGCGTGCTGGTGGAGTTTACCGCCGATGAGACGGCTGACTATACGGTGCGCGGTAACGCCGAGCTGATCCGGCGTGGCGCAGAGAATGTATTGCGAAATTCGCTGCGTTTTTCGCAGCAGGGGCAGGTGATCCGGGTAGATCTGCACGCGGAAGCCGCCTGGCTGACGATCTGCATTCGCGATAGCGGACCCGGCGTCGATCACAGCAAACTCTCCAGTATCTTCGATCCCTTTGTGCGGGTAAACACGCCGCTGGCCGGAAAAGGTTACGGCCTCGGGCTATCTATCGTCCGTAAGGTGATGCTGGCTCATCATGGCGAAGTTCAGGCGCAGAATATGCCAGAAGGTGGTCTTGAGGTGATTCTCAGGCTCCCGCACTGGCGCAAAGCGTAGCGAAAACAAAAACGGCACCCATCGGGTGCCGTTTTCAGAGAGTGCTAACGTCCGTTATTTTTTGATACGAATAACCGGCGTTTCGCCAACAGTTACCTGACCGGAAAGCTTGGTCAGATCTTTGATCTCATCCATATTCGAGATCACAACCGGTGTCAGCGTGGATTTCGCTTTCTCTTCCAGCAGCGGCAGATCGAACTCGATCACAACGTCGCCTTTTTTCACTTTCTGACCTTCTTCGGCGATACGTTTAAAGCCTTCACCTTTCAGCTCTACCGTATCGATACCGAAGTGGACAAACAGCTCAATGCCGTTGTCTGATTCAATGGAAAACGCGTGGTTAGTTTCGAAAATCTTGCCGATAGTACCATCAACCGGTGCAACCATTTTGTTGCCAGTCGGTTTGATTGCGATACCATCGCCCACGATTTTCTCAGCAAACACGACATCAGGTACGTCTTCAATATTGACAATTTCGCCTGACAGAGGCGCAACGATATCGATAGTCCCTGACGCGCTCTCTGATTTTTCGCCAAAAAGTTTAGAAAACAAACCCATGATCTTCTCCTAAGCAGTATTTTGGGGCCAGCATCACGTGGATCAGCAGAGCGTTTTTTCTTTAATGAACTTGTTGACCAGATTCATTAAATCTTCCGCTGTGGGTTGAGCCAGAGCCTGCTCTGCCAGAGCCTTAGCATCTTCGTAATTGGTATTACGAATGATTTTCTTGATGCTCGGGATCGAAATGGCACTCATGCTGAATTCGTCCAGCCCCATTCCCAGTAACAGTAGTGTAGCACGTTCATCACCCGCCAGCTCACCACACATGCCGGTCCATTTCCCTTCGGCATGTGATGCGTCGATCACTTGCTTAATGAGGCCAAGTACAGATGGCGTCATTGGGTTATAGAGGTGTGAAATCAAATCATTACCACGATCGACCGCCAGAGTATACTGCGTCAGGTCATTTGTCCCAATACTAAAGAAGTCGACTTCTTTCGCCAGATGACGGGCGATAACGGCTGAAGCCGGGGTTTCCACCATGATGCCCATTTCAATAGACTCATCAAAGGCTTTGCCCTCTTCACGCAGCTGCGCTTTCAGGGTCTCCAGCTCCGCTTTCAGGAAGCGCACTTCTTCCACCGAAATAATCATCGGGAACATGATACGCAGCTTGCCAAAAGAGGAGGCGCGCAGAATGGCGCGCAGCTGGGCATGCAGGATCTCTTTACGATCCATTGCGATACGAATTGCACGCCAGCCGAGGAACGGGTTCTCTTCTTTCGGCAGGTTCATGTAAGGCAGATCTTTATCGCCGCCGATATCCATCGTGCGCACGATAACCGCCTGAGAACCTACGGCCTCTGCGACGGCTTTATAGGCCTGGAACTGCTCCTCTTCTGAAGGCAGCGAATCACGGTCCATAAACAGGAATTCGGTACGATAGAGGCCCACGCCTTCTGCACCATTACGCTCTGCACCCGCCACGTCGCGAACGGTACCGATGTTGGCGCAGACTTCAACCTGATGACCATCCAGCGTAATGGCAGGCAGATCTTTCAGCTTGGCCAGCTCATGTTTTTCAGAAAGGTACTGAGTCTGAATCGCTTTCAGCTCTTCCTGTTCCGCTTCAGTTGGATTGACATAAATTTTGTTGTTTACGCCATCCAGAATCAGAAAATCACCGTTTTTAACGGTGGTAGTCACGCTACCGGTGCCGACAATCGCAGGCAGTTCCAGCGAGCGCGCCATGATTGAGGTGTGCGAGGTGCGTCCACCCAGATCGGTGATAAAGCCCAGCACCTTTTTCAGGTTAAGCTGTGCAGTCTCTGATGGAGTCAGATCTTTTGCGACCAGAATCGCTTCTTCAGCAATAGAGCCGAGATCGACCATATGCAGGCCAAGAATGTTCTGCAGCAGGCGCTTACCGATATCACGTACGTCCGCTGCGCGCTCTTTCAGATACTCATCATCGAGCTCTTCCAGCGCTTTAGCCTGGCCTTCAACCACAGAGTGAGCCGCAGCGTCAGCGGTGACATGATCTTTTTTAATCAGGTCAATGATTTCCTGCTCAAGCTCTTCGTCTTCCAGCAGCATGATGTGACCTTCAAAGATCGCCGCTTTCTCTTCACCGAAGGTTTCACCGGCTTTGACGCAGATCGCCTGAAGCTGTTCTGCTGCTTTGCTACGTCCATCAAGGAAGCGCTGAACTTCCTGATCAACCTGGTCGTCTGTAATCTTTTTACGGTTGATGACGATCTCATCTTCTTTCAGCAGCAGTGCTTTGCCGAAAGCGATACCCGGTGATGCTAAAATGCCTGAAATCATAACCCTACCTTTTTATCACGATGGCTCGTTGACCCGATGCATTGCCATTGTCGTGGAGCAGTACTCTAGTGAAGCGATATCGCGGACAGGTTGTCCGCGATCAAGATAGTTGCACTCAATGGGGCAAAGGAGTCGATTTGGTGGTGACCGCGCGAAGTTACTCGAGCTCGGCCATCAGCTTAACCAGATGTTCAACTGCCTGCTGCTCATCTTCACCTTCAGCAGAGAGCGTGACTACGGTTCCCTGGGTCAGACCCAGCGTCTGCAGCTTAAACAGGCTTTTTGCGCTGGCAGATTTGCCGTTGGAAGTCACAGTGATTTCTGACTGGAACGCCTTAGCTTCTTTGACGAACTGTGCAGCAGGACGCGTGTGCAGACCGTTTGGTGCGGTAATGGTAACTTCTTGCTGGAACATGCTATTTCCCCAACTTTTTCAGGTTTGGTGTTATGGATCTAAAGTCTAGCCTGGAGCCGTAACTTTAGCCTGTGTAGGTACGCTGGTATGGCATCATGCTGACCAGAAAAGGACGCTCTGATGAATAAGCCATTTTTGCAATGACGGATCAACAACTGCGTTTGTTCGTCACCGGGTTAATTATGCCGTGATTCGCCATTTCGCCAAATCAGTAAATCGATTCAGCTTGATCCACTTCAAGGGCAGATTAATTTCAGGCACCGAAATAATTGGCAGCTTAAATACCAGAGCGGCATCACTGAAATCAATCTGCCCGGTGATGAAAGTGAGATCTGCGCCACAAAAAAGCACCCGAAGGGGTGCTTTTTTCGACACTTTAAGACTTTGACGATTACTGCTGCAGCTCTTTTTCCGTGAACAGATCGGCAAAGAGTGCGGTGCTGAGATAGCGTTCGCCGGAAGAGGGCAGGATCACCACAATATTCTTGTTTGCGAAGGCTTCATCTTCCTGCAGCTTTAGCGCAGCAGCCACCGCCGCACCCGATGAGATGCCGGCAAGAATACCTTCTTCTTCCATCAGCTGACGCGCCGTGCTGATCGCTTCATCGTTGGTGATGGCAATAACCCGATCGACCAGCTGCAGATCAAGGTTACCGGGAATGAAGCCTGCGCCGATGCCCTGAATTTTATGCGGACCCGGTTTGATCTCTTCACCCGCCATCGCCTGTGCGATAACCGGCGAGTCGGTAGGTTCTACCGCCACGGTAATTAGCTCTTTTTTGCCTTTGGTATTCTTGATATAGCGACTTACGCCGGTCAGGGTGCCGCCGGTTCCTACACCGGCAATAAAGACATCAACTTCGCCATCGGTGTCTTCCCAGATTTCCGGCCCGGTGGTTTTTTCATGAATCTCCGGGTTAGCCGGGTTGCTGAACTGCTGCAGCAGAACATACTTATCCGGATCGCTGGCAACAATCTCTTCCGCTTTGGCGATGGCGCCTTTCATGCCTTT
Organism: Pantoea eucrina; assembly: GCF_002095385.1. Taxonomy (GTDB): domain Bacteria; phylum Pseudomonadota; class Gammaproteobacteria; order Enterobacterales; family Enterobacteriaceae; genus Pantoea; species Pantoea eucrina. The sequence continues at coordinate 29,678 of NZ_MIPP01000034.1, read as the reverse complement.
TGGCCCTTCGGTCAGCACCAGATTGGCACCCAGCGCTTTCAGCAGCTTACGACGCTCAATTGACATCGTCTCTGGCATGGTCAGCGTTAGCTTGTAGCCGCGTGCAGCGGCGACGTATGCCAGGGCGATGCCCGTGTTACCGCTGGTCGGCTCAACCAGTTCTACGCCAGGCTTCAGAATTCCGCGTTTTTCTGCATCCCAAATCATATTGGCACCGATACGGCACTTGATGCTGAAGCTCGGGTTACGCGACTCGACCTTCGCCAGAATACGTCCGTTACCGATGCGGTTCAGTCGAACCAGCGGCGTATGACCAATTGTCAGCGAGTTGTCTTCGTAGATCTTACTCATTGCCCGTCCTTAACTGTATGAAATATTGGGAACCCTTTGAGGATACCTGTTCTGTCTCCGCGCGGAAGGAAAGAAATAGTATATCTATATAGCCCCTGACCATAAGCCGTGCGGAAAAATGCATAAGCCTGGATCGCTGCGGTTAATGACGAGCTAAATCAGCACGATAGCGATCGACCCACATCGCGGTCGCCCCGCATACGGCCACCGGCATAATCACCAGATTCAGAATGGGTATCATGGTAAACAGGCTGACCATCGCGCCAAACTGCATATTGGCGACTTTATGCCGCCGCAGGGCAGTGCGCATATGCGGAAAGCTGACCTTATGGTTGTCAAAAGGATAGTCGCAGTACTGGACAGAAAGCATCCATGCGCTGAACAGAAACCACAATACCGGCGCCACTATCTGACCAAAGCCAGGGATAAAATAGAGCAGCAGCAGGCCCAGCGCACGCGGCAGGTAGTAACCCAGCTTCTGCAGTTCACGTTTCATAATGCGCGGCAGATCTTTAAGCAGGCCCATCCAGCCACTGTCAGGCAGCGGCCTGCCGGTGAGTTGTCCCTCCAGCTGTTCAGCCAGCAGGCCGCAAAAGGGAGCGGCAATCAGGTTGGCGAGCGTGGAAAAAAAATAGCCAAACACCAGCACGATTGAAATCACTGAGAGCGGCCAGATGAGATAGCTCAGCCACTGCAGCCAGTCGGGCACGTGTGAAAGCAGCTGAGGGATCCACTCTCCCAGCCGCCGGAACAGCCAGTAAAACGCGCCGCCGAGCAGCAGCACATTCACCAGCAGCGGCACAATGACATAGCGGCGGATCCCCCGCATATGCACCAGGTTCCAGCCGCGGGCAAAGTAGTGAAGACCATTAAATGATGAGACTGAATTCTCTGCGGGCATAACAAGCCTTTCTCCTGTAAGTAGCGGCATCAACATCATACCCTGGCTTTTCCCGGTGAGCTGGCCTGCTTTGTGCGAAAAAACAGCGAAAAAGCGTCGGCTGGCTATCTTATTTGTCAGAAAATAGTGCGCAGACTTGCACTTGTGTAGCAGGGCAAATACAGTTAGAGGATAAAGTTTGCCGTGGTGGCAAGGTATTGGAACAACAGAGAATACAATGATGCAGGATTTGCGTCTGATATTAATCGTTGTTGGCGCGATCGCCATAATAGCGCTGCTTCTTCACGGACTGTGGACCAGTCGTAAAGAGCGTTCGTCCGTATTTCGCGATCGCCCGCACAAACGTCTCAAACAGCGCGATGACGCGGATGACGATCTGCTGAGTGATGAAGAGGATGGCGTCGGTGAAGTGCGCGTCCATCGTCAGCATGACGACAGTGATGAACCTGTGTTCACCGCGCCGCCAGCCAAACCGGCCGCGCCGCGAGCGCCGGAGCCGGCACGCCAGCCTTTCACACAGCATGAAACCCCGCTGACGGGCGATCCGCTGCTGGACAGCAAGCCTGCGCCTGCGCACTCCGCGCCGCAGCAGCCTGTTTCTCCGCCGCCTGTGCAGCAGCCTGCTGCGCCGCAGCCGGTTGCGAAACCGCAGCCTGCGCCGGTACAGGCCGATCCGCTGCTGGATAACGAACCTCTTCCAGCGGTACAGCCCGCTCCGGAATTCAGCGCTGCACCTGAGCCTGAAGCCGTACCTGAGCATGAAGCGACGCCGGCCCCGCAGGAAACGCAGCCTGCAGCGCCTGGCAGTAAAAAAGAGACGGTACTGGTTCTGCACGTTGCCGCTCATGCAGGCGGTGCGCTCAACGGTGAAGCGCTGCTGCAGGGCGTGTTACAGGCGGGTTTCCAGTTTGGCGAGATGAACATTTTTCACCGCCATCTGAGTCCGGCCGGCAGCGGCCCTGTTCTGTTCAGTCTTGCTAACATGGTGAAGCCGGGTTCCTTCAACCCTGACACCATGGGCGACTTCACGACACCTGGCGTCTCGATGTTTATGATGGTGCCATCCTACGGCGACGCGCATCAGAACTTTAAGCTGATGCTGCAGTCAGCCCAGCGTATTGCCGATGACGTCGGCGGCGTGGTGCTTGATGATGAGCGTCGCATGATGACGCCGCAGAAGCTTGAGACTTACAAAGCCCGCATTCGCGAGGTGGTTGGCGGCTAACCGCTACGGCAGTATTACATGTTTACGCCCGCCATTTGCAGCGTGAAACAGAGTCACTCTCAACCCCCGCCAGCCGGGGGTTTTTTTATCGGATAAACACTATGAAATCAGTCCAGGAGCAGATCGCAGCGCTCAGTACCACGCTGCGTCATCATGAGTATCTCTACCACGTGATGGATGCGCCGGAAGTTCCGGATGCTGAATATGACCGGCTGATGAATCAGCTGCGCGAGCTGGAGCGTGCGCATCCCGATCTGATTACGCCCGATTCACCTACGCAGCGGGTCGGCGCGGCGCCGCTGACCGCTTTTGAGCAGGTGCGGCATGAAGTGCCGATGCTGTCGCTGGATAATACCTTTGATGAGGCAGGGTTCCGCGCCTTTAACAAACGCGTACAGGATCGGCTTAAGAGCAGCGATGAGCTGACCTACTGCTGTGAACTCAAACTTGATGGTCTGGCGGTCAGCCTGCTGTATGAAAACGGCTTACTGGTGCGGGCCGCTACCCGCGGCGACGGCACAACCGGCGAAAATATCACGGCTAACGTGCGCACCGTCCGGGCGATTCCGCTGCGGCTGCAGGGCGACAATATCCCGGCGCGGCTGGAAGTGCGTGGTGAAGTGTTTATGACTGAAAGCGGTTTTGAAAAGCTCAATGAAGAAGCGCGACGTACCGGTGGTAAAGTCTTTGCGAATCCGCGCAACGCAGCAGCCGGCTCGCTGCGTCAGCTCGATCCCCGGATCACTGCCAGACGCCCGCTGACTTTCTTCTGCTACGGTTTTGGTCTGCTGGAGGGCGGCGAAATGCCGGCCAGCCACTGGGCACGCCTGCAGCAGTTCAAAGCCTGGGGTTTACCGGTCAGTGAGCGCATCAAGCTGGTTCATACCGCTGATGAAGCGCTGGCGTTTTATCATCATATTGAGCAGGAACGACCGGCACTCGGTTTTGATATTGATGGCGTGGTAATTAAAGTCGATTCACAGACGCTGCAGGAGCGGCTCGGTTTTGTGGCGCGCGCGCCGCGCTGGGCGATCGCTTTTAAATTCCCGGCACAGGAGCAGCTCACCGTAGTGCGCGACGTTGAGTTTCAGGTTGGACGCACCGGTGCCATTACGCCGGTCGCGCGCCTGGAGCCGGTACAGGTTGCAGGCGTGATAGTGAGTAATGCCACCCTGCACAACGCTGATGAGATCGCCCGTCTCGGCCTGCGCATCGGCGACCGCGTAGCGATTCGCCGCGCTGGCGACGTGATCCCGCAGGTGGTCAGCGTGGTAGAGTCTGACCGGCCGGCTGACGCGCGTGAAATTGTGTTTCCGCAGCACTGCCCGGTATGCGGCTCTGACGTGGAGCGGGTAGAGGGTGAAGCGGTGACGCGCTGTACCGGAGGGCTGATCTGCGGTGCCCAGCGTAAAGAGGCACTGAAGCATTTTGTCTCGCGCCGCGCCATGGATGTGGATGGCATGGGTGATAAAATCATCGATCAGCTGGTTGAGAAAGAGTATGTGAAAACGCCTGCCGATCTGTTTCGCCTGACGGCAGGCAAACTGACCGGACTGGATCGCATGGGGCCAAAATCGGCGCAAAACGTGGTGGCCGCGCTGGAGAAAGCAAAGCTGACCACGCTGCCGCGGTTCCTGTATGCGCTGGGGATCCGCGAGGTGGGTGAAGCCACGGCGGCTAACCTCGCCCGTCACTTTGGCGAGCTGGAGCGGGTGATGAATGCCGATCTCGACGCGCTGATTGCGGTGCCGGATGTGGGTAAGGTTGTGGCCGCCCACGTACGCAATTTTATGGAAGAAGAGAGCAATCGTGAGGTGATCCGCGAGCTGACAGAAGAGATAGGTGTTCACTGGCCTGCGGTCGCGGTGATCAAAGCTGAAGAGATCGACAGTCCGTTTGCCGGTAAAACGGTAGTGCTTACCGGCTCTCTGTCGCAGATGAACCGCGATGATGCGAAAGCGCGTCTCGCGGCGCTGGGTGCTAAAGTCAGCGGCAGCGTATCAAAGAAAACCGATCTGCTGATCGCTGGCGAAGCGGCGGGCTCCAAGCTGGCGAAGGCGCAGGAGCTGGGTATTCCGGTCATCGACGAAGCGGAGATGATCCGCCTGCTGGACGTGTAAGATGGATAAACAGCAGCTGCTGGCCATTGCCAGCACGGTGATGCCATTTGGTAAATATCAGGGGCGGCTGCTGATCGATCTGCCGGAAGAGTATTTGCTTTGGTTTGCACGTAAAAACGCGTTCCCGGCAGGTACGCTGGGTGAGCTGATGCAGCTGACGCTGGCGATTAAAATTGAGGGTTTGCAGGGACTGGTCACACCGCTCAGGCGAGCCCCAAATAAATAAGCCCGCTTGCGCGGGCTTTTTATTACGATTTCTGCGCTTCTGGCTGCTGCGCCAGCTGCTTTTCATTCCCTGCTTTATAGCGCTGGGCAATGAACGAGCAGATCATCAGCTGTACCTGATGAAAGATCATCAGCGGCAGCACAATAATGCCCACCGCACTGGCCGGGAAAAGAATATTAGCCATCGGCACGCCGTTCGCCAGGCTCTTTTTCGAACCGCAGAACAGCACCACAATCTCATCAGCCCGGCTGAAACCAAACAGCCGTGAGGCACCGATATTGATTGCCAGCGCAATCAGCAGCAGCAGCAGGCTGCCTGCCAGAATCCACAGCAGGGTATCGACGCCCACGCGATGCCAGATGCCATTTACCACGGCCTCACTGAAGGCTGAATAGACAACCAGCAGAATCGAGGTTTGATCGGTTTTGCCAATCAGGCTGCGATGCTTTTCCACCCAGCCGCCAATCCAGCGGCGGGAGAGGTGACCAATAACAAACGGCACCAGCAGCTGCATCATAATCTTACCAATCTGCTCCAGACCGTTACCCGGTGCCGCACTGTGGACGTTCATCACCAGATTGACCAGTAAGGGAGAGATGAACACGCCCAGCAGGCTGGACGCTGACGCAGCGCAGACCGCCGCCGCAACATTCCCGCCTGCCATAGAGGTAAAGGCGATAGAGGATTGTACGGTGGCAGGCAGAATGCAGAGGTAGAGGAAGCCGGTATAGATTTCAGGCCCGACGTTAACCGGGTGCCACCAGACCAGCAGCAGCCCGAGCGCCGGAAAAATCACAAACGTGCTGCACATAATCCACAGATGCAGACGCCAGTGGCTGCTGCCGGCAATAATCTTCTCGCGCGACAGTTTGGCACCGTGCATAAAGAAGAGCAGGGCGATAGCGGCCGTAGTGAGGTATTCAAAAAAGTCGACAAAACCGCCGCGTGCCGGCAGAAAGCTGGCCAGCAGTACGGTAATGATGAGTTTGATCATCATTGGATCGAGTCGTAAAAAGCCCATTGTTAACGTCCGGTTAAAAGAAAAAGTCTGGCAGAGATTGTGCGCTAAGCGCGTTTAGAAATAAAATTGATTTATTGCATTAATCTATGAGCAGAATCGATGAATTATACGTTACGCCAGCTGCGTACTTTTGTTGCTGTTGCCCGACAGGGAAGCTTTAGCCAGGCGGGGCAGCTGATAGGGTTAAGCCAGTCGGCGGTAAGCCATAGCGTGAAAGAGCTGGAGGCGGAAATAGGCGTGCGCCTGCTGGACCGCACGACGCGTGAAGTATTACTCACCGGGGCAGGGCAGCAGCTGGCAACCCGGCTGACGCGCCTGCTGGAAGAGCTGAATACTACGCTGCTGGATGTGCGCAGTTACGGCGAGCAGCGCAGCGGCACCGTGCGGGTTGCAGCCAGCCAGACGCCGTCTGCGCATCTGATGCCGCAATGTCTGGCCAGCACGCAGCAGCACTATCCCGATATCCGCGTGATCCTGCACGACAGGGTGCAGCAGGCGGTGCTACAAAGCGTGCGCAATGCAGAAGTTGATTTTGGCATTGTGATTGGCCCACTGGGTGACGCAGAGTTTGATGCCGAAGAGATCCTGCAGGAGCCTTTTCTGCTGCTGTGTCACCAGAATGACGCGCTGGCGCAAACAGAGACAGTGACCTGGGCGATGCTGACAGATCGCAATATGGTATTGCAGGATTATGCATCAGGCAGCCGGATGCTGGTTGATGCGATATTGCAGCAGCTGGCTGTCAGTGTGAATGTGGTACAGGAGATTGGTCATCCGGCTACGCTCTACCCGATGGTGGAAGCGGGCATCGGCATCAGTATTTTACCGGCCCTGGCGCTGCCGCTGCCTTCGGGACGTAAGCTGGTGGTACGCCGGCTTTATCCGGAGATGAACCGCAGTCTGATGCTGATCAAACGTAAAAACCGTTCGCTTACGCCCGCTGCGGAGGCGGTCTGGCAGGAAGTGCGTCAGCAGGCTGAACTGCTGACGCAGACGCGCTCACTCTATCCGGCGTTTTAGATATAGACGTCGATCTGATTATCTGGCGTTGGCCGGTTAATGCCATCAGCCCGGGCGCTCACCGGCTGCTCAGTCTGCTGCTGCTGTTCTGCCTTTTCCGCTTCGCGCTGCTGAATCTGAGCAATCTGTGCAAAGAGCATCTGAATCTGATTCTCCAGCATCTGCTGCTGTTCTGATTTTTGCTCCTGCGTCAGCGTATGATCGTCTGCCAGAGATTTGAGCTGGCTGGTAATCGCGGCGATCTGTTTATTAATCCCGGCAATCTCGGAGGCTGCTCCGCCCCCGCTGCTGCCACCTATTCCGATGCTGCTGATACCTGATATTGCTGTCATGATTTTCTCCTTGCCATAGACCCTGAAGGTTATCGGCAGCAGCAGCAAAAGCTTCAGGTGTGCCGCCCGGATGTTGAGGCCGCGCTGATTTCAGGGCCGCATAAATGCGGCCCCTACAGGTGCGAGCAGAGCGGCTTATTTGTAGGGGCGGCATTAATGCCGCCCAAAAGAAACAAAAAAAGCGCCCATAGGGCGCTTTTTTCTGAATTTGGTGGGTCGTGCAGGATTCGAACCTGCGACCAATTGATTAAAAGTCAACTGCTCTACCAACTGAGCTAACGACCCGAAGTGGTGGGTGATGACGGGTTCGAACCGCCGACCCCCTCCTTGTAAGGGAGATGCTCTACCAACTGAGCTAATCACCCACTTCGGTACTTCTTTAACAGGCTGCCGGGCTAAGATATGGTGGGTGATGACGGGTTCGAACCGCCGACCCCCTCCTTGTAAGGGAGATGCTCTACCAACTGAGCTAATCACCCATATCTTATCTCTTACTACCTGTTCACTGCGGGCCACCTTAAGAGTGGTGGGTGATGACGGGTTCGAACCGCCGACCCCCTCCTTGTAAGGGAGATGCTCTACCAACTGAGCTAATCACCCCCGCTGTGTGGAGTCGCATTATAGGGATCCTTCGAAGTGAGTCAACGCTTTTTAAAATTAAAATGTTTGTTCGCTTTAAAAATAGTCACCCTGAAGGGGTTTTAGCCAATGTACTGGTTTTATTAGCAGAAAAAGCCGTTTGCGCTGCGGCGGTGAGAGTGATTGAGGAATCGTCTCCACCTGCTAGAATGTGCGCACTGTTTTTTCGCGTTAACCCGTTTTTTTGTCATCCAGACAAGAAAACCTGCGCATCTAAGGCAATGCTGAATGAAAATTAAAACCCGCTTCGCCCCCAGCCCGACCGGCTATCTGCACGTTGGAGGCGCCCGCACCGCGCTTTACTCCTGGCTTTTTGCACGTCATTACGAAGGCGAGTTTGTCCTGCGTATTGAGGACACTGACCTGGAGCGCTCCACGCCGGAAGCGATCGAAGCCATTATGGATGGTATGAACTGGCTGAGCCTTGACTGGGATGAAGGTCCTTACTATCAGACCAAACGTTTTGACCGCTATAACGACGTCATTGATGAGATGCTGGAAGCGGGCACCGCCTACAGGTGCTACTGCTCCCGCGAGCGTCTTGATGCACTGCGTGAAGAGCAGATGGCTAACGGTGAAAAGCCACGCTATGACGGTCGCTGCCGCGACAGCCATGAACATCACGCTGCTGATGAGCCGTGCGTGGTCCGTTTCCGTAATCCGCAGGATGGCTCTGTCATCTTTGACGATCAGATCCGCGGCCCGATTGAATTCAGCAATCAGGAGCTGGACGACCTGATCATTCGTCGTACCGATGGTTCACCGACCTACAACTTCTGCGTAGTGGTGGATGACTGGGACATGGGGATCACGCACGTTATCCGTGGTGAAGATCACATCAATAACACACCGCGTCAGATCAACATCCTGAAAGCGATTGGCGCGCAGGTTCCTGTCTATGCGCACGTCTCCATGATCCTCGGTGATGATGGTAAAAAACTCTCCAAGCGTCACGGCGCGGTAGGCGTGATGCAGTATCGCGACGATGGCTATCTGCCGGAGGCGCTGCTTAATTATCTGGTTCGTCTGGGCTGGTCTCATGGCGATCAGGAGATCTTCAGCATTCCTGAGATGAAATCGCTGTTTACGCTGGATGCGGTCAGTAAATCAGCCAGCGCTTTCAACACTGAAAAACTGCAGTGGCTGAATCACCACTATATTACTACGCTGCCGCCAGAGTATGTGGCGACGCATCTGCAGTGGCACATTGAACAGCAGCAGATCGATACCCGCACCGGGCCTGAACTGGCAAAACTGGTGACGCTGCTGGGCGACCGCTGCAAAACGCTGGTGGAGATTGCCGCTTCCTGCCGCTACTTCTATGAAGAGTTTGACGCCTTTGATGCGGATGCCGCGAAGAAGCATCTGCGTCCGGTTGCGCGTCAGCCGCTGGAGCGGGTGCGTGACAAGCTGGCTGCACTGAGCGACAGCGACTGGAATGCAGAGCAGATTCACCATGCGATTCAGAGCGCGGCGGATGAACTTGAGCTGGGTATGGGGAAAGTGGGCATGCCGCTGCGTGTTGCCGTTACCGGAGCAGGGCAGTCGCCGGCGCTGGATGTGACCGTGGAAGCGATTGGCCGCAGCCGCAGCGTTGCGCGGATTGATAAAGCGCTGGCATTTATTGCTGAGCGCGAAGCTAACGCCTGATAGCTTATCGCTCTCGCACGCCGCGGGAGCGTTATCAGGTACAACAAAAAAGCCGGAAGCAATTGCCTCCGGCTTTTTTATGCATCCTGAATACCCAGTCTTTCCAGAACACCGCGGATCCCTTCACGCAGTAACAGGGCGGCGAGCTGGTCCTGTTCTGTCTGCGTCATTTGCTGGACAGAATTTATTAATAACGCAGGTAACGTATTCTGCTGAGCGGCGTAATTCGCTGCCGGTTCACTCGCGTGGCGGGTGGACTGAATAAAGCTTTTCACCCGCTCATCGATATGGATCAAACGCGCTTTGCCGCCCTGTACGCCGGGCTTAGGCGTGGTGGTCCAGTTTTCGCGTTTGATCCATTTGTTCACCGTCTGCCGACTGTAGCCCGTTTCAAGCGCGAGCTCTTCGGGGGTTAGCCATTCCTTTTTCACGATGCTGTCCCTGTTGAATACATTAGCTCTACATATTACAACAAAACGTTACTGGGAAAAGTAATCCGGACAGAAAATGCTTTTTACGACCAATAAAAGACATTAATAGGTTACGAGGCTTCGCGAGCAACTGCCTGTTCAGGGCGGAACGCCAGGAAATAGGTCAGACCGACGAAAATGGCTCCCCCTACGGCGTTGCCGAGGAACACGGCAATTACGTTAGGCGCAAACTCGGCCCAGCTCATCTGACCCGCAAAGATAGCCGCCGGCACAATAAACATGTTCGCCACGACGTGCTGGAAACCAATGGCCACGAACGCCATCACCGGGAACCACATCCCCATGATTTTGCCCACCATATCTTTACTGGCAAACGCCAGCCATACCGCCAGGCAGACCAGCCAGTTACAGCCTACGCCAGAGATAAAGGCATGCAGGAAATCGGCGCTGACTTTAGCGTGCGCAATCGCAACGGTTTTTTTCAGGTAGTCACCTTCCGTCATGCCCAGCATATGCCCAAAGAACCAGGCGACGGCGACGCTACCAATAAAGTTCGCAACCGTAACCCAGAACCAGTTACGCAGGACGCTCAGAGCGCTGATACGGCGGGCAAACCACGCCACCGGCAGCGTCATCATATTGCCCGTCAGCAGCTCACCGCCAGCCAGCACGGTCAGAATCAGACCGACCGGGAATACGGCAGCGCCCAGGAAGCTGGAGAATGAGCCCCATTCAGCAGGCAGCTGGTTAATGACGTGCAGATCAAGCAGGAAGCCGGTAGCGATAAAGGCACCGGCCATAAAGCCAAGGATTAATAAGGTTGAAACGGGCAGGCGGCTTTTAGCCACGCCAGCCTGAATCGCCAGCTGGGCGATCTCTTTAGGAGTATGTAGTGACATAATTCTCTTTTTCTTTTATTAAACAAAGGGATGATTTTACCGGTTATTAAGGAGCTAACCCTGGCAGGTCAACCGGTTAATTAGCGTGCGAAGTTTTACACGGACCATTAACGAAAACAAGTCTGGCGCTAACATCTTTAACCTGAATTTAACCCGCCAGCGCGCTGCTTTTTGGCCACCATAAGCAGCAGGAGGAGCATAAGTGGTGAAAAAAAGGTCACTACAACACGGGTTTGCCGTCTTTTTCAGCGATTGCACACAGAACGAGAATTTGCCGTTGACACACTCAGAGTGGTTTCATATTATGCCGTCCGTCGGGTCTGCCCGGCAGTTTTTTCGGTACGGGGCTATAGCTCAGCTGGGAGAGCGCTTGCATGGCATGCAAGAGGTCAGCGGTTCGATCCCGCTTAGCTCCACCAAACCGCTCCCAACGGTTTGAACCGAAAGAATGATTCCAGATGTGGGGGTATAGCTCAGCTGGGAGAGCGCTTGCATGGCATGCAAGAGGTCAGCGGTTCGATCCCGCTTATCTCCACCAAATCTTCGTTGTTGTTCTGAATATCTTCCCGTTACTGCGATAAATCTCTTCCTGAATGACCTTTTTCTGTCAGTTCTGCTCCCTGCAACGCACGCTTTATAGCGGCAGCTATTCCGTTGATGAAAATCAGTGATGTGCAGAAAGCGCAGAAAGCGCAGAAAAAAGCGGGAAGCGTGGTGCTGAAGGCGTAACGGCTGAGCAGGAGAGCAGGGCGAGCCGAAGCCCGCCCTGATAATCAGAAAGCGAGTACCAGACCGGCAATGGCAGCTGAGAGCACGCTGACCAGCGTTGAACCGTAGAGCAGTTTCAGGCCAAAGCGTGATACCACGTTGCCCTGTTCTTCATGCAGTCCTTTAATCGCACCAGCCACAATCCCGATGGATGAAAAGTTAGCGAACGATACCAGGAACACCGAAAGAATGCCCTCTGCGTTAGGTGACAGCTGGCCTGCAACTTTCTGCAGATCCATCATCGCCACAAATTCGTTAGAGACCAGTTTGGTGGCCATGATACTGCCTACCTGCAGCGCTTCATGAGCCGGAACACCCATCACCCAGGCAAACGGATAGAATACATAGCCCAGCACGCCCTGGAAGCTGATACCAAAAATCAGGTCAAACAGCGCATTCAGACCGGAGATCAGGCAATAAAGCCAATCAGCATAGCCGCAACGATAATCGCCACTTTAAATCCGGCAAGAATATATTCACCCAGCATCTCAAAGAAGCTCTGACCTTTATGCAGATCCTGCAGCTGCAGATCTTCTTCGTTCTCTACGCGGTAAGGGTTGATCAGCGACAGAACGATAAAGGTACTGAACATATTTAGCACCAGTGCGGCAACCACATACTTTGGCTGCAGCATGGTCATGTAGGCGCCAACAATGGACATCGATACGGTCGACATAGCGGTGGCCGCCATGGTGTACATACGACGCTGCGACATTTTGCCGAGAATATCTTTATACGCGATGAAGTTTTCTGACTGTCCCAGAATCAGAGAACTGACGGCGTTAAAAGACTCCAGCTTGCCCATGCCGTTCACTTTTGACAGCACGGTTCCGATACCGCGGATGATCCACGGCAGAATGCGGAAATGCTGCAAAATACCGATCAGCGCAGAAATAAAGACGATAGGGCATAAAACATTAAGGAAGAAGAAGGCGAGTCCCTTTTCGTTCATGCCGCCAAACACAAAATTGGTGCCTTCACCTGCATATTTCAGCAGGTAATCAAACATGCTGGCAAAGCCCTTAACAAAGCCCAGTCCCGCCTCAGAGGTCAGGAAAAACCACGCCAGCAGGAGTTCAATCACTAAAAGCTGTGCGATATAGCGAAAGCGAATACTTTTACGGTCGTGACTGACCAGCAGGGCCAGCACGCCGACGACCACCAGTGCTAAAAGGAAATGCAAAATATGGGACATATCGGCTCCAAATTTGAGGAGGGTTGTATTTTGCTGCGTATTCTATGTAACACGTTACTTAAAAACGAGATCAAACCCGCATTATAAGTATTCAGTATCGCAATTTTTTGCGGATAACTCTGCCTGCTCACATCACCGTAACAAACCGCTCACACAATTTATCCACACAGAGATTGTTTATAATTTGTTCCGGGCGTAGAGTAAATCCGTTCTATGCTTTGTCAGAGGCCGATCTTTGCGTTGATGTATAGCATTGGCTATACTTTATAGCACTATCTATTACTGCGATAAATATAACCAGATTTCACTTGCCTGTAAGGCCCCTTAAACTCAGCGGGTCTACACGCGTCAGGACAGGATCACACTATGTCAGAAAGCCGCACCGCAGAGCGCGCCGCCCGCGGAGCCAGAAAACTCAAGCTCGCCCTGCTGGGGCCTGCGTTTATCGCCGCTATCGGTTATATCGATCCGGGTAACTTTGCAACCAACATTCAGGCAGGAGCCGCCTATGGCTATAAGCTGCTGTGGGTAGTGGTCTGGGCAAACATCATGGCGATGCTGATCCAGCTGATGTCAGCCAAACTGGGGATCGCAACCGGTAAAAACCTGGCGGAGCACATACGCGACCGTTTCCCGCGTCCCGCCGTCTGGTTTTACTGGGTGCAGGCCGAAATCATCGCGATGGCGACCGACCTGGCAGAGTTTATCGGTGCCGCGCTGGGCTTTAAGCTGCTGCTTGGCATCTCACTGCTGCAGGGCGCCGTACTGACCGGCATTGCGACCTTTTTGATCCTGATGCTGCAAAGCCGCGGACAGAAACCGCTGGAGCGGGTGATTGGTGGCCTGCTGCTGTTTGTTGCCGCGGCCTATATCGTTGAGCTCTTTTTCTCCCAGCCCAGCGTCAGCCAGCTCGTTACCGGGATGGCCCTGCCTTCGCTGCCGGGCTCTGATGCGGTATTTCTGGCAGCCGGTGTACTGGGTGCCACCATTATGCCGCACGTTATCTATCTGCATTCAGCGCTGACTCAGCACGGTAATAAAGGCACTAAAGCAGAACGTTACTCCTCTACCAAGCTGGATGTGGCGATCGCCATGACCATTGCCGGTTTCGTTAACCTGGCGATGATGGCTACGGCAGCGGCGGCGTTTCACTTCAGCGGACACACCTCCATTGTTGATCTCGATCAGGCGTACCTGACGCTGGAACCGCTGCTCGGGCAGGCCGCGGCAATTGTCTTTGGGCTGAGCCTGGTGGCGGCCGGACTCTCTTCCACGGTGGTCGGCACCCTGGCAGGGCAGGTGGTGATGCAGGGCTTTATCCGGTTTCATATTCCGCTGTGGGTCCGGCGGGTAATTACCATGCTGCCCTCGTTTATTGTTATCTGGGCTGGCTGGGACCCGACGCGCATTCTGGTGATGAGTCAGGTGCTGCTGAGCTTTGGCATCGCGCTGGCGCTGATCCCGCTGCTGGCATTTACCGGTAATCGTGAACTGATGGGAGATGAACTGGTGAACTCCCGCCTGATGCAGAACACCGGCCGGCTGATTGTGATGCTGGTGGTGGCACTGAACATCTATTTACTGGTGGGAGAGGCGCTCGGCTGGTAGCGTAAAAGCCGGCGCCAAAGCGCCGGGAGAGGGATCAGTGATGGTGGTCATGATGATGATGCGGCGGGCCACCGTGTCGCCAGTGCGCGCGACGTTCCCGTTCATGATGACGATCCTGTTCACGCCAGCGCTCCCGCTCGTGCCGGCGTCGTTCATGTTCGCGGTCGCGCTCCCACGCTTTATGACGTTTCCACTCTTCATGGCGCCACCAGCGATGTTCATTATACTGGTAGCGGTCGTTCCACCAGCGCGGTTCGCGCCAGTTCCCGCCATCCCAGTAATAGCCGCGACGGTCGCGTTCACCCAGCTGTAAACTGACGCCGGGAGCAAGATTGATGGTAGCGCTGGTAGCATGGGCTGTGTGTGGCACCAGCGGCGATAATGTTGCCAGCAAAACGGCAACGAAAAGTGCAGATTTCATGTTATCTCCTTGCGACAGCTTATCACTGCTGCCGTCAGGCCAGTGTGCCACATCGGACCAGCTTAGCCTTGAGATTTAGTCTGAAAAAACACGACGGCAGCAGATTATGTGGGCTGTTAATAGTCTCTGCTGCCGTAAAAGAGAGCGGTTACATCAGGATCTGATCAATGGACTGCAGCTCTTCGGAGGTAAGCGCCGGCTGGCTCAGCATCGCTACTGCATCGTCAATCTGCGCGGTTTTGCTGGCACCAATCAGCACAGAAGTGATGCGTGGATCGCGTAATACCCAGCTAAGCGCCATCTGCGCCAGCTTCTGCCCGCGCTGCTGCGCCAGCGCCTGCAACTGCCGGACTCTTTCCATTTTATCTGCGGTAAGCTGGTCCTCATTCAGAAATTTACTGCCGCTGGCGGCGCGTGAATCCTGCGGAACACCCTGTAAATAGCGATCGGTCAGTATGCCGCCCGCCAGCGGCGAAAAGGCGATGCAGCCGGTTCCCTGTTCGCCCAGCACATCCAGCAGACCCTGTTCAGGACCGCGTTCAAACAGAGAATAACGTGGCTGATGAATCAGACACGGCGTGCCCAGTTCACGCAGCAGCGCTATGGCGCGTGCGGCCTGCTCAGCCGGATAATTAGAAAGCGCAACGTAGAGCGCTTTCCCCTGACGCACGCAATGATCGAGCGCGCGCATCGTCTCTTCCAGCGGCGTATGCGGATCGGGACGATGATGATAAAAGATATCCACATACTCCAGACCCATGCGTTTCAGGCTCTGATCGAGACTGGCAATCAGGTATTTACGCGACCCCCAGTCACCATAGGGGCCATCCCACATGGTGTATCCCGCTTTAGTCGAAATCACCAGCTCATCGCGCAGACCGGAAAAATCCTCCCGTAAAATACGGCCAAAGTTACTCTCTGCTGAGCCGGGCGGCGGACCATAGTTATTGGCCAAATCGAAATGGGTAATACCGCAGTTAAAGGCGTGACGCAGCAGTTCGCGACTGGTATCAACGCGCGTCGCATCACCAAAGTTGTGCCAGAGTCCCAGTGAAATAGCGGGCAGTTTCAGGCCGCTCTGGCCACTGCGACGATAGTGCATCTGCTGATAACGATCGGGATGAGGAAAAACAGGCATGGCTTGAGGTTATCCTGTAATAAAAAAGCGTATTCTGGCCGCTCAGTGTATGCGTTTACACTGCGCTAAAAAGCGTGAAAGATCCCATTCTGCAGAGAGATATCATGCCGTAACGAATGCTTGCCATTGCGCCCGGCGCAATCGCGATGAAAAAGTCGCTTCATTTCAGACCCATCACTGATACTCCAGAACATTCCCCCTGGAAGGAGCATCAGATGAAGACGTTCACCGTAAGCGACTATCTGTTACAGCGGCTGGAACAGGCTGGCATCCGTCACCTGTTTGGGGTGCCGGGCGATTATAATCTGCAGTTTCTCGACAGCGTGATCGCGCATCCGGCGATCGCCTGGGTCGGCTGTGCCAACGAGCTTAACGCCGCCTATGCCGCTGACGGCTATGGCCGCTGTCAGGGCGCGGCAGCGCTGCTGACCACCTTTGGCGTGGGTGAGCTGAGCGCGATTAACGGCATCGCCGGCAGCTATGCCGAGTATGTGCCGGTGATCCAGATTGTCGGTGCGCCGGCGCTGACGGTG
This sequence comes from Pantoea eucrina, assembly GCF_002095385.1. Lineage (GTDB taxonomy): Bacteria > Pseudomonadota > Gammaproteobacteria > Enterobacterales > Enterobacteriaceae > Pantoea > Pantoea eucrina. The sequence goes on along the minus strand of NZ_MIPP01000034.1, from coordinate 13,200 downwards.
CAGCAGCAGGGGGAGTGCGTGCACCATTCGCTGGGCGACGGTGATTTTCACCATTTTCTGCGCATGGCGCAGGAGGTCAACGCCGCGACAGCGGTGCTTACCGCAGAGAACGCCGCGGCGGAGATCGATCGCGTGGTAAGCACTGCACTGCATGAGCATCGGCCGGGCTACCTGCTGCTGGCGGTGGATGTGGCCGCGGCAGCGATAACCCCGCCGTCAGCCCGCGCTGAGCCGCACAGCGAAAACGCAGATGCCGCTGCAGCCTTTGCGGCGGCGGCTGAGCGTCTGCTGGCACCGGCACAGCGCGTGGCGCTGCTGGCTGATTTTCTCGCCGCACGCTGGGGGGCTGCCGCACAGCTGGCCGGACTGCGTGAGCTGCGCGCGATCCCGTCAGCGACGCTGCTGATGGGCAAAGGCGTGCTCAATGAACAGCAGCCTGGTTTTGTCGGCACTTACGCGGCGGCGGGCAGCAGCATCGCTATCCGCAGGGCGATTGAGGAGACGGATGTGACGCTGTGCGCGGGCGTGCGCTTTACCGACACGCTGACCGCTGGCTTCACCCAGCAGCTCTCCGCTGAACGCGTTATCGATATCCAGCCGTTTCACAGCTGTGTGGCGGGCGAGCGCTTTGCGCTGCCAATGAAGGCGGCGCTGGCGGCGCTGCAGCCGGTTTATCAGCGTCACTGCCCGCGCTGGCCGACCGGAGAGAGCATGCAGTGCGAGGAAAATCATCAGATTGCTGCAGGGATAATCACTCAGCAGGCATTCTGGCAGGCAATGCAGCACTTCCTGCTGCCGGGTGATATTATCCTTGCCGATCAGGGTACGGCGGCATTTGGCGCAGCGGCCCTGCAGCTGCCGGAGGGGGCGCAGCTGCTGGTACAGCCGCTGTGGGGATCGATTGGCTATACGCTGCCGGCGGCGTTTGGTGCGCAGACGGCGCGGCCCGACAGCCGGGTGATCCTGATCATTGGCGATGGCTCAGCACAGCTGACTATTCAGGAGCTGGGCTCCATGCAGCGTGACGGCCAGCGCCCGGTGATTTTCCTGCTCAATAACGACGGCTATACCGTAGAGCGCGCCATTCACGGTCCGGAACAGCGTTATAATGACATTGCGCGCTGGAACTGGACCGCACTGCCGCAGGCGATGAGCCTGGAAGGGGCGGCGCAGAGCTGGCGGGTCAGCGAAACCGCGCAGCTGGAGGCGGCGATGGCGGTGGTCAGCAAAACCGCGCGTTTGTCGCTGATTGAAGTGGTAATGGAAAAACAGGATCTGCCGCCGCTGCTGCGCAAAGTTACCGCCGCCCTGCATCAGCGTAATAGTGGTGCAGTTTAAGAAAGTTGCCTCTATACAGATGGCCTGACAATCGCCAGGCTGTGCATCACACTGGATTAACAGCGTCCGCCTCACCGGCGGGCGTTGTTGTTTTATTGGCAGGCTTCTATAGTGTTTGCCACTATTTATGACCCAAGCGGAGCAGCAGAAGAATGACAAAATACGCCCTGGTCGGCGATGTGGGCGGTACTAACGCTCGTCTCGCGCTGTGTGAGGTAGAGACCGGCGCCATCTCACACGCCAAAACATTCTCCACATCAGACTACGACAATCTTGAAGCCGTTATCCGTTTCTATCTGGCGGAACAGCAGCAGGCAGTGACTGATGGCTGTATCGCTATCGCCTGTCCGATCACCGAAGACTGGGTCGAGATGACCAACCACGACTGGGCATTCTCAACGCGCCAGATGAAACAGAATCTGGGCTTCAGCACGCTGGAAATTATCAACGACTTCACCGCCGTCTCTATGGCGATCCCGATGCTGACGGAAAACGAAGTGATCCAGTTTGGCGGCAAAGCGCCGGTTAAAGATAAGCCGATCGCTATCTACGGTGCGGGCACCGGACTGGGCGTCAGTCATCTGGTACACGTCAATCAGCGCTGGGTCAGTCTGCCGGGTGAGGGCGGCCACGTCGATTTCGCGCCGAACAGCGAAGAGGAAGATCAGATCCTCGAAGTGCTGCGTGCAGAGATGGGCCACGTTTCTGCCGAGCGCGTGCTGTCAGGAGCCGGACTGGTCAACCTTTACCGCGCGATTGTGAAATCTGACGCGCGCGAGCCGCAAAACCTCAAGCCCAAAGATGTGACCGAGCGGGCACTGCAGGATACCTGTATCGACTGCCGTCGCGCGCTGACGCTGTTCTGCGTGATCATGGGACGCTTTGGCGGCAACCTGGCGCTGAACCTCGGCACCTTTGGTGGCGTTTATATTGCGGGCGGCATCGTGCCGCGCTTCCTCGACTTTTTCAAAGCCTCCGGTTTTCGCGCGGCGTTTGAAGATAAGGGACGTTTCCGCGACTATCTGGTCGATATTCCGGTGTATATGATCACGCACGATCAGCCCGGCCTGCTGGGTGCCGGCGCGCATCTGCGTCAGGCGCTGGGCCGCGTGCTCTGACACAGCGGCGGACGGCGCGGGTCGTCCGCCTTACAGCCGCATCAGCTGCCGGAACGGTCTGGCTTTGCTGCGGCTTACCGGCACCTGCGCTTCCAGATCGCGCAGCTTCACCAGATAGGTATTATTAAACCACGGCTCTATCTCGCGAATTTTACTCAGGTTCACACAGTAAGAGCGATGACAGCGAAAAAACAGCGCCTCCGGCAGCCGGCTGCAGAACTCACTGATGGCCACTGACATCACGTAGGCTTCCCGCCGCGTATACACAAACGTCAGCTTTTCATGCGCTTCTACATAATAAATATCGTTGATATCGGTAACGATGATGCGCTCATCTTTCTGCAGATTCACCGTCTGCGGCGCAACAGCCGGGCTGTTCTGCGGCGGCGGCGGCTGCGTGGTGGCCTCCAGCTTGTTTAGCATGGTGATGATGCGCGCCTCATGATAGGGCTTGAGGATGTAGTCAAACGCGTCGAGTTCAAACGCCTCCACCGCATAATCTTTCCAGGCAGTGATAAAAACAATCAGGGGCTTGTGGGTAAACTGATGAATATTCTGCGCCAGCAGCATGCCATCGAGCGACGGAATATTAATATCGAGGAAAATCACGTCGACCCGGTGCGTCTGCAGATATTTCAGCACATCCAGCCCGTCATCAAAGCTTGCTTCAACCGTGATCTGACTATGCTGCTGAATCATCCAGCTGAGCTCCTGGCGCGCCAGAAATTCATCTTCCACTATTATGGCTTTCATACTGTTATTTCCGGTTGAACGCTGAGCGCGGCAGGGAGAGGCTGGCTGTTTTTCGGCAGGCTAAAGGCGATTTCCGTTCCCGGCTGGTGACGCATGATAATCAGCCCCTGGCCGGTCAGCAGTCTGACACGATGGTGAACGTTCAGCAGGCCAATTTTATTGCCTGGCATCTCATTGCGCGCAACGCGGCGCATCACCTCGTCGCTGATCCCCGGTCCGGTGTCGCGTACGGCGATACGCACCCGATCGCCCAGATCTTTCACGCTGAGCGTCACCACGCCTTTGCCCCGGCATGGCTGAATGCCGTGCACGATAGCATTTTCCACCAGCGGCTGAATCAGCAGGCTGGGCAGAGTAAAGTGCAGATCGTCGTCGATATCGTAGATCATTGACAGCTTATCGCCGAAGCGAGCCTGCTCAATGGCAATATAATCTTTTACCTGCCACAGCTCTTTCTTGATATCGATCAGCTCATCCTCATTGAGTTCAAGGTTGTAGCGCAGGTAGCGCGACAGGTTGATAACCAGCTGACGGGCAGTATCGGGATTCATCCGGATTGAGGCAGAGATAGCGTTCAGGGCATTAAACAAAAAGTGAGGGTTAATTTTGCTCTGCAGGGCACGGAGTTCCGCCTTATTGGCCATTTCACGCAGCTGCTCAGCGCGCGATACCTCCAGCTGGGTCGAGATAATCTGCGACAGCCCGATAGCCATCTCTTTCAGCGAGCCGGTAATGCGATGCGCCCGGCGATAGTAAATTTTCAGCGTCCCGGTCACCTGACCCTGTTCCCAGAGCGGGATCACCAGCATTGAGTGAATATCGCGCGTGCGATGCGCTTCGTCGTTGTTTTTGATGATGATTTTTCCGCTGGCAATCGCCTGTGCGGTAGTGGGGCTGATGCCATCATCGCCATTATGGTAGTTCTGTTCACCATAGCCGACATACGCCTGAATCTGCTGCGTATTGGTAATGGCAACCGCGTCAGCGTGGATGTCGCGCCGGATAATATCGCACACTTCGCGCAGCGCATCGCTGTTTACCTGCCGAAACAGCGGCAGCGTTTTATTCGCTATCTCCAGCGCAAGTTTGGCCTGCCGGGCGGCGATCGCCTCTTTTTCTCCCTCTACGCTCTGCACCAGCAGCACAATCAGTCCGATACTGGAGGCACCCAGAATCATCGGCAGGGCGATTTCCGAGACAATCGTCAGGCCGAGCGCTGCAGGCTTTGCCCATAACAGGATCAGCAGCATAGTCAGCGCCTCGCACAGCATGCCGCCCACTATGCCGGCCCCCCAGCGCTGCTCTTTGCTGACCCGGCGATTAATTACGCCAGAGGCGATACCGGCCACAATGCTGGTGATCAGGCAGGGTACTGACGTGACGCCATCTATGTCGATCAGGAAGCGGTGCAGCCCGGCAATGACGCCGGTCGTCACGCCCACCCAGGGGCCAAACAGAATGCCGCCCGCCATCACCGCAATGACGCGGACATTCAGCAGCGAGCCATCCACCGCCACGCCGGACCAGGTGCTGAACAGCGCAAACAGCGAGAAAATCACGGTGACGATCGCTTTCTCGCTCAGCGTGTGTTCATCTTTCTGCAGCAGCTGGCGCAATACCCGGGTGCGGGTGAGAAAAAAGAGGCAGATGAGCATCAGCGCTGCGCGATCGAATACCGCCAGCAGCATGTCAAAATGGAAGGGCACAGGCATTTCCGGGACAGAATATCGGTGGCGTCATAATAAAAAATGCGCGCGCAATGCGCCAGCATAGCGCTCCGGGTTTAACGGGCCGCATAAATGCGGCCCGTGCGGAGGCGCACAGGGGCGCCATTAATGGCGCCCTGGCTGTCGCTGCGGCAGTTTGCTATGTTGCACTATTCCCCGTAGCGGAGCGCCGCCATGCAACTTCAGACCCCGCGATTAACCCTGAGCCGGTTGCAGCCGGAGGACTGGCAGATCTTCAAAGCGGTACATGAAGACGCTGCCACCATGACCTGGGTAAGCGAAATTCCCGATGAAAACGACATTCGTCAGCGTTTCAATGAACGCCTGGCGCCGTGGCAGCCCGCCAGCTTTCATATGCTGTGCCTGGTGGCGCGCCTGCAAACAAATCAGGAACCGATAGGCCTGTTTGGCTGCAGCGCCGAGTGGCACCCTTATCGCCAGGCGGAAGTTGGCTATATGCTGCGCCATAGCCACATCGGGCAGGGCTACGGCAGCGAAGCGCTGGCGGCGCTGGTTCACTTTCTGTTCAGCGCAGAATTTCATAAGCTGAAAGCGCTGGTAATTGAGGGAAACTGGCCATCCCGACGCATTCTGGAAAAGAATAATTTTATGCTGGAGGGGACTCTGCGGGATAATTATCTGTTAAATGGACAGTGGGTAAACGATTGGGTGTTTGGCTGCCTGAATCCCGAAAAATAAAAAAATTTTCTGCTGCTCTCGACAGCGCAGCTCACAGCGCGCTATGTTCGGGGTGAGGTCACAGCAAGTGATCCGCGTCGCTCGGACGGTCCGGGCGCTCACGTAATCCTGAGGACATCATGGCTGATAACAGCATACCCCGTCGTTTCTCGCGTATAGAACGCCTTCCCCCATACGTATTCAACATCACCGCTGAACTGAAGATGGCTGCGCGTCGGCGCGGCGAAGATATTATCGACTTTTCAATGGGGAATCCGGATGGCGCTACGCCGCCGCATATTGTGGAAAAGCTCTGTCAGGTGGCGCAGCGTGAAGATACGCACGGCTACTCCACCTCAAAAGGTATTCCGCGCCTGCGCCGGGCGATTTCGCGCTGGTACGCTGAGCGCTATCAGGTGGATATCGATCCGGAGTCAGAAGCGATTGTGACTATCGGCTCCAAAGAGGGACTGGCGCACCTGATGCTCGCCACGCTCGATCACGGTGACACCGTGCTGGTGCCCAACCCCAGCTATCCTATCCATATTTATGGCGCGGTGATCGCCGGGGCGCAGGTTCGCTCCGTGCCGCTGGTCGCGGGCGTGGATTTCTTTACTGAGCTGGAGCGTGCAATTCGCGAAAGCTATCCAAAGCCGAAAATGATGATCCTCGGCTTCCCTTCTAATCCCACCGCTCAGTGCGTCGAACTCGACTTTTTTGAACGGGTTATTGCGCTGGCAAAACAGTATAACGTGCTGGTGATCCACGATCTCGCCTACGCTGACATCACCTACGACGGCTGGAAAGCGCCCTCAATCATGCAGGTGCCGGGTGCGCGCGACGTGGCGGTAGAGTTCTTTACGCTCTCCAAAAGCTACAATATGGCGGGATGGCGTATCGGTTTCATGACAGGAAACAAAGAGCTGGTAGCGGCGCTGGCGCGCATCAAAAGCTATCACGATTACGGGACATTCACGCCGCTACAGGTGGCAGCCATTGCCGCGCTGGAGGGCGATCAGCAGTGCGTGCGCGATATCGCTGAGCAGTATAAGCGCCGGCGTGATGTGCTGGTAAAAGGGCTGCATGAAGCGGGCTGGATGGTGGATCTGCCTAAGGCATCGATGTACGTCTGGGCAAAAATCCCGGAACGCTACGCGCATCTTGGCTCGCTGGAGTTTGCCAAACTGCTGCTGCAGGAGGCCAAAGTCTGCGTGTCGCCGGGCATCGGTTTTGGTGAATATGGTGATACACACGTGCGCTTTGCGCTGATTGAAAACAGCGATCGCATTCGTCAGGCGGTGCGGGGAATTAAGGCGATGTTCCGCGCCGACGGTATCTTACCGGGAGCGGTAAAAGAAGCAGAAGAGACGCGTTAAGCGTGCGTCGGGGCGACTGGTATGGTCGCCCCGTCCGGTACTCAGAGCATCAGCACAAAGGTGCCGACCCAAAGCAACACGAAAAAAGAGATGCCCATCAAAGCGTATTTCACAACATAACTCCTCTGTGCGGTTACCGTGATGGCGATCCCAGACCAGCGTAACCCGAACAGAATAAGAGAAAGGTGGAGTTCATTAACGCTACACGCTTTCTACTCAGGTGGTCCCGGCCAGACCGGAACAGGATCGGGCGCTAATTTACGCGGAATCGATCCAGAAATAAATAGGCCGGTTCTGAGATATTGCTCACAATTTATTGGGTCTGAATGTGCGGGATCGCCGACATGCCGACGCGCAGCTGCGCCAGATCGGGCTGACCCGCATCAAGCACAATCTTTACCGGCAGACGCTGAACCACTTTAGTGTAGTTACCCGTTGCATTATCAGGTGAAATTGCCGAGAAGGTTGCCCCTGTTGCCGGCGCAATGCTGTCGATACGCCCGGTAAAAGTTTTACCCGGTAGCGCATCAACAGTAACGCTGACCTTTTGCCCTGGCCGCACGTCGGTCAGCTGGGTTTCCAGATAGTTAGCCGTAATGTAGAGCTGCTGCAGCGGCACCACTGCCAGCAGGCGGCTGCCGGCGCTGACATAGGCGCCCGGACGTACGGTACGCTGGCCGACCGTGCCCTCTACCGGCGCAACAATGCGGGTATAAGAGAGATTAAGCTGCGCCTGGTCGACATTCGCCTGCGCGACTGCGACATCCGCTTCCGCCTGACGCACGGCCGCCTGCAGGACATTAACCTGCTTAAGCGCCGCGTCCAGCGCCGCCTCACTCTGTCGTACCGTCGCCGAAGCGGAACGCTGGTTAGTATCCGCTTTTTGCTGATCGTCAGCCGCAATGGTGCCACTTTTATAAAGCTGATTATAACGTGCGGCGTTCTGGCCGGCGTAGCGGGCCGCTGCCTCACTGGCCGCCAGCGTCGCTTTTGCCTGATTAATCGTCGCCTGCTGCTGCGCCAGCTGCGCCTGGGTGCTTAGCCGCTTAGCCTCGCTGACCTGCAGCGAAGCGCGCGCGGTTTCCAGCGCCACGCGAAAATCGCGATCGTCAAGCGTTGCCAGCAGATCGCCCGCCCGGACGTGCTGGTTATCCTGCACGCTGACCCGGGCGATATAGCCTGAAACTTTGGGGGCGACCAGCGTGTAATCCGCATTAACCCAGGCATCATCGGTGCGATGATCGTTGGTGGTCATCGCACGCCAGAGGAGAAAGGCGAGCGCGAGCAGCAGCACTAACAGGGCGCTTAGCAGCGCCGTTCTTTTTACAGCAGAGAGTTGCATATCAGTTTTCCCGACGTGGCGTAACAGGTTGAATCAATGTTTGAGGCGGCCAGACGCGGTGCGCCAGACAGAGCGTCAGCAGCAGCAGCAGGGCGCCAAAGGTGGTCAGCATCAGCCAGGCGTCGCTCAGGCTGAGTACCAGCGCCTGATGTTTCAGCAGGGCGGCAAATCCGCTCAGGTTCTGCACGCTACTGGCGCTGCCGTCCGGCAGCAGGGGAGTGCTGCTGTTTGCCTGCGCGCTGCTGGTCGCGGTCATCAGCCAGCTGCGGCTGGCCGCCTGATCCACCAGCACATGCGAGTGGAACTGTTCGCGATGGCTGATAAACCACTCCACCAGCGTGCTGGCCGCGATGCTGGAAAAACCGCGCACGGTGTTAAACATGGCGGAAGCAAAAGGGCCCTCCGGCGGCGCCACAACGCTGGTGGCACTCATCAGCACCGGCAGGATCACCATCGGCTGTCCGAACGCCTGCAGGATCTGCATCAGCCAGAAATTCTGCCGCGCCCAGTCAGTGGTAATCTGCGTTCCCAGCAGGCAGGCGGTGACCAGCAGCAGCACGCCGCAGCACAACACCCAGCGGCAATCGACCCGGCGAATGTTCAGCAAAGCGGCGATCAGCGGGGCAATCAGCAGCTGCGGCAGGCCCACGGTCAGCGCCAGCGGCGCAAACTGCAGCGTGCGAAATCCCTCTACCTGACCAAAATAGAGCGAAGGCAGCGCTGAACCGGAGAGTGCCAGAATCAGCACCGCCATCAGCGCCAGCAGGCCGTGCGCCAGGTTGGAACGGCGCAGCATCTGCAGCCTGAACAGCGGCAGCGGATGAAACCACTCGTTAATCAGAAACACCGTCAGCAGCGCCAGCGCACTCAGCAGCATGGCGGTAAACAGCGGTGAGCTGAGCCAGTCCAGCCGTTCCCCCTGAGTCAGGGCCAGAATCAGCAGCGCCATGCCGGCGCAGCCGGTAAGCATGCCAAACAGGTCGATCTGCCGAAAGCGCTCCAGGCGCAGCGGATCCTGCGGCAGTCCCCAGGCAATCAGCGTCATTGCCAGCAGCATGGCCGGGACTACCTGCCAGAACACAAACGTCCAGCCCACTTCATCGGTCCAGAACGCCGCCAGCGAGGCCGCCATATTGGGGCCAAAGGTGGCGGTGAGCGCATAGGCGCCCAGGCCATAGAGTTTGATCGGCGGCGGCAGAAAGCGCAGCGCCACTGTCATCAGCAAGGGCGGCAGCGCGCCGCCAAAGATACCCTGCAGCACGCGCAGCGCAATAAACAGCGTCGCATCCTGCGTCAGCGGCAGCACCAGGCCGCACAGCATAAAGCCGGCAGAAACCACCAGGGCAAAGCGGCGCAGAGAAAAGGTGACGGCGAACCAGGGCGCGATCATCATTGCGGCGACTTCAGCCGCCTGATAGCCGGAGACAATCCAGCTGCCGCGATCGTGACTGATACCGATAGCGGCGCGGATATCTGCCAGCGCAATATCCGTGACCCGATCGTTGAGCCCTGACGTCAGCGCCGCGATCAGCACGCCCGCCAGCCCAAGAGCCAGGCGCAATGTAAATGGGTGCGGAGCTGGCGGAGCAGCGGGCGAAGCGGTCATAGCAGAACTCTCATGAAATTATGATGCAGTGTATTACGATGTGATACAGGACGCGCATCTTACATGCCGGTATGATGTATTGCAATGTGATACGCAGGTACAAAAGTGCGATCATTCGCGCTACAGTAAAGCAGGCTCATAAGGAACGCATTATGGTGGGATCTGCCTCAGGCCGTGAGGATGAAAAAGCGGGTGGCATTCAGGTCATTGCGCGTGCGGCAAAAATTTTACATGCGCTGGGTGAACATCCCGGCGGTATGAGTCTGGGCGAAATTGCGCAGGTGGTGAACCTGCCGCGCTCCACGGTACAGCGTATTGTGGCAGCGCTCGACAACGCTCAGCTGGTGCGCAGTAGCGGGGCAGGGGGGCTCAGGCTGGGGCCAGCTCTGCTGAAACTGATCTCCAGCGTCCATACAGATGTGGTGGAGCTGGCGCGTCCGCTGCTGGAACAGCTCTCAGCAACGGTTAATGAAACTGTCTCGCTGGCGCGCGCCAGCGGGACGCAGCTGGCGATCGTGCATTATGTCGTGGCGCCGCGCGAGCTGCGGGTCGTACCGCGGATGGGGCTTAATCTGCCGCTCTACAGTACCTCCGGCGGCCGGGCGCTGCTGGCGCTGGAGAGCGATGAAGATGTACAGCTGCTGGTGGGCGATGCCTGGCAGGAACTCACGGATAAAACGGTAAAAACGCTGCCGCAGCTGATGGCGCTGATTGCTGAAGTACGCAGCAGTGGCCTGGCGATCGATCGCGGTGAAACGCTTGAAGGGATCACCACCCTGGCGGTCGCCATTGACACACTGTTCGGACGTTTCTCTATCTCGCTGCTGGTTCCCGGCGCGCGCTTTGCGCAACATGAAGCGCGCTATCGCAAAGAGATCATCACCTGTAAAGAGGCGCTGCTGCGCGAAATTGGCAAAATAACCGCTGTGGAGAAGAGGTAACGACTCATGAAAATGTTGTTAATGGCTATCGATAACTCACCGGTCGCGGAGAAAGTGATTGCGCTGACCCTTGAACAGGCGCTGGCGCTCAACGCCCCGGTCACGGTGCTATGCTGTATCGATCCCGCCTATTCAGCCTGCAGCCAGCCTATCGAAATTGACGCCGGTGAAGATCCGGATGATTTTGTCGCGGCAAAAGATGAGCAGAACACCGCCGAGATGGTGGTGCGTCATGCGCTGGCTCCGCTGCTGCGGGCGGGTGTGAATGCCAGAGGCGTCATCCTGGCGGGTGAAGCCGCTGAAACCATTGTGGCGCAGGCTGCGGCACTGCGCGCCAGTATGATTATCATGGGACGCCGGCACCTCTCGCCGCTTAACCGGCTGCTGAAAGGCTCGGTCAGCGCGGCAGTGATCGAACGCGCGACCTGTCCGGTTCTGCTGGACGTGCGTAAGGATTAACGCCGTATTATGACGCTGCTTTTTATTTCGGTGCTGGCCGCTTTTGCACTGCTGGCGCTGGTGATTGTGATGCTGGTACGCACCACGGCGCTGCGAGCCTGGCAGGGGGTGCTGCTGTTTATCCTGCCGCTTGTGGCAGCTAATCTGATCTGGTTTAGCTGGCTGCATCCGCGTCAGGCACAGAAGATACAGATGGAGGCGGTTGCGCAGCAGCTCAGCGCGGCGCCAGGCTATCGCCTGCTTAGGGTTCAGGAGCCGGAGCTGTGGCAATTACTGAATCGTGAACTGCGGCATAAGCTGCAGCAGGGCGTTTCCGCCGAACAGGCGCTGGGCGACCTGCGGGGCTGGCTGACTGATATCGTCAATAAACGTATGACCCGCGCCAGCGATGATGCAGTGATCGCCTATGTTCAGGTGTCGGTGGAAGAGATGCAGGCGCTGCAGCAGCAGAGTCCGCAGCGCTGTTTCCAGTTCCTCTATCCGCAGGTCAGTGGCGGCATCAATCTGCAGGAGGTGCTCACTCCGGCACTCTATCAGCGCGACGGTCATGCGCTTGAAGCCCTGCTGCTGAGCAGCCAGGGGGCAGAGCAGCAGACCGACCAGACGCTGGCCCGCCGCGATCTGCGTGAGATAGTTGACAGGCTTTATGGGAAATGGGGCAATAAACTTCAGCAGCTTAATCAGCCGGCTGATACCGCCGTCGATCGCAGCGCGCTGTGTGCTATGTCTATCGATCTCTACAGCGCCATTCTCGCATTGCCTGCTAAGCGCGCCGCCGGCCTTTTACGTAATATGGTGCACAGCAACGGCTAACCGGTGAAAAAAAGCCCGCTCAGCGCGGGCACAAAGGTCACTTTGTTACATCTTCTTATTATTGATATTACCTGGTGTGGAGCAGACATCGTGTGGTCTGACTGCACTATCGCAGTTGTCATATGATAAGAAAAGCCGTTTGGTTTTATTGATTCAATTGGCAAAAACACTGGTCTTAACACTGTTTCGCGCGTTTTCCTATAGGCGCGCGGTGGCATCGTTGTTTACACTTCGACGCCTGAAGAGGACACCTGAATGAAAAATATCGTTACCGGCGCGTTAGCGCTTATTATGCTGGCGGGCTGCAGCGTTAATCAGCCTGGCGGATTTGAACGTGTAGATGAAGATAATACGTCCAACACCGTTCAATATCGTTACGATCCGCATAGCCTTAATCGGGATGCCATGAATGTTGACCTGGCAAATTACTGCAGCGAGCGGGGTTTTGATAAAGTGGATTCTCTGCCTGCTCAGGACAGTCATCTGCCAGGATTAAAGAAAGCCTGGTATCAGTGTAATTACGCGATTAAAAGCTAAAAAAAGGGCGGGATATATTCCCGCCCTGGTTTTTTGTTTTTTATTAGTGCTGTGTGCGCTTTGCCCGATTATCCGTGACGATGCCCATGGTGGCCATGATGCCAGCCGCGGTCATGACCCCAGCCAGCGCCGCGGCCACGGTCGTGCTCAATAATACATCCGCTGAGCAAACTGACCATAACCGCTATCGACGTTAACGAAATAAGCTTTTTCATGGAAAGACCTCCTCTTTTCCAGTGAGGTCAGATTACGCCGGAATAGTGGAGTGAAGATGCAGCAAATGTAGAGTTATTTAGATAAATATTGCCAGATGTGTCTAAATAAAAGATCGGGAAAGCGGGTTTTTCTATTTGAATCAGAATAAGCTGAATAGCAGGCTATATTAGCGCGATAATTCTGAAAGACAATAATTCGCGCCTGCGGATGAAAAATAAAAATGCGAGCGCTCAGGATAACAGCGCTCGCCTGTAAGTTAATTATGCAGTGCAGGCCTGTTAATTGCCTGACGGCGC
>NZ_MIPP01000033.1 GCF_002095385.1 Pantoea eucrina | reverse complement strand
CTCCGGCAGCGCCCGCCGTCACCGCAGCGCCCGCTGCGGGTGCGGTAACACCAGACCAACCCTCACAGCCGAGGTGATCCCGTGAGCATGGACATCAGCGATTTTTACCAGACGTTTTTTGACGAGGCCGATGAGCTGTTAGCGGACATGGAGCAACACCTGTTGGGACTGGATCCCCAGGAGCCCGATGCCGAACAGTTAAATGCCATTTTTCGTGCCGCTCACTCTATCAAGGGCGGGGCGGGCACGTTTGGCTTTACGGTTTTACAGGAGACAACCCATATCCTGGAGAACATTCTGGATGGTGCGCGCCGCGGCGAAATGCAGCTCAGCACCGACATCATCAACCTGTTTTTGGAAACCAAAGATATTATGCAGGAACAGCTCGATGCGTATAAAACTGCGCAGGAGCCTAATGCGGAGAGCTTTAACTACATCTGCGAGGCGCTGCGTCAACTGGCACTGGAAGCGAAAGGTATTCTGCCTGAAGCGCCTGCTGCTGCGGTAGTCGATATCCCTGCAGCGGCGAAGGCTGCCAGCCGCGGCCTGCGCCTGCAGCTGGTCGATCTTAAAGAGAAAGAGCCAGAGCTGATGCTGGAGGAGCTGAGCAACCTCGGCAGCGTCACCGACGTCGTTAAAGGCACGCATTCGCTGGAAGCCACGATTGAAGGTGTGGATAAAGATGACATCGTTGCGGTGCTCTGCTTTGTCATCGATGAAGCGCAGATCCGCTTCCCGCAGGCAGAGGCCGCCGCCCCGCTTGCAGAAGCAGCAGCTGAAACGGCAACCGCGCCGCCGCAGAGCGCGACGGTAACGGATATCACACCGGCAGTAAAACGCGAAAGCAAGCGCGCCGCGGCGCCGGCCAAAGCGAGCGAATCCAGCAGTATTCGCGTGGCGGTGGAGAAAGTGGATCAGCTGATTAACCTGGTCGGCGAGCTGGTCATTACCCAGTCGATGCTGGCGCAGCGTTCCGGTGCGCTGGATCCGGTCGCCCATGGCGATCTTCTCAACAGCATGGGCCAGCTGGAGCGCAACGCGCGCGACCTGCAGGAGTCGGTGATGTCGATTCGTATGATGCCGATGGAGTATGTGTTCAGCCGCTTCCCGCGTCTGGTACGCGACCTCGCGAGCAAGCTCGGTAAAGAAGTTGAGCTGACGCTGCTGGGCAGCTCAACCGAGCTGGATAAGAGCCTGATTGAGCGCATTATCGATCCGTTAACTCACCTGGTGCGCAACAGTCTGGATCACGGTATCGAAACACCGGAAAAACGCCTGGCAACCAATAAAACCGCCACGGGTAATCTGACGCTCTCTGCTGAGCACCAGGGCGGCAATATCTGTATTGAGGTGATCGACGACGGAGCTGGCCTGAATCGCGAGCGCATTCTGGCTAAAGCGCTCTCTTCAGGGCTGCCGGTCAGCGACAGCATGAGTGATGAAGAGGTCGGCATGCTGATCTTCGCTCCCGGCTTCTCTACCGCTGAGCAGGTTACCGATGTCTCCGGACGCGGCGTGGGTATGGACGTGGTGAAACGTAATATCCAGGAGATGGGTGGCCATGTCGAGATTGCGTCAAAACAGGGCAAAGGCACAACCATTCGTATTCTGCTGCCGCTGACGCTGGCAATCCTGGATGGCATGTCGGTACGCGTAGCGGATGAAGTCTTTATCCTGCCGCTGAACGCCGTCATGGAGTCGCTGCAGCCAACGGCAGAAGAGCTGAAGCCGCTGGCTGGCGGAGAGCGCGTGCTGGAAGTGCGCGGCGAATATCTGCCGCTGGTTGAGCTGTGGAACGTCTTTGATGTGCAGAATGCCAAAACCGATGCGACGCAGGGGATCGTGGTTATTCTGCAGAGTGCGGGCCGCCGCTATGCGCTGCTGGTCGATCAGTTAATCGGTCAGCATCAGGTGGTGGTGAAAAACCTGGAGAGTAACTACCGCAAAGTGCCGGGTATCTCTGCTGCCACCATTCTGGGGGATGGCAGCGTAGCGCTGATTGTGGACGTCTCCGCACTGCAGTCGCTGAACCGTGAAAAGCGTGTGGCCGGTGCCGCAGCATAACTGATAAATAAAGGGCAAAAAAATGACTGACATGGCAACCGTGACCAAAATCGCTGGCGAAACCGTCGGCCAGGAGTTTCTGGTATTCACCCTGGGTGATGAAGAGTACGGCATCGATATTCTTAAAGTACAGGAGATCCGCGGCTACGATCAGGTCACGCGCATCGCCAATACGCCGGAATTTATCAAAGGGGTGACCAATCTGCGCGGCGTCATCGTGCCAATTATCGACCTGCGCGTGAAGTTTTCGCAGCCGGACGTCGAGTACAACGATAACACCGTGGTGATTGTGCTCAATCTGGAGCATCGCGTGGTCGGCATTGTGGTGGATGGCGTTTCCGATGTGCTGTCGCTGACGCATGAGCAGATCCGGCCGGCACCGGAGTTCGCCGTGACGATGTCTACCGAGTATCTGACCGGACTCGGCGCGCTGGGCGAGCGCATGCTGATTCTGGTCGACATTGAAAAGCTGCTCAGCAGCGAAGAGATGGCGCTGATGGATACGCTGCGCAGCGTATAAACCTTACCGCCGGGCCGCCTCAGAGCGGCCCTTTTTCTTTACCACTATCCTGTTTCGATGGACCCCATTATGTTTACCCGAATTCGTGTTGTCACCAGCCTGCTGGTGGTACTGGTGCTTTTTGCTGCCCTGCAGCTGACGTCCGGATCGCTGTTTATCCGCGCACTGCATCATGACAAAACCAGTTTTTCGGCCTCACAGCTCTCTGCGCAGAATCTTGCGGCGATCACCGATGCTTATATGAGCCTTAACCAGAGCCGGGTGGTGTTGACGCGTATGCTGCTGCGCATCACTACCGGTAAACTGGAGGGGAAAGAGGCTGATGTCAGCGAACTTTACTTACAGAGTCGGGATTTCCAGCAGCGAGCTGCGGACAACTTTACTCTGTTCCGTAATCTGCCTGATACGCCGGGGCTGGATAAACAGCTTAATCAGCAGCTGGAGCAGAGCTACAGCGCTTACAGTCAGGCGCTGGCTGCAATGCAGGCCGCGCTGCAAAATAAAGATATGGTACAGGCCTATAAAGCGCCGGTAGCGCCCAGCCAGAGCGCCTTTTACGCTGATTACACGCGCTGGCGGGCCGACCAGAACCGTCTTACGCAGGCTGGCGCAGAAGAAAACAGCGCGGCTTATGCCCGTATGCTCTGGCTGATTGGTGCCGTTATGACCGTCGTGATTGCCGTTGGTGTTCTGTGCTGGTTCGGGCTGCGCCGGATACTCATCCAGCCGCTTAATCAGAGCATCCAGCATATCCGGCATATTGCGCAGGGCGATCTTACCCAGCCGATTACCATCACCGGGCGCAATGAGATGAGTCAGCTGGCCACCAGCCTGCATGAGATGCAGCAGGCGCTGACGCGCACGGTCAGCGACGTGCGCGACGGCGCAGATGCGATCTTTACCGGGGCGAGTGAGATCTCCGCCGGTAATAACGATCTTTCGGCGCGCACCGAGCAGCAGGCTGCATCACTGGAGCAGACGGCGGCCAGCATGGAGCAGCTGACGGCAACGGTGAAGCAGAATGCTGAAAATGCCCGTCAGGCGTCGCAGCTGGCGCTGACCGCTTCAGGCACGGCGCAGAAAGGCGGCACGGTTGTCGAGGGCGTAGTCTCGACAATGAAAGATATTGCCGGCAGTTCAAAGAAAATCGCTGACATTATCAGCGTCATTGACGGCATTGCATTTCAGACCAATATTCTGGCGCTTAACGCTGCGGTGGAAGCCGCCCGCGCTGGCGAGCAGGGCCGCGGCTTTGCCGTTGTGGCCGGTGAGGTACGCAGTCTGGCGCAGCGCAGCGCTCAGGCGGCCAAAGAGATCAAAGGGCTGATTGAAGACTCAGTCCGGCGCGTTAATAGTGGTTCCGTGCTGGTAGAGAGCGCCGGTGAGACCATGGGTGAGATAGTCAGTGCGGTGACGCGCGTCACCGATATCATGGGCGAAATTGCTTCAGCGTCTGACGAGCAGAGCCGGGGTATCGATCAGGTGGGTCACGCGGTCACTGAAATGGATCGGGTCACTCAGCAAAACGCGGCGCTGGTTGAAGAGTCGGCCTCAGCTGCTGCTTCACTGGAGGCGCAGGCCAGCCGCCTCAGCCAGTCGGTGGCGCTGTTCCGCATTACGCGAGGCGCTGCGCAGGTGACTGGCGTGCGTCATCCGCAGATTGCCCCGCCTGCAGTTGCAGTTGCTGCCGCACCGCGTCGTGCGGCCACGACCACAGGCGCAGAGAGCCACTGGGAAACCTTCTGAGTGTCGTTATGCCCTCTGTCATGCGTGACGGAGGGCAGTTTTTTTAGTTATTAATCAGGCTCAAAAGCTTCAATAGGACCAGACTGGCGCAAAGAAGCGTAAACCGCCTCAATTAATTGCGGCTGGCGTCGATAACAGGGTGTCAAAATTCTTCCTGGAGACACCATGTTAAAACGTATCAACGTCGTTACCAGTCTGATCGCCGTGCTGCTGATTTTTGGCGCGCTGCAGCTGCTCTCGGGCGGCCTGTTCTGGTCAGCGCTGAACAAAGATAAAGAGGCGTTTGCCGTCGCACAGACCTCTACCAATAATGTTGCCGCTATGTCGGATGCGTGGATTGAGCTTAATCAGACCCGCACCGTGCTCAACCGCGCCATGCTGCGTATGCAGGGCAGTATGGCAGCGCAAACCAACGGCGGACAGCTCAATGCGCTGATTGCCCAGACGGAAAAGCAGCTGAGCGTGGCCGCAGAGCACTACCAGCGTTACTACAACCTTCCTTCCACACCGGGCCTGCCGGAAGCCTTAACCGAACGGCTGGAGTCTGACTACAACGCGTTTAACGACGGCCTGAAAGCGATGCTCGATCGCCTGAAAGCCAACGATCTGCAGGGTATGTTTGCGCAGAATATTGAGGCGCGCCAGGTCAAAATGAAAGCGACCTATGAAGAGTGGCGTACTGCCCAGGCGGAACTCGCGGCGAAAGGCGTCGTCCAGAACCAGCGCGCCTTTACCACCATGATGTGGCTGCTGGCCGCGGTGATGGTCGTGGTGATCGCGGTGATCGCGGGCTGCTGGTTTGGCCTGCGGGTGGTGCTGATCCGTCCGCTGCACGCGCTGCTGGGGCATATCCGACATATCGCATCCGGCGACCTGACCCAGCCGATTCAGGTGGAAGGACGCAATGAGATGAGCCAGCTGGCGGCCAGCCTGCATGAGATGCAGCAGTCGCTGGTGCGTACCGTCAGCGATGTGCGCGACGGCTCCGATGCGATTTTCACCGGTGCCAGCGAAATCTCTGCCGGCAACAATGACCTTTCCGCCCGCACCGAAGAGCAGGCGGCCTCGCTGGAACAGACGGCTGCCAGCATGGAACAGCTGACCGCTACGGTAAAACAGAACGCTGAAAATGCCCGTCAGGCGTCGCAGCTGGCGCTGAGCGCTTCTGATACTGCCCGTAAAGGCGGTGACGTGGTGGAAGGTGTTGTGCGCACCATGAGTGATATTGCCGGCAGTTCAAAGAAGATTGCCGACATTATCAGCGTTATCGACGGCATTGCGTTCCAGACGAATATTCTGGCGCTCAACGCTGCCGTTGAAGCGGCACGCGCCGGTGAGCAGGGCCGCGGCTTTGCTGTCGTGGCGGGTGAGGTGCGCAGTCTGGCACAGCGCAGCGCTCAGGCGGCGAAAGAGATCAAAGGGCTGATTGAAGAGTCGGTCACGCGGGTTAACGCCGGTTCGCAGCTGGTCGGTACCGCCGGTGACACCATGAGCGATATTGTCGGTGCCGTCACGCGCGTCACCGATATCATGGGCGAGATCGCCTCGGCGTCAGATGAACAGAGTCGCGGTATTGATCAGGTGGGTCACGCGGTCACTGAGATGGATCGCGTGACGCAGCAGAACGCCGCTCTGGTCGAGGAGTCCGCCGCCGCCGCCGCGTCACTGGAAGCGCAGGCGAGCAGGCTGAGTCAGTCGGTTGCCGTGTTTCATATTCCGCGTACTGCAGCGCCGGCCGCTCAGCGTCTGACAGAGAGCAGAAAACCGCAGCCGCTGCGCAGCCCGGCGCGCAAAGCCGCTACCGCCGCCCCGGCCAGCGATACGAACTGGGAAACGTTTTAAGGGATTTTACCAGGTCGCATAAATGCCGACCCTGCATGCTTATACACTGCGCATTCACGGCTAATCAGACACCGGCATGAATGCCAGCCCGTTAATCCCGCAGGGAGCGCATTAATGCGCTCCTGGCCCGGTCTGCCTTACTGCCACCTCTGCACCCAACGCATAAACTGCGTGCCGCGTGCATAAAGATCCCCTCATCCACGCCGATAACTACAGCGATCCGCCAACCAATGAGGTGTTTATGTTTAGTCGTATTCGTGTTGTTTCCGGCCTGCTCTGCGTGCTGGCGCTGTTTGCGCTGCTGCAGCTCTTTTCCGGTGGGATGTTCTTCTCAACGGTAAAAGCTGATAAAGATAATTTTGCCTATAACCAGCGCCTCAGTACCCTGCAGCGCGCCATGGGCACCTCCTGGGTATCGCTGGTGCAGGCGCGTAATACGCTAAACCGCGCCGGTATTCGCTATTTACAGGATAGCCAGATGGCAGGATCGGGGGCCACGGTGAAAGAGCTGGTTGCGCTCGCCAATGAGGAGCTGCAAACCGCCGATGCGGGCTTTGCCGATTTTAATGCCAGCCTTTCGGAGCAGGGCAAAAGCGCTGCGAACGTGCTGGCGCTGCAGGCCAACTATAAAGCCTACCGCGATGCGCTGGCTGAGCTGGTGGTTTTCCTCGGCTCAGGCAACTTCAAAGGGTTTGTCGATCAGCCTACGCAGAGTCTGCAGGACAAATTTGAAAAGGATTACAACGCCTGGCTCACTACTAACCTTGGCCTGGCGCAGCAGGGCGTTGACGCCAATGAGAGCGCATATCGTCACGCCATTATGCTGGTGCTGGGCACCCTGCTGGTGACGCTGCTGGTGATTATGCTGGTCTGGAGCGGAATGCGCTCAGCGCTGATCCGGCCGCTGAAGCAGAGCATTGAACATATCCGCCACATTGCGCGGGGCGATCTGACCCAGAGTATTGACGTCAGCGTACGTAACGAAGTGGGCGATCTGCTCAGTTCGCTGGCAGAGATGCAGCAGGAGCTGGCGCGCACGGTGCGTACCGTACGCGATGGATCTGACGCTATCTATACCGGCGCGAGTGAAATCGCGATGGGCAATAACGACCTCTCTTCCCGTACCGAACAGCAGGCGGCTTCGCTGGAGCAGACGGCTGCCAGCATGGAGCAGCTTACCGCCACGGTGAGACTGAATGCAGAAAATGCACGTCAGGCCTCGCAGCTGGCGCTTAACGCCTCAGAGACCGCGCAGCAGGGCGGCAAAGTGGTCGATGGCGTGGTGAGCACCATGAAAGATATCGCCGGCAGCTCGAAGAAAATTGCGGACATCACCAGCGTTATTGACGGTATCGCATTCCAGACCAATATCCTGGCGCTGAACGCTGCCGTAGAAGCGGCACGCGCCGGTGAACAGGGACGCGGGTTTGCGGTGGTTGCAGGTGAAGTGCGCAGTCTGGCACAGCGCAGCGCTCAGGCGGCGAAAGAGATCAAAGCGCTGATTGAAGACTCTGTCAGCCGCGTTAACACCGGCTCGGTGCTGGTCGAAAGCGCAGGTGAAACCATGAGTGAGATCGTCAGCGCCGTAACGCGAGTGACCGATATCATGGGTGAAATCGCCTCCGCCTCCGATGAGCAGAGCAAAGGTATCGACCAGGTGGGCGTGGCCGTGACGGAAATGGACCGGGTAACACAGCAAAACGCCGCGCTGGTTGAAGAGTCTGCGACGGCCGCTGCCGCTCTGGAAGAGCAGGCCAGCCGCCTGAAACAATCCGTTGCCGTGTTCAATATTGGTAAAGAATTTGTCGCGCAGGCCGTTAACGTATCTACAGCGTTAAAAAAGGTATCGCCGGTTGCGCAAAAAGCGCTGGCACCCGCTACTGGCGCACGCGGCGCTGATGATAACTGGGAAACCTTTTAATGCAGCCGGGCCGCTTTGGGCGGCCCGCTTACCCGGTAAGTACCGGCAGCAGCGTAGCAATCAGAGAACTATCACTTAACAGTTTGTTGCCGGATGGCCCGAGATGAAGAAATCGACGTTCCTCGATCAAAATGAGCCGACCACGCTGCTTGCGCAGATGGTACAGCGTCTGCCGCTTTCCGATACGCACTTTCGTCGTATCAGCCAGCTGATCTATCAGCGCGCGGGTATTGTCCTGGCCGATCATAAGCGTGAGATGGTCTACAACCGCCTGGTTCGCCGGCTGCGGACGCTGAATATCGACGATTTCGGCCGCTATCTGGCGCTGCTTGAACAGGATCCAAACAGCGCGGAGTGGCAGGCGTTTATCAATGCGCTGACCACTAACCTGACCTCGTTTTTTCGCGAAGCGCATCATTTCCCGATCCTGGCAGAACACGCCCGGAAACGCAGCGGCAGCTACAGCGTCTGGAGTACGGCCGCGTCAACCGGCGAAGAGCCCTATTCCATTGCGATGACGCTGGCTGAAACGCTGGGCACCGGACCTGGCAAATTTCAGGTTCACGCCAGCGACATCGACACGCAGGTGCTGGAGAAAGCGGTAGCGGGCGTCTATCGCCAGGAGGAGCTGCGCACGCTGTCGCAATCGCAGCTGCAGCGTTTCTTTCTGCGCGGCACCGGCCCGCATGAAGGCATGGTGCGCGTCCGCCCTGAGCTGGCAGGTATGGTGCACTACTCGCAGCTTAATCTGCTGGCTAATGAGTGGGCGCTGCCTGGCCCGTTTGACGCTATTTTTTGCCGCAACGTAATGATCTACTTCGATAAAGAGACTCAGGAAAAAATCCTGCGCCGTTTTGTTCCGCTGCTGAAGCCGGGCGGAGTGCTGTTTGCCGGGCATTCAGAAAACTTCAGCCAGATCAGCAAAGAGTTCTGGCTGCGCGGGCAGACCGTGTATGGGCTGACTAAGGAAAGACGATGAGCAAAATCACCGTGATGTGCGTGGATGACTCGGCGCTGATGCGCCAGCTGATGACGGAGATCATCAACAGCCATCCCGATATGGAGATGGTTGCGACGGCACCGGACCCGCTGGTAGCGCGGGATTTAATCAAACAGTACAACCCGCAGGTGCTGACGCTGGATGTTGAGATGCCGCGTATGGATGGCCTCGACTTTCTGGAAAAACTGATGCGTCTGCGGCCGATGCCGGTGGTGATGGTCTCCTCTCTCACCGGTAAGGGTTCGGAAGTCACGCTGCGCGCGCTGGAGCTGGGCGCGGTGGATTTTGTCACGAAACCGCAGCTGGGGATCCGCGAGGGCATGCTGGCTTACAGCCAGATGATCGCCGACAAAATTCGCGGCGCGGCGCGGGCGAAGCTGCATACGCGCACCGTGTCGCCGGCGCCGGTCACGCTGAAAGCGGGTCCGCTGCTCAGCAGTGAAAAGCTGATTGCGATCGGCTCGTCCACCGGCGGTACGGAAGCGATCCGCCATGTACTGCAGCCGCTGCCGGCGACCAGTCCGGCGCTGCTGATCACGCAGCATATGCCGCCGGGATTTACCCGCTCGTTTGCCGAGCGGCTGAACAAGCTCTGCCAGATCACCGTGAAAGAGGCGGAGGATGGCGAACGTATTCTGCCGGGTCACGCCTATATCGCGCCAGGCGCAATGCATATGGAGCTGGGGCGTAGCGGAGCGAACTACGTTGTAAAACTTAATGATGGCCCGCCGGTTAACCGGCACAAACCCTCTGTGGATGTGCTGTTTCGCTCGGTGGCCGTCAATGCAGGACGAAATGCAGTGGGCGTCATTCTGACCGGGATGGGAAATGACGGCGCGGCCGGGATGCTGGAAATGCATCGCGCAGGCGCCTGGACCATCGCGCAGGATGAAGCCAGCTGTGTGGTATTTGGCATGCCGCGCGAAGCAATAGCGATGGGCGGCACCAGTGAAGTGGTCGATCTGGGCCACATCAGCCAGCATATGCTGGCAAAAATTAGCGCCGGACAGGCATTGCGAATTTAACGAGCCCGTCCTGCCGGACGAGACAACACAGGAGTAGATATGGCTGATAAAAATATGCGCTTTTTGGTAGTGGACGACTTTAACACCATGCGTCGCATCGTCCGCAACCTGCTGAAAGAGCTGGGTTTCAATAACGTTGAAGAAGCCGAGGATGGCGTTGATGCGCTGAATAAACTGCGCGCAGGCGGCTTCGACTTCGTGGTCTCTGACTGGAACATGCCAAACATGGATGGCCTGCAGCTGCTGCAGACCATTCGCGCCGACGCCACGCTGAGCAAGCTGCCGGTGCTGATGGTGACGGCAGAAGCGAAGAAAGAGAACATTATTGCTGCCGCTCAGGCTGGCGCCAGCGGCTACGTAGTGAAACCTTTCACCGCCGCCACGCTGGAAGAGAAGCTGGGTAAAATATTCGAAAAACTGGGCATGTAAGGAGATGTGATGAGCGACCTTCCGAAATCAACTGAAGAAGCCTCGGCACACGACATTATTGTCCGAATTGGCTCGCTGACGCGTATGCTGCGCGACAGCCTGCGTGAACTCGGGCTGGATCAGGCGATTGCCGAAGCCGCAGAAGCGATCCCGGATGCCCGCGATCGTCTGGATTATGTAGTACAGATGACGGCGCAGGCAGCAGAACGCGCGCTGAACAGCGTGGAAGCGTCACAGCCGCATCAGGATAAGATGGAAGCGGGCGCCACGCAGTTAAAAGGGCGCTGGGATGCGTGGTTTGAAAACCCGATTGAGCTTGCTGATGCGCGCGAGTTGGTTTCGGATACGCGTGAGTTTCTCGCTGAGGTGCCGCAGCACACGTCATTCACCAACAAGCAGCTGCTGGATATTATGATGGCGCAGGATTTTCAGGACCTCACGGGTCAGGTGATCAAGCGCATGATGGATGTCATCCAGGAAATTGAACGGCAGCTGCTGATGGTGCTGCTGGAGAACATGCCAGAGGCAAACGCGGCGGCGCGCAAAGAGGCCACCAGCCTGCTGAACGGCCCGCAGATCCACGCTAATGCCCCTGGCGTGGTTTCCAGTCAGGATCAGGTTGATGATCTGCTGGACAGCTTAGGTTTTTAACCGCAGCGCAGAGACAGGCACCCGGTCTGTCTCTGCACTGCTCTGCCATACGCCCGCACCGCTTTCCGTAAATCCTCCTAAATTGCCTGCAGAATCAGCAGAGTGTGATAAGGTTAGATCTGCCGTTTTGTGATCGCCGTCTACTTTATTACCGAAACGATAGCTGATTTTATGTTGCCACTGCTTATCCGCACACTTCTGCCATTCTGCCTGACTGGCGTAGCGCTGCCTGCGCTGGCGCTGACGACCGCTACCCGCGTGGCTGACGCGCCCTTTACCGATCCCGCTCACTTCCGGCAAATGGCTGATGACCTGCCGGCGCTGGGCTATAACGCTGATAGCGACGTCTTAAGTAAAAAACTGGCGACCATCGCAAAGAGCATCGGCGAAGCGAGCCAGAACGGTGACAGTGAGACGTCGCTCGGGCAGCAGGCCGGGATCTGGGCGTTTAATCACTTTCGCGATGAGGTGGCCACCCGGGTGGCGGATGAAGGCCAGCTGCTGCTGTCGCCTTACGGTCAGGCGCAAATCGATCTTAATGTCGACATGGAAGGTAACTTCAGCGGCAGCGGGGCGTCGCTGCTGACGCCGTGGGCCGATCGCTATAACTATCTGACCTTCAGCGAGCTGGGCGTGCATCAGACGGATAACGGGCTGATTGGTAATGCTGGCCTGGGTCAGCGCTGGGTGGCGGGCAACTGGCTGCTTGGTTATAACGGATTTGTCGATCGTATGTTCGACAGCGGGCTGCAGCGGGCATCAGTGGGTACGGAGGCCTGGTCTGACTTTTTGCGCTTTTCAGCCAACTACTACACGCCGCTCTCAGGCTGGCGCAACCGCAATCCGTTTCAGCAGCAGCGGCTGGCGCGCGGTTATGACGTTACCACGCGCGGCTATCTGCCGTTTTATCGTCAGCTGGGCGTCTCCGTTAGCTGGCAGCAGTATCTGGGCAACAATGTCGATCTGTTCAACTCCGGCAACACGTATCACAACCCCTCTGCGCTGACGCTGGGCCTCTCCTATACGCCAGTGCCGCTGGTCACCGTTTCCGCCAGCCACAAAACCAGCAGCGAAGGGGAGAGTCAGGATCAGCTCGGGCTGCACCTTAACTACCGGTTCGGCGTGGCGCTCAGCCAGCAGCTCAGCCCGGATAACGTTGCAGCCACCCGTTCGCTGCGCGGCAGCCGCTACGATACGGTGACGCGCAGCTCGACGCCGGTTCTGGCTTTTCGCCAGCGAAAAACCTTCTCTGTTTTTCTCGCCACGCCGCCGTGGCAGTTGAATCCTGGTGAGAGTCTGTCGCTGAAAGTGCAGATCCGCAGCGCGAATCCGGTACGTAAAGTAAGCTGGCAGGGCGACACGCAGGCGCTGAGCCTGACGCCGGGGACCCGGCCTGACGATCCGCAGGGCTGGAGTATTATTATGCCCGCCTGGGACACGTCGCCAGGCGCAACGAATCACTATCGTCTGTCGGTAACGGTTGAAGACAGCAAACAGCAGCGGGTGACGTCAAACTGGATCGATCTTCAGCTGCAGCCGCCGGTGGCACTGGCGCCACAAAACCAGGACAGCTTCGATATCATGGCGCCCTGATCGCCCCCGTGCGCGAAGGCGCTTTTTCGCACCATGATAGCGCGTGCTGCGCTGCCAGCGCGCGCCATCTGCCCTGTTATGGCGAAATATTTGTTGTGCGATCACAAAAGCAACATTTCCTTCCATAAATGCATAAATCCGCTAAATAATTTGCTGCCTTAGCGGCGGCGCAACCGTAATATTCACTTTTTATGCAAAATAAGTGAATAGCAGCCTGCCGTAACCCATTGAAATTTCGTCGCTGACTCCCTTTTATGCATTATTCCCTCTGGCTGGCACGCTTGCTGCACCTTATAGTCGGGCTGCTGATTACGCACTCTTAACAATTTTAAAACAATAGCTTCACCCGGGGTGAGGCAGGAGATCCGGCTATGTCACTGCAGGTTACACGTCACGATTTTGATCAATGGATGATGCCGGTCTATGCACCCGCAACCTTTATACCGGTACGGGCTGAAGGATCGCGGTTGTGGGATCAACAGGGCAAAGAGTATATCGATTTTGCTGGCGGGATCGCAGTGAATGCGCTGGGTCATGCACACCCGGCGCTGCAGCAGGCGCTGACAGAGCAGGCGGCAAAGCTGTGGCATACCGGCAATGGCTATACCAACGAGCCGGTATTGCGGCTGGCAAAACAGCTGATTGATGCCACCTTTGCCGACCGCGTTTTCTTCTGCAACTCCGGCGCTGAGGCGAACGAAGCTGCGCTTAAGCTGGCGCGCAAAGTGGCACACGACCGTTTCGGCGATCAAAAAAGCGGCATTGTGGCGTTCACTAACGCTTTTCATGGCCGCACCCTGTTTACGGTGTCGGCTGGCGGCCAGCCCGCCTATTCGCGCGACTTTGCGCCGCTGCCGCCGGCCATTCAGCATGCGCAGTTTAATCACCTGGAATCGGCCGCCGCGCTGATTAACGACAGCACCTGTGCCGTGATTGTTGAACCGATTCAGGGCGAGGGCGGCGTATTGCCTGCCGATGCAGCCTTCCTGCGCGGCCTGCGGGAGCTGTGCGACCGCCATCAGGCGCTGCTGATTTTTGATGAAGTGCAGAGCGGTGTGGGACGCACCGGATCGCTTTACGCCTATATGCACTATGGCGTTACGCCGGATGTGCTGAGTACCGCAAAAGCGCTGGGCGGCGGCTTTCCGATTGGTGCCATGCTGACGCGTGAGGATCTGGCGCAGGTAATGGGGGTGGGCACCCACGGTACGACCTATGGCGGTAACCCGCTGGCGGGTGCGGTGGCGGGTAAAGTGCTGGAGCTGGTCAACCAGCCCGCTTTTCTCGCTGGCGTGACCGAGCGGCATCAGTGGTTTGTTGATCGGCTCCAGGCGATTAACCAGCGGCTGCCGGTGTTTAAAACCATCCGCGGCCTCGGGCTGCTGATTGGCGCCGTACTCAACGACGATTTCGCCGGAAAAGCCAAACAGTTCAATCTCACGGCCGCCGAAGAGGGCGTCATGGTCCTGATTGCCGGTGCCAGCGTCGTGCGCTTTGCGCCCGCGCTAAACATCAGCCAGGAGGAGGTGCAGCAGGGGCTGGCGCGTTTTGAGCGCGCCTGTGAACGTATTCTCAGAGGAGCCACATCATGATGGTGATCCGCCCGGTTGAACATGATGACCTGGCGCAGCTGCTTCTGCTGGCGGGTAAAACCGGCGGCGGCCTTACCTCGCTGCCGGAAGACAGCGCCACGCTGCAGGCGCGTATTGAGCGTTCACTGCTGACCTGGCAGGGGGCGCTGCCGCGCGCTGAACAGGGTTACGTCTTTGTGCTGGCCGACAGTGACGATAACCGGGCCGTGGGGATCTGCGCGATTGAAGTGGCGGTCGGGTTGCAGGAGCCGTGGTACAACTTTCGGGTTGGCACGCAGGTACACGCCTCCAGAGAGCTGAACGTGTATGCCAGCCTGCCAGTGCTGTCGCTCAGCAACGATCACACCGGCAGCAGCGAACTCTGTACGCTATTTCTCGATCCCGACTACCGCGACGGCAGAAACGGCTATTTACTCTCTAAATCACGCTTTCTTTTTATGGCGAACTTTCGCGATCGCTTTATGCGCAACGTGGTGGCAGAGATGCGCGGCGTCAGCGATGACAGCGGTCATTCCCCTTTCTGGGAGAGCGTGGGCAGCCATTTCTTCTCTATGCCGTTTCGCCAGGCTGATTTTCTTAGCGGTACCGGTCAGAAAGCGTTTATCGCAGAGCTGATGCCGAAACATCCGCTCTATATTCACTATCTCAGCGAGGCAGCGCAGCGCGTCATTGGTGAAGTACACCCGAAAACGGCGCCGGCGCGCGCGGTGCTGGAAGCGGAAGGTTTTCGCTATCAGAACTATGTCGACATCTTTGATGGCGGACCGACGCTGGAGTGTGAAATTGATCGTATCCGGGCCATTCGCAAAAGTACGCTGCTGCCGGCAGGCGCCGGTGACGCGCAGGCGCACTGGCCGCTCTGCCTGGTCGCTAACAGCAACTATCAGCAGTTTCGCGCCACGCTACTGCCGGTGGATATCGCCGCCGGTCACGTCTGCCTCAGTGAGAGCCAGCGTCAGGCGCTGCGCTGTGAATATGGTGATGCGCTACGGGTTGTAACACTCTGCCGTGAGGAGAAACAGGCATGACGCACTTTATTAATAATCAGTGGCTGCGCGGCGACGGTGACCTCTTCACAAAAGCCGATCCGGTCTCAGGCGAACAACTGTGGCAGGGCAACGCCGCCTCTGCGGCTCAGGTCAGCGCCGCCTGTGCGGCAGCCCGCGCAGCGTTCCCGCACTGGGCGCGCCTGCCGTTCACGGCACGTCAGGCAGGAATTGAAACCTTTGCCGCGCTGCTGGAGCAGCATAAGGTGGAGCTGGCGGAGATCATCTCACAGGAAACCGGCAAGCCGCGCTGGGAGACGCTGACGGAAGTGCAGGCGATGATCAATAAAATTGCCATTTCAGTGAAAGCGTATCACGCCCGTACCGGCGAACAGCAGTCGGGTGAAAGCGCACTGCGCCATCGTCCGCACGGTGTACTGGCGGTATTCGGGCCCTATAATTTTCCGGGGCATCTGCCAAATGGCCACATTGTGCCCGCGCTACTGGCAGGAAACTGCGTGGTGTTTAAGCCGAGCGAGCTGACGCCGCTGACGGCGGAACGCACCGTGCAGCTGTGGAAGCAGGCAGCGCTCCCGGCGGGGGTCATCAATATGGTGCAGGGCGGACGGGAAAGCGGCCAGGCGCTGGCACAGGCAGAGCAGATTGATGGCGTACTGTTTACCGGCAGCGCGGCTACCGGGTATCACCTGCACCGGCAGTTTGCCGGCCAGCCGGAGAAGATGCTCGCGCTGGAGATGGGTGGCAATAATGCGCTGATTGTGGAAGATCCGGCCGATATTGATGGCGCCGTACATATCGCCATCCAGTCAGCTTTTATTTCTGCCGGGCAGCGCTGCACCTGCGCACGTCGCCTGCTGGTAAAACGTGGCGCGGCGGGCGACGCGTTTCTGCAGCGGCTGGTGGCTGTCAGCGCCCGGCTGCAGCCCGCAGCGTGGAATGCTGAGCCACAGCCATTTATGGGCAGCGTCATTTCGCCTGCGGCGGCCGGACAGATCTATCAGGCGTGGCAGCAGCGCGTGGCGCTGGGCGGTGAAGTGCTGCTGAATATGCAGTGGCCGGATCGCCAGCGCGCACTTATTACGCCAGGCATTATCGATATGACCCATGTAAGTGCGCTGCCGGATGAGGAGGTGTTCGGACCGCTGCTGCAAATCATCCGTTATGACGACTACAGTGAGGCGATTACGCTGGCTAACGCCACGCGCTATGGCCTCTCATGCGGTCTGATCTCACCGCAGCGGGCGCAGTTTGATCAGCTGCTGCTGGAGGCGCGCGCCGGTATCGTCAACTGGAACAAGCCGCTGACCGGTGCGGCCAGCACCGCGCCGTTTGGCGGCATAGGCGCCTCCGGCAACCACCGCGCCAGCGCCTGGTACGCTGCAGATTACTGCGCCTGGCCGATGGCAACCCTGGAGAGCAGCAGTCTGGCCCTGCCCGATACGCTCTCGCCGGGTCTCGATTTCTCTGCTCAGGGAGCGCGCCATGAACGCAGCTGAAGTCAATTTTGATGGACTGGTTGGCCTGACGCACCACTACGCGGGCCTCTCATTTGGTAATGAGGCGTCAACCCGCAATCAGCTGCAGCCCTCTAATCCCAGGCTGGCGGTGCTGCAGGGACTGCGCAAAATGAAAGCGCTGGCCGATCTCGGCTATCTGCAGGGCGTGATCCCGCCGCACGAGCGGCCTAATCTGCCGCTGCTGCGCCAGCTCGGTTTTCACGGCAGTGACGCGCAGGTGCTGGCGCGCGCTGCGCAGCAGGCGCCGCAGCTGCTCTCAGCCGCCAGTTCAGCCTCGGCGATGTGGGTTGCCAACGCGGCCACCGTATCGCCCTCGGCAGACAGCGGTGACGGACGCGTTCATTTTACCGTTGCCAATCTGAATAATAAGTTTCACCGGTCCATTGAAGCACCGGAAACGGCTGATCTGCTGCGGGCGATCTTCCGCGACCCGCAGCGTTTCTGCGTGCATGACGCACTGCCTCAGGTGGCGCTGTTTGGTGACGAAGGAGCCGCGAATCACAATCGCTTCGGGGCGCGCTACGGCGACGCCGGCCTGCAGCTGTTCGTCTATGGACGCGAAGGGCAGCACGCCGGCATCACGCCGGAACGCTATCCGGCGCGCCAGACGCTGGAAGCGAGCAGAGCGGTCGCGCGTCTGCA
Source organism: Pantoea eucrina (assembly GCF_002095385.1). Taxonomy (GTDB): domain Bacteria; phylum Pseudomonadota; class Gammaproteobacteria; order Enterobacterales; family Enterobacteriaceae; genus Pantoea; species Pantoea eucrina. The sequence goes on along the minus strand of NZ_MIPP01000033.1, from coordinate 27,568 downwards.
TCAGCTTGACGAGGCGCGCACGCTCTTCGTGCAGCAGAACCCGGCGGTGATCGATCAGGGCGTTTTCCATAACGACGTGATTGCCGTCAGTAATCAGCAGGTGCTGTTCTGTCACGAAGAGGCTTTCGTCAATCAGCCTGCGTTGCTGGAGCAGCTGGCAGAGCGGGTGCCGGGGTTTACCGCCATCGTGGTGCCGCGCGCGCGCGTATCCGTCAGCGACGCGGTGGCGACCTATCTCTTCAACAGTCAGCTGCTGCAGCACCCCGATGGCGGTATGCGGCTGATACTGCCTGAAGAGGCACGGCAGCATCCGGGCGTCTGGGCTTATCTGACGGAGCTGGCAGAGAGCGGCGGACCGATTCGGGAGCTCACGGTATTCGATCTGCGTGAAAGCATGTGCAACGGCGGCGGGCCAGCCTGCCTGCGCCTGCGGGTTGTGTTGACGGCAGAAGAGCAGCGGGCGGTCAACCCGGCGGTAATGATGAACGAGCAGCTGTTTACGCAGCTCAGCCAGTGGGCAGAACGCCACTATCGCGACTATCTCACGCAGGCGGATTTAGCCGATCCGGCGCTGCTGCAGGAGGGGCGTGACGCTCTGGATGCGCTGACGCAGCTGCTGAAGCTGGGCAGCGTCTACGCCTTTCAGCGCTGAGGCTGAGGCAGGATTAAGGAGAAAATATGCGCAGTTTTTTACAGCAGACGCTGGCGGGCACGCCGCCTGCCGTCACGCAGGGCGAGACAGCTTATCTGCGCTGGCAGTGGCAGGCGGAAGGGATCCTCTCGCTGACGCCGCTGACGCACTGCGACCGGGCGCTGGTGCTGTCAGCCGGGATCCACGGCAATGAAACCGCGCCGGTGGAGATAGTGGAGCAGCTGCTGGCGCCGCTGCTTAGCGGAGAAAAACCGCTGGCGGTGCGGCTGCTGGTGATACTGGGTAATCCGGCGGCGCTGCGCAGCGGCCGTCGCTATCAGCAGTACGATCTCAACCGGCTGTTTGGTGGCCGCTGGCAGCGGGTCAGTGAAACCAGTGAGGCACAGCGCGCCCTGCAGCTGGAACAGGTGATGGAGCGCTTCTGGCGCAGCTGCCACAGGCAGACGTCGCGCTGGCATCTTGATCTGCATACCGCTATTCGCGGCTCTTATTATCCACGCTTTGCCGTTATGCCCGCGAACGCGCGACCGTGGCCGGATACGTTTATGCAGTGGCTGGCCGCAGCTGAGCTGGAGGCGCTGGTTTTTCATCGTGCGCCGGGCGGCACCTTCACCCACTATAGTTGTGAGCATCATCATGCGGCGAGTTCGACGCTGGAACTGGGTAAGGCGCTGCCGTTTGGTGAAAATGATCTCACGCAGTTCAGGGCAGTGCAGCGGGCACTCGCTGCGCTGCTGGAGGGCGAAACGTGGCCGCAGCCGCATACGCAGCCGCGGCGCTATCACGTTTCACAACAAATCACCCGTCAGGGAGAGGGATTTACGCTGCATATGAGCGCGGACACGCTGAATTTCACCGCGTTTCCCCAGGGCACGCTGCTGGCAGAAGAGGGCGACACGCGCTATTACGTACAGCAGGCGCGGGAATATGTACTGTTTCCCAATCCGCAGGTGGCGCCGGGATTACGCGCCGGGCTGATGCTGACGGAAGAGAACGCACAGATGCCGGCGCAATAAACGGCTGCAGCATAGCTGACGCCTGATGGCGTCAGCCATGCTGATAGCGATCGCTTAACATTTTGCTTTCCCGGCGCGGGCAAACTCATTACACTCCTCCTTAATTCCTGCCATTTTCCCGCTATTGTCATACTTTTTTGCATTTTCTCACGTAATTCTTCGCAATCTCTCCACGATCGCACGATATCTATCTTCTATGCTTTCAGGGCTTTACTCAGGTTCTGAGTAGTTGACGTTCAGCGTCGTATGCTTGTTTCCGAAGACGCGACACAGGCTGTCGTCATATAACTGACAAGAAAGGACAATATTATGCGTAAACTGACTTCTGTTTTTCTGGCTACCGCAATGGCACTGGGTGCCGCCAATATCGTCCACGCTGCGGCCGATAACCTGACGCCACCGCCGGCCGGCACTGAAAAGCCGATGCATAAGCCGATGCGTCATCACGGTATGGAGATGTTCAAAGGCATTACTCTGACCGATGCGCAGAAAACACAGATCCGCACCATCATGCAGGATGGTCATAAAGAGATGCAGCGCCCGTCGCCGGAGGCGCGCCGCGCGAACCATGCCATTATTGCCGCCGACAGCTTCGATCGCAGCAAAGCGGAAGCACAGGCTGAGAAGATGACCGCAAACGCCAAAGAGAATGCGGTACGCATGATGGAAACCCAGAACAAAATCTACAACGTACTGACGCCGGAACAGAAAAAGCAGTACAACGCCAATTTCGAAACGCGCCTGACGGAAAAAGCGCCACACGATGGTAAAATGCCACCACCGCCTGCTGACGGTGAGTAAACACACACCGTGATCGATCCGGATTAAGACCGCCGGCGCTGTTCAGGGCAGAGTACCGCCCTGAACAGCGTCGGCGGTTTTTTTTATAGTTCTATCAGCGGGAACTCGCCGGAAAGCAGCGGACGGCAGAGAATTTTATAGCCGTCGTGATCAAACCCCTGGCGCGCGCGCTGCAGCTGGCGCGCTTCCGCTTCAGTGGCAACAGAACCCAGCCAGAACCAGTGATCGATCACATGGATTTGTGTCATCTCAGCGCCGCGCTCCACCATGCCAACCGGGCCTTCCCACGGCCAGCACACCACGCGAAAGCGTTCCAGCCCCTCGCGGAGCCGCTGCTGGTGCGCTTCAACACTCTCTTTTCCGCAGCAGGCGCCGGCACAGCGCTTCAGTGCTGCGCGAAAGCAGCCGCGCCCTGGCCGCAGGCTCTCCAGCCCAAGCAGGCCGTGACAGAGCTGCAGCTCATCGGCCATGCTTTTAAGCTTCTCCAGCGCGGCAAAACGGCTGCGAAACAGCCCGTAGAGATCGGGTGAACGAGAGAAATCGACATCTTTTGCATAGACCACTTCCGGCGCGCCTTCTCCCAGCTGAAGTGAGCAGAGCTGACGATTTTTGCGCAGGCGCTTATTAAATAACGGCTGCTGCGTTTTAATCATCTGCGCTTCCAGCAGCTGCGCGCCAATATCGCCGGCGGTGGGGATCCAGCTTACGCGCCGCGCCTGACGCAGCATGCTCGCTTCATCCGTGGTGCGAAAATGCGCCATCACCCGGCTGCGCAAATTAATGCTCTTGCCGATATAAAGAGGCAGATTTTCACTCTCGCCGTGAAAGGTATAGACGCCAGGCACTTTAGGCAGCCCTTCAAGCCACTGGCGCAGGTGTTCGGGATATTGATAGATTGCCGCCGCGTCAAAGTCGAGGCGATGGCTGGTTGCTCGTCTGACCAAAGAATGCTCCGCTTACTGGTTTTGTATACAGTGTATCAGCGTGCTGCTTTTATCGCCAGTGGCAAGCGAGGCGCGACTCTCTCTCCGCAGAGGGAGAGTCGCAGGGAGGGTCTACTTTTTCCAGTAGTCGTCAAACACAGTCACCGGCATACGGCGCTTATGTTCGGTTTTGGTGTACCAGCCCTCGATAATTTTCGCCGATTCGCCATTGATGGTTTTGCCTTCCAGATAATCATCGATCTGCTGATAGGTTACGCCAAGCGCCACCTCATCCTGCAGGCCGGGACGATCGTCTTCAAGATCGGCCGTGGGATGTTTCATCCAGAGGTGCTCCGGGCAGCCCAGCGCCTTCAGCAGCTGTTTACCCTGGCCTTTGTTAAGGCGAAAGATCGGGTTCACGTCGCTGCCGCCATCGCCATATTTGGTATAAAAACCGGTCACCGCTTCCGCCGCGTGATCGGTGCCCAGCACGATACCTTTGGTCATGCCGGCGATGCTGTACTGCGCCTTCATGCGTTCACGCGCCTTTTCGTTACCGCGGACAAAATCTGACAGCGCAATACCCGCTTCCTGCAGTGCGCGCTCGCTCGCCAGCACCGCCTCTTTGATATTGACCACCAGGGTACGATCGGGCTGAATAAACGCCAGCGCATCCTGACAATCCTGCTCGTCGGCCTGTTTACCATACGGCAGGCGCACGGCAATAAAGGTGTACTCTTTATCGCCGGTCTCATGACGCAGTTCGCTGACCGCCATCTGCGCCAGCTTACCGGTCAGCGTTGAGTCCTGCCCGCCGCTGATGCCCAGCACCAGCGTTTTCAGAAAAGGATGCGCTTTCAGGTACGCTTTCAGGAAATCGACGCTGACGCGGATCTCCTGCTGCGGATCGATAGCGGGTTTAACACCAAGGGCCTGAATAATTTCCTGCTGCAGTGACATGAACCTCTCCTCAAGTCAGAAGCCTGACGGCATGATGCGTAACATCAGCTAAAGCTAACGCCTTGGCCGCAAAACAACAAGCCAAACGGCGACTGGCGCAGACGGTTTGCTGCTGAATCAGGCGCTTTCAGGCCGCTGCGCCAGCAGGGTAAACATCAGGATTGCCAGCATAAAGCAGCCGAAAATGGTGGCGCTCATGCTGATAACCGAGGTCCCGCCCACGCCGCTAACCGGCACGCTGATGGCGCCCAGCGTAAACATGGTGACGCCGATAACCGCAGAAGCACTGCCGGCGCGGTGCCCCTGACTCTGCATCGCCAGCGATGCGGCGGTGGTTGCGATTACACCGTTACTGGCAATAGAGAAAAATAGCGCCACCAGAATCACCGGCAGGGCGGCGTCGCTCAGCGCGGCGGTCAGCAGCGTGGCGGAGGCGACAAATGCCAGCGTCAGCCCGCCCTTAAGCACCCGGTATTCGCCCCAGAGCGGACAGAGCCGTGCGCTGGTTTGTGAGGCGATAATCAGGCCGCACCCGTTGGCAGCAAAGCAGAGGCTGAACGCCTGAGGCGAGAGGCCGTAGATCTGCTGCAGCACAAACGGTGAGGCGCCGATATAGGCAAACATGCCTGACATCATAAAGCCCTGCGTCAGGCAAAAACCCATAAAGGGCCGATGCGTAACGACCTGGCCCAGCGCCGCCCAGGCGGAAAACAGAGAGCCCTGGCTACGGCGTGCAGGCGGCAGCGTCTCATGCAGCTGCCAGCGCGCCAGCAGAATCAGCAGAATGGCGATCGCCGCCAGTACGAGAAAAATGCCGCGCCAGCTCATGATTGTCATCAGCGCGCCGCCCAGTACCGGCGCTCCCACCGGTGCAAGGCCGTTGACCAGCATCAGCAGCGCAAAAAAGCGCGTCAGCTCGTGTCCGCTATACATATCCCGGGCGATAGCGCGCGACAGCACGGCACCGCCAGCGCCAGCCAGCCCCTCAAACAGGCGGGCAATCAGTAGCGAATGGATATCTTTTGCCAGCGCGCAGCCGACAGAGGCAATAAACAGCAGCAGCAGCGACAGCAGCAGGGGCCGGATGCGGCCAAATTTATCGCTCATGGGACCAAATAGCAGCTGTCCCGCCCCGAGGCCCAGCAGGCCGGCAGTCAGACTGAGCTGAGCGGTGGAGGTCTGCGTGTGCAGATCGCGCGCCAGTTCAGGCAGAGCGGGGAGATAGAGGTCGATACAGAGCGGTCCGAGCGCCGCCAGAAGTCCGAGCGTGATGGCGTAAACCAGCCGGTTAGGGTGTGCAGATGTCATGGGGCCTCTGAGCCGGGTAAAAAGTTAACCGCGCGATTATACGGAGCAGGGCGCAGCAGCACAGCTTTTTTACTCCGGATATATTGCGATGAACGCATCTAAAAGCGTCGCCACCAGGTTGATAAATCTGAATTTGTGTTCCAGGCTTATTCCGACATGGACAAAGTATGAGGAACAAAAAATGAATAAAGTGCTGGGATGTATCGCTGCCGCTATGACGCTGGCTGCTCTGTCTGGTTGTACCACTTACGATCGCGCGGAAAGTTATGTCACCAAACCGGTGGTAAAAGATGTTAAAAAAGGCATGACGCGTGAACAGGTGCGTCAGATTGCGGGTCCGGCTTCGACCGAAGTGACCATGGCGCACGCGCGTGGCACCTGCCAGACTTACGTTATCGGCGAGCGCGATGGCAAAATGCAGACCTATTTTGTCAGCTACAACGATACCGGTCGCGTGATGAACTACGGCTTCCAGAGCTGCAAAGAGTACGACACCGATCCGCAGGTTGCGCAGTAACTCTTTTTTGCTGAATAAAAAAGGGCCCGTCTGAGACGGGCCCTTTTTCATGCTGAAGTCAGCGCTTAGCGATGCGCCAGTTCGGCGTGCTCATCGCTCTCCAGAATTTTTTTGTCGGTCTGACCCAGCCAGCGGCTGGTCAGCGAACCGGCCGTCATTGAGCCGTTCACGTTGAGCGCGGTACGGCCCATATCAATCAGCGGCTCAATGGAAATCAGCAGCGCGACCAGCGTCACCGGCAGCCCCATTGCCGGCAGCACAATCAGCGCAGCAAAGGTAGCACCGCCGCCCACACCGGCTACGCCAGCGGAACTCAGGGTGACGATCCCGACCAGCGTGGCGATCCAGACCGGATCAAACGGGTTAATACCGACAGTAGGAGCAACCATCACGGCCAGCATTGTCGGATAGAGTCCGGCACAGCCGTTCTGACCAATTGTGGCACCGAAGGAGGCGGAAAAGCTGGCAATCGCTTCCGGCACGCCGAGACGGCGCGTCTGCGTTTCCACATTCAGCGGAATGCTGGCCGCGCTGGAGCGGCTGGTGAAAGCGAAAGTGATCACCGGCCATACTTTGCGGAAGAAGCGCAGCGGATTGATGCCGTTGATCGACAGCAACAGCGCATGCACGCCAAACATAATCGCAAGGCCAAGATAGGAGGCGAGAACAAAGCTGCCCAGCTTAACGATATCGTGCAGGTTAGAGCCGGCGACCACTTTGGTCATCAGAGCCAGTACGCCATATGGCGTCAGCTTCATGATCAGGCGCACCAGTTTCATCACCCAGGACTGCAGCGTATCAATCGCCGCCAGTACGCGTTCACCTTTCACTTTATCATCGCGCAGCAGATGCAGTGCAGCGACGCCGAGGAAAGCAGCAAAGATAACGACACTGATAATGGAGGTCGGGTTCGCGCCTGCCAGATCGGCAAACGGGTTTTTAGGGATGAAAGAGAGCAGCAGCTGCGGCGTGCTGAGATCTGCGACTTTACCCGCATAGTTGCTCTGAATAGCATTCAGACGCGCGGTCTCCTGCGCACCCTGCACCAGCCCTTCAGCGCTGAGGTGGAAGAGGCCGGTCACCATCACGCCGACCAGCGCGGAGATAGCCGTGGTAAACAGCAGTACACCGATGGTCAGCACGCTGATTTTGCCCAGCGAGGAGGCGTTATGCAGACGCGCCACCGCGCTCAGTATTGAGGCGAATACCAGCGGCATAACAATCATCTGCAGCAGCTGTACATAGCCATTACCGACCAGATTAAACCAGCCGATCGAATCCTTAACCACTGCGCTGTTTTCGCCATAAACCGCCTGAAGCGCCAGGCCAAACAGCACGCCCAGCACCAGGCCGGTCAGTACGCGCTTTGACAGGCTCCAGCTCTGGTTGCCAATGCGGTTAAGCAGCACCAGCAGAGCGGCAAAGACCACTATGTTGATAATAAGAGGGAAATCCATACTTAACTCCAGAAAGATGCCGTCCTGCAAAGTGCAGGCGGCATAGCGTAACGTAAATTTCTATCAGAGAATGTCAGGGATGTTAGCAGCACAATTAAGTGCAGGCTTATACCCAAAAAGTATGGGTTATAACTTTTTGTTTAATATGGCGTAATTATTATCCGTTTAGCGGATTAATTAACCGGTTCACGCTGGATTGCAGTGTATCAAACAGCTGCTGCGGCCAGCCGTTTGCACCAAAATCAGGCATGCCAGCCGGAAACCAGAGCGCCGCAACCACCAGTCCCAGACAAAGTATCCGCTCCAGCTGATTACCGCTCTGGCTTCTGAGAATAGGCAGACGAAAGCGCCAGCGGCAGGGCCACAGCAGCGGAACGCCAGCTGGCGTCAGCATGTCAGCCACGATATGGCTCAGGTAGCCCAGCGTCAGTCCCTGCAGCACATCCGCCGGCAGAAACCAGTCTGCCGGCACGTTCACTTTAAACAGCCACAGGCTGATAGCCACTGCCAGCAAACTGTGGGTAAAACCGCGATGTCCAAACGCCCGCGCGATGGGCTGAGAGAGCCAGCGAAAACGCTGGCCCAGCGTGGATCGGGGGTGGTCGATATCCGGCAGCAGGCAGGTCAGCAGCGTAGCGGGAACCAGATGCCACCAGTCCGCCGCAGCCAGAACCGGTGTCAGCTCAGCACGCTTGGCAAAAATAGCGCTGGCGATAGCAAAAATTACATGGCCTTCGGCCGTCATGATTAAATCCGGATACAAAACTGTCAATGCATCCAGTATAGGGATTTATCCAGTAAATGAGAACGGTGACGCTGTAACGAAGAGTGAATTATTTTCGCGCTGGCTGACCGCTGTATCAGACTGCGCCATACACCCTGCGGTCAGTTAAACAGATGCTCTGCGCGCAGTTCCGTCAGGCTCGGCAGCCGCACTTCTGCCAGCGCCCAGCGGGCATCCGCGTAGTGTGCAGCCGCAGGCACCACAATAGAACGCATGCGCGCCGCTTTACAGGCGATCATGCCGTTGAAGGAGTCTTCCAGCGCCACACAGTTAAGCGGATCGATATCAAGCGCCGCTGCCGCATTCAGATAGACCTGCGGATGAGGTTTGCTCAGCGGCAGCGCTTCAGCGGAGGCGAGGGCGGAAAAGCAGGGCCGCAGCCGGAACATCTCCAGCACCCGCTCCAGCATGGCCAGCGGCGAAGCGGAAGCGAGCGCAATCCGCAGCCCCTGCTGCTGACAGAGCTGCAGCGCCTGATCGACACCGGGCAGCAGCGGCTGCTGCGCTTCGATCAGCGATAGCGTACGATCGATAATACGCGCCGTGACGTCGGCCTGAGTCGCACCCTGCCACGGCTGTGCCTCATACCACATGCGTACGGTCTGATCGATGCGCAGGCCAAGCGTGTCAGGCAGCTCCGCGCGACGACTGACGTCAACGCCAAGGCTTGCCAGTACCTCCATCTCAGCCTGATCCCACAGCGGTTCAGAATCAATCAGTAAACCATCCATATCAAAAATAGCGGCGTACACCGGACGACGATAGCGCATGACAATATCCTTCTTAGCGGTTTGCGCCACCTTATCACGCCAGAGTGCGAAAACAAGGACGCGACAGGTAACGCATTTTTCAGGAAAAAATCGCCGACTGCAGGTAGACTTAGGGCAAAATAATTATCTGTATAGGGAAGTCTGCATGACATACCAACAGGCTGGCCAGGTCGCCATCCTTAAGCGCGTGGCTGGCTGGATCATTTTCATTCCGGCACTGCTGTCGACAATTGTTTCCATGCTCGGTTATTTATATCAGCACAGCGTAAAGCAGCCCGGACTGGATGCCGTATTGCTGGATTTTATCCATGTCATGGTGGACATGCTTAAGTTCAATACGTCGTTTCTCAATCCGTTCTGGCACAACTCGCCGGTGCCCGATTTTCACGGCGGGGCAAATATCGGTTTCTGGATCGTTTATGCGCTGATTTTCATCGGCATGGCTTTACAGGCATCGGGTGCGCGCATGTGGCGCCAGTCGCGGCATGTTAAAGAGGGCATTGAAGATCAGCTGATTCTGGAGCAGGCAAAGGGCAGCGAAGGCCGCACGCGCGCGCAGCTTGAGGAAAAAATCCGCGTCCCGCACCACACTATTCTGCTGCAGATTTTTCCGCTCTATATCCTGCCAGTAATTATTGCTGTTGCCGGCTACTTTTTACTGACGCTGCTGGGCATGCTTTAAATCATCAGGCCGGTCTGGCCCGATCCTGCGCCAGTTTGTCGTCGCTAAGCAGCTGACTGACGGCAAACTGCGCCTCCTCCTGCCACTGGCCGGAAAAAACGTTCGCGCGGTTCAGCAGGTAATAGAGCTGATATACAGGCTGGCGTTGCGAAAATCCCTCTGCCAGCGGCCACTCTGCGTGATAGCCCTGCATGATCTCACGCGGCAGTTCATGGTAATAACTCAGCATCGCCAGGTCGCATTCGCGGTCACCCCAGTAGCAGGCAGGATCGAAAATCCATGGCCCGCTGCTGCTATCTGCACAGTTGGCAGGCCAGAGATCGCCATGCAGTAGCGAAGGCTGCGGATGATGATGAGCCAGCGCCTGCTGAACGCTGTCAATAATCTGATTCATGTCACCATAGGTTACACCGCGTTCCGCTGCCAGCTGCAGCTGCCAGCCGATACGCTGCTCCGCAAAAAACAGCGACCAGCGCCGCAGCCAGCTATTGGGCTGCAGGGTAGTGGTAATATTATTATCGAAATCGAGTCCGAACTGGCGCTGCTCACTCCATTGATGCAGGCGCGCCAGCTGCTGCCCGAGCTGATAACCCGCTTCCGCGCTGAGCGGCTGCGGCGGAATATACTCCAGCAGAAGAAAACTGGCGTCGCGCGTGCTGCCGACGCCGTAGACGGTCGGCACCCGGACTGTCTGCGTGCGCGCCAGCAGACTGAGCTGATCGGCCTCCCAGCGGAACAGGTCCAGCCGGTCATGGGTGTTGCACTTGACGAAGACATCCAGATCGCCGTAGCGGATACGCCAGGCGGGATGGATATCCCCGCCGGGCAGGGGCTCGCGCTGCGTAATCTCTGCTGGCTGAGTCTGTTCGCTTAACAGGCGGCTGATGGCTGACCACATGGCGGGCTCCTCGTTAATCGCGATATCGCTGCAATTGTAGCGCGCAAAAAATAGGCAAGGCCAGTTTTACCGGCGGCCTCAGACAGGGTTCTGCAAAAATTGCTGCAGCGTTGTAACCTTTGTCTGCGGAGACTGATGCAATGCCACCTCTGCAATACGCGCAGCCTGCTCCGAAACCGCTTCAGGCGTCAGCGTGCTGACAATGCCGAAGCTGTTGGTTCCCAGTTCATGCGGATGTCCTTCAGCATCGTGCAGGGTGGTGCTATATCCGCTATTGACCATAGCGCTGGTCAGCGATTGAAGATCGCTTAGCCCCGACTCCTGATAGTGGAAAGTGACAACGTAACTCATAACGTCCAGCGTGCTCATTTTCTCACCTCACTGTAACCAAACAGATTTCAGCGTAGTCCACCCCACAGCTGAGAGCGAATTTTGTTCAGTTGCAGCGTAAGGCTGTGTCAGCAGCGGCAAAATTCCTGATAATTGCGGGCTGTTATTTCTCTGAACGGCACCTATAATGCGCGCCGTTAGTGAACGCGTCTGCAACGTATCATGCTGGTTGATGCAGGGAACGGCCTGATGCCGCCTCATAATTTTTTACAAAACTTACAGTAAATTGCATTGATTGCCGGTAAAAACGCTGCAGACTCACCTGTTTTTAAATTGCCGCACGGATCACCCTTTAATGAAAGTTCTTAATAAGCTGTCCGCTATTTTTCTGCTCTCTGCCGGAGCATTTTGTCACCAGGCTTTTGCTGATAACGCTGTCTTCACCTCAATGGATGATCCTTCAACGGCCAAACAGCCGTTTGAAGGCAGCGCATCAGCCGGTTACCTGGCGCAAACCGGTAATACCACCAGCTCTTCGCTGACGGCTTCAACCAGCATGACCTGGTATCAGACCTCAACGGCTTACAGCCTGTGGGGCAACGCGGCGAACACCTCATCCAACGATGAGCGTTCATCTGAAACCTACAATATCGGTGGCCGCAGCCGCTACAACATGAACAGCGCTGATTATCTGTTTGGTCAGGCCAGCTGGCTGAGCGATCGTCTGAATGGTTACGATTCCCGCGACGTGCTGACGGCCGGTTATGGTCGCCAGATCCTCAACGGTCCGGTGCACTCTCTGCGCGCGGAATTTGGTCCGGGCGTACGTTACGACGACTTTCACGACGGCGGGCATGAGACCAAAGCGCTGGGCTATGGCGCAGTCAGCTATCAGTGGCAGCTGACGGATACCACGAAATTCATTCAGGGTGTATCCGTGCTGAGCAGCTTCGGCGAAGATACTACGGTGAACTCAGAAACGGCCCTGCAGGTCGCCATCAATGAGCACTTTGCGCTGAAGATGGGCTACAACGTGACCTGGAACAACAATCCGCCAGAGTCCGCGCCCGATCGTACCGATACCAAAACCACGATTCAGCTCTCCTACGCAATGTAACTGCCATACCAGAAAACCGCCGTCCGGCTCAGGCTGCACGGCGGTTTTTTTTCGTGTTTGCTTAGACTTAGCCCGCAAGGCGGGTTTTGCTGCAGGGTGAAAGCTGTTATCATATTTGCCGCTTTATGCGCCTGGCGTCATTCCGACAATGTGGGTCTGACATCACGCCGGGTACACACACCAAACACAGTGTTGCATGTAGGCTTTCGTGTGGCTTACCACTGCAATTTAAGGATATAAAATGCCAGTAATTACTCTTCCTGACGGCAGCCAGCGCGTTTTTGACCACCCGGTCAGCGTAATGGATATTGCGCTGGATATTGGTCCCGGCCTGGCGAAAGCCTGTATCGCCGGTCGCGTAAACGGTGAGCTGGTAGATGCGGTTGATCCCATCACCGACGATGCTCAGGTAGCAATCATCACCGCAAAAGATGAAGCGGGTCTGGAGATTATCCGGCACTCCTGCGCGCACCTGCTGGGCCATGCTATTAAACAGCTGTGGCCTGATACCAAAATGGCGATTGGCCCGGTCATCGATAACGGCTTCTATTATGACGTCGATCTCGACCACACGCTGACGCAGGAAGATCTGGAACAGCTGGAAAAGCGTATGCACCAGCTGGCTGAAACCAATTACAACGTGGTAAAGAAAAAAGTCAGCTGGCAGGAAGCGCGCGACGTCTTTGCTGCGCGTGGCGAAAGCTATAAAACCACAATCCTTGATGAGAATATCAGTCACGACGATCGTCCTGGCCTCTATCATCATGAAGAGTATGTGGATATGTGCCGCGGTCCGCACGTGCCGAACATGCGCTTCTGCCACCATTTTAAGCTGCAGAAAATTGCGGGCGCTTACTGGCGCGGCAACAGCGATAACAAAATGCTGCAGCGTATTTACGGCACGGCCTGGGCAGATAAGAAGCAGCTGTCAGCCTATCTGCAGCGCCTGGAAGAGGCAGCAAAACGCGATCATCGCAAAATTGGTAAACAGCTCGATCTCTACCATATGCAGGAAGAGGCGCCGGGCATGGTGTTCTGGCACAATGACGGCTGGACGATTTTCCGCGAGCTGGAAGTTTTTGTCCGTACCAAACTGAAAGAGTATGATTACCAGGAAGTAAAAGGTCCGTTTATGATGGACCGCGTGCTGTGGGAAAAAACCGGCCACTGGGAAAACTACAAAGAGGCGATGTTTACCACCTCTTCAGAAAACCGCGAATATTGCATTAAACCGATGAACTGCCCGGGTCACGTGCAGATCTTCAATCAGGGTCTGAAGTCCTATCGCGATCTGCCGCTGCGTATGGCAGAGTTCGGTAGCTGCCACCGTAACGAGCCATCGGGTGCGCTCCATGGTCTGATGCGCGTACGCGGCTTTACGCAGGATGATGCTCACGTATTCTGTACTGAAGATCAGGTGCGCGACGAAGTAAACAGCTGTATTCGTATGGTGTACGACATGTACAGCACGTTCGGTTTTGAAAAAATCGTCGTGAAGTTGTCTACCCGTCCGGAAAAACGCATCGGTACCGATGAGATGTGGGATCGCGCAGAGGTTGACCTGGCCGAAGCATTGAAAGAGAATGATATCCCCTTTGAGTATCAGCCGGGTGAAGGGGCATTCTACGGCCCGAAAATCGAGTTCACCCTGTATGATTGTCTCGATCGTGCCTGGCAGTGTGGCACGGTTCAGCTAGACTTTTCTCTGCCAAAACGTCTTGATGCCACCTATGTGGGTGAAAACAACGACCGTCAGACACCGGTGATGATTCACCGTGCGATTCTGGGCTCTATGGAGCGCTTTATCGGTATTCTGACTGAAGAGTTCGCTGGTTTCTTCCCGAGCTGGCTGGCACCGGTACAGGCTGTAGTGATGAATATCACTGACAGTCAGGCAGAATATGTCAGTGAACTGACAAAGAAACTGCAAAATGCTGGCATTCGTGTCAAAGCAGACTTGAGAAACGAGAAGATAGGCTTTAAAATCCGCGAGCACACATTGCGTCGCGTCCCTTATATGCTGGTTTGCGGTGAGAAAGAGGTGGAAGCAGGCAAAGTTGCCGTGCGCACCCGCCGTGGTAAAGACCTCGGGAGCATGGACGTAGATGTGTTTGTTGAGAAGCTGCAACAAGAGATTCGCAGCCGACATCTTCACCAATTAGAGGAATAAGGTTATTAAAGGCGGAAAACGAGTACAACCGACGCGTCCAAACCGTATTAACGGCGAAATCCGAGCCACCGAAGTGCGCCTCACTGGCGTTGACGGCGAGCAACTTGGCATTGTCTCTCTACGCGAAGCGATTGAGAAAGCTGAAGAAGCTGGCGTAGATTTAGTTGAAATCAGCCCGAACGCCGAACCGCCGGTATGCCGTATTATGGATTACGGCAAGTTCCTTTATGAAAAGAGTAAGTCTTCTAAGGAACAGAAGAAGAAGCAGAAAGTTATCCAGGTTAAGGAAATTAAATTCCGTCCTGGTACCGATGATGGCGACTATCAGGTAAAACTCCGCAGCCTGATGCGCTTTCTGGAAGAGGGCGATAAAGCCAAAATTACGCTGCGTTTCCGCGGTCGTGAGATGGCGCACCAGCAGATCGGTATGGAAGTGCTTAACCGCGTCCGTAAAGATCTGTGTGAAGATATCGATCTGGCAGTGGTCGAGTCCTTCCCTTCGAAGATCGAAGGCCGCCAGATGATTATGGTGCTCGCACCCAAGAAGAAACAGTAGGCTTTCAAGTAATGATGCCGCGCAGCGTTCGCGCTGTGCGGAATTATTCGCCTGTCTGGTTCATTTTTTTAACAATGCGAAGTGGATATTTGTAAAAATGCCAAAGATTAAAACTGTACGTGGCGCGGCTAAGCGCTTCAAGAAGACCGCCTCTGGCGGCTTCAAGCGTAAGCACGCAAACCTGCGTCATATTCTGACCAAAAAGTCTACCAAGCGTAAACGTCACCTGCGTCCAAAAGGCCTGGTGTCTAAAGGCGATCTGGGTCTGGTTATTGCCTGCCTGCCGTACGCATAAGTAAATTTTTTTAATTCGCCCGTCGCGCTGTAAGGCTTATCGCCAGCAGGGCACCGGCAAAACAGAATATGATTAAGGAGAGCTCATGGCTCGCGTAAAACGTGGTGTAATTGCTCGCGCACGTCACAAAAAAATCTTAAAACAAGCTAAAGGCTACTACGGTGCACGTTCACGTGTTTACCGCGTTGCTTTCCAGGCTGTTATCAAAGCTGGTCAGTATGCTTACCGCGACCGTCGTCAGCGTAAGCGTCAGTTCCGTCAGCTGTGGATCGCGCGTATCAACGCAGCGGCGCGTCAGAACGGTATGTCTTACAGCCGTTTCATCAATGGCCTGAAAAAAGCGTCCATTGAGATTGACCGTAAAATCCTGGCTGACATCGCTGTATTCGACAAAGCAGCCTTCGCTGCTCTGGTAGAAAAAGCGAAATCAGCTCTGGCGTAAGTCAGGTAAAAAAGGGAGCTTGCTCCCTTTTTTATTACCTGCAACTCACGCAAAAGATTGACATTTTCGCCGCCGGGCATTTCAATAGGGCGGTTTTTAATTTTCTCAAGGTAATGCAAGCATGCACGCTGCTCTTTTCCGTTTCTTTTTTTACTTTAGCGCCTGAACATCAGGGGCTTGTGCGCATAAGAAAAGAAACGAAAAATCGCGCTGAAAGCCTCCCTCGTGGAGGCTTTTTTGTTTCTGGCGAGACTTAATCGGATCCCGGATCCCAACAAGAACTGACCAGCCCGGCTGGAAGAAGAGGAAATCATGTCCCAACTCGCAGACCTGGTGGCCCGTGCCACGGCCGCCATCGACGAGGCGTCGGATATCGCCGCTCTGGACGCTGTACGCGTCGAATTTCTGGGTAAAAAAGGGCACCTTACCCTGCAGATGACCACCCTGCGTGAACTGCCGGCTGAAGAGCGCCCGGCGGCAGGTGCGGTGATTAACGAAGCAAAACAGCAGGTACAGGATCATCTTAACGCCCGTAAAAATACGCTGGAGAGTGCGGCGCTGAATGCGCGCCTGGCGGCAGAAACGATTGATGTCTCACTGCCCGGACGCCGCAGCGAAAACGGCGGTCTGCATCCGGTAACGCGCACCATTGACCGCATCGAAAACTTTTTCGGCGAGCTGGGTTTTGCCGTGGTGACCGGACCGGAAATTGAAGATGACTATCATAACTTCGACGCGCTGAATATTCCGGGTCACCATCCGGCCCGCGCCGATCATGACACCTTCTGGTTTGATGCCACGCGCCTGCTGCGTACGCAGACCTCAGGCGTGCAGATCCGCACCATGAAAAATCAGCAGCCGCCGATCCGCATTATCGCGCCGGGCCGCGTTTACCGTAATGATTACGATCAGACCCACACGCCGATGTTCCACCAGATGGAAGGCCTGATTGTCGATAAAGACATCAGCTTTACCAACCTGAAAGGAACGCTGCACGATTTCCTGAATAACTTCTTTGAAGAGAATCTGCAGATCCGCTTCCGCCCGAGCTACTTCCCCTTTACTGAACCTTCAGCGGAAGTGGATGTAATGGGCAAAAATGGCAAATGGCTGGAAGTACTGGGCTGCGGCATGGTGCATCCGAATGTACTGCGTAACGTCGGCATCGATCCGGAAATTTACTCCGGCTTCGCCTTTGGTATGGGCATGGAACGTCTGACCATGCTGCGCTATGGCGTCACCGATCTGCGTGCTTTCTTCGAAAATGATTTACGTTTCCTCAAACAATTTAAATAAGGGCAGGTTATCCAATGAAATTCAGTGAACTCTGGTTACGCGAATGGGTAAATCCAGCCCTGGACAGCGCTGCGCTGTCTGAACAGATCACCATGGCAGGCCTTGAGGTTGATGGTGTTGATCCCGTTGCCGGCGCGTTTCATGGCGTAGTCGTGGGTGAAGTGGTGGAGTGCGGCCAGCACCCGAACGCGGATAAACTGCGCGTAACCAAAATTAATGTCGGTGGCGATCGCCTGCTGGATATCGTCTGCGGCGCGCCTAATTGCCGCCAGGGACTGAAAGTGGCAGTGGCTACCGTCGGTGCCGTACTGCCAGGTGATTTCAAAATCAAAGCGGCCAAACTGCGCGGCGAGCCTTCTGAAGGCATGCTCTGCTCCTTCTCAGAGCTGGGTATTTCCGACGATCACAACGGTATTATCGAACTGCCAGCCGATGCGCCAGTAGGATGCGACATTCGCGACTACCTGAAGCTGGATGACAATACTATCGAGATCAGCGTGACGCCAAACCGTGCGGACTGCCTGAGCATCGCCGGCGTGGCGCGTGATGTGGCCGTGGTTAACGGACTGCCGCTGACGGCGCCTGCAGCAGAACCGGTTGCGGCGACCATTACCGATACATTCCCGATCCGCATCGACGCTACCGATGCCTGTCCGCGCTACCTGGGACGCGTAATTAAAGGTATCAATGTCAAAGCTGAAACGCCGCTCTGGATGCGTGAGAAACTGCGCCGCTGCGGCATTCGCTCAATTGACCCGGTGGTCGATGTCACTAACTATGTGCTGCTTGAGCTGGGTCAGCCGATGCACGCCTTCGATCTCGACCGCATCAGCGGCGGCATTGTGGTGCGTATGGCGCAGGAGAATGAGACGCTGACCCTGCTGGATGGCACCGAAGCAAAATTGCAGAATGACACGCTGGTTATTGCCGATCACCAGCAGGCGCTGGCGATGGGCGGTATTTTTGGCGGTGAGCACTCAGGCGTAAATGAAGCGACACGTAACGTGCTGTTTGAGTGCGCCTACTTTGATCCGCTGGCCATTACCGGCCGCGCACGCCGCCACGGACTGCATACTGATGCGTCACATCGCTATGAGCGTGGTGTCGATCCGGCGCTGCAGCATACAGCGATTGAACGTGCGACCCGCCTGCTGCTGGATATCTGCGGTGGTGAAGCCGGTCCGGTTATCGATCAGACTGATGCCTGTAAACTGCCGCCGCGCGCCACGATTACGCTGCGCCGTACAAAACTCGATCGCCTGATTGGCCACGTTATCGCCGACGAACAGGTGACAGATATCCTGACCCGTCTCGGCTGCGAGGTCACGCAGGGCGAAGGCGAGTGGAAAGCGGTGGCACCGAGCTGGCGTTTTGATATGGCGATTGAGGAAGATCTGGTTGAAGAGGTTGCCCGCGTTTACGGCTACAACAACATCCCTGATGTGCCGGTAAAAGCCAGCCTGATTATGACGCAGCATCGTGAAGCCAGCCTGTCGCTGAAGCGGGCGAAAACGCTGCTGACAGACAAAGGCTATCAGGAAGCGATCACCTACAGCTTTGTCGATCCTAAAGTGCAGCAGCTGCTGCATCCGGGGGAAGAGGCGCTTATCCTGCCAAGCCCTATCTCCAGCGATATGTCAGCAATGCGCCTGTCACTCTGGACCGGTCTGCTCAGCTCAGTGGTTTACAACCAGAATCGCCAGCAGGGGCGTGTGCGCCTGTTCGAGAGCGGTCTGCGCTTTGTGCCTGATACGCAGGCCGATCTCGGCATTCGCCAGGATCTTATGCTGGCGGGCGTAATCAGCGGTCATCGTGACGAAGAGCACTGGGATCTGGCGCGTCAGCCGGTTGACTTCTATGATTTGAAAGGCGATTTAGAGTCGCTGCTGGAATTAACCGGCAAATCTGAAGCGATTTCATTCCGCGCGGCTGCCAATCCGGCGCTGCATCCCGGACAAACAGCGGCTATCTGGCTGGACAATGAACAAATCGGATTTATCGGGGTGGTTCACCCGGAGCTGGAACGCAAGCTGGATCTCAACGGTCGTACCTTAGTGTTTGAACTGCTTTGGAATAAGGTTGCAGACCGCGTCCTGCCTGACGCGCGTGAGATTTCACGCTTCCCGGCTAACCGCCGTGATATCGCTGTTGTGGTGGCAGAAAGCGTCCCTGCAGCAGATATCATCGCAGAGTGTAAGAAAGTTGGCGTAAATCAGGTAGTTGGCGTAAACTTGTTTGACGTGTACCGTGGTAAAGGCGTGAACGAAGGCGAAAAGAGCCTTGCGATTAGCCTGATTTTGCAGGATACCAGCCGGACACTCGAAGAAGAGGAGATTGCTGCGACCGTTGCCAGATGTGTAGCAGCATTAAAAGAGCGATTCCAGGCAACCTTGAGGGATTGAACCTATGGCGCTTACAAAAGCTGAAATGTCAGAATATCTGTTTGAAAAACTCGGGTTGAGCAAACGCGACGCCAAAGAGTTGGTCGAGCTTTTTTTCGAAGAAGTTCGCCGCGCGCTGGAAAATGGAGAACAGGTTAAGCTGTCCGGATTTGGTAACTTTGATCTGCGCGACAAAAACCAGCGTCCGGGCCGTAACCCGAAAACGGGAGAGGATATTCCTATCACGCGCGCCGTGTGGTGACCTTCCGTCCGGGGCAAAAGCTGAAAAGTCGCGTTGAAAACGCGTCACCGAAGGATGCTGACTGATTTCAGTATGATAAAAAGGCCGCTCAGCGGCCTTTCTTATTGCTGCGCCAGCCTGCAGGGGATGGCTTTCTTTTTGCCATAATCCCTCTACAATCGTGACATTCTCCTGCTTAACTGCCTCGCTTATGACTCTGCTCGATCAGCTTGCCCGTCAGACCGGTCGCCGTAGCCGGCGTACACTGCTGCTGCTCGCCGCGCTGCTGTTGCTGCTCAGCCTGCTCAGCCTGTGTGCCGGCGAGCGCTGGCTGCTGCCTGCCGAATGGTTTACCCCGCAGGGCGAGCTGTTTGTCTGGCAGATCCGTCTGCCGCGTACGCTGGCCGTTATTGCGACAGGCGCCGCGCTGGCGCTCTGCGGTACCGTTATGCAGGCGCTGTTTACAAATCCGCTGGCTGAGCCGGGACTGCTCGGCGTCTCTAACGGTGCCGGCGTGGGAGTAGTACTGGGCGTGCTGCTCGGCAGCGGCTCCCTGTGGAGCCTGGCGCTGGCGGCGATGGCTGGCGCCCTGGCAATTACGCTGATCCTGCTGCATTTTGCCCATCGTCAGCTCGCCAGCAGTCGCTTACTGCTTACCGGTGTGGCGCTGGGTATTATCTGCAGCGCTGTGATGACGTGGGCAGTCTACTTCAGTACCACGCTCGACCTGCGTCAGCTGATGTACTGGATGATGGGAGGCTTTGGCGGCGTTGACTGGCGCTATGGCTGGCTGATACTCAGCCTGATGCCGGTAATCGCTGCGCTGCTGTGCAGTGCGCGCACGCTGAATCTGCTGGCGCTGGGCGAGACGTCTGCGCGGCAGCTCGGCTTACCGCTGCAGCTGTGGCGTAACCTGCTGGTGCTGGCCATGGGCTGGCTGACAGGCGTCAGCGTGGCGCTGGCGGGGGCGATCGGCTTTGTCGGGCTGGTTGTCCCGCATCTTCTGCGGCTGAGCGGCATCAGCGATCATCGCTATCTGCTGCCTGCAGCAGCACTGGCGGGTGCGGCAGTGCTGCTGGCGGCGGATATTCTTGCGCGGCTGCTGCTGACCTCTGCTGAGCTGCCGATAGGCGTGGTGACCGCGACGCTGGGCGCACCGCTGTTTATTCTGCTTTTAGTAAAATCTTCACGCTAGCTGCGGCTGGCGTTATCTGACGGACACAGGAGAACACCATGACGTTGTATCAGATCCCGCTGAAAACCCTTGATGGTACCGCCACTACGCTGGAGGCCTGGCGTGACCGCGTACTGCTGGTAGTGAACGTCGCCTCCCGCTGCGGACTGACGCCGCAGTATGAGCAGCTTGAGTCACTCCATAAAGCGTTTCAGGCGCGGGGCTTTAGCGTGCTGGGCTTTCCCTGCAACCAGTTCCTGGAGCAGGAGCCGGGCACTAACGAAGAGATCCGGACGTTTTGCAGCACCACGTATGGCGTGACGTTTCCTCTGTTTGATAAGACGGACGTTAACGGCGCGCAGCGCCATCCGCTCTATCGCACGCTGGTCAGCGCCCAGCCGGAAGCTGAACGTCCGGAGGAGAGCGGTTTTCTTGAGCGTATGATAGCGAAAGGCCGGGCGCCGGCAGAACCCGGCGATATCCTGTGGAACTTCGAGAAGTTCCTGGTCGATAAACAGGGTAACGTTATCGCCCGTTTTTCACCCGATATGGCTCCGGATGCGCCGCAGGTGCTTAAGCGTATTGAGCAGGCGCTGACCGCCTGACATGCTGCTGGCGTGTCACGGTCTGAGCTGCCCCGGCCGGCTGGCGCCGCTGGATCTCGCTCTCGCGCGCGGGGAGTGGGTACATCTGGTGGGCGCTAACGGCGCCGGAAAGAGCACCCTGCTGGAGGCGCTCAGCGGTCTTGCGACTCCGCGCGGAGAGCTGCTGCTTAACGGCACCGCTGTTGCTGCGCTGTCAGGAGAGGCGCTGGCTCAGCAGCGTGGCTGGCTGCCTCAGCAGCAGCCTGCGCCCGGCGCGATGCCGGTCTGGCACTACCTGCAGATGCATCTGCCGCGTGGTGCTGGCACAGAGCTGAATAACGTGCTGGCGCGTTTGCTGTCGCAGCTGAG
Source organism: Pantoea eucrina (assembly GCF_002095385.1). Taxonomy (GTDB): domain Bacteria; phylum Pseudomonadota; class Gammaproteobacteria; order Enterobacterales; family Enterobacteriaceae; genus Pantoea; species Pantoea eucrina. Next base: position 5,845 of record NZ_MIPP01000033.1, on the reverse strand, counting down.
TCTGCATCACAAGCTGGAGAGCGCTCTGACGCAGCTCTCCGGAGGGGAGTGGCAGCGGGTGCGCCTGCTGGCGGTGATACTGCAAATTCATCCTGACATCAATCCGCAGGGCAGCCTGCTGCTGCTCGATGAGCCGATGAGCGCGCTGGATGTGGCGCAGCAGCAGGGCGTCACCCGGCTTCTGCAGCAGCTTTGCGCCGCCGGCATCGGCGTGATCACCAGCAGTCACGACCTGAATCATACGCTGCGCTACGCGGATCGCGTCTGGTTGCTGCATCAGGGAGAGCTGAAATATCAGGGCAGGGCGCATGAGGTGCTGACGGCCGCCCGGCTTGCGCCGCTGTTTCAGACAGAGGTGACAGAGGTGGATACACCGCAGGGGCGTCTGCTGCTGCTCTCCTGACTTGCACACCGCGCGCGTTTACGGCTACAGTGTCTGCCGGATCGGGCTGACAGGGAACAGGCTATGCGGTTACTTATTCTGCTATTCGTGCTGATGGTCACAGGGTGCAGTCATCATGCGCCTCCGCCTGATTCCCGTCTCTCAGATCCTGCCGCAGTGCAGACCCGGCTCAACTATCAGCTCAGCCGCTGGCAGGGCACGCCGTACCGCTATGGTGGCCTCAGTCCGCGTGGGGTTGACTGCTCCGGCTTTGTCCTGCTGACGTTCCGCGATCGCTTTGACATCGCGCTGCCACGCTCCACACGCGCTCAGACAAAAATCGGCAACCGTATCGATCCACGTGATTTGCTGCCTGGCGATCTGCTGTTTTTCAAAACCGGCAGCGGCGAAAACGGGCTGCATGTCGGTATCTATGCCAGCAACAACACCTTTATACACGCCTCTACCAGCAAAGGCGTTATTCGCTCTTCGCTCAATAATGTTTACTGGCAGCGGGTCTTCTGGCAGGCGCGCAGAATATGACAAGTTGCATTCTGGATGAATGAAATAGCGCGGCGAAAAGAGAGCTTAATTCGCACAATGGGTTCTTTTTTTGCTGAAATAAAGCTCTCATTAAAATTGGTACTTTACCACCTGACAAATTACTACTAAAAATAGAGCTAAAGATTTTATCATTGTGGATATTAACACGGCGTATTTGGCTTAAGTATAATTTAATGATTAATAGCTTGCATTAGGCGCTAAAACACCTTCTCTTCCGGCGTTTGGTGCTATTGCCTGACTCTTTTCATTGATATACGATGCCTTCATTGCCACTGCCTCTGGCTGTAAAAAATGAAAGTCCATATTTCGGCCGACTATCAGTCGGAAACCTGGTTTTATCCGGCTTATACGCTGGAGGGCCAGCTCACTGCGGTTGAGCTGGTTACACAATTTGTTCATGACAGTGCGCCAATTACGTTGCCACAGGATTTACTGTTGCCGCAACTCGATGCCAGTCAGCAGTTAAGGCTGCTGCAGGCTCAGCTTTTAATCCTGGAAAAGCACCGCGCTTTCTTTGAGCGTAATCATGTTGATGCGCTAATGAGAATTGACGAATCGCTGGCTGAAACGCTGTTAGAGAGTGAAATTCTGTTAAGGAAATTTAAACAGCTGCCATTTATCGTAATGGATATCAGCGAAACGTTTCCGCAATTATCTGCCGGCAAAGCGCATCCGGTTTTATCCCGACTTAATCATCAATTCCGTTTATCGCTTTCACAATTCGGAGCTGGCAAAGCCCCGGCAACGGCAGTCTATGATTCGCTGTTTAGCGTCCTGAAGCTGGATAAATTATTTATCCAGAATCTGGCGAAGCGCGCCTCCTTTATCCCTTTTATGCAGACGGTTATCGATAATTTCAGCGGCTATACGCAGCAAATTATTATTTCTGGTATCGATGATGCGCGCCTGCTGAGCAAAGTCAGCGATCTGAGCGGCGTGCACATTCAGGGTAACGTGTTCCCGGTGGTTAAAGCGGAACGGTTAGAAGATCTCATCACTCCTTTTCTGACGCAGACCACACCCTCGCAGCAGTAATTCAGGCGCTGTTTTTCCCGGGCGCCCCGTGCCAGACTATCCTTTACTCTCTACACGCTATCCTGGTGCTGCATTATTAAGCACCTCTGGAGTATATATGCAATTTATCAATAGCTGGCAGCAGGAGCTGACCGGATATTACACATCGCTGCAGCCTACACCGCTGGCGGGAGGGCGTCTCCTCTATCATAATGCGCCGCTGGCGGCGGAAATGGCGCTGGATGCGGAGCTGTTTGCCGGCGACGGCCACGGCGTATGGAGCGGTCAGGCGCTGCTGCCAGGCATGGCTCCGCTCGCTCAGGTGTATAGCGGCCATCAGTTTGGCGTCTGGGCCGGGCAGCTGGGTGACGGACGCGGCCTGCTGCTGGGTGAGCAGCAGCTGGAAGATGGGCGCAAGCTGGACTGGCATCTGAAAGGCGCAGGCTTAACCCCTTATTCCCGCATGGGAGATGGACGGGCGGTGATCCGCTCAAGCGTGCGGGAGTTTCTCGCTTCAGAAGCGTTACACCATTTGGGTATCCCCGGGACGCGCGCCCTGGCGCTGGCCATCGGTGACGAACCGGTGCTGCGCGAAACGCAGGAGCGCGGCGCGATGCTGATGCGTATTGCGGAGAGCCATCTGCGTTTTGGTCACTTTGAACACTTCTATTACGCAGGGGAGACGGATAAAGTACGCCAGCTGGCAGACTATGCGATTCGTCATCACTGGCCGCACCTTGAGGCGGAACCGGATCGCTATCTGCTGTGGTTCACGGATGTGGCAAAACGTACCGCCCGCCTGATCGCACTGTGGCAGAGCGCAGGCTTTGCTCACGGAGTGATGAACACGGATAACATGTCGATTCTCGGCCTGACGCTGGATTACGGTCCTTACGGCTTTCTCGATGAGTACGATCCCGCCTTTATCTGCAACCACAGTGACTATCAGGGGCGCTATGCGTTTAATAATCAGCCGACGGTTGGCCTGTGGAACCTCAACCGGCTGGCGCACGCGCTGTCGGGATTGCTGACCACGGAGCAGCTGAAGCAGGCGCTGAGCCACTATGAGCCTGAACTGATGCGCATCTGGGGAGAGCGCATGCGGGCGAAACTTGGCCTGCTGACGCCGCAGGCAGAGGATAATACGATTCTGAGCAACCTGCTGGCGCTGATGAGCAATGAGCACAGCGATTACACCTTTACGTTTCGTCAGCTCAGCTATACCGAACAGCAGGAAAGGCGTTCGCCGCTGCGCGATGAGTTTATCGATCGCGACGCGTTTGATCGCTGGTATAGCAGTTATCAGCAGCGGCTGCTGCAGGATGAGGCCAGCGACAGCGAACGGCAGGCGGTGATGCAGGCGGCCAACCCCGCCATCGTGCTGCGCAACTATCTTGCCCAGCAGGTGATTGAAGAGGTGGAGCGGGGCGAGACTGCGGCCCTTAAAGAGCTGCATCTGGCGCTGCAGCACCCCTTTGATGAAGCGGCCAGCAGCGCGACGTTGCGCCAGCGGCCGCCGGAGTGGAGTAAAACGCTGGAGGTCAGCTGCTCCAGCTGATATCAGAAACGGCTGTCGACGGCGGCAGCCAGCTCTGCCAGTACCGCCGCGCTATCGTCCCAGCCGAGGCAGGGATCGGTAATCGACTGGCCGTACACCAGCGGCTGACCAGCCACCACTTTCTGGTTTCCTTCCTGCAGAAAACTCTCAATCATAACGCCTGCTACCGCTCGCGAACCGGCGCGGATCTGCGCGGCGATATCGCGCGCCACATCACGCTGGCGACGATGCTGCTTAAGGCAGTTGCCGTGACTGAAATCGATCACCATCTGCTCAGACAGGCTGAACTCACGCAGGCTGGCTGCCGCCGCCGCCACATCTTCCGCATGATAGTTTGGCTGACGCCCGCCGCGCAGGATCACATGACCGTGCGGATTGCCGCTGGTCTGATAAATGGTCATCTGGCCCGCTTTATCCGGCGAGAGGAACATATGGCTGGCGCGGGCAGCACGAATGGCGTCAACGGCGATCTGTACGTTACCGTCCGTGCCGTTTTTAAACCCTACCGGGCAGGAGAGCGCAGAGGCCATTTCGCGATGGATCTGGCTTTCAGTGGTGCGGGCGCCAATGGCACCCCAGCTGATGAGATCGGCTATAAACTGGCCGATTACCATATCGAGGAATTCAGTCGCCGTTGGCAGACCCAGCGCGTTGATATCCAGCAGCAGCTTGCGGGCGATAGCAATACCGCGATTGACATCAAAGCTGCCGTCAAGGTCGGGATCGGAAATCAGCCCTTTCCAGCCCACCACGGTACGCGGTTTCTCAAAATAGGCGCGCATGACGATTTCCAGCCGGTCCTGATACTGCTCGCGCAGCTGCTGCAGGCGTGCCGCATAATCCAGCGCAGCGCGCGGGTCATGCAGCGAACAGGGCCCGATTATGACCAGCAGGCGCGGATCCTCGCCGGTCAGAATGCGCGCAATACGCTGGCGCGCGGCCGTAACGCTCTCTGCGATATCAGACGATAGCGGGTGCTGGCTGGCCAGCGCGGCGGGCGTAATCAGGCTGCCAATTCGCGCCGTACGCAGTTCATCAGTCTTATTCATAGTGGCTCTCAAACAGGTTCTTCGCAGCGGTGATATACCGGGAAGTGATGAGGTTCACAATAAACCAATGCGTCCTGAATTCAACCAGCAAAATCACAGAGATAATAAATACGCGGGCCGCTTAGCGCATCAGTCAGTACATATGTCGCTCCAGCCCCATAATGTCGAGGATTTTGGTGGCAATCTCCTCGACCGAGTAGTTGGTACTGTTGAGGTAGCGAATCTGATGTGTACGGAACAGCGCTTCCACTTCACCCACTTCCAGCCGGCACTGGCGTAGCGAGGCGTAGCGGGTATTCTCCGCCCGTTCCTGGCGAATGGCCGCCAGCCGTTCCGGATCGATGGTCAGCCCGAACAGCTTGTGCTGATGCGCGCGCAGCGCAGGAGGAAGCTTGAGGTTATCCATATCATCGGCAATAAAGGGGTAGTTGGCTGCGCGAATACCAAACTGCATGGCAAGATAGAGGCTGGTCGGAGTTTTGCCACAGCGCGAAACACCCAGCAGGATCACCTGAGCATCTTCGAGTCCGCGCAGTGAGATCCCGTCATCATGCGCCAGGGTGTAGTCAATCGCGGCGATACGCGCATCATATTTACCCAGGTTATTCGCGGTCAGTCCGTGAGTGCGGTGTGCCACCGGCATAGAGGAGACGCCCAGTTCACTCTGCAGGGGAGCCACCAGCGCCTGCACAATATCCTGACAAAATCCCTCACTCTCCAGAATGATGTCGCGAACCTCAGGCGTAACGATGGAAAAAAAGACCAGCGGCCGCACGCCGCTGCGCTGCCAGAGCGCGTTGATCTGCGCTTTGACCGCCTGGGCCCGCTGCACGTTTTCTACAAACGGCAGGGTAACGCTGTGCGTATCAACCGGAAACTGCGAGAGCACCGCATGGCCCAGCACTTCTGCTGTAATGGCGGTGCCGTCTGAAATATAAAACACGCTGCGTTCAGTGCTCATTGAAAAGTGCTCTCTGAATGAATAGTGAATTAACCGATTTCATTTCAAATTAAATCGAAATGAAATATCCATATGCCGCCGTGCTCAGACCGGAATAGTGTCATACCTGACGTTAATAGCATCATAAAGAAAAAGCGATAAATAAACGTCCGCGCCCGCCACAGTTTCATAAATGACGCGCAGACTCTGTCTGATGTCGTTTGCGCAACAGCAATCCGCTGATAATGCTATAAAAATGGAAAATTCGTTATTGCAGCAAGCTGTTAGTAATAATAGCGCCGTTTGCGCAACGTCAGCCCCGGCAGGTAATAGTCTGA
>NZ_MIPP01000032.1 GCF_002095385.1 Pantoea eucrina | reverse complement strand
CGGCGCGGTAGCCGCCAGGCTGCTGAGCAGCGAGGCGCCCTCCTCTGCCGGAGCACGCGGAGCGGCAGGTATGGCTGGCGCGGCAAATGCCTCAGGGCCGGCCGGCTGTGGCTGCGGCAGATCGATACGCTGCCCCTGGCCCAGCTCCGGCGCATCATCTGTGCTCAGCTGGCGCAGAATGGCCCACTGATGATGATCGGCGCTCTGCGCCTGACCCGACATATCTTTGAAATCGATATCAAGCGTCTGCGTTTTTTCTTTGAAACGCTGCAGATCGTCATAATTCTTCATGATCAGTGCCTGTGAAAGCAGAGGGAATTTTTTGGCGAATATAGCACACACATTAAAAGTCGGTGAGAAAATTCTGATTATTAAAACCGCATATCTGATAAAGCTGCTTTATCTGTGTTTATAAAAAACCGGATGCTTTACCGGCGGGAGATACGCGGCGAAAAGAGACTAATGCATTGCCGTTAACCGAAACGAAAATGCCGCCGAAAAGAAATTAAATATCTGTAAAATAAGGATATTTATGATTTTAGCGTTGCGTAACCCCAGCGGTTCAGCCGGCAACGCCTGCACGGTGATTTAAGAATTTGTCTTAGCGCGCTGCGCGGGGAGCCCTGTCGCTGACGGTCAGATAACGTAATGTGATAGATTTCCGGACTTATGCCCGGTTAACCTGATAAAGGTTAGCATTGCTGAACTGTTTTCGCTAAAAAAAGAAAGGCTCCCGCGGGAGCCTTTTTTATCAGTGGCGTTAATCAGGGTGTTTCCAGCGGCTGGTTTTCATCCTGATCGACGGCAAAGCAGGCAACCTGCTGATCGCCATAGCGTTTGAGTTTTGGCTGCAGCTGCACGCAGGTGCCAAAACGGCGCCGGCAGCGTGCGTTGAACGCACAGCCCGGCGGCGGATTGAGCGGGCTGGGCAGCTCACCGGTCAGTTTGATACGCTCGCGCCGCTCATCCGGATTAAGACGCGGCGTGGCGGAAAGCAGCGCCTGCGTATAAGGATGGCGCGGATTGCTGAAGATCGCCTCTTTACTGCCTTTCTCCACGCAGCGCCCGAGGTACATCACCATAACTTCATCGGCGATGTGCTCGACCACTGAGAGGTCGTGCGAAATAAAGACGTAGGAGAGGCCCAGGTCCTGCTGCAGATCCATCATCAGGTTCAGCACCTGCGCGCGTACCGAAACATCGAGCGCTGAAACCGGCTCATCCGCGATCAGGACATCCGGATCCAGCATCAGTCCGCGCGCAATGGCAATACGCTGACGCTGACCGCCGGAGAACATGTGCGGATAGCGATCGTAATGTTCGGTCTTGAGACCCACTTTCGCCATCATCTCCAGCGTTTTTTCGCGCCGCTCCGCTTTGCTCAGCGCGGTGTTGATAATCAGCGGCTCCTCAAGGATCTGGCTGATTTTTTTACGCGGGTTGAGCGAGCCATAGGGGTTCTGAAAGATGATCTGAATTTTCTGCCGGCGCAGTTTTTGCGCCTGCGGATCGTGCTTCAGCAAATCCTGTCCGTGCCAGTAAAGCTCGCCTTCGGTCGGGGTTTCGATCATGGTCAGCAGACGGCCAAGCGTGGATTTTCCGCAGCCCGACTCACCGACTACCGCCAGCGTTTTACCCCGTTCGAGGTTGAAGGAGACGCCATCCAGCGCCTTCACCAGGCGCTCCTGACCAAACAGGCCTTTCTTCACCGGGTAGTGTTTTTTCAGGTCAATCGCCTGCAGCAGATAATCCTGCTTCGTGTTATCAGGACTCATAGGTCGGTCTCCCGGCATCATCCAGTGGGAAGTGGCATTTAGACTGGCGGCCCGGAATGTCGCGCAGCGCAGGTTCTTCGGTACGGCAGCGATCGGTCACATAGGGGCAGCGCGGATTCAGCAGGCAGCCAGAGGGCCGGTCATATTTGCCCGGCACCACGCCCGGCAGCGATGCCAGCCGCGCCTTGTCTGCCGCAAACTCCGGCAGCGCCCGCAGCAGCGCCTGCGTGTAGGGATGACGCGGCGCCCTGAAGATATCCACGGCTTTGCCGCTCTCCACCACCTGACCGGCATACATCACAATAATGTGCTGCGCCGCTTCGGCAACCAGCGCCAGATCGTGGGTGATGAGGATCAGCGCCATGTTCTCCTGCTTCTGCAGCGCCAGCAGCAGTTCGATGATCTGCGCCTGAATGGTGACATCCAGCGCCGTGGTTGGCTCATCGGCAATCAGCAGCTTAGGCTTGCAGGCAATCGCCATGGCGATCATCACGCGCTGGCTCATGCCGCCCGACAGCTGGTGCGGATAGACATCAAGCCGCGAAGCCGGATCGGGAATACCCACCTGCTCCAGCAGATCGATAGCGCGCTGGCGGCGGGTGCGTTTACTGCCGCCCTGGTGCACCTTGAGCGCTTCCATAATCTGGAAACCCACGGTATAGCAGGGATTGAGGCTGGTCATCGGATCCTGAAAAATCATCGCCACTTCTGCGCCAACCAGCTGCCGGCGCTCTTTTTCAGAGATCTTCTGCAAATCGCGCTGGTTAAACTCCAGCTTCTCAGCCATGACGCGGCCAGGAAAATCGATCAGACCCATAATCGCCAGCGAACTGACTGATTTACCAGAGCCCGACTCACCGACAATCCCTACGACCTGGCCCTGCTCGACCTGATAACTGATGCGGTCAACCGCACGGAACGGTGTTTTTTCGTCGCCGAAATGCACCGATAACTTCTCTACATTTAATAACGCCATCTCGGTGCCTCTTTACTGCTTGAGTTTCGGGTCGAGTGCATCACGCAAACCATCGCCCATGAGGTTGAATGCCAGAACCGTCAGCAGGATGACCACTCCGGGGAAGGTCACTACCCACCAGGCACTTTGCGCATACTGCAGAACGTCAGAGAGCATGGTGCCCCACTCCGGCGTCGGCGGCTGCGCCCCCATTCCGAGAAAGCCCAGCGCCGCCATGTCGAGGATGGCGTTGGAGAAACCGAGCGATGCCTGCACAATCAGCGGAGCCAGGCAGTTTGGCAGAATATTGACGAACATCTGACGCAGCGTTCCCGCACCTGCCACGCCGGAAGCGGTGACATAATCGCGGTTAACCTCAACCAGCACCGCCGCGCGCGTCAGGCGGATATAGTGCGGCAGCGCCACAAACGTCAGCGCCAGCGAAGCGTTGACGATGGAGGGGCCAAAGATGGCTACCAGCACCAGCGCCAGCAGCAGGCTGGGCAGCGCCAGCATGATATCGACCAGACGCATAATAGTGGCATCCACCACGCCACCGAGGTAGCCCGCCATCAGGCCAAAAATCACGCCAAAAATCAGTGACAGTACCACGACCAGGCAGCCTACCAGCAGCGACAGGCGCGCCCCGAACATCAGGCGTGACAAAATATCGCGGCCCACATCATCGGTGCCGAGGAGATAACTCCAGCTGCCGCCCTCCTGCCATACCGGCGGATGCAGCAGCGCATCGCGGAACTGCTCTGCCGGACCGTGCGGTGCCAGAAAATCGGCAAAAATTGCAATCAGCAGCATCAGCGTGATGTAGACCAGGCCGATGACTGCGCCCTTATTACGTTTAAAATAGTGCCAGAATTCCTGAAACGGGGTCATCGGCTTTGGTGCGGCAGTTACGCGCGCGGGTTCAACAGCAGACATAGCTCCCCCTTATTTCTTATGTCGGATGCGCGGGTTGACCACGCCATACAGCAGATCAACCAGCAGGTTGACCAGAATGATCAGGATAGCAACCAGCAGCACGCCGCCCTGCACTACCGGATAGTCGCGGCGCTGCAGCGCTTCAATCAGCCAGCGGCCCAGACCCGGCCATGAGAAGATAGTCTCGGTCAGAATCGCACCGGCCAGCAGCGTGCCGACCTGCAGACCGATAACGGTGACCACTGGCAGCATCGCATTACGCAGCGCATGCACGACAATAACCCGCATGCGCGTCAGCCCTTTGGCGCGGGCGGTGCGGATATAATCCTCGCCCAGCACCTCCAGCATGGAGGAGCGCGTCATACGCACAATCACCGCCAGCGGAATGGTGCCCAGCACAATCGCCGGCAGGATCATATGCATGACCGCATCTTTGAAGTCGCCCTCTTCCCCCCACAGGAGCGTATCGATCAGCATAAAGCCGGTCAGGGGATGGCTGTCGTCAAGGAAGATGGTATCGCTGACCCGGCCAGAGACCGGCGTCAGGTTGAGCTGCACCGATACCAGCATAATCAGCATGATCCCCCACCAGAAGATCGGCATGGAGTAGCCGGTCAGGGAGATCCCCACGGCGGTATGATCGAAAACCGATCCGCGCTTTACGGCGGCCAGTACGCCCACCGGAATACCCACGGCGATAGCAAACAGCATGGCACAGATGCCCAGCTCCAGCGTCGCCTGGAAGCGCGGGACAAACTCATCCCACACCGGAATGCGGCTTTTCAGAGAGATACCGAGATCGCCGTGCAGCACCCCGTTGATATAGGTGATGTACTGCTTCCACATCGGCTGGTCGAGGCCAAACTGCGCCATCAGCTGTGCGTGACGCTCCGGGGAGATACCGCGTTCGCCCGCCATGATCAGCACCGGGTCGCCGGGGATCAGATGAACAAACGCAAAGGTCAGTAGGGTAATACCGATAAACGTCGGGATGACAAGGCCCAGACGTCGGAGTATGAATTGCAGCATAAGCCGGATTCTCAGTCATTCTCCCGCAGCGGAAAGTCGTCGCGGGACTACATTGCTCATAACGCGCGGTCGGCAAAGCCGGACGCGATGCAGGCAGCGCTTCAGTAAAAGTATTTGCCGGAAAAAAGTACGGGACACGGATGGCGAAGAGCGCATCCGAGGGCCAGCAGGCTGGCCCTCACCGTGATAATCCGAAAGGGTTATTCCTGAATATCGACGTTTTCGAAGTGATGCTTACCTAACGGATCAACCACATAGCCGCTCACTTTCTTGCTGACAGGCTCATAGACGGTCGAGTGTGCAATGATCAGTGCCGGAGCCTGATCGTGCATAACAACCTGCGCCTGCTTGTAGAGCGCAATACGTTTATTGTGATCGGCTTCCGCACGGGCCGGCTGGATCAGATCTTCAAACGGCTTGTAGCACCAGCGGGAGTAGTTGGAGCCATCTTTTGCCGCTGCACAGCTGAACAGGGTGGCAAAGAAGTTATCCGGATCGCCATTGTCGCCGGTCCAGCCCATCATCACCGTCTGGTGTTCACCTGCTTTGGCGCGCTTGAGATATTCGCCCCACTCATAGGTAACAATTTTGGCTTTTACGCCAATTTTCGCCCAGTCCGCCTGAACCATCTCCGCCATGCGGCGCGCGTTCGGGTTGTATGGACGCTGCACCGGCATTGCCCAGAGATCGATAGAGAAGCCATCCGCCATGCCTGCTTCTTTCAGCAGCGCTTTGGCTTTTTCCGGATCGTAGGCGTAATCTTTGATCTCGTCGTTATAGCCCCACATGGTTGGCGGGATCAGGTTTTTCGCTGCCTGCCCTGCTCCCTGATAGACCGCATCGATGATCGCCTGCTTGTTGACCGCCATGGTCAGTGCCTGACGCACTTTGGCGTTATCCAGCGGCTTTTTCTCTGTGTTAAATGAGAGATAACCCACGTTCAGGCCAGGCTGCTCCATCAGATTGATTTTGCTGTCTTTCTTCATGCTGGCGATGTCAGCCGGGTTTGGATAAGGCATCACCTGGCACTCGCCCTTCTGCAACTTGGCGTAGCGCACTGACGCATCTGGCGTAATAGAGAAGACCAGACGATCGATTTTTGGTTTAGTGCCCCAGAAGTCCGGGTTCGCTTTGTAGAGAATGCGTGAATCTTTCTGATACTGCTGCAGTACAAACGGGCCGGTGCCGACCGGATTCAGGTCGAGTTTTTCCGGCGTGCCTGCTTTCAGCATGTTATCCGCATACTCTTTAGAAAGAATAGAGGCGAAGTCCATACCGAGGTCAGCGAGGAAAGGTGCTTCAGGACGGGTCAGGGTAAAACGCACGGTGTGATCGTCAACTTTTTCAATTTTGCCGATCAGCTTCGGCATATCCATGCCTTCAAAATATTCGTAGCTGCCGCCAGAGACGCCGTGGAATTTATTGTTTTTATCGAGCTGGCGCTCAAATGAAAACACCACGTCATCGGCGTTAAATTCACGCGTTGGTTTGAAATCTTTCGTGCTCTGCCACTTCACGCCCTGGCGCAGGTGGAAAGTGTAGGTTTTGCCATCTTCGCTGACATCCCACTTTTCAGCCAGGCCTGGCTGCAGTTCAGTGGTGCCGGTTTTAAACTCAACCAGACGGTTATAAATCGGGACCGAGCTGGCGTCATAGGTGGTGCCAGAGGTAAAGAGCTGCGGGTTGAAACCTTCCGGCGAGCCTTCTGAACAGTAGACAAGGGTCTTCGCCTGAACACCGGCAGCGACGGTCATCGCAATCAGGCTGAGACCGGCCTTCAGCATCCTGGATTTAGCCCGGGAGTTCATCATGTTTTGCTCCATTGTGATGTGATGTTGTGTGCATCGCCCGTCCTCTGATTTTTTTATGCGGTACGGGCAGGTCTGACAGCGACCAGAATGTGAGCGGTTATTGTTATTGCCCTGGCGGGATACACCAGCCAGATGCGTCCGTCTCTACATCTTACTGAGGCATCAATTTGTCAACAGTTGCAACGAACGTCAATACAACGTGGGGTTATTTACACAGAGTGTGAGTAAGTGCAAGCAACGATAAAAAAGAGCACTGGAGAGAGAAACCGATATATAAGGCGGTGAAAAAGCGTTCGATACCGCTGGATTATCTGGCGCTTGCGTCAAATAACAGTGATTATCACCGCTAAAAAACATTTTAAAATTGTCGATAAACGTCGAATATCTGAACGATTCCCCGTGCGTTATGACGTTCGGGTAGCGAAATATGCTGGCGTAATGGCATAAGAAATCAGCAAAAAGCAAAAGCCGGTCATAAGCAGAATGTGTCGCGAATTAAGAGAGGTGCTTTGATGCAGCAAGTGATGAAGAGCGGTGTTGAGGAATAATAAGGTTTATCCCGGTGATGATTAATGGAACGCGTAAATTGATGACTTTGCTTGATCGCTGCCGGGATGTGAGTCTGGTTCAGGGAAGGCCAGTAAATCCTCAGTCATCACCGAAGCCGGATAAAGGGTGAAATGCGGGGCCGTGGAGTAAAGCGTCACACGCCATGAATGGCGTGTGACGGGCGATCAGGGACGGACCTCGTCTTTACGGAGCGGTCGCGGATTTCACCCTGAGAGTGCAAATACGACAGACGAAAAAAACCTGCTTTTTGCAAAGCAGGTTTCTTAAATGATGGTCGGCGAGAGAGGATTCGAACCTCCGACCCACTGGTCCCAAACCAGTTGCGCTACCAAGCTGCGCTACTCGCCGATGGGGGCGAATATTACTGCTGCGCCTTTACAGCGTCAATCCCTTTTCCCTTTAAAGCTGCCTGATTGCCTGAAAAGCAGGCAACCGCGCCGGGAAGGCGATCTCAGCGCGGGCATACCGGTCAGAGATTGCTCTGTGCTTTAGCGGCGGGAGCCTGACACCAGTTGTTTGCCGGATTGATACCGCCATTGGGTGAGGTGTAGCCCAGACAGCCCAGTATGGTATCAAACAGCTCAACGTGACGATGCGTTTTACCGACACGCTGCTGCGCCTGCAGTCGCTCAAAGTTGCTGCGGTTCACCGGATCGTCCAGATATTTATCGGACGCCCAGACCATCATCGGCACGCGGAACTGCTCAGGCGGCGCCATCTCACGTGGGGTGCCGTGCAGGTGCATATTTTCGCTGATCGACTCGCCGTGGTCCGCCGCATAGAACACCAGCGCTTTTTTATCACGCAGCTGATCCAGTACGCTGTCGAGCATCGAGTCCACATACAAAACAGAGTTGTCATAAGCGTTGATCAACTGCGCCTTGCTGCAGGTGTCATCCACGCCCATGCACTCAGGCTGATAACGCGCGAAGCTGCGGGGATAGCGCTGCGAGTAAAGATAGTGTGAGCCTTTGGTATGCAGCACCACCAGATGTTTGCCTTTCGGGAAACGCTGCAGGGAAGCCTGCAGTTCCGGCACCAGCAGCATGTCGTCTACCGCTTTACCCTGATTACGCTTTTCAGAGCCGATCTGCTCGCGGAAAGAGAAGTTATTCACATCGGCATTGTCATAGAACCAGACCTCGCTCTGCATGGCGAACAGCTCAGAGGTAAAACCCAGCTCTTTCATGACGGCAAATACGTTCTGCTCTTTCAGAGTACGGCCCGGATTATCCATGGTGCCGCCTTCGCGAACAAACATGCAGCGCAGCGAGAGCTTGGTTGCGGTGTCGCAGGACTCACCGCGGAACGCCACCAGGTTTTTCTCTTTGGAGAGCTTTGGCGTGGTATCGCGATCGTAGCCCAGCATCCCCATATGATCCCAGCGCGTGGTTTCACCGATAACAAACACGACGTAAGTGTCATCAATGCCTGCCGGTGCCACATAGGTAAAGTTTTTCGCCGGATCGAACAGCGCTTCGCTGTCCAGCTTTTCATCCACTTTAGTCCAGGTAAACAGCCCCAGAGCAGCAATCCAGTTAGAAGGCAGATAAGAGTGTGCCACTACCCCGCCATAGCTGGGCAGATCGATATTCGTGATCTCTTCCTGCGTTTTCTGCAGTTTGTCAAAATAGCGGATCGGCAGCCATACCAGCGCCACGCTCAGCAGCATAATAGCTACCGGTTTCAGGCGCTGTCCCGGTGTTTTTAGCTGCTCAATCAGCGTCATACGCAGCCGGTTGCGCCAGATCAGCAGCAGCGGCAGCGCGCTGACCAGCACCATCCAGACAATAAAATGCAGGCCGATCACTTCTTTAGAGAGATCGATGTCGGTTGTCATAACCGAAGCCACAATGCCGTAGCCAATCACGACATTAAAGAAGGTCATGTAATATGCCGCGGCCACGGAAATCACTACCAGCAGACTGGCCAGCACGCGGTAAGCCCATTTTCCACCCAGCGAGAGCAGGCGCATCAGGAAAAAGGTAAGTAAAACAGCGGCCGTGACTTCAGCAACAGCAGAAAGCCAGTCGGACGGGGTTGATTTGGTTAAGAAGCCGTCAAAGCGGCGGTAAAAAATTGGCAGGTTTAGCAGGATGCCAAGATAAAGTGCGAGCAGCAGAGAAAGCTTCTGCTGAGTTAAACTTTTGATATAATTCATTTAAATTTTCTGTTCCCGACCCGGTGTCGATTTATCACCGTTCCTGTGACTCTGTTCAGACAGCAAGGTTCGCTTTGAGAATGGAAAAGCGTGACGTATCGAGCAGGATCGGGACGAATCTGAACCGAAAATAACTGCGATGCCGTGTTAAGCGCAGCAGTAGAACATTTAACCAATGGTAAGACCAGATTTTTTTGTGCGGGCTAAAAGCGGGTGAATAAAAAAGGCTCCCGCAGGAGCCCGGTTAACCGCGTGCGTGCTTAATTAATGATATTCAGCGTCACGTCGATATTGCCGCGGGTGGCATTAGAGTAAGGGCACACGATGTGTGCAGCATCGACCAGCTTTTGGGCTTCTGCAGCATCCATCTCCGGCAGGTGGATATTCAGCGTAGCTTCAATACCAAAACCGGTCGGAATCGGGCCGATGCCAACTTCACCTTCAATCCATGCCTCTTTTGGCATCGCGATTTTGTCGCGACCGGCAACAAATTTCATGGCGCCGAGGAAACAGGCTGAATAGCCCGCCGCAAACAGCTGCTCCGGATTAGTCGCCTCGCCACCGGCTCCGCCCATCTCTTTTGGCACGCCCAGCTTAACGTCCAGGACGTTGTCAGAAGAAGTTGCACGTCCGTCACGGCCACCGGTTGCTTTTGCTTTAGCTGTATAAACCACTTTGTCTAAAGACATACTTTATCTCCGTTCGCTATATAATAACGCGCTACTTATCCGCGCCGATGTAAATGCTTTTTTATCCGCGCAGTCAGCCTGCGCGGTTCAGATTGGTGCGCAGCATATCAAGCTGCTCTTTCAGCGCTGCCATCGTCCCGGTGTCACAGGCCGTCGCACACTGCACCGCTTCCGGAATCGCAGCGGCGCGCGCCTGTAGCTCGCGCCCCTCATCGGTCAGCGTCACCACGACCTGCCGTTCATCCTGGCGTGAACGCTGCCGGCGCACCAGCCCGGCTGTTTCCAGCCGCTTAAGCAGCGGCGTCAGCGTCGCGGAGTCAAGAAACAGCTGTTCGCCAATCTCTGACACCGTGACATCATCCTGCACCCAGAGCACCAGCATCACCAGGTATTGCGGATAGGTGATATTGAGTGCCGCCAGCTGCTGACGATAGACCTTATGCATGGCCAGATTTGCCGAGTAGAGCGCGAAACAGAGATGCTGATCAACCTGGAGTGGCGGCCGCTTCACTTTTTTGCCATCTTGATTACTGTTCATGCAAATTAATATAGATAGCGCGCTAGATAATTGCAAGCTACTTTTCACGGGAGAGTGAAGATGCAGGATTCACTGGAGGAGCAGGCGCGTCGTTTTGCTACTGAACTTCATGCAGCTACAGGCCAGCGACGTAAATACACCGATGAGCCCTATATCGTTCACCCGCAGGCAGTGGCTGAACTGGTGCGCAGCGTAACCGATGATGAAGAGATGCTGGCAGCTGCCTGGCTGCACGATACGGTAGAAGACACATCCAGCACGCTACAGGATATTGAACAGCAGTTTGGCCAGCGCGTAGCCGGCCTGGTCGCGATGCTGACTGACAGCGCCCAGCCGCAGGCCAGAAACCGCGCGGCGCGCAAACTGGCACACTTCCGGCATACGGCGGACGCCTCACCCGAAGCGCAGACGATCAAGCTGGCAGATATTATCGATAATACCCGCGCGATAGTGCAGTTTGACCCGGATTTTGCGCGCGTTTATCTGATTGAGAAGCAGGTGCAGATTCAGCTACTGCTGCAGGGCGATAAACAGCTCTGGCAGCAGGCGCATCAGAATATCAAACAGGGATTGCAGCAACTGTCGCAGCCCCCCTATAACCTTCCGGAAAGCTGGTTCGCCCGTCAGGCGGCTAAATTTGAAGCGCTGAAATAAAAAACCCGCCGTGCAGGCGGGTTCGGAGAACCGATAATTGGTTACTCAAGCAGCTGCCGTCCCAGATAAGGATTCGCCTGCAGCAGCTTCATCAATTTGCGTGCCGTAGCGGAGGGGCGCGTGCGCTGCGCTTCCCAGCTTTTTACTGATGAGACGCTCACCCCCATCACGCGGGCGAACTCATCCACCTGCATGCCGGTCATCTCACGTAAACGCTGTGGCTCGGGAACTGACACCGTGTTGAGTGCAATATCTGATACGGAAGGCTTAGCATCACGTGTCAAAACAATTTGCTCAAGACTGCTGAGTAATTCAACCATTGGATCTTTTAATTCCATAGAGAACTCCTTAAAACTCACTATGAAGCACGTGAAAGTAGAGAGGTAAGCATCAAATGATGCTGAAACCAGGCTTTATCAGGCTGCATCCCGCAGCGGTTTGGACGTTAGAGTTATAAAACCGTTACGGGACACAGCCTGCTGGGCACTGCGAACATGTCAGCGCAATGCAACAATTGCCGGGTTTCTTAGTATGGGTCAGAATCCAGGAATTGCTGTCTGTTTTTTGATTATTTTTTCATCTTGCTTATGGCTAAAACCTGCAGTAACGCTTAAGTGCCTGTCAGGTAAAAAGTTGCTGTCTGTCACACTCTGCCCCCTGTCCTGAATGAAGCAAAAATAGCGCCAGATCCGCATTTCGCATCCTGCGGACGTTTCGCACCGCCGCTGCGGCATTTTTGTTCGCATTGTGCTCAATAATAGAGCAGAGATGCACCAGTCTGATGCATATTAAAGGAGAGGTTATGAGTTATGCCGCCTCTGCTGCGTGCACTCCTTCGCCTGCTACGCTGGTCAGGGGCTGAAATAGGGCAGCGGTCTGCCACATCGTTGACTATTGCTGTGCCACACGGGCGCGCTGACCGGAGAGCATCACACTGCACGCCTTCGGTCATTGTGCACGCCAGGCCATTGCACTATTCTTTAGGACCATTCTCAGCGATTCACATATTGCCATTTTGTCACGACAGGAGTTGAAACATGGCGTCAGGAACTTCCCGCATCTGGATGCGTACCGGCATGCTGCTCGCCAGCGCGCTGGTCATATTGCAACTCACCGCCTGCGGTGACAAAGAGGGCGATCAGCGTAAGGCGTTTAACGATTTTCTGCAAAATACCGTGATGCGCAGCGGTGAACATCTGCCGGCACTGAGTGAAAACCAGAAGCAGACCTTCGGTAACTACGCTAGTGACTATGCCATTCTGTATGGCTTTTCTCAGCAGGTGAGTCAGGCCACGGAACAGGGTATGCGTCCGGTCGTGGATGAGCTGGCAGCGATTCGCGTTCCGCAGGATTATCTGACCCGCCGCGATACCCTGCGCCAGGTGAGCGGCAATCTCAGCGTTCTGACGCAGCAGATCCAGAGCGCGAAAATGCAGGCTGACAGCAGCAAGGCGACGCTTAAACAGCCCGACGACCTGAAAAAGTCGTATGACGCAGCCTATGCAAAAGTGGTTACACAGCCGGCAGGCACGCTGATCCCGCTGCTGCCTAAGCTGCAGGCGCTGAGCCAGAGCGCTGTACAGACCGGAGACTATCTGCAATCGCAGGGAACACGCGTCACTTTTAATGATGGTGGCGTACAGTTCCCGACGCAGGATCAGGCGACCCGGTACAATGCGCTGATGAGTGAGCTGTCTGCAAATGCGCAGGCGCTGACGCAGGCGCAAAATGCAGTACAGGGTTCCTGGCAATAACGCCGGTTACGGGCAGTATTACCACTGCCCGGTTCTCGCTGCGCTTCGCTTTATAACGGCCTGCCGCTTTACCTACCCGCCTGTGATCTGGCGCAATTATGACCAGAAATTCTTTGTGACGCTAATCACACTTCTGCAATAAACCCGCACTACCAAAGAGTGAGGCTTATCACATAAAACCCGCTTTTTTGCTGAATTTTTCGGCGTCGCTGCTTTTTTATCCTGTCTTTGTGTGACAAGAGTCACATTAACCCCCCCTGTTCACCCCGCTTTTGCGTGATATGGATCACACTAATCCCGGACGCTACGCACGCTCCTGAACAAGTGCTAGAGTCCGCCTGCATACAGTAATGCCACGGCCCCCGCCGTAATGTCTCAACAAAAACAAATGCGCGCTCTTATTGCAGCGCGTCTCAATAAGGGGTGGGTTTATGTCCTCATCAGTCAAGGTCAGAGTGCAGAGCTTTGGTCGCTTTCTGAGTAATATGGTGATGCCTAACATCGGTGCGTTTATCGCATGGGGTATCATCACCGCGCTGTTTATTCCAACCGGATGGATCCCGAACGAAACGCTGGCGAAACTCGTCGGTCCGATGATCACCTATCTGCTGCCGCTGCTGATTGGCTTCACCGGCGGCCGTCTGGTCGGCGGCGATCGCGGTGGCGTGGTCGGCGCCATTACAACAATGGGCGTCATTGTCGGTGCCGATATGCCGATGTTCCTCGGCGCGATGCTTGCCGGACCGCTGGGCGGCTGGGCAATCCGCGCGTTTGACCGGGCCGTTGACGGCAAGATCAAAAGCGGTTTCGAGATGCTGGTGAATAACTTCTCCGCCGGCATCATCGGTATGCTGCTGGCGCTGCTGGCGTTCCTGGCTATTGGTCCGCTGGTGCAGGGGCTGTCGCACATTCTCGCCGCCGGGGTTAACCTGATGGTGCAGAACAACCTGCTGCCGCTGACCTCTATTTTTGTTGAGCCGGCGAAAATCCTGTTCCTTAACAACGCCATCAACCACGGCATTTTCTCGCCGCTGGGTATTCAGCAGGCGAGCGAAGCGGGTAAATCGATCTTCTTCCTGATCGAAGCTAACCCGGGCCCGGGGATGGGCGTGCTGGTCGCTTATATGATCTTTGGTCGCGGCAGCGCCAAACAGTCAGCGGGCGGTGCCGCTATTATCCACTTCCTCGGCGGCATCCATGAGATTTACTTCCCGTATGTGCTGATGGCGCCGCGCCTGCTGCTGGCGGTGATCCTGGGCGGTATGACCGGCGTATTTACGCTGACGCTGCTGAATGGCGGCCTGGTCTCTCCGGCGTCACCGGGTTCTATCCTGGCCGTGCTGGCGATGACGCCAAAAGGCGCCTATTTTGCTAACGTTGCCGCTATCGTAGCCGCTTTTGCCGTCTCTTTTGTTGTCTCTTCTATCCTGCTGAAAACCAGCAAAGTGAAAGAAGACGAAGATATTGAAGCGGCGACCCAGCGTATGCGCGACATGAAAGCGCAGTCTAAAGGCCAGCCGGCGGCAGGCGCACCGGTAGTAGCTGACGCTCACAGCGTAGACGTGAGCCACGTGCGTAAAATCATCGTTGCCTGTGACGCCGGTATGGGTTCCAGCGCCATGGGTGCCGGCGTGCTGCGCAAAAAAGTGCAGGATGCGGGCCTCACGAATGTGTCGGTGACGAACAGCGCTATTAATGCGCTGCCGGGTGACGTTGACCTGGTGATCACACACCGCGATCTCACGGAACGGGCGATGCGTCAGGCACCGCAGGCGCAGCATATCTCGCTGAATAATTTCCTTGATAGCGCGCTCTACACCAACCTGACCGAGCGACTGGTCACGGTAAACCGCAGCGTGGCGCATCGCGAAACGGTGCAGTCAACGCTGGCAGACAGCTTTGATAACGAGAATACGCACCTGTTTAAGCTCGGGACGGATAACGTATTCCTCGATCTGAGCGCCAGCAACAAAGAGCAGGCGATCCGCTTTGCCGGTGAGCAGCTGGTAAAAGGTGGCTATGTCCAGCCAGAGTACGTTGAGGCGATGCTGGCCCGTGAAAAGCTGACGCCAACCTATCTGGGTGAGTCGATTGCGGTTCCGCACGGAACGGTAGAAGCAAAAGATCGCGTGCTGAAAACAGGCGTGGTGTTCTGTCAGTATCCGGCAGGCGTACAGTTTGGCGATGAGCCGGATGAGGTGGCGCGCCTGGTGATCGGGATTGCGGCCCGCAACAATGAGCACATTCAGGTGATCACCAGCCTGACCAACGCGCTGGATGATGATAGCGTGATTGAACGACTGGCGCAGACCCGCAGCGTGCAGGAAGTGCTGGATCTGCTCTCAGGCAGCAGCGTCAAAGCGTAATCAGTCAGCAGTTTTTTCCCCGGGGCGGGCAGGCCCGCCCTGTGTCCGGGGCGGAAATGCCCGCCCTTTCGCTATTTGAGATGGGTCAATTTTATGAAAGCGTTACATTTTGGAGCAGGCAATATTGGTCGCGGATTTATCGGCAAGCTGCTGGCCGATGCCGGCATCGAGCTGGTCTTTGCTGACGTCAATCAGGTTGTGCTGGATGCCCTTAACGCCCGTCACACCTATCCGGTTCATGTTGTTGGCGAACAGGCAAAAACAGAGACGGTCACCGGCGTCAGCGCCGTTAACAGCACCAGCGATGACATCATTGCGCTGATCGCTGAAGTCGATCTGGTCACGACTGCCGTCGGACCGCAGATCCTTGAACGTATTGCCGGCAGCGTGGCGCAGGGTCTGATCGCCCGCCACGATCGGGGTAATACCGCACCGCTTAACATCATCGCCTGCGAAAATATGGTGCGCGGCACCAGTCAGCTGAAGCAGCATGTGCTGAAGGCGCTGCCGGCGCAGCATCACGCCTGGGCAGAAGCGCACGTCGGCTTTGTCGATTCCGCCGTGGATCGTATTGTCCCGCCTTCTGAAGCGGGCAGCAGCGATCCGCTGGAAGTGACCGTTGAGACCTTCAGCGAATGGATTGTTGATAAAACGCAGTTTAAAGGGGCGCTGCCGGCGATCCCTGGCATGGAACTGACCGACAATCTGATGGCGTTTGTTGAACGCAAGCTCTTTACCCTTAATACCGGCCACGCTATTACCGCTTATCTGGGCAAACTGGCGGGTCATGTAACCATTCGCGATGCGATCCTGGATAGCCGCATTCGCGCCGTGGTTGAGGGGGCCATGCAGGAGAGCGGCGCCGTTCTGATCAGGCGCTACGATTTTGATGCAGAGAAACATGCGGCTTACATCAGCAAAATCCTTACCCGCTTTGAGAACCCTTACCTGAAAGATGACGTCGAGCGCGTAGGCCGCCAGCCGCTGCGCAAGCTGAGCGCAGGCGATCGCCTGATTAAACCGCTGCTCGGCACGCTGGAGTACCAGCTACCGCACGATAATCTGGTGCAGGGGATCGCAGCCGCGATGCACTACCGCAGCGATGCCGATCCGCAGGCGCAGGAGCTGGCCACGCTGATCGCGGAACAGGGCGTTGCAGAGACGCTGGTAAAAATTTCCGGCCTGGAGCCGGAGAGTCAGGCAGTAGAGGCTGTGGTGAGCGCTTACAGCGCTATGGCATAATGCGCGCCCCCGGGTGAGCAAACCGGGCGCAACAGGGTTGCGCCCGCAGACGGTAGCTGAACGATGCAGGCAATGATGGAAGAGAAGCAGGCTTTTGAAAACCAGGTGCTTGAGCGCCTGAACGCCGGTCGTTCGGTGAGAAGCTTTCTGATTGCTGCGGTTGAACTGCTGGCAGAAGCGGTTAATCTGCTGGTGCTGCAGGTCTTTCGCAAAGATGATTATGCGGTAAGGTACGCCGTCGAACCGCTGCTGCTGGGAGACGGGCCGCTGGGCGAGCTGTCGGTACGTCTTAAGCTTGTTTACGGACTGGGCGTGATTACGCGGCAGGAGTATGAGGATTGCGAACTGCTGCTGACGCTGCGCGAAGAGCTGAACCACGACGCCAGCGACTATCGCTTTACTGATGACGAGGTGCTGGGTCCGTTCAGTGAGCTGCACTGCGTGGTCGCCTGGCCGCCACAGCCCGACTTCACCCGCGATGATGAGGCGCTGCGCATTATGCAGCAGCAGCGTTATCTGCAGATGGTGCGATCCACCATGGTGCTCTCTTTGACCGAACTTATTTCCCGTATTTCGCACAAACAGGCATTCAAAAAGCCCGCTGTCTGACCTCAGGCAGCGGTACATCGAACAGTCGTACTGCCCGCCCGGCCTAAATTAATGTATCCTTTCCCTGTTTTCCTTAATGAGTTTTTCCAATGAAAGAACAAGTCAAAGCCGAGATCAAACGCCTCAGCGATCAGCTGGACGCACTGAACCGCAAAGAACCCCAGCTGCTGGAAGCGGGTGACGCTGAAAAGCTGGGTGCGCTGCTGAAAGAGAAAGAGACGCTGGTGCAGGAGATTGAACGTCTGCGCGGCGTACGTGATGAAAAGCTGAGCAAAGAGGCGCAGCAGCTGCAGCAGCTGCCGTTCAGCCGTGAAATCACGAAAAAAGAGCAGGCCAACATGGGTGCGCTGAAGAAAAGCGTGCGCGGCCTGGTTGTGGTGCATCCGATGACCGCGCTGGGACGAGAAATGGGTCTGAAAGTCATGACCGGCTACGCAAAACAGCCGTTCTGAGGCTGTTCAGGCTGCACGGTCTGCGCGGTGAGCGCAGCCGGCGGCCTGCTGAACCTGCTCTTTCAGGCTGTCGAGCAGCGTGTAGCGCCGGCGATATTCGGCGCGCTTTTTACTGGCTATCTCCTCCAGCGCTTTGCGCTCCATCTGCAGCGGCAGCGTAAAGCAGCCGTCGGCCCGCTCCTCGCCGCCCAGCGACAGCCAGAACTCACTGTAGCTGGCAAAAAACTTATCCCCTTTACTGTGTCGATAGCGCAGGCTGCGAAACACATGCGTGGTGTCGCCGACGGCGGCTATCGCTTCTGCTCCACACGCCTCCGCCAGCAGAAACAGTGCTTCCATCAGCACGCGCTTGGGAAACAGACCGTGCGCAGCTTTGGTCGCTTCGCGGATCGCCTCCGACGGAATATGCTTGCGCGGCCCCTGTAGTCCGCCAATAAACAGCGTACACCGCTGCGGCCCGCCAATCAGCGAGAATGAGAGAGAGGCCAGCAGCATACTTTGATAGTGCAACGTCAGCGTCAGCTCACCTTCGCGATCGTAATAGCCGGAGCTGCAGGCAATCGTAAACTGCTCTTCATTTTTGCCGCTGAGCTGTGCAACAGGCGTACCGGCCGGATTCAGCATTAGTTGACGCAGGGCGGGATTATCAAGCTGTGCAACATGCTGGTAGTGCTGCACGATAGCGCGTGCGCGCTGCGCCACGCTAAACCGCGAACAGAGATAGGGACGATGCGGTTTAGCGGGCAGCAGACCCTGGCTGGCCATCAGCTGTGGCAAAAAGGGCAGCTGCGCCAGCTGCTGCAGATAGGTCAGCGTGGTAAACGGATAGAGCGCCGTTCGCAACGCAAACTTGGTACGAAAGCGGCCGCTGTGCCAGAGATTATCAGGTCGAAGTTTGCCGCTGATCAGCGGAAAAAACAGCGCTGAAGAAGAGAGATCGCCCGATTCAGTGTGGGTAATTGTTGTCATAAGGAGCTTAACGTCTCGAAAAAACCTGCTGCAATGTTAAGCACAGCCGCTTCAACGATTCGTTAATGACCCCACCCCGCCGGCACTAAACGGTTTGCTGTTTAGCTGGGGTTTAGATTGCCGTGACGCAGATAAAAAAAACCGGCGACATCGCACCGGTTTTTTACGCAGAAATAAGCGCTGATTATTTTGCTGAAGCAAAACGCGCTGCTGCTTCGTCCCAGTTCACTACGTTCCAGAACGCTTTGATGTAGTCAGGGCGCTTGTTCTGATACTTCAGATAGTAAGCGTGCTCCCACACATCCAGACCAATGATTGGGAAGCCAGACGCACCGGCGATCGCGTCACCCATCAGCGGGTTATCCTGGTTAGCGGTTGAAACCACAGCCAGTTTGTCGCCTTTTTTCACCAGCCACGCCCAGCCAGAGCCAAAACGGGTAGCTGCTGCTTTTTCAAACTCTTCCTGGAATTTCTCAACGCTACCGAAATCTTTTTCGATAGCCGCTTTCAGGTCGCCCTGCAGCGTGGTGCCGGTTTTCAGGCCTTTCCAGAACAGGCTATGGTTAGCGTGGCCGCCAGCGTTGTTACGCAGCGGGCCTTTTTTGTCTGCTGGCAGCTGATCCAGTTTGGTAATCAGCTCATCAACCGGCAGATCGGCGAATTCGGTACCTTCCAGCGCTGCGTTAGCGTTGTTTACGTAGGTCTGGTGGTGTTTGGTGTGATGGATTTCCATCGTCTGCTTGTCGAAGTGCGGTTCCAGTGCGTCGTAGGCGTACGGCAGGGATGGCAGTGAATAACTCATGTTCTTCCTCTCCATTTAATGTTTTGCAGCATCACCTTACCAGTGTGCCGCGTAAGCAGTGGGATCATTATAGTTAAAATCATGATCCATAAAAGGGTTATCAATGCCGTAGAAATGATAAGGATTTGCGGTTCAGCGGCCTGAACCGGCTAGCGCAGCCGCTGCGGGTGGGTATAGATCGTTGCCCGCCCTGGCTTACTGAAGCCTACCAGCGTCAGATTACTGCGCTGCGCAACCTCTACTGCCAGCTGGGTGGCGGCCGAGACCGCAAACAGGATCTCCACGCCGCACATGGCGGACTTCTGCACCATCTCATAGCTGGCGCGGCTGGAAACCAGTACTGCGCCCTGCTGCCATCCCTGCTTACTGCGCAGCCCCAGCAGCTTATCCAGCGCAACGTGCCGCCCGACATCTTCACAGCCGCCCGGCAGCAATCCCTCGGGTGAGAGCCATGCCGCCGCGTGCGTACAGCCGGTAAGATTGCCCACCGGCTGATAGTCACGCAGCCGCGCCAGCCCGCTGTCCAGCTGAGCCAGGTCAAACGTCTGGGTAAAAGGCAGCGGCTGCAGCGGCTTACCAATCTGATCCAGCTGCTCAACGCCGCAAACGCCGCAGCCGGTTCGCCCCGCCATCGCCCGGCGCTGCGCTTTTAACGCCATAAACCGGCGGCTGGCGAGCTCAATCTGTACTTCAATGCCGTTGCAGCCCGGCACCACATCGATGCCATAGATCTCAGCCGGTTGTTCAATAATCCCTTCTGAAAGCGAGAAACCCAGCGCAAACGCCTCGAGGTTGTCAGGCGTCGCCATCATGACCACATGCGAGATGCCGTTATAGACCAGCGCTACCGGCACCTCCTGTGCCAGCCAGTCAGTTTCGGCCGTTTCCGGTGTCCGGCGCTGCCACACTTCAGCCTGGCTTACGCCAGCGATCGTTTTCACAGGTTGCTCACCTGCCTGCTGTTTTGCTGTCACGTTATCTGTCTCTTATTGCACTCATCAAAAGCGGCGGGCCTCACGGCCTGGACGCTATACCGGCTGCCGGTTCAGATGCTGAGCATGAACGTCGGCCAAAAATTTTTCTTCAACTTATGTGCTGGCACTCTGGCTGCGCGGCCTGCGGCGGTCACAGAATCGTCCCTCCCTCCGGCTGCCGTCACCGGCAGTTAATCGTCCGTCAGCCAGCCGCCTGAGCGTCAGGCTGCTATCATCAGCGTAGTCGTGCTGCTTTCATTGTTGGCAGCGTTATCGCCAGAAAATAGAGGTGTTCCCTGATGAGTATTCGCATTATTCCGCAGAATCAGCCGGAAACACGCGAACCGCAGACCGCGGAACAGATCCCGCCGCTGCTGTTTCCCCGGCTGAAAAATCTCTATAGCCGTCGCGCTGCACGCCTGCGCCATCTGGCGGCAAAAAATCCGCTGGGTGACTATCTGCGCTTTGCTGCAGTGATCGCTCAGGCGCAGGAGATTGTGCTGTATGACCATCCGCTGCGGCTCGATCTGCGTCCGCGCCTTGCAGAAAGCGCGCAGCGCAATGAGCCGCCGCTTGATATTCGCCACTATCCGCGCGATCGTCACTGGCAGCAGCTGCTGCATTCACTGATTGCAGAACTCAAACCGGAGATGAGTGGCCAGGCGCTGGCGGTGCTGGAGAACCTGGAAAAATCGTCCGCCAGCGAGCTGGAGACGCTTGCCAGCGCGCTGCTGGCCGGGGAATTTAGCCGGGTCAGCAGCGATAAGTCGCCTTTTGTCTGGGCTGCACTGTCGCTGTACTGGGCGCAGATGGCCGCTATGATACCCGGCAAGGTGCGGACGGAACAGGGCGATCACCGGCAGTTCTGCCCGGTCTGCGGCAGCGTTCCGGTTACCGGCCTGGTGCATATGGATGTGGCGCAGGAGGGATTACGCTATCTGCACTGCAACCTGTGCGAAAGTGAGTGGCACGTCGCCAGTGACCGATGCTGCAACTGTGAGCAGACGCGCGATCTGCACCTCTGGTCGCTCGATAATCACCAGGCTGCCGTTCATGCAGAGAGCTGCGGCGACTGCGGCACCTATATGAAACTGCTCTGCCAGGAGCGGGATCCGGCGGTAGAGCCTGTTGCCGACGACCTGGCGTCGCTGGTGCTGGATGCGCGCATGGAGCAGGAAGGGTTTGCCCGCAGTAGCCTGAATCCATTTATGTTTCCCGGCGAATAGCTGGCCCGGGCGTTACCGCTACGTACCGCGTTTTATACGGAGGCTTTGATGAAACTGATAGGCAGTTATACCAGCCCGTTCGTGCGCAAAATTTCAGTTATTCTGCTGGAAAAGGGCATCGTGTTTGAGTTTATAAACCATACACCCTGGGCGGAAGATAGCCAGGTGCCCCACTATAATCCGCTGGGAAAAGTACCGGCTCTGATCGACGAGCGCGGATTAACCTGGTACGACTCTTCTGTCATTGCTCAGGTTATTGAGCTGCGTGATGAAGCACCCGCCCTGCTGCCTGATGATGCGCTGCGCGCGCTGCAGGTACGCCAGCTGGCAAAGCTGGCTGATGGTATTAACGACGCGGCGGTGACCATTGTGCGGGAACAGATGCGGCCTGGCGCGCAGCAGTCTGAAGAGGTGCTGCTGCGCAACCGTGAAAAAATCCAGCGCGGTCTGGATGCGCTGGAGGCGGCCGCGGCGAAAGCGGAGTTGATCAACACCGGCACACTGAATCTGGCGGATATCGCGACCGGCTGCATGATTGGCTATCTGAATTTCCGTCGCGTGCTGCCGAACTGGTGTGTAAACCGCCCGGCGCTGGTCAAACTGGCGGAAACCCTGTTTCAGCGCGAGAGCTTCGCGCGTACCGTGCCGCCGGCAGGTTAGACGGCAATAAAAAAGGGACGATTGCTCGTCCCTTTCGCTACCGCATCCTGCTGCCGTTTACTGCAGCAGGGAAATATCTGCCACCTGCAGGAACAGCTGACGCAGCTGTGCCAGCAGCGTCAGACGATTCACGCGCACGGCATCATCTTCTGCGTTAACCATAACGTTGTCGAAGAAGTTATCTACCGCTTCACGCAGCTGTGCCAGCTCCACCAGCGCATCCTGATAGCGGCCTTCAGTAAACCAGGGATGCAGCTTGTCGCTCAGCGCGGTGACGAAAGTCGCCAGCTGGATCTCCGCGTTCTCTTTCAGCAGCGATGCCTGCACGCTGTCGTTCAGCGGATCGCTGGCTTTTGCCAGAATGTTCGACACGCGCTTGTTGGCCGCTGCCAGCGCTGAGGCTGCCTCCAGCGTGCGGAAATGCGATACCGCTTTCATGCGCGCATCGAAATCTGCCGGACGGGTAGGACGACGCGCCAGTACCGCCTGAATGGTATCAACGCTGTGACCCTCTTCCTGATACCAGGTACGGAAGCGACCCAGCATGAAGTCGATCACCTCATCAACCGCTTTCGCGTTGCTCAGCTTGCTGCCGTAGAGGCGCACGGCCTCTTCGGTCAGACTCTGCAGATCGAGCGGCAGATTCTTCTCGACGATAATACGCAGTACGCCCAGCGCGGCGCGGCGCAGTGCAAAGGGATCTTTGTCGCCTTTCGGATGCTGACCGATACCAAAAATGCCCGCCAGCGTATCCATTTTATCTGCAATCGCGACGGCACAGGCCACCGGGTTAGAAGGCAGCGCATCGCCAGCAAAGCGCGGCTGATACTGCTCATTGAGCGCTACCGCCACATCTTCCGCTTCCCCGTCATGACGGGCGTAGTGCATACCCATGACGCCCTGGGTGTCGGTAAATTCAAACACCATGTTGGTCATCAGGTCGCACTTGGAGAGCAGGCCGGCGCGGGTCGCGTGATTGACATCTGCACCAATCTGCGCGGCGATCCAGCCTGCCAGCGCCTGAATGCGGTCGGTCTTATCACGCAGCGTGCCCAGCTCTTTCTGGAACAGCACCGTCTCCAGACGCGGCAGATTATCTTCCAGACGCTTTTTACGATCGCTGTTAAAGAAGAACTCCGCATCCGCCAGACGGGGACGCACAACTTTTTCATTACCGGCCACGATCTGCTGCGGATCGCCTGACTCGATGTTGGTAACGAAGATGAAGTTCGGCAGCAGTTTTCCTTCCGGGCTGTAGACCGGAAAATATTTCTGATCGCCTTTCATGGTATAGACCAGCGCTTCCGCCGGTACTGCCAGGAACTTCTCTTCAAACGTTGCGGTCAGCACCACCGGCCACTCCACCAGCGAAGCAACCTCTTCCAGCAGGCTGTCGCTGAGATCGGCGACGCCGCCCAGCTGCTGTGCAGCCGCTTCCGCATCCGCCTTGATTTTTGCTTTACGCTCAGCGTAATCAGCCATTACCTTACCGCGCGCCAGCAGCTGCTGCGGATAGTGATCGGCGTGCTCCAGCGTAAACTCCGGCTCGCCCATAAAGCGGTGGCCGCGAATGGTGCGCGCTGACTGTACGCCCAGGATAGTGGCCGGGATCAGCTCCTCTCCCAGCAGCAGCGTCACGGTATGCACCGGGCGCACGAACTGGACATCGCTGGCGCCCCAGCGCATCAGTTTTGGAATCGGCAGCTTGCTCAGTGCGGTAGTGACCATTGCCGGCAGCAGCGCGCTGGCCTGCTCGCCCTTCACCGCGGCGCGATGCACCAGCCATTCGCCTTTATCGGTGCTCAGGCGCTCAGCCTGATCGACCGTGATGCCGTTGCCGCGTGCCCAGCCTTCAGCTGCTTTCGTCGGATTACCCGCTGCGTCAAACGCAGCCGCGACGGCGGGGCCGCGCTTCTCAATCTCGCGATCGGGCTGCGCCGCCGCCAGCGCTGCGACTTTCAGCGCCAGACGGCGCGGAGCAGCAAACCAGCTGACTTCGCCGTGCGTCAGGCCAGCGCTGTCCAGCTCGGCAGTAAAGTGTGCAGCAAAAGCTTCCGCCAGGCTGCGCAGGGCTTTCGGAGGCAACTCTTCGGTGCCAATTTCCACCAGGAAAGTTTTATCGGTCATGGCTGCCTCTTACTTATTACGGTTGCACATCGGGAAACCCAGCGCCTCGCGTGACGCATAGTAGGCTTCCGCCACGGCTTTCGTCAGGGTGCGAATACGCAGAATATAGCGCTGGCGTTCGGTAACGGAGATCGCCTTGCGCGCGTCGAGCAGGTTAAAGCTGTGGGCCGCTTTCAGAATGCGTTCATAGGCTGGCAGCGGCAGCGGCTTCTCCAGCGCCAGCAGCTGCTGCGCCTCTTTCTCATACTGCTCAAAACAGCTGAACAGGAAACCGACGTCGGCATATTCGAAGTTATAGGTCGACTGCTCTACTTCGTTCTGATGAAACACATCGCCGTAGGTGGTTTTGCCAAATGCACCGTCGCTCCAGGTCAGATCGTAGACGCTGTCCACGCCCTGGATATACATCGCCAGACGCTCCAGGCCATAGGTGATCTCACCCGTGACCGGCTTGCACTCAAGGCCGCCAACCTGCTGGAAGTAGGTGAACTGCGTCACTTCCATACCGTTGAGCCACACTTCCCAGCCGAGGCCCCAGGCGCCCAGCGTCGGGTTTTCCCAGTTATCTTCTACGAAACGAATATCGTGGATAGTGGGATCGATACCCAGCTCTTTCAGCGAGCCGAGGTAGAGCTCCTGAAGATTGTCCGGGTTAGGCTTGATCACCACCTGGAACTGATAGTAGTGCTGCAGACGATTGGGGTTTTCACCATAGCGTCCGTCGGTCGGACGACGTGAAGGCTGCACGTAGGCGCTGGCCATCGGCTCCGGGCCAATAGCGCGCAGGCAGGTCATCGGGTGTGAGGTGCCGGCGCCCACTTCCATGTCCAGCGGCTGGACAATGGTGCAGCCCTGGCGCGCCCAGTAATCCTGCAAGGTCAGGATCAGGCCCTGAAAGGTCTTGGTATCAAACTTTTGCATGTTGAATTCGCACGGGATACGGGTGAATTAAAAAGAGTTCGACAGTATACCCTTTGACCGGGCAATGTGCAGCCGGAAATCCTGAGGCTGTGCGGGTCGCGCGCGCTTTTGCCGCACAGAGGGCTCTGAATTACGGCGGCAGATGTTGTTGAGTGGCGGCACAGCGGCTACCCTTCCTCGCACCATCTGTACGCGAGGATCCCATGCCGCAAAAAATTAGCTGGATCGACAACTTACGTGCGGTCGCCTGCCTGATGGTGATCGTGATCCATACCACGACCTGGTATATCACCGGACCGATGGCGGTCACCGGCATAACCTGGGATGTGGCCAACCTGATGAACGCCGCCTCCCGCGTCTGCGTGCCGCTGTTCTTTATGATCTCAGGCTACCTGTTTTTTGGCGAGCGCAGCGCGCAGGCGCGACATCTGATACGCATTGTGCTTTGCCTGCTGTTCTACAGCGCGGTCGCGCTGGCGTATATCACCTGGCTGACACCGATCAGCGAAGGTCGATCCATCATGAAGCTGCTGCAGAAGCCGGTGTTTTATCATCTGTGGTTCTTCTTTGCGATTATCGGTATCTACCTGCTTTCGCCGCTGATACAGGTCAAAACGGTACAAAAACGCTATGTGGCGCTGCTGGTGGTGGTGCTGGCGGTGGTGGCAAACCCGAATACGGTCAGCCAGTCAGTGGGATCCTTTCGCTGGCTGCCGGTCAATCTCTATGTCAGTGGCGACAGCATCTACTACCTGTTGTACGCCCTGCTCGGACGCGCTATCGGCTGTATGGAGACGGGCGGCCGCCGGATCGGCTGGCTGGCGGGAGGCGTTTTTATCGCCTGCGTGCTGGGTATTGCACTCGGTACAAAGCAGCTGCTGCAAATCAACGGCGCCTTCAACGACACCTGGTATCTCTACTGCGGGCCGCTGGTCTTTATCGCGGCCATCAGCCTGCTGGTTCTGTTTAAAAACAGCCTGAACCAGCGGCCGCTGCCGCTGCTGGCGACCATTTCTCGCTATTCGCTGCCGGTATATGGTTTTCACGCGCTGTTTATTCACTATCTGCGTACTCACCACTATGACGATATGTCACGCCCCTGGCTCGATTTGCCGTGGGTGTTTGGCGTCACGCTGCTGGGCAGCCTGCTGCTGGCAAAGGTGCTGAAGCGCATCGATACGCGACAGCTGGTCAGCTGAAAGCGCTGACCGGCTCGCCAGAGTTCATCGCGCATTCTGGCTTTTACCGGTCAGTCAGCGTGCTCTGCCAGTCATGAAACAGCGTCAGCCAGTTTCTTACCGGCAGCTTTAGTTTTTGTCCGGTCCCGAAACCGTGCCCGCCCTGCTGGAACAGGTGCATTTCTGTTTTCACTTTATGCTCGCGCAGCGCGGCAAACATCAGCAGCGTATTCTGCGCTGAAGCCGTACCATCATTCAGCGCGTGAACGAGAAACGTCGGCGGCGTACGATCGCTGACGCGCGCTTCCTGCGACTGCTGCAGAAGGGTCTGCGGGCTGATGTTTTTGCCGTACATGGCGGCGCGCGTGCCCGGATGTGTTACGCCATCCTTAAGCGACAGTACCGGATAGATAAGGGCAGTGAAGTCGGGACGGGCTGAGACGCTGTCCTGCGCATCCTGTGCCGGATAGTTATCAGCCTCTGGATCGTTACTGAGATTCGCGGCCAGATAAGCCCCTGCAGAAAAACCCATCACGCCAATACGATCGGCAGCAATATGGTATTGCGGGGCATTAGCCGGATAAGCCGAAGTGCCCGCTGCGCATCCGCAAAGGCCGCCTGGCGATTCTGTGTGGTGCCGTCATGCGGCATACGATAAAGAAGAACGAAGGACGTATAACCCTGACGACTTAACAGCGTGGCGATATTAAGCCCCTCAAGATCTTTCATAATATAAGAAAATCCCCCACCGGGAATGATAAGCACGGCTGTGTGATTATTTTTTCCCGCAGGCGCTACATAAATCATTTCCGGCGAATTAACCTGCGTAACGGCACGATTATTATCAGCAGGATTTTTACTGAAATTAATAAATTTATTCTGTGTTATGTTTTCGCCCGGCCAGATAGGAATTTCCTTAGAGGCAAAGGCCAGCGGAAGATAAAGCAGTAAAAACGCGCTTATCAGGCGAAAAAGGATCATTCTTCTGGCTCCATATTATTAATAAAAACAGTTACAAACGCACTTTAGCCTCGGCCTTTTCTTTACCTCTGCGGATCGGCAACTCTCTGAAAAGGAAAAATATCAGCAGCAGAATTTGAAAATAGCAGAAAGCGGATGAATAATAATCCCGGCAGTAATCTGATAAAATACCGGGCCAGGAAAAATTAGACTTTTCTCATGTTTACCAAAACATAGCCCTATGTTATAAGTGCATTTTAAACTATAAGAATCTGTGACCATGGGAATTTACTGGATCATAAGTCTTAGCATGACTTTTGTCGCAATTGTCGAAATCATGTTAAGTAAAAATGAAAACACAGCACATATCAGGACGTGGCTTTATTTTATTGCTGTTGTAGTACTTTTTACTTTTGGCGGCATCCGTGGCCTGGGAACCGGCCTTGATGACTTCCAGTATCGCGACTTCTATGCACAGTTTCTCGATAAAATTATTATCGAGGGCTTCTGGCGCGCCGTGGTCGAGTTTCGCTATGAGCCTGCTATTTATGCGATTGCCGGTGCAACGCGCATTTTTACGGCCAATGCTGACATCTTTATCTTTGTTATCGCCTTCATCGCGGTATGCGTTAACGCGCACTACTTCCGCAAGCTGACGCCGCTGCCGCTGGTCGCGCTGGCCATCTACTCGGCGCACCTGTTTATCAACAAAGATATGAACCAGATCCGCTTTGGTCTCTGCTCGGCGTTTCTGCTCGGCTTTGTCTGGCATATGTCGCGTCGCAGTAAATCGGGTATGGTGACCACATTTCTGCTGTCGTTTTTCTGCCACGCAACGGCCGTTGTCGCGCTGCTTATTCCGATGGCGATGATTATCCGCAAAAACAAATATGTGCCGATTGCGATCGTCGTTATCAGCCTGCCGCTGGCCTTTATGGGAAGCTCAGCACTGATCTCCGCGCTCTCCAGCCATCTGGGTTCACTGGGCGACAGGGCCATGGGCTATGCCGATGCAGAGTCGCGCCAGGAGCAGGGTATTCTTACGCTCTCTAACCTGAAAAACATTGGCTTTGTCTTTATCTTCAGCTACATGCTGCTGAGTGATAAAATCAGAAACGCCGACCCGGCAAAATTTAACACTTACTATATTCTGGCGATTACGTTTGCCATCGGCAGTGGCCTGCGTATGGCGCTGCAGGACTACGCCTCTGGCGGCCGCCTGGCAAACTACCTGCTGCAGGTTGAACCGGTGCTGATTTCACTCTGTATCTGGGAAACCAAAAAGCTGAGAAAGGTCATCGCCGTAGCGATAACCGTGCTGATGGTGCTCTACTATCTCTACTATAACACCATGGCCAGTAAGCAATCGATCGTCGGCTACGAGGTGTCGCGCAGCTTCCAGCTGTTCCGTTAATTGTTAAAAACGCTAACCAACTGGTTAGCGTTTTTTATTTATAACCTCTTTTTTCCACCATACCAGGGAAATTCTGAATATTACGCCGCGCTTATACATCGCTTGATTTTTCTATCGTTTAAAACTCTAATAGTTTACATCTGCCGCGGCAGAGCTTAACGCTTTTAATCAGAACACCATCCGATACAGGCGCTTTAATTATTATTACAGCGCGTTGTTATCCCATTAAAAAGAATGCTGATATGAACGAAAAAAATAATTTTGATATTGTCAGGCTTTCGCTTGCCTTTATCGTTTTGCTGGTACACTCAGCTGAAGTCACCAGAAATGCCGATATTCGTTTCCTTGCACATTATCTGAATAGCGATTTTGCTGTGAAAGGATTTTTTGCAATAAGCGGATTTCTTATTGCAAAAAGTTACTTAAGAAGCCGCTCGCTGAACTCTTATTTTATTAAGCGCGCCCAGCGCATCCTGCCCGCTTATATATTTGTGATTTTGATGTGTTTTACCATTGGCCTGTGTCTGACGACATTGCCGCTAATGGATTTTCTGAAACATCGTGAAACTATTAAGTATCTGGTGGCAAACTTTACCTTTCTGAATTTTATTCAGGCTTCACTGCCGGGTGTGTTTACCGATAATCCAAACCAGCCGATGGATGGCTCACTCTGGACGATCAAAGCGGAACTGACGCTCTATGTGCTGTTACCGTTTATCGTTCCGCTGATGAAGCGTAATCCGCTGAAAGTCTGGGGCGCCATTTTCATCATCTCCTGCGCCTGGTTCTTCTATTTCACCTCTGTCTATAGCGGCCCCAAAGCCGATACGCTGGCGAAGCAGTTTGTCGCCCTCTCCTCGTACTTTTTCTTTGGCAGCCTGCTGGCGATACACAAGCCCGCTTTTGATCGGCTGAAGCTGATTACGCTGGTGTCGATGGCGGCATGGCTGCTATGCAAACGCAGCGAGTATGCGTTTCTTATTGAGCCGGTCGCGTTCTCTTCAGTGGTGATTTTCTGCTGTACCAGCCTGTGTCGTGAGATAAAAATCAGCCAGTTTGGCGATCTTTCTTATGGCATGTACCTTTATCACTGGCCGATTATTCAGGTACTGCAGCACTTCGGCGTGTTCAGCGCCAACGCCTTTGCTGGCCTGCTTCTGACTATCGTCATCACTCTGGCGCTGGCGTGGACCTCATGGACCCTGCTGGAGAGCCGCTTCCTGAAACGGGCGCATCATACACCGCCTTCCATCGTACCACCGGCTGCTGCCCGCGACTGAATCAGCCAGCAGGCCACCTGCGGGTGGCCTGACCTGCGATGAGGTAAAAAGAAGGGTGCACGGCGTTAATAATCTGCCTGCTCATACTGCGCAATAACCGCCAGAGCCAGACCCTGGGCCGGCTCAAGGCGCTGCGCCAGAAAATGGAGCGTCGTATGCGCGTGGGTGAACGCCAGCGTACTGGCCTGCATCGTCTGCTGTACCGCCTCCCTGAAAACAGCTGAGCTGTTCCACGGCGCGTCAATAATGATACAGGCCGGGTTAACCAGCTGCATGACCTGACTCAGCGCAAAACCAAGATGCTCGCCCGCTTCGCTCATCAGCGGATTAAACAGTGAAGGTTCACTCTCACCCTGCTGCCAGCGCAGGCCCGGCTTGCGTTTGCTCAGCTGCTGCTGAATGGCGGGCTGACCGATCAGCGTCTCCAGGCACCCCCGGCGGCCGCAGCTGCAAAGCTGCCCCTCGCGCTGCATCCGCAGATGGCCGATTTCACCGGCGGTCCAGCTGCTGCCGGTATACAGCGCGCCGCGATCGATCAGCGCGCCGCCCACGCCCTCCGCAATACGCAGATAAAAATGGCTCTGCGCCTTACTGAGCTGCAGCTGCTGTACAGAGAGCAGCGCGGCTGCCTTGACGTTGTTGAGCACCAGCAGCGGCAGGCTGACGCAGCGTTGCAGCGGTGCCAGCACCGCCACGTTCTCCCAGCCAAGCGGCGCAGAGAAGTGCACAAAGCCGCGCTGTGAATCGATAATGCCCGGCAGACCAATCGCAATCCCTGTCAGCTCCGGATGCGCGGCGCATAATGTCTGACACACTTCAGCCAGTTCCTGCAGCAGCCGCTCCGGGGCGGCCGTTTCGGTGCGCCACGTCTGTTCCGCAATAACCTGTGAGAAGTAGTCGCGTACCTGCCAGTGGATTGTCTGTCGCGCTACCATGATGCCAGCGCTTTTCAGTTTTTCCGGCCGCAGGGCGATCTCAATTTTGGGCCGTCCTGCCGCCGTCACGCTGACCGGCCCCAGCTCGCGCACCAGCCCCTGCGCCAGCAGGTCGTCGATAATCAGTGAAACCGTGTTTTTGCTCAGATCCAGCGCCCGGGCGATGTCCTGACGGGAGGTGATGCGGGCGGAGCGCAGCTGCGCCATGACCCGCTTCAGATTATTCAGTCGAAGTACCGCTGGTCCTTTACCGGCTGCTTTCATGGCGCCTTCACCTGAGGATGAGATACGGTTCAGTTTAGCAGCCCGGCATCACCCGGGCGCGCAGGCGGCCGCGCAGTTTACCCGTTTCAGCTATCAATATTCATCACCGCGCACGCGGCTGCGGTAGCTCTCCCAGTCGAAGCGTACCCACAGGCTGTTTCCCAGCCGCATCCGGTCCATTACGCGCTCGCCCAGCAGGCTGTTCATTCCTGCCGGGTCAAGATTAGAGAGCATGCCGGTAGGGCGTTTTGAAGAGGAGCGCCGATCGACAATCTGATTAATAATCACTTTTTCGTAGCGCGATTCACTCTGCATGCCGATCTCATCGATCACCAGCAGATCAACCTGCGTAAGATCCTGCAGCAGCCGCTCTTCCGTGATATCGCTGCCGCCGCTGAACGTACCCTTCATGCTGGACATCAAATCGGCCACCGTCACAATCAGGACGCTCCTGCCGCGAATGATCAGATCATTCCCGATCGCCGCCGCCAGATGATTCTTTCCGGTGCCGGGACGGCCGGTAAACACAAAGCTGGCAATACTGTTCTCAAATCCGGCCGCGTACTCGCGCGCCAGCGCCAGCGCTTTGCGCTGCCCGTCATTCTCTACGCGATAGTTGTCAAAAGAGCAGTTCATATGCAGTTCGCGAATACCGGAGCGGCCCATAATGCGCTGCATCTTCATGGCGCGGTTCTCACGTATTATCGCTTCTGAGCGCAGACGGCCCTGC
The DNA here is from genome assembly GCF_002095385.1 of Pantoea eucrina. Lineage (GTDB taxonomy): Bacteria > Pseudomonadota > Gammaproteobacteria > Enterobacterales > Enterobacteriaceae > Pantoea > Pantoea eucrina. The sequence goes on along the minus strand of NZ_MIPP01000032.1, from coordinate 13,160 downwards.
TCCTGATTCCACGCCAGCAGCTCAGCGCCATTTTTGAATTTTGGCTGCACCTCTTTCGGCATGATTTTTTTCAGGCGATTGAAAAGATCGGTTGGCGTTTTCATTACTCACCTCGGAAACCATCGGGAATATCGTAATCAGTATTGTCGATACGCGTAATATCGCGCTTTGGCTGGCCCCCATTGCCGGCACGATGCATCTGCACGCTGCGCGCCAGCTTCTGCTGCCACTGCACATGATGAAAAGGCCGCCCTTCTGCCTGCCAGTAAGCTACAAAGGTAGCCAGCTCAGCGGGCGTCACCGGCTCGCTGAGCGCCACGCCCCATATGGCGGCCTGACGCTGAAAGTCGCTGTCGGGCTGCCAGCCCTGATACATGGCAAACTTACCCGCCGGGATAGCCAGCGCGGCGCTATCCGGCTGAAACAGAGTGTCATCCAGCGCGACATCGCTGGGCTGCCGGGCTGCCGCCTCCAGCGCCAGCAGCGCTGCCAGGCGCTGCGGCGTCAGCGCATAAAAAGCGGGCACGTTATCCTGCAGCACGGCCAGCGTACCGTTATCGGCCTGGTGCAGTGCGGCAAGCGGATCGCGGCAGAAGCTGTCCAGCCCGGCCAGCGTTGAAGATAAGATTTTTACGGACATGAAGAGACCTGACGTTGAGCATTTCGGGGCGCCAGATAACCCGGCGCCAGAGAGACAGTGTACCTGTTTTAGCACCGGGGATCGTCATAAAAGGCAGGAATCAGCGTGCAGCGCGGCTCAGCACAGGCGAGACGCTATCGCGGGGCAGAGACGCCTGCGCCGTATGCGTCTGCCACAGATAACGCAGCGATGCGATAAGGCAGAGAGTGTAACCAAAGAGTTCGCAGCCCTCTTCGGCCATATTCTTCACGACCCGGTTATACCCCTCCATCATCAGCTGCTGCCAGAGCTGATGCATACCGAATAGCCGGGAAAACACCAGTATGGCCAGTAAGCCTGCGGCCATCATCTGCCAGCTGCGGTGCTGCAGCAGCGCAGCGAGACCAGGCAGGATCTGCGCCGGGGTACGCAGCGCCAGCGCCAGTGACGCGGCGGTGGTCGCGAGCGCAAACCAGAGCCAGGCACCGTGCCGGATAAGATCAAACAGATAATCGAGTTCGCGTATCAGCATGCAACTGTAGAATCCACCCACCAGAATCAGCGCGCTGCGCTGCTCAGGTCGCTGCGACGCGGCGCGGAAGAACAGCGCAGCAAGCAGAGTCAGCATCACGGCCTGCGTGATTTCAGTAAACGACGTTTCGTGTAATGCGTTGTGCATCCAGGCGACGTCGATATATACCATCGCCATACAGAAAACCAGAAGCAATCCACTGATGAGAAAGGCCGCCATCTCGCGGCTAATAAGAGTAATATGTTCACGCATTATAATGTAACCAAATGATAAAATAATTAGCGTGCTTAGTATATTTCACCCGACTTATCGCGCTTCTCATTTGGTGCCGGTTTTCAGCCTTGCCGCTGAACGTTCGTAGCAGAAACAGGGAGCAGAGCATGCAGCGATGTGGCTGGGTAACCGCAGATCCGCTTTACGTGCGTTATCACGACCGTGAATGGGGGGTTGCGCAAAGAGAAAGGCGCGCCCTGTTTGAGATGCTCTGCCTTGAAGGGCAGCAGGCGGGTCTCTCCTGGATCACCGTGCTGAAAAAGCGCGAAAATTACCGCCGGGCGTTTCATGATTTCGATCCGGCCACCGTCGCGCGAATGGACGAAGCGGATATCAGCCGTCTGATGCAGGAGAGCGGAGTGATCCGCCATCGCGGCAAGCTGGAAGCGATTGTGCAGAACGCACGCGCCCTGCTGGCGATGGAAGCAACAGGCGACGATTTTTCCCGCTTTATCTGGTCATTTGTGAACGATCGCCCCATTTTGCACCATTATGCCGATTACCGGCAGGCACCGGTCACTTCTGAACCGGCGATGGCGCTCTCTAAGGCCCTGAAGCAGCGCGGCTTCAAATTTATCGGTCCGACAATATGCCACGCATTTATGCAGGCCTGCGGGCTGATTAACGATCATCAAACCACCTGTTTCCGCCATCCCGATAATCTTTAACGCAAAAATTTACATTTTCAGATTCGGCCTCACGAATTTCCCCATCTTTGAACGGCATAATAGTGGCCTTCCGGGAGTGTTACCCATAAGTATATTGAGGGACTGATGATGAAAAAGCGTGCTCTGACGCTGGCCTTGTTTGTAAGCGGCAGCCTTGCGCTGTCGGGTTGTACTACCAATCCTTATACCGGCGAATCGCAGGCGGGTAAGTCCGGAATTGGTGCGGGTCTGGGTGCCGTGGTCGGTGCCGGAGTAGGCGTGCTCTCCTCCTCTAAAAAAGATCGTAAAAAGGGCGCGCTGATTGGCGCGGCATCCGGTGCGGCGCTGGGCGGCGGCGTGGGGTATTACATGGATGTTCAGGAAGCGAAACTGCGCGACAAAATGCGCGGTACGGGCGTCAGCGTAACCCGTCAGGGCGACAACATTGTTCTGAATATGCCAAACAATGTCACCTTTGACTCCAGCAGCGCAACGCTGAAAACGGCCGGCGCCAACACCCTGAGCGGCGTGGCTATGGTGCTGAAAGAGTATCCAAAAACCGCCGTTAACGTTGTCGGCTATACCGACAGCACCGGTTCACGCGCGCTGAATATGCGTCTGTCGCAGCAGCGTGCCGAAAGCGTGGCCAGCGCACTGGTGCTTCAGGGCGTAGCGCAGAATCGCCTGCGCACGCAGGGCATGGGACCGGATAACCCGGTTGCCAGCAACAGCACTGAAGAGGGCAAAGCGCAGAACCGTCGCGTTGAGATCACCCTCAGTCCGCTGAACTAAACAGCCTGCCGGCCTGCACCCGCAGGCCGGTTTCTGACACTTTCCGGAAATAACTGGAAACCATTCCAGAAAACAGTATATACTGCCCCCGCTCTCTGAAGACTACACTGGCTTATACCAGCGTGACAAAAACTCAACCGGTCGGATACGCCCATGTCACTCAAAGCGATCGCTGCCGCCCTTGGCCTCTCTGTTACCACCGTCAGTCGCGCGCTGAACGGCTACGACGACGTGGCGGAATCAACCCGGCAACGCATTCAGGATGAAGCACGCCGTCGCGGTTATCGGCCAAACATTGCGGCACGCCGTCTGAAAACCGGCCGGGCAAACGCCGTCGGGCTGGTATTACCCGTCAGTACCGCCTCGCTTAACGACAGCTACTACAGTGAAATGCTGCTGACGCTGGATCGGTGCCTGGCGCGTCAGGATATCGACCTGCTGCTGCTGCCGGATAAACCGCGCGATCAGCAGCGCAATTTATTGCGCATGCTGCGCAGCGGCGCACTCGATGCGCTGATCGTTACCCATACCACTCCGCACGACGCCCGCCTGGAGCGCCTGCAGCAGAAAGGGTTTCGCTTCCTTACCCTCGGCCGCAGCGAGCTGCCGCAGCCCTACGCCTGGTTTGACTACGATAACTACGCGGGGGCGCAGCTGGCGGCGCGGCACGCCCTGCAGCAGGGGCTGACGCGGCTTGCCTGGCTCGGTACCGATGAGCCGGGCACCTATATCCTCGATCGCCGCCGCGGCTTTCTCGATACGCTGCGGGATGCCGCACAGCCTGCAGAATTTGTTGCGGCACTGCCGCCTACCCGCCGTGCCGGACTGCAGCAAACGCTCGCCTGGCTGCGTCACCCTGCGCCGCCGCAGGCCATTATTACCGACTGCAGCACGCTCGGCGAAGGTGCAGCCATTGCGCTCCAGCAGCAGCAGCGGCTCTCCGGTGCGCGTGCGATCGCGCTCTACGTCTATGACGGTCTGCCCCATGACTCGATTATCGACCATCCGGTTAATGTGATCCTGCAGATCTCTCAGCAGCGCATCGGCGAATGTGTGGCGGAGATGGTGCTGCAGCTGCTGGCAGACAGGCCGGTCACCGAGCTGCAGACACTCTGGCAGCCGGTTTTGCGCCTTGCCGCTGACGCCTGATGATGGCGCGCCGCGCGTGCTGTGATAGTCTTCGCCTGATTTAACTTTTCAGGAATATGCAATGAAAACCAGGCCGCCACGCGCCACAATCAGCGATGTTGCCCGCACGGCAAATACAGGTAAAACCAGTGTTTCCCGCTATCTGAACGGGGAAGAACATCTCCTTTCGCCCGATCTGAAAACCCGTATTGAGCAGGCGATTGACGCGCTGAATTATCGTCCCAGCCAGATGGCCCGCGGCCTGAAGCGTGGCCGTACGCGATTAATTGGCCTGATCATTGCAGATATCACCAATCCCTATTCCGTGGATGTGCTGAGCGGCATTGAAGCAGCCTGCCGCGCCCGCGGATTTACGCTGCTGATGTGTAACACCAACAATGAGGTCGATCTGGAGCAGCACTATCTGCAGCTGCTGAGCAGCTATCAGGTTGAGGGCATTGTAGTTAACGCGGTCGGTATGCACGAAGTGGTACTCAACCGGCTGCAGCAGTCAATGCTGCCAATGGTATTGATCGACCGTAAAATTCCTGAGTTCGCCTGCGATGTTGTCGGGCTGAATAACCAGGAAGCAGCCTGCAACGCCACGCGTCATCTGCTGGATAATGGCTATAACGCTCTGCTGTTTCTCAGCGAGCCGCTGGGCAGCGTCAATACCCGCCGCGAACGCCTGCGCGCCTTTTTTGCCACCGCAGGTGCCGCGCCGGACGCCATCGCGGAGAATGCGGAAGTGCCGCTGCACCAGCCAGAACCTCTGGATCGGGCGCTGCTGGACTTTTATCAGCGGCATGCCGGCAGACGCGTTGCCGTGGTAGCTGCCAACGGTGCCCTGACGCTGCAGGTGGCACGGGCGCTCCAGCGCCTGGAGCTGGTCTGGGGTAAAGATATCGGCCTGCTGGGGTTTGATGAACTGGAATGGGCGGCGCTGGCCGGCGTCGGCATTACCACGCTGCGTCAGCCCACCTGGCAGATTGGCTATGCGGCCCTGGAGCAGGTGATCACCCGTATTGACGGCAGCGATGCACCGATACGGGATCAGGTGTTTTCCGGCGAGCTGATCGTGCGCGGGTCGAGCCAGCCGCTGCGCTGATACCGGAACCTGATGCTGACTTCGTGAGCAGGATCATAAATCCGCAGTCTGCGTCTTTCCTTTGGAACCGGTTCCATCTAACGTTTTCTCAACGATTGGGAGGCAGTTTGGTGCCCGGAGAGACGTGATGAGACCAGAAATTATTGTAGTGACCGCCGCCTACGGCGCGCATAAAATTGCCGAGCTTGGCGGGCAGAGCCGCCTGCTGCCGCTGATCAAAGCGGCTGGCGCTGACGGCGTTGAGATTCGCCGCGAGCTGTTCAGCGACATTGAGCTGCAGCAGCTGCCGGAGCTGGGCCAGACGGCGCGTGAGCAGTCGCTGCAGGTCAGCTACTCCGTTCCGGAATCGCTGTGGCTGGCAGATGGCGCACTCAATCCACGGCTGGCACAGTTTTTCCATGAAGCGGAGCAGCTCGGCGCGCAGCGGCTGAAACTCGCTATTGGCCACTTTGTTCAGCTGGCTGACCGGCAGCTGGTAGAGATTCTGGCGTCAACATCCGTGACGCTGGTGATTGAGAACGATCAGACCGCTGACAGTACGCTGGCGCCCATGCTGCGCTTTTTTCACCACGCCTGCGACGCCGCCCTGCCGCTGGATATGACGTTCGATATGGGGAACTGGCTCTGGACCGGCGAGGATGCGCTGCAGGCTGCTCATCAGCTCAGCCGCTACGTCAGCTATGTGCACGTTAAAGCGGCCGTTGCGCATCGCGACACGTTCCGGGCGATCGCCTTGATGATGCGGATGAGAGCTGGCGCACGCTGCTGCACGCCCTGCCCGCAGATGCACCGCGCGGTATTGAGTTCCCGCTGGAAGGCGGCGATCTGCTGGCGGTAACCCGCCACTATGTTGACCTGCTGCGTGCCGCCTAAGGAGCCTGCCATGACACAACCTTCTCAACTTGATGTCGTCACCATTGGCGAAGCGATGGCGATGTTTATCGCGCAGCAAACCGGCGACCTTGCGGCAGCAGAGCGCTTTATCAAGCGTATTGCCGGCGCCGAACTGAACGTTGCCATCGGTCTGGCGCGTCTTGGCCTGCAGGTTGGCTGGGTCAGCCGCGTCGGGGATGACAGCTTCGGGCGCTTCACGCTGCAGCAGCTGGCAAAAGAGAGCGTTGATCACCGCTGTGTGACCACGGATGCCCGCTACCGTACCGGCTTTCAGCTGAAAGCGCGCGTCGACGACGGCTCCGATCCGGAAGTGGAATATTTCCGCAAAGGATCGGCGGCAAGCCACCTCTCGCCGGACGATTTTAATCCGGACTATTTTGGCAGCGCGCGCCATCTTCATCTGAGCGGCGTGGCCGCTGCGCTCTCTGATTCATCGCTGGCGCTGCTGCACTATGCGGCACAGACAATGCGGGCGCAGGGCAAAAGTATCTCTTTCGATCCCAATCTGCGTCCGGTGCTGTGGCGCAGCGAAGCAGAGATGCGCCAGCAGCTTAATGCGCTGGCAGAGTATGCCGACTGGGTGCTGCCGGGTGAAAAAGAGGGCTATATCCTGACCGGCTATCGCCAGCCGGAAGCAATTGCTGATTTCTACCTCGATAAGGGCGTCAAAGCGGTGGTGATTAAAACCGGCTGCGACGGTGCCTGGTATAAAACGGCACAGGGAGAAAAAGGCGTGGTCGCCCCGGTGCTGGTCGACAACGTGGTGGATACCGTGGGCGCAGGCGACGGCTTTGCCGTGGGCCTGATCAGCGCCCTGCTGGAAGATAAAACGCTGCCGCAGGCGATTCTGCGCGGCAATAAGATCGGATCGCTCGCTATTCAGGTAGCGGGAGACAGTGAAGGTTTACCCACCCGCGCGGCGCTGGGTGATTACTGAGTTACTGCGCCGGCACGATACTACTTACCCTACAACACTATTATTCTGAGGCGCATCCACGGAATGTGCCCGCCTCAACCAGAGGAGTCACGCATGAAATCGCAGACAATCGCGCCAAAACGCTGGTGGTATATCATGCCCATCGTGTTTATCACCTACAGTCTGGCGTATCTGGACCGGGCGAACTTCAGCTTCGCCTCTGCCGCAGGCATTAATGACGATCTCGGCATTACCAAAGGGATGTCATCGCTGCTGGGCGCGCTGTTTTTTCTCGGCTACTTCTTCTTTCAAATCCCCGGTGCTATCTATGCCGAGCGCCGCAGCGTAAAAAAACTGATTTTCTGGTGCCTGATCCTGTGGGGCGGCTGCGCTTCGCTGACCGGGATCGTCAGCAATATTCCGATGCTGGCAGCGATCCGCTTTATCCTCGGCGTGGTGGAAGCGGCCGTGATGCCCGCGATGCTGATCTACATCAGTAACTGGTTTACCAAGTCGGAGCGTTCGCGCGCCAATACCTTTCTGATCCTCGGCAACCCGGTCACCGTACTGTGGATGTCGGTGGTGTCCGGCTATCTGATTAACGCCTTTGGCTGGCGTGAGATGTTCATCATCGAAGGTTTTCCGGCGGTGATCTGGCTATCGCCTGGTGGTTCCTGGTGCAGGATAAACCGGCGCAGGCAAAATGGATGAGCGATGAGGAAAAAGCCGCGCTGCAGGCGCAGCTGCAGAAAGAGCAGGAAAATATCAAAGCGGTGCGGAACTACAGCGAAGCGTTTCGCAATCGCAACGTCATCATCCTTTGCATGCAGTATTTTGCCTGGAGTATTGGCGTATACGGCTTTGTGCTGTGGCTGCCTTCCATTCTGCGTAACGGCACGCAGATGGGTATGGTGGAAGCGGGCTGGCTCTCAGCGGTGCCTTATCTGGTCGCTACTATCGCCATGGTGGTGGTGTCGTGGGCGTCTGATAAAACGCAGAACCGGAAACTGTTTGTCTGGCCGCTGCTGCTGATTGGCGCACTGGCGTTCCTTGGCTCTTATCTGGTAGGTCCGGGCAATTTCTGGCTCTCCTATGCGCTGCTGGTGATTGCCGGCGGAGCGATGTATGCCCCTTACGGTCCGTTCTTTGCCATCATTCCGGAAATGCTGCCGCGCAACGTTTCGGGTGGTGCCATGGCGCTGATTAACAGCATGGGTGCGCTGGGTTCCTTTATCGGTTCATGGATTGTCGGCTATCTTAATGGAGCAACCGGCAGCCCGGCCGCATCTTATATCTTCATGGGTTCAGCCCTGCTGGTTTCGGTCTGGCTGACGCTGATCGTCAAGCCTGCCGCAAACAAAACGCCGCCGATTCACGGGGCGAAGCACGCCTGAAAGCGTAAGAGATGACTTCTCCGGGCGGCACCTGTCGCCCGTCACCTATTTCTACAGGAAGCGATTCATGAAACCTGCTGTGATCCTCTACAAAAGCCTGCCTGACGATCTGCGCCGCCAGCTCGATACGCATTTTCACGTTACCGAAGTAAAAGATGTTTCACCGGAAACGGTGCGCCAGCATGCGGACGCGTTTGCGCAGGCAGAAGGTATTATCGGTTCCGGCGGCAAAGTCGATGACGCACTGCTGTCGCAGATGCCGGCGCTGCGCGCCTGCTCCACCGTCTCCGTCGGCTATGACAACTTTAACGTTGACGCGCTGAATCAGCGCAAGGTGCTGCTGATGCACACCCCGACGGTCCTGACCGAGACCGTAGCGGATACCATGATGGCGCTGGTACTGAGCACCGCACGCCGCGTGGCCGAGCTGGATAAATGGGTTAAAGAAGGCAACTGGAAAAAGAGCATCGGTCCGGATCTGTTTGGCACCGACGTTCACCACAAAACCATGGGGATTTTAGGCATGGGCCGTATTGGCCTGGCGCTGGCGCAGCGCGCCCATTTCGGTTTTGGTATGAATATTCTCTATAACGCCCGTCGTCAGCATGAAGAAGCGGAGAACCGCTTTCAGGCCCGCGCCTGCGATCTGGAGACGCTGCTGAAAGAGAGCGATTTTGTCTGCATCAGTCTGCCGCTCACCGAACAGACGCACCATATGATTGGTGCCGCGCAGCTGCAGCTGATGAAGCCCGGCGCAATTCTGATCAACGCGGGTCGCGGCCCGGTGGTGGATGAGCAGGCGCTGACGGCAGCGCTGAAAGCGGGCACCCTGCTGGCTGCCGGACTGGACGTTTTTGAGGTAGAACCCGTTCCCGCTGAGGCAGAGATCCTTACCCTGCCAAACGTGGTGGCGCTGCCGCATATTGGTTCAGCCACGCACGAGACGCGCTACGGCATGGCCCGTGATGCGGTTGAAAATCTGATTGCCGCGCTGACCGGTACACCGGATAAAAACTGCGTTAACCCGCAGGTTCTGCGCTGACAGGACCGCTTTAGCCATTGCGCCCGCCGCAGGCGGGCGTTATGGTGGTTTTCTCCATTCGCTTTCACAAAATTTTTACTTCCTATGTCCTTTTCTCAGTTCGGCGACAAATTTACGCAACCCACCGGTATCTCCCGTCTGATGGAAGATATGGGAGAGGGACTGCGCACACCCGGCACCATCATGCTGGGCGGCGGTAACCCGGCACAGATCCCGGCAATGAACGATTATTTTGACCAGCTGCTGCTGCAGATGCATAAAGATGGCACGCTGAGCGAGGCGCTGTGCAACTATGACGGGCCACGCGGCAAGGCGCAGCTGCTGGCATCGCTTGCCACCCTGCTGAGCGAGCAGCTTGGCTGGCCTGTCACGGCGCAAAATATTGCGCTGACCAACGGCAGCCAGAGCGCGTTTTTCTACCTGTTTAATCTGTTTGCCGGACACCGCGCCGACGGCAGCAAAAAGCGCGTGCTGTTTCCGCTGGCGCCGGAATATCTCGGTTACGCTGACGCCGGCCTTGAAGAGGGGCTGTTTGTTTCAGCGAAGCCCACCATCGAGCTGCTGCCAGAAGGGCAGTTTAAATATCATGTCGATTTTGACCATCTGCCGCTGCATGAGGATATCGGGCTGATTTGCGTTTCGCGCCCGACCAATCCGACCGGCAATGTGGTCACTGACGATGAGCTGTTGCAGCTGGATGCGCTGGCACAGCAGCACGGCGTGCCGCTGTTGATCGACAATGCCTATGGCGTGCCCTTCCCCGGTATCATTTTCAGCGAAGCGCGGCCGCTGTGGAATCCCAACACCATTCTCTGCATGAGCCTCTCCAAGCTCGGCCTGCCTGGCGCACGCTGCGGCATCATTATTGCCGATGAAAGCACCATCAGCGCGCTGGGTAATATGAACGGTATTATCAGCCTGGCGCCCGGCAGCATTGGCCCGGCGCTGGCAAACGAAATGATTGTACGCGGCGATCTGCTGCGCCTCTCTGATGAGGTTATCCGGCCGTTTTATCAGGCTAAAGTGGCGGAAACGCTGGCAATCCTGCGTCGCTACCTGCCGGAAGATCGCTGTCTGATCCACAAGCCGGAGGGGGCAATTTTCCTCTGGCTCTGGTTTCGCGATCTGCCCATCACCACTGAAGTGCTCTATCAGCGTCTCAAAGCGCGCGGCGTGCTGATGGTGCCGGGCCACTTCTTCTTCCCGGGGCTGGAGCAGGCGTGGCCGCATACGCATCAGTGCATGCGCATGAACTACGTACCGGAAGCGGCGAAAATTGAGCAAGCAGTCCGGATCCTGGCGGAGGAGCTGGAGCGCGCGCTCCGCGAGGCCGAAAGCGTCACGTATCCCGCAGACGAGAACCGGGTTTAACCGCCCGAAACCGGCTACAGCCTGAGAACAGGAAGCCCTTATGTCCATGAAAGATATGCTGTTAGCGCTGTGCGTCGTTGTGGCGTGGGGCGTCAATTTTGTGGTGATCAAACTCGGGCTGCAGGGCATGCCGCCTTTTCTGCTGGCGGGACTGCGTTTTGCCCTGGTGGCGTTTCCGGCCCTGCTGTTTGTAAAGCGTCCGGCTATTCCGCTGCGCTGGCTGGTCATCTATGGCATGACGATCAGCTTCGGGCAGTTTGCCTTCCTGTTTTTAGCCATCAAGCTTGGCATGCCCGCCGGGGTAGCGTCGCTGGTGCTGCAGGCGCAGGCGTTCTTCACGCTGCTGCTGGGCGCGCTGCTGCTGGCTGAGAAGCTGCGCTGGAATCATATTACCGGCATCGTGATCGCGACCCTGGGGATGTATCTGCTCGCCAGCGCCGGTATGGCGGGCCAGACGGCAGGCGGCATTACCCTGACAACCATGCTGCTGACGCTGGCGGCGGCGGCCTCCTGGGGGCTGGGCAATATCACCAATAAAATCATTCTGCGCAATCACCGCGTACCGGTGATGTCACTGGTGGTGTGGAGCGCGCTGGTGCCGGTTATTCCCTTTTTCATCTGCTCCTGGTGGTTCGAAGGCAGCGCGCTGATCGTGCACAGCCTGCAGGGCATTTCACTGCAGACTATTCTGGCGCTGATCTATCTGGCTTTCATCGCCACTATCATCGGTTATGGCATCTGGGGTCGGCTGCTGAGCCGCTATGAAACCTGGCGCGTCGCACCGCTGACGCTGCTGGTGCCGGTGGTGGGGATTATCAGCGCGGCCGTTGTGCTGGATGAAGCGCTGACCGCGCAGGAGCTGCTGGGCGCAGCGGTGATCGTTGCCGGTCTGCTGATCAATGTCTTTGGCGGCCTGCTAAGTCAGCGGCTACTCTCCCGCGCCTGATTCTGATCAAAAAAAACGCCGCATTGCTGCGGCGCTTAAGGCTTATGTAATGGCCTTATTTCAGAATTTCAATCCGGCGTGGTTTCGCTTCTTCAGGAACGATGCGCTCCAGATCGATGCTCAGCAGACCGAGTTCGAGACGCGCATCGCGCACCACGATGTGATCGGCCAGCTGGAATTTACGCTCAAAATTGCGCTCGGCGATGCCCTGATAAAGATATTTGCGCTCCGGCTGCTCTTCAGGGTGCGCGCCGCGTACCACCAGCATATTGTCGTGGGCGGTGATATCCAGCTCATTCTGGGCAAAGCCTGCTACCGCAATCGTAATGCGATAGTGGTTTTCATCCACCAGTTCGACATTGTAAGGAGGGTAACCTCCGTTCGCCTGGTTCTGGTTGGTTTCCAGCAGATTAAACAGACGATCGAAACCGATGGAAGAACGATAAAGTGGAGAGAGATCAAAGTTACGCATAATAAGACTCCTGATAATCAGCAAGTTTTGGCAACCTTCCACTATGGACAGGTTGTCCGGCCTGGCACTGTCCCATGCGGCAACAGTCATACGGCCGTAATGTGAAAATGGGTATGGTAGCGATCTTTTCAAGGGCCACCGGCGTGATTTTTTTGCAGCAAAACCGGTGAGATGACATACACTCAGGAAACCCTGCACCTGCACTGAAAACAGAGCCAGAGAGCGCTGATAACGTCAGGTGACATATTGCTGCCAGGGATGCAGCCATGACTGAAGGGATGATGACAATGAAGATGATAAAACGTTTTCCGCTGACCGGCCTGCTGGTGTGCTGTGTGATAACCACCTCCGGCTGCTCCAGCATGATGTCGCACTCCGGCGGCAGTCAGGGTTACTATCCTGGCACGCGCGCCAGTGCCAAAATGCTGACTGATGATGACACGGGCTGGGTGCTGAAACCGCTGGCGCTGATCGATCTGCCCTTCTCTGCCGTGCTGGATACGCTGCTGCTGCCGTGGGACTACTTCCACGCCGGTGAGGACAAACGCAGCTCCTCACCGCGCGAACGCGTGCTGCAAAGTGAAAGAGAGGCCAATACCCAGGCGAGCCTCGCTACGGCTGCCGCGATGCCGGCGTCGCACTGACGCAGAACAGCTGGCGCCAGCCCTCCACTTCACGCATATAGGCGATCTGTTTTCCGTCCGGCGACCAGACCACTGCGTCGCCGCTCAGCGCGGCGGCAGTGACCGGCGTCAGTGGCGTACAGCGACCGTCTGCCATTTCGCAGCGCATTACGCGGTCGGCACAGATAAAGGCGACGGCATCACCCTGCGGATGCCAGCTGAACGCAGACTGGATACTGCTGCTGAGCCGGGTGATCTGCCGCGGCTCACCGCCGTTGGGCGACACGCTCCAGAGCTGAATAATGTCCTGCTCATCGGCCAGCATAAAGGCAATCGCGCTGCCGTCTGGCGCCGCGCGCAGCCAGTGACGCGGCTGCAGCGCCAGACCCCGGGTATGCGTCAG
>NZ_MIPP01000031.1 GCF_002095385.1 Pantoea eucrina | reverse complement strand
CAGCCGCCGGAGATGAACGCCGGGGATCGGGTGCCGGCCGAGCGTCAGCGTGTGCTGCGCTGGGTGCTGACGGGGCTGGCGGTGCTGCTGCTGCTGACCGTTGCGGGTATCAGTTTTGGCCGTAACGCTACGGGCTGGGCATGGGTAAGCGGTGACATGCTGCAGCAGCTGCTGCCATGGCGCGCACCGCGCGTGCTGGCGGCGCTGGCGGTGGGAATGATGCTGGGCGTGGCGGGTACGCTGATCCAGCGTCTGACCGGCAACCCGATGGCCAGCCCGGAAGTGCTGGGTATCAGCTCCGGGGCGGCGTGCGGCGTGGTGCTGATGCTGTTTTTTGTGCCGGGCGATGCGCTGGCGTGGCTGCTGCCGGCAGGGATAGCCGGAGGAGCGTTAACGCTCGGCGTCATTATGCTGGTTGCCAGCCGGGGGGGCTTTTCACCGCAGCGTATGCTGCTGGCAGGAATGGCGCTGAACAGCGCGTTTGCCACGCTGCTGATGCTACTGCTGGCGAGCGGCGATCCGCGCATGGAGGGGCTGCTGAGCTGGATCTCCGGCTCCACCTATAGCATCTCGCTGCCGCAGGCGCTGCAGAGTGCGGTCATCGCGCTGATACTGGTCGCCCTGGCACCGCTGGCAAGCCGCTGGCTGACGCTGTTGCCGCTTGGCAGCGCCACCGCCCGCTCCGCGGGGATGTCACTGACTGCCTCACGATTGCTGCTGCTGCTGCTGGCCGCCGCGCTGACCGCCGCCGCGACGCTGACGGTCGGACCGCTGAGCTTTATCGGGCTGATGGCACCGCATATTGTGCGTATGCTCGGCTTCCGGCGCGCGCTGCCGCAGATGATGATGGCTGGCGTAACCGGCGCCGGGCTGATGCTGGTGGCTGACTGGTGCGGCCGGATGCTGGCGTTTCCGGATCAGATCCCGGCAGGGCTGATGGCAACCTTCTTTGGCGCCCCCTATTTCATCTGGCTGCTGCGCCGCGCGTGACAGAAAAAAGGTGCGCCGTGGCGCACCTTTTTGTTATGGCCTGCCAGGGCAGGGCGGGTCGCTCCTCAGAGCAGTCCGGCGTTACAGCTGGGCAAAGCAGCGACGCGCTGCGGCAACGGTACGCTCAATATCTTCCGGCGTGTGCGCCAGCGACATAAAGCCCGCCTCGTAGGCGGAGGGGGCCAGGTAGATCCCCTCGCTCAGCATCAGATGGAAGAAGCGCTTAAAACGCTCTGTGTCACAGCGGGTGACATCTGCATAGCAGGTCACGCTTTCAGCATCGGTGAAGAACAGACCAAACATGCCGCCCACGTGGTTTACCACCAGCGGGATATTTTCCGCCTGCGCGGCAGCCAGCAGGCCCTCTGCCAGCTGCGTGGTTAGCGCGGTCAGCGTGGCGTGCGTGCCTGGCTGAGCAATCTGCGTCAGGCAGGCAAAACCGGCTGCCATTGCAATCGGGTTACCCGACAGCGTGCCCGCCTGGTAGACCGGACCTGTAGGTGCCAGCGCTTCCATCACGTCGCGACGGCCACCAAATGCGCCGACCGGCATGCCGCCGCCGATGATTTTACCGAGGCAGGTAAGGTCAGGCATCACGTTGTAGTAGGTCTGCGCGCCGCCCAGCGCCACGCGGAAACCGGTCATCACCTCATCGATAATCAGCAGGGCACCAAACTCGTCGCACAGCGCGCGCAGGCCTGGCAGGAAGTCAGGCTGCGGCGGGATACAGTTCATGTTGCCGGCAACCGGTTCCACGATGATACAGGCGATATCGTCCGGATACTCTTCAAACGCCGTGCGGACAGAGGCGAGATCGTTATAGGTGCAGGTCAGCGTATGGCGGGCAAAGTCAGCCGGCACGCCAGGGGAGTTCGGCTGACCCAGCGTCAGTGCACCGGAACCCGCTTTGACCAGCAGGCAGTCGGCATGACCATGGTAGCAGCCCTCAAACTTGATAATTTTATCGCGATGGGTAAAGCCGCGCGCCAGGCGGATGGCGCTCATGGTCGCTTCCGTACCGGAGTTCACCATGCGCACCATATCCATACCCGGCATCAGCTCGCACACCAGCTCCGCCATTTTCACTTCCATCTCAGTCGGCGCACCAAAGCTCAGGCCGCGCGCGGCAGCCTCAATGACCGCGTTGCGGATGGTCGCGTTATTGTGGCCCAGTACCATCGGGCCCCAGGAGCCGACATAGTCGATATAGGCTTTACCATCTGCGTCATACAAAAAGGCGCCATCGGCGCGTTCAATAAACAGAGGTACGCCGCCGACACCGGTAAACGCGCGCACCGGGGAGTTCACGCCGCCCGGGATCAGACGTTGTGCTTCGGTGTATAGATTTTCTGACTTACTCATGGTTTGGCTCCGGCTGTCTGGAAAAATTCATCCCGTCATTCTACGGGAAGATGCCGCGACGGTGAACCGCCGCGCAGCGCGCAGCAGGGGCCTCGCGCACGCAGGTTTAAACTGTAGTTCATTTCAGGGGCACACAGTGTCAAGGGTGCTACTTGATTGCACCGGGCGGCTGGCAGATAATAGCGTGATTAAGGTTGTTTTCTGACCTGGACGTTTACGCGGAGTAAAACATGAGTGATGACGTAGCAGCGCTGCCTTTGCAGTTTACCGATGCAGCAGCCAATAAAGTAAAAAATCTGATTGCGGATGAAGAGAATCCGGCGCTGAAACTGCGCGTCTATATCACCGGCGGCGGTTGCAGCGGCTTCCAGTATGGTTTTACCTTTGATGACCAGATGAACGATGGCGATATGACCATCGAAAAGCAGGGCGTATCGCTGGTAGTGGATCCAATGAGCCTGCAGTATCTGGTGGGCGGATCGGTGGACTACACCGAAGGTCTGGAAGGTTCGCGCTTTATTGTTACCAACCCCAATGCTAAAACCACCTGCGGCTGTGGTTCCTCTTTCAGTATCTGATGCCAGTCTGGCTGCCGTTCCGGCAGCCAGTTCTACCACTCAATAGTGACTAATTGTGTTGTGTCGTGCCGGCGCGCATCGCCCGTGAGCGTCTGCCGGGAAATACGCGGCTGAGCGCCGCTACCGCCCGCGCAGTCAGCGGCGGGCAGCCCCGGTGCACTGGCGGATGAGACAGTGCAGCGTGACACGATAGTCAGCGACACCGCAATCGAGCCGCTGGTGCCAGCCGCCATGGCGGACGCCGCGCCCGCCAGCATAATGGCCAGCAGTACAGCTCGGGTCATGATTAATTCCTGGTGTAGTCAAAAGCGCGTTGCGCTAAAAGGGCACGTAGCTTACGTGGCTGCCGTGCCTGCTCTCTTCATTGTCGACATATGCGGGCTGAACTTTATGCGCGGGCGCTTATTTTTTTAGCGGATGCAGCGCAGCGCAGAGCTGCTGCGCGGCCAGCAGCAGGCGCGGACCGGGGCGGCTCAGCCAGTCGGGGTTAATGGCAATCACCGGTACGCTGAGCTGTGAGCGCCAGAACCGGGTGATGCTGGCGGCCTGTGCGGTATCGCCGCTGATGACAATCGCTTGCGGCTGCCGTATCAGCACCTGCTCCCGGCTGACCTGCGGCCAGCTAACCCGGCTGTCGGCAAAAATATTCTGCCCGCCGCACAGCGTGACGATCTCATTTTGCAGCGTGTTACGCGAAGCGGTAAACAGCGGCTGCTGTCCGAACTGCAGAAACAGCGCCACCGGAGCAGCGTGCCGGTAGCGCTGGCGCAATGCAGCTTCCTGCGCCCGCAGCGCCTGCGCAGCTGAAACAGCCTGTTCAGGCCGCGGGCTCCAGCGCGCCAGCGACTGCACGGTATCTATCATCTCATCCAGGCTTTGCGGATCGATCCAGACCACCCTGACGCCAGCGTGCTGCAGCTGTTCAATCTGACGCGCCGGGTTACCGCCACGCCACGCCAGTACCACGTCTGGTTTCAGTTGCAGCACCTGCTCAACGCCGATGCCCTGCCAGTTCGCTACCTGCGGCAGCGTCCGGGCAGCGGGTGGATAGTCGGACCAGGCGCTGACCGCCACCGGTGTGATACCGGCGGCAAAGGCCATCTCTGTAAGATGCGGGGCGAGGGTAATGACGCGCGGAGCCGCTAACACCAGGCCGCTGCAGAGCAGCAGCAGCCCGGCGAGCAGCCACTTAGCCATGCGTCAGACGGGCAAGCAGGCGCTCTGTCATCAGAGAGGATTGTCTGGCCGCCACGCTGAGAAACTCATCAAAACTCAGGTGGGAGGTTTTATCGGCGACGTCAGAGATGGCGCGTACCACGACAAACGGCACGTTAAACTGGTGACAAACATGACCAATGGCGGTGGCTTCCATTTCTACGGCAATCGCCTGCGGAAACTGTGAGCGGATGCGTGCCAGCGGCTCTGCACCGTTGATAAACGCGTCGCCGCTGACCACCAGGCCGCGCACGGCGTTCAGCTGCAGCTCGCTAATTGTCTGCTCAGCGGCCGTCACCAGCTGGCTGTCGGCCACAAACGCTTCCGGGCAACCTGCCATCTGACCCGGCACATAGCCAAAAGCGGTGACGTCAGCGTCGTGATAGCGTACTTCATCAGATACCACGATATCCCCGACCTGCAGCGTCGGCGCAAGGCCACCCGCAGAGCCGGTGTTGATCACCAGATCGGGTTTGCAGAGCTGCAGCAGCAGGGTGGTGCCCAGCGCGGCGGCCGTTTTCCCGATTCCTGATTTCAGCAGGGCAACCTCAACGCCATTCAGGGTACCGGTATAGATTTCACATCCGGCCAGCTTCAGCGTCTGACGGTTTTCAATTTTGTCACGCAGCAGGGTAACTTCCTGCTCCATCGCGCCAATAATGCCTGCTTTCATAAAGAATCTCGCTGTGTTTATAGATGTTTAAGAGGAAACTGAGGCATAGTCTATCATGGCTTCAGAGCGATGAATTCACCAAAAAGAGGGCCCGCTATGGTGGCGATTAATTTCAGGAAGAAGATCGGTTTCACGCGCCCTTATACCAGCCGTAAAGCACCGGAAGGCGAATACGCGATCACCCGCCATTTTGAGAGCGATCGGGGCCGGATCATTAACTCCGCCGCTATCCGCCGGCTGCAGCAAAAAACCCAGGTATTCCCGCTGGAGCGCAACGCAGCCGTACGCTCGCGGCTGACTCATTCGCTGGAGGTCCAGCAGACCGGCCGCTACATTACCAAGGAGATTCTCCATACCCTGAAAACCCAGGGCGGCGGGCTGGAGCAGTATGGCCTGGACGGTTTTGAAGGGGCTACAGAGACGCTGGTCGAGATGGCCTGTCTGCTGCATGACGTCGGCAACCCGCCGTTTGGACATTTTGGCGAAGCGGCGATTAATGACTGGTTCGAAGATAATCTGCCGGCAGAGCTGGTGGATCCGCTGGTCGCCGGCGTGGCCAGCGACGAACAGCAGGCTGACTTTAACGAACTGAATGCAATGATTCGTCAGGATCTGTGCAATTTTGAGGGGAATGCACAGGCGATTCGGCTGGTCCATACGCTGCTGCAGCTTAACCTTAGCTATGCCCAGGTCGCCTGCATTCTGAAATATACTGCCCCCGCCTGGTGGCAGGGTGAGAAGCCGGCTGAATTCAGCGTCCTGATGAAAAAACCCGGCTTTTATCTCTCTGAACGGGAATATATTGCGGAGCTGCGCGTCGCCACCGATCTGGCGGAACATCATCGCTATCCGCTGACCTGGATAATGGAGGCGGCGGATGATATTTCATACTGTATTGCCGACCTGGATGACGCCGTTGAAAAAGCGATATTTACCGTGGATACGCTCTATCACGCGCTGGTTAAAGCCTGGGGGCCGCTGATTCCCGGTGATGCATTTAGCCGCACCATTGGTGAGGCCTGGAAAGAGGCGAATCAGAAAAAACGGCGCAGCATCAGCGATCAGTTTTTTATGTCGCTGCGCGTAAACGTGCAGAATCTGCTGGTAGGCCATGCGGTGCGGCGCTTTGTCGATAACCTGCCGGCCATTTTCTCCGGCAATTTTAATCACGCCCTGCTGGAAGATGATGGTGATGAAGGGCGGCTGCTGAAGCTGTTTAAAACCGTGGCGCGTCAGCAGGTATTTAATCATCCTGAAGTAGAGCAGCTGGAGCTGCAGGGCTACCGGGTAATTAAAGGCCTGCTGGAGATCTATCAGTCGCTGATGCAGCTCAATTATGAGCAATTTACCACCTTAATGAATGATGATTATCTGGCGGGCCATCCTATTGAGACGCGCCTGTTCCATAAGCTCTCCGGTAAACATCGTAAGGCGTACCAGCAGCAGATGCGCGCGCGCGTCGTTGAGCATAAATATCAGCGGCTGTTATGGGAGCGCTATTATCGCTTCCGCCTTATTCAGGATTATATCAGCGGCATGACGGATAATTATGCGTGGGACGAATATCGCCGGATGATGGCGGTAGAATAGGGCCAGTTTTGTAAAGACGACGCATAAATATTTACCTTTAGGCAAAACTTTATCGCCTTTTTTGCGTATAAAATTTATCTCCGTTATGACGGCCACAGCAATGGTCAGGCTGCAACTTTCAGAGAGAAAAAACGAATGAAAAAAAACAGATTGATGCTGAGTGCGCTGGCACTGAGTCTGAGTATGGCGTGCGCGCCTGCTGCAGTATTTGCCGCTGAAACGGCGTCCTCCTCCAGCCAGCAGCTGCCCAGTCTGGCACCCATGCTGGAAAAAGTGATGCCTTCCGTGGTGAGCATCAACGTTGAAGGCAGCACTGCGGTAAAAACGCCGCGCATGCCGCAGCAGTTTCAGCAGTTCTTTGGCGATAATTCGCCTTTCTGTCAGGATGGATCGCCTTTTCAGGGATCGCCGCTCTGTCAGGGTGGCGGTGGCGCAGATGATGGCGCACCGGGCAATGCACAAAAACAGCCGTTCCGCGCGCTCGGTTCCGGCGTCATTATTAACGCAGAGAAAGGCTATGTGGTTACCAACAACCACGTAGTGGACAACGCCACAAAAATTCAGGTTCAGCTCAGCGACGGCCGCCGCTATGAGGCCAAAATCATCGGTAAAGATCCGCAGTCTGATATTGCCCTGATCCAGCTGCAGGATGCGAAAAACCTCACGGCGATTAAAATGGCCGATTCCGATACGCTGCGGGTAGGTGACTATACCGTTGCGATCGGCAACCCTTACGGGCTGGGTGAAACCGTGACCTCCGGCATCGTCTCTGCGCTGGGCCGCAGCGGCCTGAATGTGGAGAATTACGAGAACTTTATCCAGACTGACGCCGCCATCAACCGCGGCAACTCGGGCGGTGCGCTGGTCAATCTGAACGGCGAGCTGATCGGGATTAACACGGCTATTCTGGCACCGGATGGCGGTAACATCGGCATCGGCTTTGCTATTCCCAGCTCGATGGTGAAAAACCTGACGGCGCAGATGGTGGAGTTTGGTCAGGTTAAACGCGGTGAGCTGGGGATCCTCGGCACCGAGCTGAACTCAGAGCTGGCGAAAGCGATGAAGGTTGATGCCCAGCGCGGCGCCTTTGTCAGCCAGGTTCTGCCTGGTTCTGCGGCGGCAAAAGCGGGCGTGAAAGCCGGCGACGTCGTGGTTTCACTGAATGGCAAGCCGCTGAGCAGCTTTGCTGCCCTGCGTGCTGAAGTGGGCTCGCTGCCGACGGGCACCAAACTGCAGCTGGGTCTGCTGCGCGAGGGTAAATCCCAGAGCGTGACGGTAGAGCTGCAGCAGAGCACCAAAGATAAAGTGCAGTCGGCGACCATTTACACCGGTATTGAAGGCGCCGATCTCAGCAACGTGGAGAGCAATGGCCATAAAGGGGTGCGCGTTGACAGCGTGAAAGCAGGCAGCGCGGCCGCGCGTATCGGCCTGAAGAAAGGTGACATCATCCTCGGGGTTAACCAGCAGGCGATCGATAACCTGGGTGAACTGCGTAAAATTCTCGACACGAAACCGCCGGTACTGGCGCTCAACATTCTGCGCGGTGACGCGTCGCTTTATCTGCTGATGCAGTAATTCTCTCTGCATAAACCGGGCGGGCTGCGGCTCGCCTTTTTTCTTTTGTGCGCCCGGTAACATTTTCCGCAATCTCTCCGCCACTATGTGCAATTGCACAATGTCAGCCGTCAGCAGGATGCGTATTCTGTCGGTTTGCCCCTTGCTCAGGAAGTGATCCATGGCAACCTCTCATCTTGATGCGCGTCTGGCGCAGGATATCGTTGCGCGCACCATGAAAATTATCGACAGCAACGTCAACGTGATGGATGCGCGCGGGCGCATTATCGGCAGCGGCGATCGTGAACGTATCGGCGAGCTGCACGAGGGCGCGCTGCTGGTACTGTCGCAGGGCAGGGTGGTAGATATTGATGAAGCGGTAGCAAAGCATCTGCACGGCGTGCGGCCTGGCGTCAATCTGCCGCTGCGCATTGAAGGCAGCATCGTGGGAGTCATCGGGCTGACCGGAGAACCTGCTGCCCTGCGGCATTACGGCGAACTGGTCTGTATGACGGCGGAGATGATGCTGGAACAGGCGCGGCTGCTGCATCTGCTGGCGCAGGATAGCCGCCTGCGCGAAGAGCTGGTGCTTAACCTGATCCGCAGCGACACACTCTCGCCGACGCTGAACGAATGGGCGCAGCGGCTGGGTATCGATCTTAACCAGCCGCGTGTGGTGGCGGTAGTGGAAGTGGATAGCGGCCAGCTGGGCGTAGACAGCGCAATGTCAGAGCTGCAGCAGCTGCAGACGCTGCTGACCACGCCGGATCGCGATAACCTCATTGCCATCGTATCGCTGACGGAGATGGTGGTGCTGAAACCCGCGCTGAACGCTCACGGCCGTTACGATCATGACGATCACCGCCGGCGCGTTGACCAGCTGCTGCAGCGTATGAAAGAGAGCGGTCAGGTGCGTATGCGGATTGCGCTGGGCAATTATTTCCCCGGACCGGGCGGCATTGCGCGCTCGTGGCGTACTGCCCGCACCACTATGTCAGTGGGCAAGCAGCGTATGCCGGAGCAGCGCAGTTTTTTTTATCAGGATCTGGTGCTGCCGGTACTGCTCGACAGCCTGCGTGGCGGCTGGCAGGCCAGCGAGCTGGCGCGTCCGCTGGAAAAACTCAGAAGCATCGATACCAACGGTTTATTACGGCGTACGCTGCTCGCCTGGTTCAGCCATAACGTGCAGCCTGGCGCCACGGCACGCGCGCTGTTTATTCATCGTAATACGCTGGAGTATCGTCTGAACCGGATTTCAGAACTGACCGGACTGGATCTCGGCAATTTCGACGACCGGCTGCTGCTGTATGTGGCGCTGCAGCTGGATGAACGGGCGTAAAAAAGGCCAGCAGCGCTGGCCTGAGTGCAATGTGTAAACGGATCAGCGGCTGTTACGGGTCAGCTGATCGAGATCGGCTTCAATCTCAGCGATCTTATTAGAGACCACGCTCTCCAGATGGCGC
Organism: Pantoea eucrina; assembly: GCF_002095385.1. Taxonomy (GTDB): domain Bacteria; phylum Pseudomonadota; class Gammaproteobacteria; order Enterobacterales; family Enterobacteriaceae; genus Pantoea; species Pantoea eucrina. The sequence goes on along the minus strand of NZ_MIPP01000031.1, from coordinate 37,078 downwards.
AGATCGTCGAGGATCTTGCGCTTCAGATCCACCTCAACCCGATCGCGCTGGCAAATCTGATCCAGCTCATCGATAACGTAACGCAGGTTGGGGCTGATCTCCTGAATTTCACGGAAGCCCTGACCGTTATGTTCGGCCACCACGGTTTTGCGCTGGCGCGGATATTTGAATTTCACGCTCTTGGCAAAAAATTCGCCTTTATCTTTGCGGAAATAGATTTTCAGGATGTCGTTGTTCGCTTCCTGACGCAGACTGTAACGATCGATGTCTTCAGGATTGCTGATACCTAAGCTTTTCAGGTTGTCATACATGGCGTTTAAATTCCCTCTGAGAGTGAGTGAGCGCGCAGACATGTCATCAATCGTTCCAGGTCGGATCCGGAACGCTTACGGCATACTTATAAACTTTAGACGAAAAACCGGGTCAGACAGTGCGCGTCCGGAGTTAACTGGCGCGGATTATGAACTGTTTGAAAAGTAAACGCACCAGTTAATTTGCGGCGCAAAACAGGTTGTATCAGGCGGGGTGTAAAGAAAAAATGACGGCACCGTTGCCAGTGCCGTCATGAGTAAGAAAAGCGCTCAGAGAGGTTAATCGATAGTACGCAGCAGTTCGTTGATACCCGTTTTGCTCAGCGTCTTAGCGTCAACTTTTTTCACGATTACCGCGCAGTAGAGGCTGTAGCTGCCATCTTTCGACGGCAGATTACCTGAGACCACGACTGAACCAGCCGGGACGCGGCCGTAGTGAACTTCACCGGTTTCGCGATCGTAAATTTTGGTGCTCTGGCCGATATAAACGCCCATTGAGATCACCGAACCCTCCTCGACAATCACGCCCTCAACGATTTCGGAACGTGCGCCGATAAAGCAGTTATCTTCGATGATGGTTGGATTAGCTTGCAACGGCTCCAGTACGCCGCCAATGCCCACGCCGCCGGAGAGATGCACGTTTTTGCCAATCTGCGCACAGGAGCCCACGGTGGCCCAGGTATCAACCATGGTACCTTCATCGACAAAAGCCCCGATGTTGACGTAGGAAGGCATCAGCACGGTGTTACGCGCAATAAAAGCGCCCTGGCGTACGGCTGCTGGTGGCACCACGCGGAAACCTGCCGCTTTAAAGCGCGCATCGTCCCAGCCGGCAAATTTCATCGGCACCTTGTCATAAAAGCGGGTTTCAGCCCCTTCCATAACCTGATTGTCATTGATGCGAAACGACAGCAGCACCGCTTTTTTCAGCCACTGATGCGTTACCCATTCGCCATCGATTTTTTCAGAGACGCGCAGTTCGCCGCTGTCCAGCAGACCAATCACCTGATTGATCGCTTCACGGGTGGCACTGTCGACGCTGGCGGGCGTGATGTCAGCACGGCGCTCAAAGGCGGATTCAATAACGCTCTGTAACTGTTGCATAGCTATTTCCTGAGTCTGTCATACGGATGCCCGGACGTGTCCGGACAGGATTCAATTTATCTGTGCAGTGTGATTCAGGACACTTTATCGTTTGGATTAAGGGCCTCTGTCAACCGTTGTTGTAACACATCGCGCATTTCTGCATTCAGCGCACGCCGTTCGCTGTTGGCGAGGATAAAGAGATCCTCAACCCGTTCGCCGATGGTGCTGATGCGCGCACCGTGCAGCGACACGCCGAGATCGGCAAAGACTTCACCTACCCGGGCAAGCAGTCCTGGCTGATCGAGCGCGATCAGCTCCAGATAGCTGCGCCGGTCGGTGTGGGTCGGTAAAAATTTCACGTCAGTGTCCACGCTGAAATGTTTCAGGCGCGCGGACTGGCGACGGGTACGCGGCGGCACCCACTCCTGCTGCGTAATGGCCTGCTGCAATGCCTGAATAATCAGCGGATGGCGATCGGGTGAAAGCGGACTGCCATCGGGTTCGAGGACGATAAAGGTATCCATTGCCATGCCGTCACGGCTGGTAAAGATTTGCGCGTCGTGCACGCTGAGATTACGGCGGTCGAGTTCACCCGCTACGGCGGCAAACAGATAGGGGCGATCCGGGCTCCAGATAAAAATCTCCGTGCCGCCGCGCGTCGCCTGTGGGCTGACCAGCACCAGCGGCTGGCTGAGGTCGTGGTCAATCAGATGACGGGCGTGCCACGCCAGCTGATTAGGCGTATGGCGCAGAAAATAGTCGGCGCGGCAGCGGCTCCAGATATGGTGCAGCCGCTCTTCATTGAGGTTCTCCATGCGCAGCAGCGCCAGCGCCTGCAGACGATGGTGGCGCACCCGCTCGCGCAGATCCGGGCTATTTTCCATGCCGCGTCGCAGCTGCTTCTCGGTAGCAAAAAACAGCTCGCGCAGCAGGCTCTGCTTCCAGCTGTTCCACAGGCTCTCATTGGTGGCGCAGATATCGGAGACGGTGAGGCAGACCAGATAGCGCAGGCGATTCTCATTCTGCATTACCTCGGCGAACTGCTGGATCACCGTAGGGTCCTGAATATCGCGACGCTGGGCGGTGACCGACATCAGCAGATGATGACGCACCAGCCAGGCCACCAGCTGGGTCTCCCGGGAGTTGAGGTTGTGCAGCTCAGCAAACTCCAGCGCATCCTGCGCGCCCAGTATTGAGTGATCGCCGTTGCGGCCTTTGGCAATATCATGGAGCAGCGCTGCCATCAGCAGCAGCTCCGGCTGGGGCAGGCGCGGCCAGAGTTCCACACACAGCGGATGCTTTGGCCGCGTGCTCTCATCGGCGAAGCTCTCCAGCTTCTGCAACACGCGAATGGTGTGCTCATCCACCGTGTAGGCGTGAAACAGATCAAACTGCATCTGGCCGACCACGTTGCCCCAGAGCGGCGTATAGGCGGAGAGTACGCTATGGCGATGCATCGGCAGCAGCGCGCGTTTTACCGCGCCGGGATGACGCAGAATCGCCATAAAAGTGCGGCGCGCCTCAGCAATCTGGCACAGCGGCTGCCGCAGATGGCGGCGCGCATGACGCAGCTGGCGCAGGGTAGTGGAGTAGATCCCGGTAATTGAGGCGTTGCGTACCATGACATAAAACATGCGCAGAATGGCCTGCGGCTCGCGCTGAAACAGATCCGGGTCGCGCAGGTCAATCAGGTCGCCGCGTAGCTGAAAATCATCATCCAGCGCACGCGGCTTTTCGGTCGCTGGCAGGGCGAGGATCGCTTCATCAAACAGCTGCAGCAGCATCTGGTTCAGCTCGCTAATGCGGCGTGTTACGCGGTAGAAATCTTTCATCATGCGCTCAACCGGCTCGTTGCCTTCGCCGGAGTAGCTGAGGCGATGCGCGACGGTCAGTTGCCGATCAAAAAGCAGGCGGTTGTCGTAGCGTGGCAGCGTCAGATGCAGGGCGAAGCGGATGCGCCAGAGAAACTCCTGACACTCGTTGATCTCATTGCGCTCCGCTTCGGTCAGGAACCCAAAGCCCATCATCTCATCCATGGTGGTGGCACCAAAATGGCGACGCGCTACCCACTGCAGGGTATGGATATCGCGCAGGCCGCCCGGACTGCTTTTGATATCGGGTTCGAGATTGTAACTGGTGCCGTGGTAACGCTGATGGCGCTCCTGCTGCTCTTCAATTTTGGCAGCAAAAAAGCGCGATGAGGGCCAGAAGCCTTCGCTGAAGATATTCTTCTGCAGCTCAAGAAACAGCGCAACGTCGCCGGTCAGCATGCGCGACTCAATCAGGTTGGTTGCCACGGTGAGATCGGATAAGCCCTCCAGCAGGCACTCCTCAAGCGTGCGCACGCTGTGTCCCACCTCAAGCCGCAGATCCCACATAAGCGTGATCAGTTCAGAGGTGCGCTGCGCGGCGGCCTCATCAAGGGGCTGACGGCTGAGGATCAGAATGTCGATGTCCGACAGCGGATGCAGCTCGCCACGGCCATAGCCGCCCACCGCGACCAGCGCCATATCACTTAGCGTATCAAAACCGAAGAAACGCCACAGCCGTCGCAGCAGACGATCGATAAAGAGCGTGCGCGTGTCGATCAGCGACTCCACGTCGCTGCCGGCATCAAAGGCGAGGCTCAGCGCGTGCTGAAACTGCTCCAGCGCGGCTTTCAGCTGTTCACGCGTTAGCGCGTCGTCAGCCCAGCCGGCGGGTGAATCGGTGAGAATTTTGTGTACTGCCTCGGTCACGTTACCGCTCATCAACATGCCCCTTCGCGCATTAAAAAGCCGGCATCAAGCCGGCTCAGTGGGTAGCAGAGAGAGGATCAGACGTTTTCCAGCCGCGCCGGAATAGTGTCATCCTCACGCAGCGTCAGAATCTCACAGCCAGTTTCTGTCACCACAATAGTATGCTCATACTGCGCGGACAAGCTGCGATCTTTGGTTTTCACCGTCCAGCCATCCTTCATGGTGCGGATGCGGTAATCGCCTGCGTTAACCATCGGCTCCACGGTAAACGTCATGCCGGCCTGCAGCACCACACCGCTGTCGTCGGCGTCATAGTGCAGCACCTGCGGCTCTTCATGGAAGCCTTTGCCAATACCGTGACCGCAATACTCACGCACAACGGAGAAATCCTGCGCCTCAACGTATTGCTGGATCGCGCGTCCCAGCTCACGCAGGCGGATGCCTGGCTTAACGAGACGCAGAGCGATATAGAGGCTCTCCTGCGTCACGCGGCAGAGGCGCTCGCCGAGGATAGTGGGTTTGCCGACGATAAACATTTTTGAGGTATCACCGTGATACTCATCTTTAATGACGGTGACATCAACGTTCACGATATCACCCTCTTTCAGGACGCGATCGTCGCTGGGAATACCGTGGCACACCACCTCGTTTACCGAGATGCAGACCGATTTAGGGAAGCCGTGATAGCCAAGGCAGGCAGAAACCGCCTGCTGCTGCTGTGTGATGTGCTCGTGGCAGAGGCGATCAAGCTCACCGGTGGTCACACCCGGCACAACGTGAGGGGCGATCATTTCCAGCACTTCAGCGGCCAGGCGGCCCGCCACGCGCATTTTTTCGATTTCGTCAGGAGTTTTAATTGAGATAGCCATGAATTTTTCCGCAATCGCCGAAATTTTCGACAATAATGAGTTCTGTGGCAGTCATGTTAGCAGGCAGCAAATGGGCTGCCAAATCGGGATTGCCGCACACGTTTTGCGCTAACAACCGCTGGCGTATTTATACCTGTTATGGTATAAAGCGCGCCGACGATTCTCTGCTGTCTTACGAAAGCGAGACGGCAGGAAGCGCATAAATCTCATTATGTGTACTAAAACACACATGTATCGACACATACGCCGGGGTGCCTTGAAAGAGGTCGGTCGTATGGGATACATGGAGGCCCAACCCCAAACATACTTTAGAGGTAATCATGGCAACTGTTTCCATGCGCGACATGCTCAAGGCTGGTGTTCACTTCGGTCACCAGACCCGTTACTGGAACCCAAAAATGAAGCCATTCATTTTTGGTGCACGTAACAAGGTTCACATCATCAACCTTGAGAAAACTGTACCAATGTTCAACGACGCTCTGGCTGAGCTGCAGAAGATCTCTTCTCGCAAAGGTAAAATCCTGATCGTTGGTACTAAGCGCGCTGCTGCTGAAGCGGTAAAAGAGTCAGCTCTGAGCTGCGACCAGTTCTTCGTTAACCACCGCTGGTTAGGTGGTATGCTGACTAACTGGAAAACCGTTCGTCAGTCAATCAAACGTCTGAAAGATCTGGAAACTCAGTCTCAGGACGGCACGTTCGACAAACTGACCAAGAAAGAAGCACTGATGCGTGCTCGTGAGCTGGCCAAGCTGGAAAACAGCCTGGGTGGTATCAAAGACATGGGCGGTCTGCCAGATGCGCTGTTTGTTGTTGATGCTGACCACGAACACATCGCAATCAAAGAAGCAAACAACCTGGGTATCCCGGTATTTGCTATCGTTGATACCAACTCTGATCCAGATGGCGTTGATTTCGTTATCCCTGGTAACGACGATGCGATCCGTGCTGTAAGCCTGTACCTGACTGCTGTTGCCACTACCGTGCGCGAAGGCCGTTCACAGGACCTGGCTGAGCAGGCTGAAGACGCGTCTTTAGAAAACGCTTAATAAGGATTGCTCTTTCTGAGAGCCCTTAGACATCAGATGTTATCTGTATAAGGGGCCGCACAGGCCCCTTTTATTTATCTCCGTCTGTCGCGCTCCCTGTTACGGGCTGGCGGGGCAGAGTAAATTTTCCGCAACAGGTTTCTGCGCGTGCGCACGCACCCGGAAACGAACCGAGGATTCTGGAATGGCTGAAATTACCGCTGCATTGGTAAAAGAACTGCGTGAGCGTACTGGCGCAGGCATGATGGACTGCAAAAAAGCGCTGACCGAAGCGAACGGCGACATCGAGCTGGCAATTGAAAACATGCGTAAGTCTGGCGCAATCAAAGCTGCGAAAAAAGCAGGTAACGTTGCAGCTGACGGCGTGATCAAAACCAAAATCGTTGATGGTTACGGTGTGATTCTGGAAGTTAACTGCCAGACTGACTTCGTTGCTAAAGATGGCGGTTTCCAGGCGTTTGCTGACAAAGTTCTGGATGCAGCTACTGCCGGCAAAATCACCGACGTTGAAGCGCTGAAAGCACAGTTCGAAGAAGAGCGTGTTGCACTGGTTGCTAAAATCGGTGAGAACATCAACATCCGTCGCGTAGCAGTACTGGAAGGCGCTCAGCTGAACAGCTACCAGCACGGCGCGCGTATCGGCGTTCTGGTTTCTACCACCGCTGCTGATGAAGAGCTGAGCAAGCAGATCGCAATGCACGTTGCGGCAAGCAAGCCAGAGTTCGTTAAGCCAGAAGATGTTTCTGCTGACGTGGTTGAGAAAGAGTACCAGGTACAGCTGGATATCGCGATGCAGTCTGGCAAGCCAAAAGAGATCGCAGAGAAGATGGTTGAAGGCCGTATGAAGAAATTCACCGGCGAAGTCTCTCTGACTGGTCAGGCTTTCGTTATCGACCCAAGCAAAACTGTGGGTCAGGCGCTGAAAGAGAAAGGCGCAGATGTCATCAACTTCATCCGCTTTGAAGTGGGCGAAGGCATTGAGAAAGTTGAAACCGACTTTGCAGCTGAAGTGGCTGCGATGTCCAAACAGTCTTAATGAGTGACCGGAACCGCCGCGAGGCGGTTCTTTTTTGTCTGCGTTTTGGCGCAGTGATTTTCAGTCTCATCCCAATAGCTTTTTTGACGCGCTAAGCGGATGATCCACCAGATTTAACTTCTCATTCATCTTATCCTCCAGGAAGAATTGACCATGGCGACCAACGCAAAACCTGTATACCAACGTATCCTACTGAAACTGAGCGGCGAGGCCCTGCAGGGTGCCGAAGGTTTTGGTATCGACGCGAGCGTGCTTGACCGCATGGCGCAAGAGGTGAAAGAGCTGGTTGAGCTGGGCATCCAGGTAGGTGTGGTGATTGGTGGCGGTAATCTGTTCCGTGGCGCAGGCCTCGCTCAGGCGGGCATGAACCGCGTAGTAGGCGACCACATGGGTATGCTGGCGACCGTCATGAACGGCCTGGCAATGCGTGATGCGCTGCACCGCGCCTATGTGAACGCACGCCTGATGTCTGCCATCCCCCTTAACGGCGTCTGTGACAACTACAGCTGGGCTGAAGCGATCAGCCTGCTGCGTAATAACCGCGTGGTGATCTTCTCTGCCGGTACCGGCAACCCGTTCTTTACCACCGATTCTGCTGCCTGCCTGCGCGGCATTGAGATTGAAGCGGACGTCGTGTTGAAGGCGACCAAAGTAGATGGCGTCTACTCAGCCGATCCGGTGAAAAATCCGGACGCGACGCTGTACGATCAGCTCAGCTACGCTGAAGTACTGGAAAAAGAGCTGAAAGTTATGGATCTGGCCGCCTTTACGCTGGCGCGTGACCACGCACTGCCGATTCGCGTCTTCAACATGAATAAGCCTGGCGCACTGCGTCGCGTGGTAATGGGTGAAAAAGAAGGCACCCTGATTACGCATTAATATCCGACGCAAGGTAAAATAAGGTATATTCTGATAGCGCAGTGCCTGACGCTGCGCCACTACCTGACATAATCGATGTTGCAGGCGGCTTGTACGTCAGCAGCAGGTAGCAGGATGATCGATGTTTATCGATACCAGTTCCGACGCGTGCGGAAATGGCCAGGTCAAACCGAATCCAAGGGTTTTAACGTGATTAACGATATTAAAAAAGATGCCGAAACACGCATGGACAAGTGCGTGGAAGCATTCAAAAGCACCATCAGCAAAGTGCGTACCGGTCGTGCTTCACCTTCACTGCTCGACGGCATTGTGGTGGAATACTACGGTACACCTACGCCACTGCGTCAGCTCGCCAGCGTAACGGTAGAAGATTCCCGTACGCTGAAAATCAACGTGTTCGATCGCTCTCTGGGTCCGGCCGTTGAGAAAGCGATTATGACGTCCGACCTCGGCCTGAATCCAAGTTCAGCCGGCACCGACATCCGTGTTCCGCTGCCAGCGCTGACAGAAGAGCGCCGTAAAGATCTGATCAAAATCGTTCGTGGCGAAGCAGAGCAGGGGCGTGTTTCCGTGCGTAACGTTCGCCGTGATGCCAACGATAAGATCAAAGCGCTGCTGAAAGATAAAGAGATCAGCGAAGATGACGAACGTCGTTCACAGGATGATATCCAGAAAATGACCGACCTTCACATCAAGCATGTTGATGCTGCGCTGGCAGAAAAAGAGAAGGAGCTGATGGACTTCTGAGTCTGTCAGCCCGATCTGTATCTGCTGGAGGCAGGTAAGCGCCTGCCTGTAACAGATATAAAACGCCGTTCAGAGCCGTATTCGTACCGAATGCACTCTGGCGGCGTTTTACATTGTGCCTGGCGCCGTTGCGGGCACCTATGATGACTTCACAGGGATAGCATGATGAAGCAATTAACTCTTCTGGGATCCACCGGCTCAATTGGCACCAGTACGCTGGCGGTTGTCGCCGCGAATCCCGATCTCTATCAGGTTACGGCGCTGGTCGCAGGGCAGAATGCTGCGCTGATGGCTGAGCAGTGCCAGCAGTTCCGGCCACGCTATGCAGCGATGTCTGATGAGACCGCCGCTGCCGACCTGCGTGAGCGACTGAGAGCACTCAATGTCGATACCGAAGTGCTCTCCGGCGTTCAGGCAGCCTGCGATCTGGCGGCGCTGGATGAGGTTGATCAGGTGATGGCGGCGATTGTCGGCGCCTCGGGCCTGCAGCCAACGCTGGCAGCGATTCGTGCCGGAAAAACCGTGCTGCTGGCTAACAAGGAGTCACTTGTCACATGCGGCCGCTTGTTTATGGAGGCTGTGCGCCAGCATCAGGCGCAGCTGCTGCCGGTCGATAGCGAGCATAATGCCATTTTTCAGAGTTTGCCCGCTTCCATACAGCATCAGTTGGGGTACGCTGATCTGCGGGAGAACGGGATCGACTCGATTCTCCTTACGGGATCGGGTGGTCCTTTTCGTGACACGCCACTGGCCGATCTGGCTGCTATGTCGCCGGATCAGGCCTGTGCGCATCCGAACTGGTCAATGGGGCGCAAAATCTCCGTTGATTCGGCCACTATGATGAATAAAGGTCTTGAATACATTGAAGCCCGCTGGTTGTTCAACGCCACTGACGCGCAAATGGAGGTCATCCTGCACCCGCAGTCGGTGATCCACTCTATGGTGCGTTATTGTGACGGCAGCGTGCTGGCGCAGCTGGGATCGCCTGATATGCGCACACCGATTGCTCACAGCATGGCATGGCCTGCACGTATCGCCGCTGGCGTCACGCCGCTTGATTTCACCCGAATGAAAGCGCTGACGTTTGCTGAACCCGATTACGTACGCTATCCCTGCCTGAAGCTGGCAATCGATGCGTGTACTGCAGGGCAGGCGGCCACGACGACGCTGAATGCAGCAAATGAAATCGCGGTAGCAGCGTTTTTGCAGCATCAGATTCGCTTTACCGATATTGCCGCCCTCAACAGCGAAGTACTGGCTACGCTCAGCTCGCCGGAGCCAGCCAGTATTGATGAGGTGCTGGAAATCGATCGACTGGCGCGGCAGCATGCAAAGGCACTGCTGTCACGCGTCACTCTGGCTGGCTGATAGCCCCGCTATTTGTTCGCTCTGGCTGAAAATGGTATAGTCGCTCGCGTTTTACGGCACGACATTGTTTCGATGTCATCCGGCTTACGGGCCGGCCTTTGCCGCAGGCGCAATGTATTCAGAAAACACAGCATTTCTGATGAAAGGAATTATTACGCGTTATGTCGTCCAACAATCACAATACAATCGATGACGGGTCGTACTGCACACCACGTCACGTGGCCATCATTATGGATGGTAATGGTCGCTGGGCAAAAAATCAGGGCAAACTGCGTATTTCAGGCCACAAAGCCGGGGTAAAATCGGTTCGCCGTGCCGTCAGCTTTGCGGTCAGCCACAAGCTGGAAGCGTTAACGCTCTATGCGTTCAGCAGTGAAAACTGGAGCCGACCGCCGCAGGAAGTGACGGCATTAATGGAATTATTTATCTGGGCTCTCGACAGTGAAGTAAAGAGCCTGCATAAGCATAATGTACGTCTGTGCATTATTGGTGATATCAGCCGTTTTTCTGGTCGTATTCAGGAACGCATTCGCCGCGCCGAGGAACTGACTCAACAAAATAATGGACTGACCCTCAACATTGCTGCCAACTATGGCGGCCGTTGGGATATTATCCAGGGTGCCAGGAAACTGGCCGAACAGGTTCAGGAAGGGCTACTGCGTCCTGACCAGATAACCGAAGAAAGCCTTGCTCCCTACCTCTGTATGCAGGAGCTGGCGCCGGTGGATTTAGTGATAAGGACCGGGGGAGAGCATCGAATCAGCAACTTCCTGCTGTGGCAGATAGCCTATGCTGAGTTCTGGTTTACCGATGTTCTTTGGCCTGATTTTGATGAACATGTTTTTGAAGGTGCACTGAATGCATTCTCTCTGCGGGAGCGACGCTATGGCGGCGCTGCACCAGGCGGCGCCTGAGCTACCTGGGGGTAACCTTTGCTGAAGTCTCGTCTGATCACCGCGTTTATTTTGATTCCGCTGGTGATCGCTGCGCTATTCTGGTTACCGCTGTCTGGTTTCGCGATTACCACGATTGCTATCTGCATGCTCGCCGCCTGGGAGTGGGGGCAGCTGGCCGGTATGGCTACCCGTCAGCAGCGCGTCTGGCTGGCGCTGCTCTGTGGCCTGCTGCTGGCAGCGATGCTGTTTACCTTACCGTCCTATTCTCACGATGCGCATCAGCCTCAGCTGGAAAGCTCGCTCTGGGCCGCACTTGGCTGGTGGGTCGTTGCTCTCTTTCTGGTGCTGTTCTATCCCGCCTCTGCCGCACTCTGGCGCGGCTCGCGTCCGCTTCGTCTGCTGTTTGGCGTGCTGACTATCGTCCCGTTTTTCTGTGGCATGATCGCGCTGCGCCAGTATCACTACGACATTGATCACTTCGCCGGCGCCTGGTGGCTCCTGTTCGTTATGCTGCTGGTATGGGGCGCGGACTCGGGTGCCTATATGTTTGGCCGGCTGTTCGGCAAACACAAGCTGGCGCCTAAAGTTTCACCGGGTAAAACCTGGGAAGGCTTTTTTGGTGGCCTGCTCTCTTCCGCTATTATCGCCTGGCTGTTTGCACTGCTGGCTCCGCTGACGGTGGCGCCGGGCACGCTGATTGCGTGTGCCGTTGTTGCCACGCTTGCCTCGGTATTAGGCGATCTCACTGAAAGCATGTTTAAGCGCGAAGCGGGCATTAAAGACAGCGGAAATCTTATCCCCGGCCACGGTGGTATCCTCGATCGTATCGATAGCCTCACAGCGGCCGTGCCGGTATTTGCCTGCCTGCTGCTGCTGGTGTTTCATACCCTCTAGGAGCAGCAACTATGTTAAGCATTCTCTGGAGTTTTGCTGCTTTCATCGTCGCGCTGGGCGTGCTGATCACCGTGCATGAGTTTGGCCACTTCTGGGTGGCACGCCGGTGCGGCATCTATGTCGAACGCTTTTCTATCGGTTTCGGTAAGGCGCTCTGGCGACGGACTGACCGGCAGGGGACAGAGTATGTTATTGCGCTGATCCCGCTCGGCGGCTATGTCAAAATGCTGGATGAGCGCGTAGAGAGCGTTTCCGCTGAGCGCCGTCACGAGGCGTTTAACAACAAAACCGTGCTGCAGCGTGCTGCCGTCATCGCCGCGGGGCCGGTTGCCAATTTCCTCTTCGCTATCTTCGCTTACTGGCTGGTCTTTATGCATGGCGTGCCCGGCGTACGGCCGGTGGTTGGCGAAATTGTGAGCGGCTCCGTCGCAGCGGAAGCGCAAATTCAGTCAGGCATGGAACTTAACGCAGTTGACGGTATCGAAACGCCTGACTGGGATGCTGTGCGCATGGCCCTGATTGGGAAAATCGGCGATGAGAGTACCACGCTGACCGTTTCTCAGTTTGGCGAAAGCGCAACCCAGCAGAAGCGGGTCGACCTGCGTGACTGGCAGTTTGAGCCAGACAAGCAGGATCCGGTGGTAGCGCTCGGCATTCGTCCACGCGGGCCACAGATTGAAACCACGCTGGCAGAAATACAGGCGGATTCACCCGCCAGCGCTGCCGGTTTGCAAGCGGGCGACAGGATCGTTAAAGTCGATGGTCAGCCGTTAACGCAGTGGCAGACATTTGCCGGCCAGGTACGGGATAATCCGGGTAAACCGATGGCGCTTGAGGTTGAGCGAAATGGCGCCCGGCACTCTCTGACGCTGACGCCAGCCGCGAAGCCGGGCAAGCCTGAAGAGGGATTCGCCGGCGTTATTCCGCGCGTGCAGCCGCTGCCTGACGCGTATAAAACGGTGAAACAGTATGGGCCGGTGGCCGCTATCGGTGAGGCAGGCGTCAAAACCTGGCAGCTGATGAAGCTTACGGTGTCGATGCTGGGTAAGCTGATTACAGGTGATGTAAAGCTGAATAACCTGAGCGGCCCGATTTCGATTGCGCAGGGTGCCGGTTTATCAGCGGAGTACGGGGTGATTTATTATCTGATGTTCCTGGCGCTGATAAGCGTCAATCTGGGCATCATCAACCTGTTTCCGTTACCGGTTTTAGATGGTGGGCATCTGCTTTTTCTGGCGATCGAAAAGATCAAAGGAGGACCGGTGTCCGAGCGAGTTCAGGACTTCAGTTATCGCATCGGCTCAATTTTGCTGGTGCTGTTAATGGGGCTTGCACTTTTCAATGATTTCTCTCGCCTGTAACGTCTGGAACGCAGACAGGTGCGGGATGTGTTAGGAAAACGCATAACAACGATGGCGATGAAAAAGTTGCTCATAGCGTCGCTGCTGTTTAGCAGCGCCACCGTTTACGGTGCAGACGATTTCGTGGTGAACGACATTCATTTCGAAGGTCTCCAGCGAGTCGCCGTCGGCGCGGCTCTGCTCAGCATGCCGGTACGCGTCGGTGATACGGTGAATGATGATGATATCAGAAACACCATTCGCTCACTGTTTGCCACCGGCAATTTTGAAGATGTGCAGGTTTTACGTGACGGAACGACCCTGATTGTTCAGGTTAAAGAGCGTCCGACTATTGCCAGCATCACATTCTCCGGTAACAAGGCGGTGAAAGAGGATCAGCTGAAGCAGAACCTCGAAGCGTCAGGCGTTCGCGTCGGCGAAGCGCTGGATCGCACCACGCTCTCTTCAATCGAGAAGGGACTGGAAGATTTCTACTACAGCGTCGGCAAATACACCGCCAGCGTAAAAGCGATTGCCACACCGCTGCCGCGTAACCGCGTGGATCTGAAATTTGTTTTCCAGGAAGGTGTCTCTGCCAAAATTCAGCAGATCAACATCGTGGGTAACAAAGCGTTCAGCTCTGATGAACTGATCTCCCGCTTCCAGCTGCGTGATGAAGTGCCGTGGTGGAACGTAGTCGGCGATCGCAAATATCAGAAGCAGAAGCTGGCCGGCGACCTTGAGACGCTGCGCAGTTTCTATCTGGATCGCGGTTATGCGCGCTTTAATATCGACTCGACTCAGGTCAGCCTGACGCCGGATAAAAAAGGCATCTACATCACCGTCAACATCAATGAAGGCGACCAGTATAAAATCGCCGGCGTGATTGTGAACGGCAGCATGGCGGGCCACTCAGCAGAAATTGAACATCTGACCAAAATCCCGAATGGTGAGCTTTACAACGGCACCAAAGTGACGCAGATGGAAGATGATATCAAAAAGCTGCTGGGCCGCTATGGCTATGCCTATCCGCGCGTCGTGACGCAGCCAGAAATCAGCGACGCTGACAAAACCGTTAAGCTGCATATTAACGTTGATGCCGGTAATCGCTATTACGTGCGTAAAGTCCGTTTTGAAGGGAACGACACCTCAAAAGATGCTGTACTGCGCCGTGAGATGCGTCAGATGGAAGGCGCATGGCTGGGCAGCGATCTGGTTGATCAGGGTAAAGAGCGTCTGAACCGCACCGGTTACTTTGAAACGGTTGATGTGGATACGCAGCGCGTACCAGGCGTGCCGGATCAGGTGGATGTGGTCTACAAAGTTAAAGAGCGCAACACCGGTACCTTTAACTTTGGCGTGGGCTACGGAACAGAAAGCGGCGTCAGCTTCCAGGTGGGTGTTACCCAGGATAACTGGCTCGGTACCGGTAATACCGTTAGTATCAGCGGTACCAAAAATGATTATCAGACCTATGCTGAATTCTCACTGACCGATCCCTACTTTACGGTTGACGGCGTGAGTCTGGGCGGTCGCCTGTTCTATAACGACTTTAAAGCGGACGATGCCGATCTGTCAGACTACACCAACAAGAGTTACGGTGTTGATGGTACGCTCGGCTTCCCGGTTAATGAGAACAACACCCTGCGCGTTGGCTTAGGCTATGTGCATAACGATCTGTCGAACATGCGGCCGCAGGTAGCAATGTGGCGTTACCTCGACTCGGTCGGGCGTCCACAGGGACTCAATAATAAAGGCGATTTCTCTGCGGATGATTTTACCTTTAACTATGGCTGGACCTACAATACGCTGGATCGCGGCTTCTTCCCGACGCGCGGTAACCGCACCAACCTGAACGGTAAGGTGACGATTCCAGGTTCAGACAACGCGTTCTATAAAGCGACGCTGGACACGCAGCAGTATGTGCCGCTGAACCGTGACGGCACCTGGGTAGTCCTGGGGCGTGGTCGTGTGGGCTATGGAGACGGCATCGGGGATAAAGAGATGCCGTTCTATGAGAACTTCTACGCCGGTGGCTCCAGCACGGTACGTGGTTTCCGTTCCAATACTATTGGTCCGAAAGCCGCTTACCTTAACGATCGCTCCTCATCGTGTAATCTGACCGATCCAAACGGGATCTGTAAGTCAGATGATGCAGTAGGCGGTAACGCAATGGCGATTGCCAGCCTCGAGCTGATCACGCCAACGCCGTTCCTGAGCGAGAAGTACGCTAACTCCGTGCGCACTTCACTGTTTGTGGACGCCGGTACCGTCTGGGATACTAACTGGCAGAATACGGCAGCCACCCGCGCTGCGGATATTCCGGACTATAGCGATCCTAACAACATTCGCGTCTCTGCAGGCCTGGCGCTGCAGTGGATGTCGCCACTGGGCCCGCTGGTCTTCTCCTATGCCCAGCCGGTGAAGAAAGTCGAGGGAGACAAAGCAGAGCAGTTCCAGTTTAACATTGGTAAAACCTGGTAATGTTCTGAGCAGGGAAGCGGAAGCGAAGTACGGCATAGCTTAGCGCAGCAAAGCGCTAAGCGAGCCAAACACTGTGTCGCAGACACAAACGTTGATGGTAAGGAGTTTATAGTGAAAAAGTTGTTGTGTGCCGCAGGTCTGGGTCTTGCTTTAGCGGTTTCCGCTGGCGTTCAGGCTGCTGACAAAATTGCAGTGGTAAACGTGTCCAGCATTTTCCAGCAGTTACCGCAACGTGCGACCGTTGCTAAACAGCTTGAAAATGAGTTCAAAGGCCGCGCAACTGAGCTGCAGGGCCAGGAACGCGATCTGCAGACCAAAATGCAGAGACTGCAGCGTGATGCTTCTACCATGAAGGCGAGCGAGCGCAGCCGCATGGAAAAAGACATCATGTCCCAGCGCGAAGCCTTCTCCAGCAAAGCCCAGGCTTTCGAACAGGATAACCGTCGTCGCCAGATGGAAGAGCGTAACAAACTGCTGAGCCGTATCCAGGATGCCGTGAAGAAAGTGGCAGACAGCGATGGTTATGATGTCGTGATTGATGCTAACGCCGTAGCCTATGCTGCTAATGCGAAAGACATTACTGCTGACGTGCTGAAACAGGTTAAATAATCGATGTCATCAATTCGACTGGCTGATTTAGCCCAGCAGTTGGATGCAGAATTGCACGGAGATGGCGATATCGTCATCTCCGGCATTGCTTCTATGCAATCCGCCACCCCTGGTCAAATCACTTTTCTTGCCAACAGCCGCTACCGCGAGCAGCTCGCCAGCGTTCAGGCGTCAGCCGTGGTGCTGACGGAAGCGGATCTGGAATGGTGCAATACTGCCGCCCTGGTAGTGAAAAATCCCTATCTTACCTATGCCCGCATGGCACAACTGCTGGACACCACGCCACAGCCCGCGCAGAATATCGCGCCCAGCGCGGTGATCGATCCTTCCGCCTCGCTGGGACAAAATGTGTCGGTAGGGGCGAACGCGGTGATTGAGTCTGGCGTTGAGCTGGGTGACAACGTCGTGATTGGTGCAGGCTGCTTTGTCGGCAAAAAGAGCCGGATTGGCAGCGGCACGCGCCTCTGGGCCAACGTGACGATTTATCATGAGATTCAGATTGGTCAGGATTGTCTGATTCAGTCAGGCACTGTCATCGGTGCAGATGGTTTCGGGTATGCTAACGATCGCGGCAACTGGGTGAAAATCCCTCAGCTCGGCACGGTCATCATCGGTGACCGGACAGAGATTGGTGCCTGCACCACTATCGATCGCGGTGCGCTGGATAACACTCTGATCGGCAATGGTGTTATCATAGACAACCAGTGTCAGATTGCCCACAACGTTGTAATTGGTGACAATACAGCCGTTGCGGGAGGTGTGATCATGGCCGGTAGCCTGAAGATTGGACGTTACTGTATGATTGGCGGCGCCAGCGTCATTAACGGCCATATGGAGATCTGCGATAAAGTAACCGTAACCGGTATGGGCATGGTGATGCGTCCCATTACAGAGCCGGGGGTTTACTCCTCAGGGATCCCACTGCAACCGAACAAAGCCTGGCGTAAAACGGCAGCGCTGGTGATGAATATCGATGACATAAGCAAACGTCTGAAAGCCATCGAACGCAAAGTTGATAAAAACAGCTAAGCACATCCGCGCGACCCGCTTTCATAATAATGCCGCCTGCCTGCTTTTGCCCTTCAGTGTGGTAAAGGACGGCAGGTAGCGCAGAGAAGCGAACGCCACCGAACTGATTTGCGGCCTGCGAAAGATCATTTTGATCGGTGCAGGCCGTGTTATTGTTGCCATCAGATTTTTTAGGACAGGAAGAGTATTTTGACTACTGAAACGCATACTCTGAAAATCGAAGAGATTTTAGAACTGCTGCCGCACCGCTATCCGTTTTTGCTGGTGGATCGCGTGCTGGATTTTGAAGAGCACAAATATCTGCGTGCGGTAAAGAACGTTTCTGTTAATGAACCGTTTTTCCAGGGGCACTTCCCTGGTAAACCGATTTTCCCAGGCGTTCTGATTTTAGAAGCGATGGCGCAGGCGACCGGTATTCTGGCGTTTAAAAGCGTTGGCAAACTGGAACCTGGCGAGCTCTATTATTTTGCCGGTATCGATGAAGCCCGCTTCAAGCGCCCGGTAGTACCAGGCGACCAGATGATCATGGAAGTCACCTTCGAAAAAACCCGTCGTGGTCTGACACGTTTTAAAGGCGTTGCTACAGTGGATGGTAAAATTGTCTGTGAAGCGACCATGATGTGTGCCCGTAGCCGGGAGGCATAATTAGTGATTGATTCAACCGCCACCATCCATCCGACCGCCATCGTTGAAGAGGGTGCTGTACTGGGTGCAAATGTTCATATCGGTCCCTTCTGTATTGTGGGCGCTGACGTGGAAATTGGCGCAGGTACGGTATTGAAATCACACGTAGTGGTTAATGGCCATACGCGCATCGGCGAAGAGAACCAGATCTATCAGTTTGTCTCTATTGGTGAGGTAAACCAGGATCTGAAATATGCGGGTGAGCCTACCCGCACCGAAATCGGCGATCGCAACCGGATCCGCGAAAGCGTGACCATTCATCGCGGCACCACGCAGGGTGGCGGACTGACTAAAGTTGGCAGCGACAACCTGCTGATGGTGAATGCGCACATTGCACACGACTGCGTGATTGGCAGCCGCTGCATTCTGGCAAATAACGTGACGCTGGGCGGCCACGTTTCCGTGGATGATTTTGCGATCATCGGCGGCGTGACGGCCGTGCACCAGTGGTGCACTATCGGCGCTCACGTTATGGTTGGCGGTTGTTCCGGCGTGGCGCAGGATATTCCGCCATACATTATTGCGCAGGGTAACCACGCCACGCCGTTTGGCGTCAATATTGAAGGTCTCAAGCGTCGCGGCTTCAGCAAAGAGGCGCTGCATGCTATTCGCAACGCTTACAAGCTGCTCTACCGCAGCGGTAAAACGCTGGAGGAGGTAAAGCCTGAAATCGAGGCGCTGGCGCAGCAGCACAGCGAAGTCCAGCCGTTCTTTGATTTCTTCGCCCGTTCAACCCGTGGATTGATCCGTTAATTCATGTCAGTGCGTCCCTTAACGATTGCCCTGGTCGCCGGAGAAACCTCCGGCGATATTCTTGGTGCCGGTCTGATCCGCGCGCTGAAAGCGCGTCATCCTGATGCACGCTTTGTTGGCGTAGCGGGTCCGCTGATGCAGGCAGAAGGCTGCGAAGTCTGGTACGAAATGGAAGAGCTGGCGGTGATGGGCATTGTCGAAGTGCTGGGCCGCCTGCGACGCCTGCTGACCATCCGCAAAGACCTGACGCAGCGCTTCACCGCGCTCCGCCCTGACGTATTTGTGGGTATCGATGCGCCAGATTTTAATATCACCCTGGAAGGCAACCTGAAGCGTGCCGGTATTCGTACCGTGCACTACGTCAGCCCTTCCGTCTGGGCATGGCGTCAGAAACGTGTCTTTAAGATTGGCCGCAACACCGATATGGTGCTGGCGTTTCTGCCGTTCGAGAAAGCGTTCTACGATCGCTTTAACGTGCCGTGTCGTTTTATCGGTCACACCATGGCTGATGCGATGCCGCTGCAGCCTGATAAGCAGGCCGCGCGTCGCGAGCTGGGTATTGCAGACAATGCGATCTGTCTGGGTTTACTGCCAGGCAGTCGTGGCGCAGAAGTTGAAATGCTGAGCGCCGATTTTCTGCGCGCGGCGCAGCTGCTGCGTCAGCGCTACCCGGCGCTGGAAATCGTGGTTCCGCTGGTTAACGCAAAGCGGCGGGCGCAGTTTGAACAGATTAAAGCGGAGATTGCGCCTGAGCTGCCTATGCACCTGCTGGATGGCAAAGGGCGTCAGGCGATGATCGCCAGCGATGCGGCTATTCTGGCATCCGGCACCGCGGCGCTGGAGTGTATGCTGGCAAAGTGCCCGATGGTCGTGGGGTATCGTATGAAACCCGTTACCTTCTGGCTGGCGAAGCGCCTGGTCAAAACGCCTTACGTCTCGCTGCCTAATCTGCTGGCGGGACGGGAGCTGGTTAAAGAGCTGCTGCAGGATGAGTGCCAGCCGCAGACGCTGGCCGCCGCGCTGGAGCCGCTGCTGCATGCGGGTGCCGAACGCGACGCGCTGCTGGAAACCTTTACTCAACTGCATCAGCAGATCCGCTGGAATGCCGATGAGCAGGCGGCGGATGCGGTACTGGAGATTGCTCATGGCTGAATTTATCTATCCTGATGCGCAACGTATTGCGGGCGTGGACGAAGTCGGACGCGGCCCGCTGGTAGGGGCCGTAGTAACGGCGGCGGTGATCCTCGATCCTGCTAACCCGATTGCTGGTCTGGCAGACTCAAAAAAGCTGTCGGAAAAGCGCCGTCTGGCGCTGTATGATGAAATTACCGAAAAGGCGCTGGCGTGGAGCTCGGCAGGGCTGAGCCAGAAGAGATCGACCAGCTCAATATTCTGCATGCCACGCTGCTGGCGATGCAGCGCGCGGTGGCAGGGCTGCACCTTACGCCCGATTTTGTGCTGATCGATGGCAATCGCTGTCCGGCGCTGGCGATGCCTGCGCAGGCGGTGATCAAAGGCGACAGTCTGGTGCAGGAAATCAGCGCTGCATCCATTATTGCCAAAGTGACGCGCGATCGCGAAATGGCTGAACTCGATCGTCTCTTTCCGCAGTATGGCTTTGTGCAGCATAAAGGTTACCCCACCGCGCTTCATATGGCGAAGCTCAAACAGTTTGGTGCCACGCCGCATCATCGTCGCAGTTTTGCGCCGGTGCGCAACGCGCTGCTGGATGCCGAACTGCACGCCTCAGTACAACCCGCGCCGCTTTATTAAGCCTGACGCTGTTTTAACCGGAAACCGATATGGCTGAACCTCGTTTTATACATCTGCGCGTGCACAGCGACTACTCCATGGTCGATGGCCTGGCGAAGACCGGTCCGCTGGTGAAAAAAGCCGCGGCGCTGGGGATGCCGGCAATAGCGATTACGGATTATACCAACCTCTGCGGCCTGGTGCGCTTCTATGGCAGCGCCCACGGTGCCGGCGTTAAGCCGATTATCGGCGCTGATTTCCAGGTCGCCAGCGAGCTGATGGGCGATGAGCTTACGCAGCTTACGCTGCTCGCGGCGAATAACACGGGCTATCAGAATCTGACACTGCTGATTTCGCGCGCCTATCAGCGCGGCTACGGCATTGCCGGGCCTATCCTCGATCGCGACTGGCTGATTGAGCTGGGCGAAGGGCTGATTGTCCTGTCGGGCGGACGACGCGGCGATGTCGGACGCAGCCTGCTGCGCGGCAATAACGCGCTGGTGGCGCAGTGTCTGAGCTTTTATCAGCAGCACTTTCCCGACCGTTACTACCTTGAGCTGCTCCGCACCGGACGTGCCGATGAGGAGAGCTATCTGCATGCCGCCGTTGAGCTGGCGATAGCGGAAGGGATACCGGTAGTGGCAACCAATGAAGTCTGCTTCATCAATGAAGAGGACTTCGATGCGCATGAGATCCGCGTGGCGATCCACGACGGTTATACGCTGGACGATCCGAAACGTCCGCGCCACTACAGTCCTCAGCAATATATGCGCAGCGAAGAGGAGATGTGCGAGCTGTTTTCGGACATCCCGGAAGCGCTGGAAAACAGCGTAGAGATTGCTAAGCGCTGTAACGTCACCGTCCGCCTCGGCGAATATTTTCTGCCGCAGTTCCCGACCGGCGAGATGACCACCGAAGAGTTTCTGGTGGTGAAATCACGCGAGGGGCTTGAAGAGCGCCTGGCGTTTCTCTTTCCGGATGAAGAGCTGCGTGCGCAGAAGCGCCCGGCCTACGATGAGCGTCTGGAGATTGAGCTCAACGTTATCAACCAGATGGGGTTCCCGGGCTACTTCCTGATCGTGATGGAGTTTATCCAGTGGTCAAAAGATAACGGGATCCCGGTCGGACCCGGACGCGGTTCCGGTGCCGGTTCACTGGTGGCCTATGCGCTGAAGATCACCGACCTCGATCCGCTGGAATTTGACCTGCTGTTTGAACGCTTCCTGAATCCGGAACGTGTCTCCATGCCCGACTTTGACGTCGACTTCTGCATGGAGAAGCGCGATCAGGTGATCGATCACGTTGCCGAGATGTATGGCCGTGAAGCGGTTTCGCAGATTATCACCTTCGGTACCATGGCGGCGAAAGCGGTGATCCGCGATGTAGGGCGCGTGCTGGGCCATCCTTATGGCTTTGTCGATCGCATCTCCAAGCTGGTGCCACCCGATCCGGGCATGACGCTGGAAAAAGCGTTTCAGGCTGAACCGCAGCTGCCTGAGATCTATGACGCCGATGAAGAGGTCAGGGCGCTGATCGACATGGCGCGCAAGCTGGAAGGTGTCACGCGAAACGCCGGCAAGCACGCTGGCGGCGTGGTCATTGCGCCGACCAAAATCACCGATTTTGCCCCGCTTTACTGCGATGAAAACGGCCAGTTCCCCGTCACCCAGTTTGATAAAAATGATGTGGAGTATGCCGGACTGGTGAAGTTTGACTTCCTCGGCCTGCGTACGCTGACCATCATCGACTGGGCGCTGAAGATGATCAACCCGCGCCGTGAAAAGCAGGGGCTGCCGCCGATCGACATTGCGGCTATTCCGCTTGATGATAAAAAAAGCTTCGATATGCTGCAGCGCTCAGAGACCACCGCGGTGTTCCAGCTTGAATCGCGCGGCATGAAAGATCTGATCAAGCGACTGAAGCCTGACTGCTTTGAAGATATGATCGCCCTGGTGGCGCTGTTTCGTCCCGGCCCGCTGCAGTCCGGCATGGTGGATAACTTTATCGACCGTAAGCATGGCCGCGAAGAACTCTCCTATCCTGACATCCAGTGGCAGCATGAGAGTCTGAAGCCGGTACTGGAGCCTACCTACGGCATCATTCTCTATCAGGAGCAGGTGATGCAGATCGCACAGGTGCTGGCGGGTTATACGCTGGGCGGCGCTGATATGCTGCGTCGTGCGATGGGTAAAAAGAAACCGGAAGAGATGGCGAAGCAGCGTTCAGTGTTCAAAGAGGGCGCTGAAAGCATGGGTATCAACGGCGAGCTGTCGATGAAAATCTTCGACCTGGTAGAGAAGTTCGCCGGCTATGGTTTTAACAAATCGCACTCTGCAGCCTATGCGCTGGTCTCCTATCAGACGCTGTGGCTGAAAGCACACTATCCGGCTGAGTTTATGGCTGCGGTCATGACCGCCGATATGGATAACACCGAGAAAGTGGTCGGGCTGGTGGATGAGTGCTGGCGCATGGGTCTGAAAGTGCTGCCGCCGGATATCAATGCCGGCCTCTATCCGTTCCACGTTAACGACGACGGTGAAATTGTCTACGGCATCGGCGCGATCAAAGGCGTCGGTGAAGGCCCGATTGAAGCGATTCTCGAAGCGCGTAATCAGGGCGGCTATTTTAAAGAGCTGTTCGATCTCTGCGCGCGTACCGATACGCGCAAAATTAACCGCCGGGTGATGGAGAAGCTGATCATGTCCGGCGCGTTTGACCGGCTCGGGCCCCATCGCGCGGCGCTGATGAGCGCCCTGAGCGATGCCCTGAAAGCCGCTGACCAGCATGCTAAAGCAGAAGCGACGGGGCAGGCAGATATGTTTGGCGTGCTGGCTGAAGAGCCGGAGCAGGTCGAAAAATCGTATGCGTCAATTACGCCGTGGCCAGAGCAGGTGCAGCTGGATGGCGAGCGTGAAACGCTGGGGCTCTATCTTACCGGGCATCCGATTAATCAGTATCTGAAAGAGATTGAGCGCTACGTCGGCGGGATGCGGCTGAAAGATATGCATCCTACTGAACGTGGCAAGGTCACCATCGCTGCGGGGCTGGTGATTGCCGCCCGCGTGATGGTGACCAAGCGCGGCAACCGAATTGGTATTTGTACTCTGGACGATCGCTCCGGTCGTCTGGAAGTCATGCTATTTACCGATGCGTTAGATAAGTACCAGCAGCTGCTGGAGAAAGACCGTATCCTGATCGTCAGCGGACAGGTCAGCTTTGATGACTTCAGCGGCGGGCTTAAAATGACCGCCAGGGAAGTGATGGATATCGATGAAGCGCGGGAAAAATATGCGCGCGGACTTGCTATCTCGCTGACGGACAGGCAAATTGATGACCAGCTTTTAAACCGTCTCCGCCAGTCTCTGGAACCTCATCGTTCCGGGACCATTCCGGTACATCTCTATTATCAGAGAGCAGATGCGCGGGCGAAGCTGCGCTTTGGTGCAGCGTGGCGTATTTCGCCCAGCGATCGTTTACTTAACGACCTGCGGTCGTTAGTAGGATCGGAGCAGGTGGAACTGGAGTTTGACTAAAACAGGAACATTATGAGTCTTAATTACCTGGATTTTGAACAGCCGATCGCCGAACTCGAAGCGAAGATCGATTCGCTTAAATCGATTGGCCGTTCAGATGAGAAACACGATATTAATCTGGATGAAGAGATTCAGCGCCTTCGCGAGAAAAGCGTTGAACTGACCCGTAAAATCTTCTCCGATTTAGGTGCATGGCAGGTCGCGCAGCTGGCGCGTCATCCGCTGCGTCCCTATACGCTGGACTACGTGCGCAACACATTTGACGACTTTGACGAGCTGGCAGGCGATCGCGCCTATGCTGACGACAAAGCGATTGTGGGTGGTATCGCACGTCTGGATGGCCGTCCGGTGATGATCATTGGTCATCAGAAAGGGCGTGAAACCAAAGAGAAAATTCGCCGTAACTTCGGTATGCCTGCACCAGAAGGCTATCGTAAAGCGCTGCGTCTGATGGAGATGGCAGAGCGTTTTAAGATGCCACTTATCACCTTTATCGACACGCCGGGTGCTTATCCGGGCGTGGGCGCCGAAGAGCGCGGTCAGTCTGAAGCGATTGCCCGTAACCTGCGTGAGATGTCTGGTCTGAAAATTCCGGTGATCTGCACCGTGATTGGCGAGGGCGGCTCCGGTGGCGCGCTGGCGATTGGCGTGGGCGACAAAGTGAACATGCTGCAGTACAGCACCTACTCGGTGATCTCACCGGAAGGCTGTGCGTCAATTCTGTGGAAAAGCGCAGATAAAGCGCCGCTGGCGGCAGAAGCGATGGGCATCACCGCCGGGCGTCTGCAGGAGCTGAAGCTGATCGACTCGATCATTCCTGAGCCGCTGGGTGGCGCGCATCGTCGTCCGGTTGATATGGCCGCTTCTCTGAAGCAGCAGCTGCTGGCCGATCTGGCCGATCTCGACGGGCTGAGCACGGAAGAGCTGCTCGATCGCCGCTATCAGCGCCTGATGAACTACGGTTACGCGTAAGGTAAGCTCTGCAGCAAAAAAGCGGACTCCGGTCCGCTTTTTTTATGCCTGTTTTCCACGATCGGGCCTGAGTTCCCTGCAGGACCGCCATTTATGGCGGCAGCGATCCCCCAGGGGCGCCATTTATGGCGACCGAAATGCATCGCTGAAAACATCAGGCCAGCAACGGCGCTATTCCGGAACATTCTCCGGCCACTTTTCGCTATCCTTACTCTGTGCCACAAGACCACAGGAGGTGAGCATTGAATATTATTGCGATCATGGGACCGCACGGCGCGTTCTACAAAGATGAACCAATTCGCGAACTGGATGCCGCGCTGAAACTGCAGGGCTTTCACACCGTTTATCCCAGCAATGCCAGCGACCTGCTGAAGCTGATTGAGCACAACCCGCGCGTATGCGGCGTCGTATTTGACTGGGATGAGTACAGCATGGCGCTCTGCAGCGACATCAACCAGCTCAATGAGTCGCTGCCGCTCTACGCCTTTATCAACACCCATTCGCAGATGGACGTCAGCGTTAATGAAATGCGCATGGCGCTGCAGTTTTTTGAATATGCGCTCAGCACCGCAGACGATATCGCGCTGCATATCCGCCAGTATACCGATGAGTACATCGATAAAATTTTACCCCCACTGACCAAAGCGCTGTTTACCTATGTTAAAGAGGGTAAATACACCTTCTGTACGCCAGGCCATATGGGCGGTACCGCCTTTCAGAAAAGCCCGGTCGGCAGCCTGTTTTATGACTTTTTCGGCGCTAACACGCTTAAAGCGGATGTCTCTATCTCCGTCACCGAACTGGGTTCGCTGCTCGATCATACCGGCCCGCATCTCGACGCCGAAGAGTATATTGCCCGTACCTTTGGGGCAGAGCAGAGCTATATGGTGACCAACGGCACCTCAACCTCAAACAAAATTGTCGGTATGTATGCCGCCCCGGCAGGCAGTACGGTACTGATTGACCGCAACTGTCACAAATCGCTGACCCATCTGCTGATGATGAGCGACATCGTGCCCGTCTGGCTCAAGCCAACGCGTAATGCGCTGGGCATTCTGGGCGGTATTCCGCAGCGTGAATTTACCCGGGAGGCTATTCAGAGCAAAGTGGATAGCACGCCGCGCGCCAGCTGGCCGGTCCATGCGGTGATCACCAATTCAACGTACGACGGATTGCTCTACAACACGGAATATATCAAGCAGACGCTGGATGTGCCGTCGATCCACTTCGATTCCGCCTGGGTGCCTTATACCAATTTTCATCCCATCTACAGCGGAAAAAGCGGCATGAGCGGTGAACGGATCCCGGGCAAGGTGATCTATGAAACGCAATCCACCCATAAGCTGCTGGCCGCGTTTTCCCAGGCTTCACTGATTCATATCAAAGGCGACTACGACCACGATACGTTTAACGAAGCCTATATGATGCACACCACTACCTCGCCGAGCTACGGCATTGTGTCATCGATTGAAACCGCTGCGGCGATGCTGCGCGGCAATCCGGGTAAGCGGCTAATTAACCGTTCGGTTGAGCGCGCGCTGCACTTCCGGCGCGAGATCCAGCGGCTGCGTGAAGAGTCTGATGGCTGGTTTTTTGATATCTGGCAGCCAGAGCAGGTGGATGAGGCAGAGTGCTGGCCGATCCAGCCGGGAGAAGAGGCATGGCACGGCTTTCAGCAGGCCGATCGCGATCATATGTATCTCGATCCCATTAAAGTCACGATCCTGACGCCCGGCATGAGCGAACTGGGCGCGATGGCGGAAGAGGGGATCCCGGCGGCGCTGGTGGCGAAATTTCTCGATCAGCGCGGCGTGGTGGTAGAGAAAACCGGGCCTTATAACCTGCTGTTTCTGTTCAGTATCGGGATCGATAAAACCCGCGCCATGAGCCTGCTGCGCGGTCTGACCGAGTTTAAACGCGCCTACGATCTTAATCTGCGCGTGAAAAATATGCTGCCGGATCTCTATGCGGAGGATCCCGATTTCTATCGCAATATGCGGATCCAGACGCTGGCGCAGGGGATCCACCAGCTGATCCTGCAGCACGATCTGCCGCGGCTGATGCTGAAAGCCTTTGATGTCCTGCCTGAAATGAAAATGACGCCGCATCAGGCGTTCCAGCATCAGGTCAAAGGTGAGGTTGAAACCGTGGATATCCGCGAACTGGTAGGGCGTACCTCCGCCAATATGATCTTGCCCTATCCGCCAGGCGTGCCGCTGGTAATGCCCGGTGAGATGATCACAGAACAGAGCCGGGCCGTGCTCGACTTTCTGCTGATGCTCTGCACCATCGGGCGCCACTACCCTGGCTTTGAAACCGATATTCACGGCACCACGCTGACAGAGGATGGGCGCTATCTGGTGCGGGTACTGCGCGACGCGCCGCAGTCCTGACTTCGGATAAATGCCTCTGGTCACGCTGACGTCCGGCACGTAGGCTTGGCGGCTCAGATTTTTTTTCGGAGCCGCTATGCTACAGATCAAACAGATTCACCACATTGCGATTATTGCCACTGACTATCCGCGCAGCAAAGCGTTCTACTGCGATGTGCTGGGCTTCTCCCTGCTGGGTGAGTACTACCGCGCTGAGCGGGATTCATGGAAAGGCGACCTCGGCCTGCATGGCGTCTATACCATTGAGCTGTTCTCATTTCCCTCCCCGCCGCCGCGCGTAACCGCACCTGAAGCCTGCGGCCTGCGCCATCTGGCATTTTGCGTAGAGGATGTGGCGCAGTCGGTTGCGGCGCTGGCAGAAAAAGGCGTGATCTGCGAACCGGTGCGTATCGATGCGCTGACCGGTAAAGCCTGCACCTTTTTTACCGATCCGGATGGTTTGCCGCTGGAGCTTTATCAGGCGTAAAATAGCCGCCGCAGAATGCCGCAATCAGGCGGCATCATCAGATGGAACGGCACTATGTCTTTTTCCCACCTTGCTGCGCTGCTGGATCCCGCCGGTCGCTACGTGGTGGCATTCAGCGGCGGGCTCGACTCCACCGTGCTGCTGCATCAGCTGGTCTGCTGGCAGCAGCAGCATTCGCAGCTGAGCGTGCGGGCGCTGCACGTGCATCACGGCCTGAGTCCGCACGCCGACCGATGGGCCGCACACTGCCGGCAGCAGTGCCAGCGCTGGCATATCGCCTGCGACGTATTGCCGGTAACGGTTGATGCCAGGGCAGGAGGCGTGGAGGCGTCGGCGCGCAGAGAGCGCTATCAGGCGCTGTTCGCCCGGCTGCAGCCGGATGAACAGCTGCTCACCGCGCAGCATCTGGACGATCAGTGTGAAACGCTGCTGCTGGCGCTAAAGCGCGGCAGCGGCCCGGCGGGGCTGGCGGCAATGCCGCCGCGGCGCACAGTGCAGGGGCATGAACATCTGCGTCCGCTGCTCAGCCTTAGCCGTGAGCAGCTGGAGCAGTGGGCGGCTGAGCACCAGCTCAGCTGGATTGAGGATGAGAGCAATGACGACAGCCGCTACGACCGCAACTTTTTGCGTCAGCAGATTATGCCGCTGCTGCATCAGCGCTGGCCGCACTTCAGCGCTGCCAGCGCCCGCAGCGCCGCGCTCTGCGCAGAGCAGGAGCAGCTGCTGGATGAGCTGCTGCAGCAGGAGCTGAGCCAGCTGCTTACGCCACAGGGCGCACTGCATTTTCCGCCGTTGCAGAGCATGAGCGAAGCGCGGCGTAACGCGCTGCTGCGCCGCTGGATCGCCGGGCAGGGCGGGGCGATGCCGTCACGTGCAGCGCTGCAGCGCATCAGTACTGAGGTTATCGCGAGCCGGACTGATGCACAGCCGGCGCTGCAGCTGGGAAATTTTACGCTGCGCCGCTATCGCGATGCGCTCTACTGGTTGCCGCCGCAGCCGTCGCTGCGTGACCAGGCATGCTGCTGGCCGCAGCTTACCCGATCGCTGGTGCTGCCCGGCGGAGTGGGTCAGCTGCTGGCTGACTTCTCACGCGCGGAGCTGCGTCTGCCTGCGGCGGATGAAACGGTTTACGTTCGCTTTCAGGCGCGCGGCTACTATCATCTGCTGGGACGGGCGGGCGGACGCGAAATGAAAAAACTGTGGCAGGAGCTGGCGATCCCGCCCTGGCAGCGGGAGCGTATTCCACTGATCTACTATAACCATACGCTGATTTGCGCGCCGGGCCTGTTTGTTACCCATGAAGGCGCTGCCTGCAGCGATCGGGGCTGGCAGGCGATCTGGCATCAGCCTGACAGGGAGAAGGTATCATGAGGCACTGGCTGACGGCTGTGCTATGTTTTGTATCGCTGCCGCTATGGGCAGAAGGCGATGCGGCCGCGGGCGCAGAAAAAGCAGCCCGCTGTATGGCGTGTCACGGTGCAGAGGGCAAAAGCGCGATACCCCTCTATCCTCATCTGGCCGGGCAGCAGGCGCCTTATCTGGCGCATGCGTTGCACGCCTATCAGAAAGGTGAGCGCAGCGGCGGTCAGGCAGAGGTGATGAAAGCGTTTGTGGCGGGACTAAGCGATACCGATATTGAGGATTTAGCGGCTTACTATAGCGGACTTAAGCCGTAGTAAACGCGGGCGGAGAGGGTCCGCCCGCCGCGAGACTACTCGTCTTCGCTGACCACCACGGTGCCGAGTTCAGGATGGCTGAAGCTGGCAATGTGATCGAGGCGCAGCTCGCGGGTTTCCCCGGAGAGGTCAACCGCAAGATATTCGACGTTTTTGCGCGAAACCATATCCCGCGCTTTCGCCTTCAGCTGGTCGCCATTTTTCAGCTGCAGTGACAGCATCCAGTGTCGGGTGCAGGCGAGTTCCAGGTTGTCGTAGTCATCGCAATTGATGGGTTTATAAGCTTCATTTGTCAACATAGTCGCTCACCATTAAGTTTGCAGCAGCCGAGGCTGCCTGATCCCTGACAGAAGAGTTTAGCGCGGAATGAGCGGCGATATCATTGAGTGCATTCAGCGCGCGCATCAGCGCGTCGGGCACATATCCCGGCTCACCGCTGCCGATTTCAGCATATTTCTGGCGAACTAACTCACAATACGTTTGCACATGCACCTCCTCAGCAGAGCATAAATACCCTGGTTGCCTGGCGACTATAACACAGGGGTTTCCCGGAAATCAGCCAGGGCAAGCGGGGAAACAGAGATAGAAAAGCAGCAGAACAGCGGCTGGCACGGCCTGCCGGACGCTGGCTTGCGCACAAAAGGTTAAGTTGATGAACAGGAAAATTCAGTACAGAACGCCGTATGAACCGGCAGGTGACAGATGATTATGCTGTCGCGCACGGTTGAGATCCCGGAGAGTGAAATAGAGCTGACGGCTATCCGCGCTCAGGGGGCAGGGGGGCAGCACGTGAATAAAACCTCGACGGCTATTCATCTGCGGTTTGATGTCCGCGCATCTTCGCTGCCGGAGTTTTATAAAACGCGGCTGCTCGCTGCCAGTCATCACCTGATTACGGCAGAAGGCGTGGTCATTATTAAAGCGCAGGAGTATCGCAGTCAGGAGATGAATCGTGAGGCCGCGCTGCAGCGCCTGATCAATCTGATCCGCGAGTTAACCACGGTGGAGAAAGCGCGTCGCGCGACGCGGCCCACGCGCGCGTCAAAAGAACGGCGGCTGGAGGGGAAATCGCGGCGCAGCAGCGTAAAAGCGATGCGTGGCAAAGTGCGATAAAAAACGCCTCCCGCAGGAGGCGTTTGCCATTACTTATTCAGCGCGCTGGCCAGGAAGCTGACGATCTCATGCTGGCTGATCATCTGCTTCTCGCTTGCGGAGCGGGATTTGTACTCAATCTCTTCGTTGTCGAGATTGCGATCGCCAATCACGATGGTGTGCGGCACGCCAATCAGCTCCATATCAGCAAACATCACGCCCGGACGCTCTTTACGATCGTCGAGGATAACGTCGATGCCTCTGGCGCGCAGTTCGCTGTAGAGCGATTCTGCCAGCTGCTGAACCCGGAAAGATTTATGCATATTCATTGGCAGAATTGCGACTTCAAACGGTGCCAGCGCCGCAGGCCAGATAATGCCGCGCTCGTCATGGTTCTGCTCAATTGCGGCAGCCACCACGCGGGTAATACCGATACCGTAGCAGCCCATGGTCATAATCTGGTTGCGGCCATCTTCGCCCTGTACGGCTGCTTTCATCGCATCGGAGTATTTGGTGCCGAGCTGGAAAATGTGACCCACCTCGATACCGCGCTTGATCTGCAGTACGCCTTTACCATCCGGGCTTGGATCGCCCTCGACCACATTGCGGATATCTTCAACCCGCGCTTCCGGCAGATCGCGGCCCCAGTTAATGCCGGCAAAGTGCTGACCGTCGATGTTGGCACCGGCGGAGAAATCACTCATTTTTGCCACGGTACGGTCCGCAATGACCGGGATGGTCAGACCGACCGGACCGATAGAACCAAAGCCTGCACCCGTTACGGCACGGATCGCCTCTTCATTGCCCATTTCCAGCGGCGAAGCGACGATATCGAGATGTTCAGCTTTGATCTCGTTCAGCTCATGATCGCCACGCACCAGCAGAGCAACCAGCTGATGGCCGCTCTCTTCACTCGCCTTCACAATCAGCGTCTTAACCGTTTTCTCAACCGGGATCTGGTGCTGCTCAACCAGCTCCGCGATGGTTTTGGCATGTGGCGTGGCAAACTGTGTCATCGGCTGTGTTGCCGCCGGACGCTCGCCAGCCGGAGCCAGCGCTTCAGCTTTCTCAATGTTTGCGGCGTAGTCTGACTCGCTGGAGAAGATCACATCATCTTCACCGCTCTGCGCCAGCACCTGGAATTCATGTGAACCGCTGCCGCCGATAGAGCCGGTGTCAGCCTGCACCGCGCGGAAATCGAGACCCATGCGGGTAAAGCTCTGACTGTAGGCGCGATACATCGCATCGTAGGTTTCCTGCAGCGACGCCTGCGAGGTATGGAAGGAGTAGGCGTCTTTCATGATGAACTCACGCGAACGCATCACGCCAAACCGTGGGCGCACTTCATCGCGGAACTTGGTCTGAATCTGATACAGATTAAGCGGCAGCTGCTTATAAGAGCTCAGCTCGTTGCGGATCAGATCGGTAATGACCTCTTCATGCGTCGGACCGAGCACAAACGGACGTTCGTGACGATCTTTAATGCGCAGCAGCTCCGGGCCATACTGCTCCCAGCGCCCGCTCTCTTCCCACAGGTCGGCCGGCTGAACCACCGGCATAGAGATTTCAATTGCGCCGGCGTTGTTCATCTCTTCGCGCACGATGTTTTCAACTTTTCGCAGCACGCGAACCCCGGTCGGCAGCCAGGTATAGAGTCCGGAAGCCAGTTTGCGGATCATCCCGGCACGCAGCATCAGCTGATGGCTGATCACTTCTGCATCGGAAGGCGTCTCCTTAAGCGTGGAGAGCAGATATTGAGTAGTACGCATTAATTATGATTCCAGTTATATGGAAGAAGAAGAGCAGACCGTTACTGGCCGTTAGTGTACCAGCGAGAAACAGCGCTCAAAAGCCTGTTTTAGCGTGGATCCACGGCAATGACCTCAGTACCCGCTTCATCAATGCGCCAGCGCACGTTGAAATCGAGCAGCCAGGCGGCATATTCGCGATCCAGCGATTCACCTTTGCGATAGGCGGGACGCGGATCCTGGGCCAGAACTTCGGTAATAAAACGCTGCAGCTGAGGAATATGCGCCTGCTGCTGAATCTGCTGCTGAGCGGCGGCTGAAAAACGCACCGGCATGGTCGCTTTAGGTGCAGCCTGAGCATACCCGGCGCGCGCGTCGGGCAGCGCTTCGGCAAACGGCAGGTAGGGCTTGATATCAATCACCGGTGTGCCATCAACCAGATCAAGGCTGCCGAGCTGCAGGATAACCTGCGATTTTTCACAGCGGATCCCTTTTAGCTCAACCAGTGACATGCCTACCGGGTTAGGACGAAACGTTGATCGCGTTGCAAAGACGCCCATTCGCGCGTTGCCGCCGAGGCGTGGCGGGCGGACAGTAGGGCGCCAGCCGCCGGCCATGGTCTGATGAAACATAAACAGGATCCAGATGTGGCTGAACGCTCCAGACCGCGTACGGCTTCCGGCTGATTGTACGGGGCCTGCAGATGCAGTTCACCGCCGCCATCCTGAACCAGGCCCGGCTGCCGCGGTACGGCAAATTTCTCTTTCCACGGGGAGCGGATCACGCCAATCTGCGCAACGGCAAACTCACTCATTGGCCGGAAACTTTCAGCGCTGAGCCCTGGCAGATTGCCTGGCGGTAGCAGCCTGGCGTACTGGTCACAATTTCACATTTGTGCAGCAGCACGGCGTTGGCCTTCATACCTGCTGCTTTGATCTGCAGACGTTTACGCGCAGTATTGATATTCGGAGGTGAATCCTGCGTGCTGCTCTGGCAATCTTCGCCAGACACTTCACCCAGATCGCGGAAAGGATTGCTGACCAGATCGGTTGCGTCGGTATAGATTTTCACCGGAGCCGGGCGCGGGGCCGGCTTGCGCTGCGGCTGAGCGGATGACTGCTGCGGACGAGCCGGAGCGCTGCTTATCGGGTGATATTCACGAACGCACCCGGTCAGCATCAACGCCAACAGGCAGAGCGGTAAAAAACGCATGGCAACATCCTCCTGTAATAAAAGTGGCGTTATTGAAACAAGGACGCCCGCAAATAACAAGTCAGCAGCCACATGCAGAAATAGAAAGGGCGGCCAGCGCCGCCCTCAGGAGAGAAAAGAAGTGAACTTACCAGCCTTTAACCGCGCCACCGTTAAAGATTTTGTTCGCAGACTCAGCCACTTCGTCTGACTGATACGCTTCAACAAACTTCTTCACGTTCTCAGCGTCTTTATTATCTTCACGGCTCACCAGCAGGTTAACGTATGGGGAATCTTTATCTTCCACAAAGATGCCATCTTTTGCCGGGGTCAGACCAATCTGGCTGGCATACGTTGTGTTGATAACCGCGAGTGCAATCTGCTGATCGTCAAGCGAGCGTGGCAGCTGTGGCGCTTCCAGTTCAACAATCTTCAGGTTCTTTGGATTTTCCACAATATCCAGCGACGTTGGCAGCAGGCCAACACCCTCTTTCAGCTTAATCAGTCCCGCTTTCTGCAGCAGCAGCAGAGAGCGGCCCAGGTTGGTTGGATCGTTAGGGATGGCGATCTGCGCGCCATCCTGCAGTTCGGTCAGCGACTTAATCTTTTTGGAGTAGCCGGCAATCGGGTAAACAAAGGTGTTGCCAACCGGTACCAGCTTGTAGCCACGATCTTTGATCTGCTGATCCAGATAGGGCTTATGCTGGAAAGCGTTAACGTCAATATCCCCTTTGCTCAGCGCTTCATTAGGTAACACGTAATCGTTAAATGTCACCAGCTCGACGTCGAGATTATATTTATCTTTAGCCACTTTAACGGCAGTTTCAGCAACCTGCTGTTCAGCACCGACAATCACGCCCACTTTGATATGGTTGGGATCTTTTGCCTGCTGATCGCATCCGGCCAGAGCAATAGCACCAATCAGAGCACCTGCTGCGGCAATCTTTTTAAATGTGAAAGACATATCCTTTCCTTAATAGAGAAGTATTGATGTTATTGGCTTATTTATGCGACACCGCGCGAACAATGCGATCGCCGCAGAACTGAATGAGATATACCAGCACGACCAGCAGCACCAGTACAGTATTCATTACGGTAGCGTTATACCCGATATAGCCATACTGATAGCCAATCTGGCCCAGACCACCCGCGCCCACGGCACCGCCCATAGCAGAATAGCCAACCAGCGTAATGAGCGTAATGGTGGCCGCGTTAACCAGGCCCGGCATCGCTTCCGGCAGCAACACCTTGCGGACAATCTGCAGCGGCGTGGCACCCATCGCGCGGGAGGCTTCGATCAGGCCGGTCGCAGCTCCAGCAGGGCATTTTCAACCATACGGGCAATAAACGGCGCGGCGCCAACGGTCAGCGGGACAATCGCCGCCTGCAGGCCGATAGAGGTGCCGACAATTGCGCGGGTAAACGGAATCATCCATACCAGCAATATAATGAACGGGATCGATCGGAAGATATTGACGATAGCAGAGAGCACGCGGTAAAGCGCGCTGTTCGCCAGAATCTGACCGGGGCGTGTAACATACAGTAGTACGCCGACCGGCAGGCCAATAACAAACCCGAAAAAGCCAGAGACAAAGGTCATCATCAGCGTTTCCCAGACGCCGCGCGTCAGTAACCACAGCATCGCTTCAGACATAACCTAATACCTCTACTTTCACATGATGTTCTTTCAGCCAGCTTATCGCGGCCTGCGTATCTGTTTCACTGCCATCCATTTCTGCCAGCATGATGCCGAACTTGACTCCGCCTGCATAATCCATCTGCGCACTGATAATGTTGTTGTTCACATTAAAGCGGCGGGCAGCTTCTGACAGCAGCGGTGCATCAACAGATTTCCCGGTAAACTCCAGGCGCAGCAGGGGCACAGCCTGTGCGGCAGGCTGCGCGCGCATGCGCTCCTGATAATCTTCCGGAATATCCAGATGCAGCGTCGACTGAATAAACTGCTGCGCCAGCGGCGTTTTTGGATGAGAAAAAACTTCGCTGACGCTATCTTTTTCAATCAGCTCGCCGTTACTGATCACAGCAACCTGATCGCAGATGCGCTTAACCACATCCATCTCATGGGTGATAAGCAGAATAGTAATACCGAGGCGGCGGTTAATGTCTTTCAGCAACTCCAGTATCGAACGGGTGGTCGCCGGGTCGAGCGCGCTGGTGGCTTCGTCGCACAGCAGTACTTTGGGATTGCTGGCCAGCGCACGCGCAATAGCCACACGCTGTTTTTGCCCGCCAGAGAGATTAGCTGGCCAGCTGTCATGCTTGTCATTCAGGCCAACCAGCTCCAGCAGCTCGCTAACGCGCGCTTTGATCTGATCGCGTGACAGATTGCCCAGCTCCAGCGGCAGCGCCACATTGCCGGCCACCGTACGCGAGTTCATCAGGTTGAAGTGCTGAAAAATCATGCCGATCTGGCGACGTGCCAGCGTCAGCTGCCCGGAAGAGAGTGCGGTGAGATCCTGTCCGTCGACCAGCACACGACCGGATGTAGGGCGCTCAAGCAGGTTGACGCAGCGGATCAGCGTACTCTTGCCCGCGCCTGACGAACCGATGACGCCATAAATCTGTCCCGCCGGCACATGCAGGCTGACGCCGGAGAGCGCCTGTATTGTGCGTGAACCCTGCTGGAACACTTTGGTGATATTTTCGAGTTTAATCATTAGTTAATTATTATCGTCTGACGTTATCCGTGGTGTATCAATATTCGATCAGCGAAGCTGGACGAAAGCTGAATGGATGGTAAGGCATCCAGACGTCTAAATCAATCGACGTAATGCAATCTGCCATTCTCTCGCTATGCCCAATCATGCAATACTTAGCACTATTAATTGCAGCAGGAGTATTTACGTGGCGAACCCAGTCCCGGCTATTTTTCTCGATCGTGATGGCACATTAAATGTTGATCACGGTTATGTTCATGAGATCGACAATTTTCAGTTTATAGAAGGCACCATTGAAGCGCTGCAGGCGCTGAAAAAGATGGGCTACGCGCTGGTGCTGGTCACTAACCAGTCGGGTATTGCCCGCGGGATGTTTACGGAAGATACCTTTATGCAGCTGACGGAGTGGATGGACTGGTCACTGGCCGATCGCGATATCGACCTGGACGGCATCTACTATTGTCCTCACCTGCCGGATGCCACCGTGCCTGCTTACCGTCAAAACTGCGACTGTCGTAAACCTCAGCCTGGAATGCTGCTGTCTGCGCAGCAGGAGCTGAACATCGATATGGCCGCTTCATATATGGTAGGGGATAAGCTGGAAGATATGCTGGCAGGGCAGGCCGCTGGCGTCGGCACCCGCGTGCTGGTGCGCAGCGGTAAAACGGTTACCGCTGAAGGTGAAGCAGCAGCAGATTGGGTGTTAAATAGCCTGGCAGAGCTGCCGGCGCGCATTAAACAGGCATAAATAACCGGTTTTGCGCAAACATTAACCGGGTGATAAAAAAGTTGAAATTAGTGCTTGTCA
>NZ_MIPP01000030.1 GCF_002095385.1 Pantoea eucrina | reverse complement strand
AAACAACGCACACGAAACCCGGGCGCCATTAATGGCGCCCCTACAGGGGAACATGCCACCCGGTTTCACAGGGGGCGCATTTATGCGCCCCTGGGCAATCAACACGTACGAAACCAGGGCACCATTAATGGCGCCCCTGCGGGGACGATTGCTGCATTAATGCACCCCGGGGTAAACAAACGCGCCTTATGCTGGAGGAGAGAAGATGAACAAACCTGCCACCACGGTACGCTGGCAGCTATGGATTGTGGCGTTTGGCTTTTTTATGCAAACGCTGGATACCACCATTGTCAATACCGCGCTGCCCTCAATGGCGCGCGATCTTGGCGTCAGCCCGCTGCATATGCATTCCGTTATCGTCTCTTACGTTCTGACGGTTGCGGTGATGCTGCCGCTGAGCGGCTGGCTGGCTGACCGTTTTGGCGTGCGTAACATCTTTTTCAGCGCGATTGTGCTGTTCAGCGTCGGATCGCTGTTCTGCGCGCTGGCTGCCACGCTTAATCAGCTGGTTGTGGCGCGCGTGGTTCAGGGTATCGGTGGTGCAATGATGGTGCCGGTGGGCCGCTTAACGGTCATGAAAATTGTACCGCGTGAGCAATATATGTCCGCCATGACCTTTGTTACCCTGCCGGGCCAGATTGGCCCGCTGCTCGGTCCGGCCCTCGGCGGCGTGCTGGTTGAGTACGCCAGCTGGCACTGGATTTTCCTTATCAATATTCCGGTCGGCATTATTGGCGCTGTCGCCACGCTGATGCTGATGCCGAACTACACCATGCAGACGCGCCGGTTTGATTTTGCCGGTTTTCTGCTGCTGGCGGCCGGCATGGCGGCGCTGACGCTGGCGCTGGATGGCGGCGGCAATGGCGCGCTGCTGCCCGGCTTCCTGATTCTGACAGGCGTGCTGTCACTGCTGTTTTATCTGATGCACGGCCGCCACAATGACAACGCGCTGTTCAGCCTGCGCCTGTTTGATAACCGCCTCTATTCGATTGGTCTGCTGGGCAGCTTTACCGGGCGCATCGGCAGCGGCATGCTGCCGTTTATGACGCCGGTATTTCTGCAGGTAGGTCTGGGCTTTACGCCGTTTCACGCCGGGTTAATGATGATCCCGATGGTGCTGGGAAATATGGGCATCAAGCGGGTGGTGGTGCGCATTGTTAACCTGTTTGGCTATCGCCGCGTACTGGTGGGAAGCACGCTCGCGCTGGCGCTTGTCGTGGCGCTGTTTGCCGTGGTCGCGCTGGCTGGCTGGATCTGGCTCCTGCCGCTGGTATTACTGCTGCTCGGCATGGTCAATGCCCTGCGCTTTTCCGCTATGAATACCCTGACGCTGAAAGATCTGCCGGACGATCTCGCCTCCGGCGGCAACAGCTTACTGTCGATGATTATGCAATTGTCGATGAGTATCGGCGTCACGCTGGCGGGTCTGCTGCTCGGCGCTTTTGGCCAGCAGGCTGCCGCGGGCAGCGACATGGCGCAGCAGACGTTTGCCTGGACCTGGCTCTGTATGGTGGTCGTCATCGCCCTGCCGGCGCTGGTGTTCTGGCGGGTACCGGAAGCACTCAGTAAAAGTGTTGATCTCAGAACCAGGAGTAAAAAGTGATGGCGCGTTTCCGGCCCGGCATTGGCGCCAAACTCTTTATGGCGATTTTTGGTACCTGCATGCTGGTCATCATTACTATGCACTGGGGCGTACGGCTCAGCTTTGAGCATGGCTTTGTTGACTACATCAAAAAAGGCAACGAACAGCGGCTGACGCTGCTGAGTGATGCGCTGGCAGATCAGTATGAGCAGCACGGCAGCTGGGATTTTCTGCGCCAGAACGATCGGCTGATCTTCACCATTCTGCGCTCGCTGGAGCAGAACCCAGGCAGCCACAATCCGCTGCCGCCGCACGGCTGGCGCACGCAGTTCTGGATCATCGATCAGCAATATAAGGTGCTGTCAGGCCCGCGCGCCCCGATTCCGCCAAAAGGGCCGCGGCGTAACATCACCACCAGCAGCGGTAAAATTGTCGGCTGGGTAATTGCCTCTCCGGCGGAAAACCTGACGCGCAGCACCGACATCAATTTTGACCGGCAGCAGCGCCAGACCAACTGGATGATCGTCACACTCTCCACTCTGCTGGCGGCGCTGGTCACCTGGCTGCTGGCACGCGGCCTGCTGGCGCCGGTTAAACGACTGGTAGAGGGCACCCATCAGCTGGCTGCGGGAAAATTTGCTACCCGGGTTGAGGTGGATAGCGGTGATGAAATCGGTCAACTGGCGCGCGACTTTAATCAGCTGGCGCAGTCGCTGGAGAAAAATGAGAGTAATCGCCGCGCGTTCATGGCGGATATCTCCCATGAGCTGCGCACGCCGCTGGCGATCCTGCGTGGTGAACTGGAAG
Source organism: Pantoea eucrina (assembly GCF_002095385.1). Classification (GTDB taxonomy): domain Bacteria; phylum Pseudomonadota; class Gammaproteobacteria; order Enterobacterales; family Enterobacteriaceae; genus Pantoea; species Pantoea eucrina. The sequence goes on along the minus strand of NZ_MIPP01000030.1, from coordinate 44,361 downwards.
CGATTCAGGATGGCGTCCGGCAGGTCACGCCCGAGGCGATAAGTTCGCTGCAGAGTGAAGTGGTGGTACTGACCAAGCTGGTGGATGACCTGCATCAGCTTTCGCTCTCCGATGCGGGCGCCCTCGCCTACCGTAAACAGCCGCTGGATCTGGTTAACTTGCTGGAGGTGATCGCCGGCAGCTTTGCCGGACGCTATCGCACGCACCAGCTGACGCTGCAGCTGCAGCTGCCTGCTGAAGCCAGCAGCTTTGGCGATCCTGACCGCCTGATGCAGCTGTTTACGAATCTGCTGGAAAACAGCCTGCGCTATACCCATCCCGGCGGCGAAGTCCGCATCACCATGCGGCAGCAGGAGAATCAGTGGCTGCTCTGTATTGATGACAGCGCGCCTGGCGTAGCGGCGGCGCAGCGGGCGCAGCTGTTTGAGCGTTTTTTCCGTGCGGAAAACTCCCGCAATCGTGCCAGCGGAGGGTCCGGCCTGGGACTGGCTATCTGTAAAAATATCGTCGAGGCGCACGGCGGCACGATTTCTGCGGAGCACTCTGATTTAGGTGGCGTGCAAATCAGGCTAAACTTGCCCTATGTTCCCCAGTAGAAAGCCCGTATGAGCCCGGAAAATAGCGATCCACTAATTCTTGTTGTTGAAGATGAACCCAAACTGGCGCAGCTGATGATCGATTATCTGCAGGCGTCAAACTACCGCACGCACCATATTGCTAATGGCGGCGAGGTACAGGCCTGGCTGCAGCACACTACGCCAGCGCTGATGCTGCTCGATCTGATGCTGCCGGGCTGCGACGGCATGACGCTGTGCCGCGAGATACGCCGCCACTCCGATCTGCCGATTATTATGGTCACCGCCCGTACCGAAGAGATTGATCGCCTGCTGGGGCTGGAAACCGGCGCGGATGACTATATCTGTAAGCCATTCAGCCCGCGCGAAGTGGTGGCGCGGGTGAAAACCATTCTGCGCCGCGCGCGTAAATCGCCGGAAGAGACGCAGCAGGCGTCGCTGCTGCTGATTGATGAGGGCCGCTTTCAGGCCAGCTGGCGTACTGCGCCGCTGGAGCTGACGCCGGCGGAGTTCCGCCTGCTGAAAACATTGTCGCTGGAGCCAGGCAAAGTCTTTTCCCGCGAGCAGCTGCTCAATCAGCTTTATGATGATTACCGCGTGGTAACTGACCGTACCATAGACAGCCATATCAAGAATCTGCGCCGCAAGCTTGAGGCGCTGGATGCCGATCAGCCGTTTATTCGTGCGGTATATGGCATCGGCTATCGCTGGGAAGCGGATATGTGCCGGCTGGCATAGCCTGTTATTGATCCCGATCAATTTACTTCACTCCGCACCCTGCCTACAATTTCCGCCTCTTTTGCAGAGCCGCACGCCGCGGCTTCTGCTGTGGCCATCCGCGATGGTCAGCTGACCTGACATCAGTGAGTCTTCCATGTTTAAACCTGAACTGCTCTCCCCGGCGGGAACGCTGAAAAATATGCGCTACGCCTTTGCCTACGGCGCTGACGCCGTTTATGCCGGCCAGCCGCGCTATAGTCTGCGCGTCCGCAATAATGAATTTACGCATGACAATCTGGCACAGGGGATCGCCGAAGCGCACGCGCTGGGTAAAAAGTTCTATGTGGTGGTCAATATCGCGCCGCATAACGCCAAACTGAAAACCTTTATTCGCGACCTTACACCGGTGGTGGCGATGCAGCCCGACGCGCTGATCATGTCCGATCCGGGACTGATTATGCTGGTGCGCGAGGCGTTTCCGGCGATGCCGATCCACCTTTCCGTGCAGGCCAACGCCGTCAACTGGGCCACGGTGAAATTCTGGCAGCAGATGGGGCTGACGCGCGTCATTCTGTCACGCGAGCTGTCGCTGGAGGAGATTGCGGAGATCCGCACGCAGGTGCCGGAGATGGAGCTGGAGATTTTTGTCCACGGCGCGCTCTGCATGGCCTACTCCGGTCGCTGCCTGCTCTCCGGCTATCTCAACAAGCGCGATCCAAACCAGGGCACCTGTACCAACGCCTGCCGCTGGTCGTATAAGGTCTCAGAAGGCCAGCAGGATGAGGTCGGCAATATTACCGGTATCCATGAACCGGCAGAGCAGCAGGCTCCCGTGCCCGGCCACAACGCGCCAACCGACCGGCTGTTTCTGCTGGAAGAGAAGATGAAACCGGGCGAGGTGATGAGCGCGTTTGAAGATGAGCACGGTACCTACATCATGAACTCAAAAGATTTGCGTGCGGTGGCGCATGTGGAACGGCTGAGCGCAATGGGCATTCATTCGCTGAAAATTGAAGGGCGTACCAAATCGTTCTACTACTGCGCGCGCACCGCGCAGGTCTATCGCCGCGCGATTGACGACGCCGCAGCGGGTAAACCTTTTGATACCTCATTGCTCGCCACGCTGGAAGGTCTGGCGCATCGTGGCTATACCGAGGGTTTCCTGCGGCGTCACACCCACGACAGCTACCAGAACTATGAGCAGGGCTTTTCCGTTTCTGAACGTCAGCAGTTTGTGGGCGAATTTACCGGCGAGCGGCGCGGCGACCGGGCGCAGATTGCGGTGAAAAACAAATTCCTGCAGGGCGATGTGGCAGAGATCATGACGCCGCAGGGCAACCTGACCTGCACGCTGGAGGCGATGGAAAACGATCGCGGCGAGGCGGTCACCGTCGCTCCTGGCGACGGTCATCGGGTCTGGATCCCGGTGCCGGCAGAGGTGGATCTCCGCTTTGCGCTGCTGCTGCGCAACCTCACTGAAGGCAATACTACCAGCGATCCGCACGGCAAAAATCGCACAAAATGAAAAAAAGGCGGCGAAGTTAGAACAGGATCACAGACGGTTACAGCGCCGCGCTTTAGAATCCCGCCTGCTGCTAATGAGTAACAATATCCAGCGTGCACGACCAGGAACCACCTCATTTACCCGCCCGGCTCCCCCGCGCGGGTTTTCTTTTTTCAGCGCCTGCCGATAAAGTTCCCGCCGCAGCTATGCTATAACCACATCCCTGTCTCACGTTTCAAGGAACTGAAGATGCACACTACACCGCTCACGCTGCTGATCCTGAATGGAAAAGGCGCCGGCAATGAAGATCTGCGCGCGGCCGTTAATACGCTGCGCGAAGAGGGCTTTAATCTGGCCGTGCGCGTCACCTGGGAAAAAGGTGATGGCGATCGCTATGTACAGGAAGCGGTTGCTCTGCAGGCGGAAACCGTTGTTGCAGGCGGCGGCGACGGCACCATAAATGAGATTGCCACCGCGCTGGCCGCTATACCCGAGGCCTCACGTCCGGTACTCGGCATTCTGCCGCTCGGCACCGCCAACGATTTTGCCACCAGCGTGGGCATTCCGGCGGAGATGGAGCCGGCGCTGCGCCTTGCCGTGGTGGGTAAAGCCACCGCTATCGATCTGGCGCGGGTGAATGGCGACCGCTACTTTATCAATATGGCGACCGGCGGCTTTGGTACGCGTATTACCACCGAAACGCCGGAGAAACTGAAATCCGCGCTGGGTGGCGTCTCCTACTTTATTCACGGCCTGATGCGCGTGGATGCGCTCAAACCTGACAGCTGTGAAATCAGCGGGCCTGGCTTCAGCTGGCAGGGTGATGCGCTGGTTATCGGTATCGGTAACGGTCGTCAGGCGGGTGGCGGGCAGCGCCTCTGCCCCGATGCGCTGATCAACGATGGTCAGCTTAACCTCAGCATTGTTACCGCGCAGGAGCTGCTGCCAACGCTGCTGCATTCGCTGACGCGCGATGATGAGAACCCCAATATTGTGTCGGCTCAGCTCGACTCGCTGACTATTCGTTCGCCGCATGAGATGACGTTTAATCTGGACGGTGAGCCGCTGAGCGGCAGCGAGTTTACTATTGACGTGCTGCCAGGCGCGCTCAGCTGTCGCCTGCCGCCACAGTGCGCGCTGCTGGCCTGACGCCGCACGCATCGCCGGGTGCGCATTGATGCGCACCGGGTGGTTTGCCGGGCAAAACGGCTTAACCTTCCGCGTTACACCTTCATCCAGCGCCGCTCGGTGGCCGAAATTGCGATGGCTTCCAGCACTTTCTGTACCTGTAACCCTTCGGCAAAGTCTGGCCACATGCGATCGCCTGCCGCAATGCCGTTGATCAGATCGCGGATCTCCACGGTTTTCTGATCGTTAAACCCGATACCGTGCCCGGCGGAGACGCAGAAGCTGGCGTAGTCGGGATGCGCCGGTCCGGTGAGCAGCGTTTTAAAGCCCTGCCGTCCGGCTGGTTCGTCGTGGATATAGAGCGCCAGCTCGGCCATACGCTCCTGGGTATAGCGCAGCGTACCCCGGGTGCCGGTGACCACATAGGTCAGCCCCATCTTGCTGCCACAGGCAATACGTGAAGTCTCAATCACGCCGTGCGCGCCATTGCTAAAGCGCAGCAGCGCGCTGGCTGATCCTCATTCTCTACCGGCAGCAGACGCGCAGGATTTTTAGGGTCGGGGCGTTGCGCGATTACCGTCATCATGTCGCCACTGACCTCCTCAATGTCACCCACCAGATAGTGCGCCATATTGACGATGTGCGCGGCCAGATCGCCGAGTGCGCCCAGCCCTGCCAGTTTTTTCTGACAGTGCCAGTCCAGCGGCGTCTGCGGGCTGGCGAGGTAATCTTCATTATGCGTGCCGTAAAAGTGCACCACTTCACCAATCTCGCCGCGCGCGATGATCTCCCGCGCCAGCTGGCTGGTCGGATTTTTCATGTAATTAAAACCCACCAGCGTTTTTACACCCGCCCGCTCTGCCGCCTGCACCATCTCCTCTGCATCCGCCACGCTCAGCGACAGCGGCTTTTCCGAGTAGACATGTTTGCCGTGGCGGATCGCCTCCAGCGCCATCTCTTTATGCAGGAAGTTGGGCGCGCAGATATCGACAACGTCGATCTGCGGATCGCTGACCAGCTCGCGCCAGTCGCCAGTGGAGCGGGCGAAGCCAAACGTGGCCGCCTGCTTTGCCGCCAGTGCCGGATCGACTTCAGCCAGCATCTCCCGCACGATCTCACCTTTCAGGGCAAACACCGTGGGCGCCTGCGCATAGGCGATAGCGTGACACCGCCCGATATATCCGCTGCCGATCATTCCGATTCTGACTCTGTTCATGCTGCACCCGTGAAAAGTGGAGGAGGTTTCGCGGAATATATGTTTCATTTTTTAGCGCCACAATGGCGAAATGAAATATCTGTGATCATTGATGTGGAGCACACGACAAAATCAACAAATCCCGCTGTAATTTTGCAGTACTTTGGTGATATTCCTCACATTAAGTCAGGCAGTGGCGGTTTATTCAGCAGTCAGTAAAAATTTTGCAAAAGGGCTTTGACACGCAGCAGGCTGCCCGATATTATGCGCCCCGTTCCACACAATTCCTCTGTAGTTCAGTCGGTAGAACGGCGGACTGTTAATCCGTATGTCACTGGTTCGAGTCCAGTCAGAGGAGCCAGATTCTTAAAAAGAGCAGCCTGTAAGGCTGCTTTTTTTATGCCTGCGTGTTATCCGCCCTACCACCAGTGATGAAAGTGGTGCACCGGCCCGATGCCCTTTCCTGCCTCCAGCGAATCGGCCTGCAGTAGCGCCTGCTGCAGCCAGCCTTTTGCCGCCGTCACCGTATCAGCCCAGCTCTCATGACGCGGCCGCAGCGCTGCCAGCGCCGCCGAGAGGGTACAGCCAGTGCCGTGAGTATGGCGCGTCGCTACGCGCGGGGCCGTAAAGCGGAAACGTCCGCTGCGGGTAATCAGCCAGTCCGGGCTTTCCGCATCCTCCAGATGTCCTCCTTTCATCAGCACCGCGGCACAGCCGAGATCGAGCAGCCCCTCCCCCTGCTGCTGCATGGCGCGCTCATCGCGGGCAGGTGTTGTTTCCAGCAGCGCCGCGGCTTCCGGAAGATTAGGCGTGATCAGCGAAGCCTGCGGCAGCAGCCGCTCACGCATCGCCGCCACCGCCTCTGGCGCCAGCAGCGCATCGCCGCTTTTGGCAATCATTACCGTATCCAGCACTACAAACGGCAGCCGCGCGCGCGCCAGTTTCTCTGCCACCACCTCTACAATAGCGCTCTCTGCCAGCATGCCGATTTTTGCCGTATCGATACGAATATCGCTCAGCACCGAATCCAGCTGGGCGGCGACAAACGCCGGTGAAATGTAACAGACCGACTGTACGCCACAGGTGTTTTGCGCCACCAGCGCGGTAATAACGCTGGTGCCGTAGGCGCTGAGCGCGGAAAAGGTTTTGAGATCGGCCTGAATACCCGCGCCGCCGCTGGGATCGGTACCGGCAATAGTCAGGGCATTTATACGGGGCAAGCCGCGCGGTAAAACAGAGGAAGGGTGGGTCATCATAGCGCTCCTGTCAGGCGTACAGGAAGGCGAATGCGCGCAGGCATCTGACTTCCCTACGCTGGCATTATCCAGATCAGGTAATACGGGTATTTCTCAGCCTTCACAAAGAAGGGCACCCCGAGTCATGGTGTCTGTTACGACACACCGGCAGCTTAGGGGAAGCGATCGCCCGAAGCAAGCCGCAGAGAGCAGAAAGCTTGATCTGCGCGGTAGCAGAAGCAGACAGACCGCTGGAGTGACCAGTTTATTGATACAGCGCAAGCCGCGACAACGCGGCAGCATGCTTAATCTGCTGCCGGATCACCCTGCCGGATATCACCATGCTTAACCTGCTGCGCCATCTTATTCCGCACGCTCACCGCTGGCATCAGATTACCATCAGCCGCCACGGCGTTCTGAATCCTGCCGGACGTTACTGTCAGGCTACCTTTATCACCGCGCGCTGTCGCAGCTGTGGTGTACAGCTGCATAAGCTCTACTACCGCGACCTCAGCGATAGCGAAGCGCGCCGCTGGCTCGGCTGATTTAGCGCAAAAAAAGCCCCGCAGCAAGGTGCGGGGCGCGGGCCGGACAGCGAGATTTACTGTGCTGGCTGGGTGCGGATCAGATAATCAAAGGCGCTGAGTGACGCTTTAGCGCCCTCGCCGCTGGCGATGATAATCTGCTTATACGGCACAGTGGTGCAGTCGCCGGCGGCAAATACGCCTTTCAGGCTGGTTTCGCACTTCGCATCGATAATCACTTCACCCATGCGGTTGCGCTCTACCGCGCCTTCAAGGAAGCCGGTATTAGGCAGCAGACCAATCTGAACAAAGATGCCGCTCAGCGCCAGCTCGTGCGTAGTCTGGGTGGTGCGATCCAGATACGCCAGCCCGGTGACTTTGCTGCCGTCGCCTTTAACTTCGGTGGTCTGGGCGTTAAGGATCACGTCGACGTTTTTCAGGCTGCGCAGTTTATCCTGCAGCACTTTGTCAGCGCGCATTTCGCCGGCAAACTCCAGCAGCGTAACGTGCTCAACAATACCGGCCAGATCGATGGCCGCTTCCACGCCGGAGTTACCGCCGCCGATAACCGCGGTGCGCTTGCCTTTAAACAGCGGGCCGTCGCAGTGCGGGCAATAGGTCACGCCTTTGGTGCGATACTGATCTTCGCCCGGTACGCCCATGTTGCGCCAGCGCGCGCCGGTGGCGATGATGATGCTGCGTGATTTCAGCACCGCGCCGGAAGCGGTTTCAATGGCGTGCAATCCCCCTTCCTGCGCGGCGGGAATCAGTTTAATGGCGCTCTGTGTGTCAATCACATCTACCGCGTAATCATCGACGTGCGCGCGCAGTGAACCCGCCAGCTTCGCCCCTTCTGTTTTTGGTATCGAGATGTAGTTTTCAATATCTACTGTATCCAGTACCTGACCACCAAAACGCTCGCCCATCAGGCCGGTGCGAATACCTTTACGCGCGGAGTAGATAGCCGCTGCGGCGCCTGCCGGACCGCTGCCGATAATCAGGACTTCATAAGCGTCACGCTTATTCAGCTCTTCTGCCGCACGCTTGTCAGCGTTGGTATCAACTTTTCCGACGATTTCGGCCAGGCTCATGCGGCCCTGTCCAAACTCTTTGCCGTTCAGATAGACGGCCGGCACGCCCATGACGTTGCGCTCGGTAATTTCATTCTGGAACACGCCACCATCAATGGCGGTGTGGCTGATACGCGGATTCAGTACCGCCATCAGGTTCAGCGCCTGCACCACATCCGGGCAGTTATGGCAGGAGAGCGAGTAGTAGGTTTCAAAGTGCAGATCGGTATCAAGTGACATCACCTGATCCAGCAGACTCTGCGCCTCTTTAGAGGGGTGTCCACCGGTCTGGAGTAGCGCCAGCACCAGTGACGTAAATTCATGACCCATCGGCGAGCCGGCAAAGCGCGGACCGCTCTGACTGCCTGGGTTGGTGATCAGAAACGACGGTTTGCGTACCGGACGATCGTTCTCTTCACGGAAGCTGACTTTGTCAGAGAGCGCGGCAATATCTGCTAACAGCGTACGGATCTCAGCAGATTTGGTGCCCTCATCCAGGGTAGCAATCAACTCAACCGGTTTCGTTAGTTTCTCAAGGTAAGCCTTAAGCTGGGTTTTTAAATTGGTGTCGAGCATAGTGAGTTCCTGTGAAGAAAATCGGGTGCCGCAGCACCCGATAAAAAAGAGACCGAATGGCGTCAGGTAACTTAGATTTTACCGACCAGATCCAGTGACGGAGCCAGCGTGGCGTCGCCCTCTTTCCATTTAGCCGGGCAGACTTCGCCTGGGTGTGAAGCCACGTACTGTGCAGCTTTCACTTTGCGCAGCAGGTCAGAAGCGTCGCGGCCAATGCCTTCAGCGGTGATTTCGATCGCCTGGATGATGCCTTCCGGGTCAACGATGAACGTACCGCGATCGGCCAGACCTTCTGCCTCACGCATAATTTCAAAGTTGCGGGTCAGCGCGCCGGTTGGATCGCCGATCATGGCATACTGAATCTTGCCGATGGTCTCGGAAGAACCGTGCCAGGCTTTGTGGGTAAAGTGCGTGTCAGTAGAAACGGAGTAGATATCTACGCCCAGTTTCTGGAACTCTTCGTAGTGGTCTGCAACGTCACCCAGTTCGGTCGGGCATACGAAGGTGAAGTCAGCCGGGTAGAAGAAGAAAACACTCCATTTACCTTCAACGTCTTTCTCGGTTACGTCGATGAATTCGCCGTTTTTGAACGCTGCGTTTTTGAACGGTTTAATTTTGGTGTTAATGATTGACATAGTGACCTCCGTTAAAAAGATGTGATGCAGGCTACAGTTTTTTCAGGCCAGGTGCTAATACGCAGACGTTATCACTCAGATAAACAAAAGCTATCAATGCAGCGAGACCAGATCCGGTGCGGCTTGCCGCGGCATTCTACACAGAAAAGCGGCGGCGATAACAGGCTTTCTCAGAATGCGGCAAAACTGCTATTTTTTTTACAGGCTGGTACGTATGACCGCGTGCCATAAGCGATGCTTGCGATTCAGGAGACCCCGTACGTGAATATCCGATCTTTTCAGGAGAGCGATCGCCCGTTTCTGCGCACGCTGTTTCTCGCCGCGCGCCGGCAAAGCTGGACGTGGCTTAACGGTGATGCGTGGCAGCTGGAGGATTTTGATGCGGTGATCCTGGGTGAAACGGTGCTGGTAGCGGAGATCGGCGGCGAACGCGCGGGTTTTGCCGGCATTCTCGATAACGACAATTTTCTGCACAGCCTCTATGTTGACCCGGCGTATCAGGGTCAGGGTGTGGGCAGCGCGCTGCTACAGCAGGTTACAGCACGCTTTACCTCAACCGGCGCGCTGAAATGTCTGGCTGCGAATCGGGCCGCGCTGGCGTTCTACCAGCATCACGGCTGGCAGCGCGTCGCCAGCGGCGAAGGCGAACAGGGTACCTATGTGCTGATGCACTATCCGCTGGCGGGGCGCGCCAGCGAAACGGCGTGAGTTATACCGCCCGAAAGGCGATGTCGCCCGGGATCACCTCGCCCTGCCAGTAAAGCTGAGCGGCTACGCGTCCCGCCAGCTGGCGATAGAGGGCGGTAAACTCGCTCTCTGGCCGGCGGATCACCGTAGGTGTCCCGTCATCCAGGTCTTCCCGCAGGTGAATATGCAGCGGCAGCTGTGCCAGCAGGCGAGTGTGGTAATCCTGTACCAGCCGCTCAGCGCCGCCGGTGCCGAAAACAGGCTCATGATGGCCACACTCACTGCAGATATGCATGCTCATGTTCTCCACCACCCCCAGCACCGGCACCGCCACTTTTTCAAACATCACGATGCCTTTGCGCGCGTCCAGCAGCGCAATATCCTGCGGCGTGGTCACCACCACTGCGCCGGTGACCGGTACGCTCTGCGCCAGCGTCAGCTGGATATCGCCGGTGCCGGGCGGCATATCGAGAACCAGATAGTCGAGGTCGGGCCACAGCGTCTCGTTGAGCAGCTGCAGCAGCGCCTTGCTCGCCATCGGTCCGCGCCACACCATCGCATTATCGTCCGTAACCAGATAGCCAATTGAGTTGGTCGCGAGCCCGTGCGCCATAATCGGTGCCATGTGCGTGCCGTCAGGCGATGTCGGACGCTCCGCTTCCGTTCCCAGCATATTCGGAATGGAGGGACCGTAAATATCCGCATCCAGCAGCCCCACGCGCGCCCCTTCGGCGGCCAGCGCCAGCGCCATGTTAACCGCCGTACTCGACTTGCCGACGCCGCCTTTGCCGGAGCTGACCGCAATGATATTTTTCACGCCGTTCACGCCCGGCTGATTTTTTACCCGCTTCAGGGTGGCGATATCGTGACGCAGACGCCAGTCGATGGCGCGCGCCTGCGTCAGCCGCAGCAGCTCCGCGCTGACCTGCGCTTTGAGATCCTCAAACGCGCTGCGCCAGATAAACGGCATAACCAGCTCGATATGCAGTTTTTCATCCAGCAGCGCCACGTGCCGCAGCGCTTTCAGCGTAGTGAGATTCTGCTGCAGCGTAGGGTGCGTAAATGCGCTCAGCACGCCGCTGACCACGGCACGCAACGCTTCAGGTGAATGATAATCCCGGGATTGTGTGCTCATCCCCTCTCCTTATTTCATCATGACGCCAGAATGTAGCGGTATAAGGTCAATCATATCAGAGCAGCGCGAAAAAGAGCGCGACGCGCCTCCTGTGTTTACGCCGGAGGGTGCTTCGGTTAACATCTAACCCCGATTTTTCATTAACGGAAAGCTACGCAAATCATGACTCAAGTCGCTAAAAAATTACTGGTAACGTGCGCCCTGCCGTACGCAAACGGCTCTATCCATCTTGGTCACATGCTGGAACACATCCAGGCTGATGTATGGGTCCGTTACCAGCGAATGCGTGGCAACCAGGTTTACTTCATCTGCGCAGACGATGCGCACGGCACGCCGATTATGCTGAAAGCACAGCAGCTGGGCATCACGCCGGAGCAGATGATTGCCGAGATGAAGCAGGAGCATGAAACTGACTTCGCCGGCTTTAATATCAGCTATGACAACTATCACTCAACGCATGCCGATGAGAATCGTCAGCTGGCTGAGGTGATCTACACGCGCCTGAATGAAAATGGCTTCATTAAGAAGCGCACCATTTCGCAGCTCTACGACCCGGAAAAAGGGATGTTCCTGCCCGATCGCTTTGTGAAAGGCACCTGCCCGAAATGTAAAGCGGCCGATCAGTATGGCGATAACTGCGAAGTGTGCAGCGCCACCTACAGTCCGACCGAGCTGATTGAGCCGAAGTCAGTGGTATCCGGCGCTACGCCGGTACTGCGTGACTCTGAGCACTTCTTCTTTGATCTGCCGGCGTTCAGCGAGATGCTGCAGGCGTGGACGCGTTCCGGCGCGCTGCAGGAGCAGGTCGCCAATAAGATGCAGGAGTGGTTTGAGTCGGGACTGCAGCAGTGGGATATATCCCGCGATGCGCCCTACTTTGGCTTTGAGATTCCGAATGCGCCGGGCAAATATTTCTACGTCTGGCTGGATGCGCCAATCGGCTATATGGGTTCGTTCAAGAACCTGTGCGACAAGCGCGGCGATATCGACTTCAGCGAATTCTGGCAGAAAGATTCCGCGACCGAGCTTTACCACTTTATCGGTAAAGATATCGTCTATTTCCACAGCCTGTTCTGGCCGGCAATGCTGGAAGGCAGCGGCTTCCGCAAGCCGACCAACCTGTTTGTACATGGCTATGTCACGGTAAACGGCGCGAAGATGTCAAAATCGCGCGGTACCTTTATCAAAGCCAGCACCTGGCTGAAGCATCTTGATGCCGACAGCCTGCGCTACTACTACGCGGCCAAGCTCTCTTCGCGCATTGATGATATCGACCTGAATCTGGAAGATTTCGTGCAGCGCGTTAACGCTGACGTAGTGAACAAAGTCGTTAACCTGGCTTCGCGCAACGCCGGTTTTATCACCAAACGCTTTAACGGCGAGCTGGCCGCTGAACTCGCCGATCCGGCGCTGTATCAGACCTTTGTGGCCGCATCAGAGAAGATTGGCGAGGCGTGGGCGAACCGTGAATATAACCGCGCTATCCGTGAGATCATGACGCTGGCCGATCTGGCGAACCGCTATGTTGATGAGCAGGCACCGTGGTGGTGGCGAAACAGGAAGGCCGTGACGCTGACCTGCAGGCGATCTGCTCAATGGGCATCAACCTGTTCCGCGTGCTGATGACCTGGCTGAAGCCGGTACTGCCGTCGCTGAGCGAGCGCGCCGAGGCGTTTCTGCAGAGCGAGCTGAGCTGGGATGGCATCGCGCAGCCGCTGCTGAATCACAGCGTGGCACCGTTCAAAGCGCTCTATGGCCGTATTGAGATGGCAAAAGTGGAGGCGCTGATTGAGGCATCGAAAGAGGATGCGGCGGCGGCCAGTCAGCCTGCGGTGAGCGGCCCGCTTGCTGATGCGCCGATTGGCGACACCATCACCATTGATGATTTCGCCAAAGTCGATATGCGCGTAGCGCTGATTGAGCAAGCGGAACTGGTTGAGGGTTCAGACAAGCTGCTGCGCCTGCAGCTCGATCTCGGCGGTGAGAAGCGTCAGATCTTCTCCGGCATTCGTGCTGCCTACCCCGATCCTTCGGTACTGGTGGGCAAGATGACCATTATCGTGGCCAACCTGGCACCGCGTAAGATGCGCTTTGGCGTATCGGAAGGAATGGTGCTCTCAGCCGGCTCTGGCGGCAGCGATCTGTTTGTGCTCTCGGTGGACAGCGGCGCACAGCCCGGCATGCCGGTTAAGTAATCGCTTTTCTTTGTTTACAGCCCTCTCCGCTGCGAAGAGGGCTGCTTTTCCGCTCCCGCCCTCTTCCTGAACGACCCTCTACGCCAGTTCTGCCGCGCACGCAGGCCGGACTCTGGCACGCTAAGCGCGTAATGCGTATGATGTAAACCGATGACAGACGCCGGAGATGCCTGACGTGTTAACTGCCTGCTGGCGCTATCTGCGCGCCTTTACGATTATCTATGCCGCGCTCTATGCCGGTATCGCGATCGCCGCCCTGCTTCCCTTTACTATTCCCGGCAGTATTATCGGTATGCTGCTGCTGTTTCTCCTGCTGGGACTGCAAATTCTGCCGGTCCGCTGGGTAAAGCCCGGCTGCCATCTGCTGATCCGCTATATGGCGCTGCTGTTTGTCCCGATAAGCGTCGGCGTCATCAGCTATACCGATGTACTTTCCGCGCAGTTTGGGCCGATCGTGGTCTCCTGCCTCACCAGCACGCTGATGGTGCTGGTGGTGGTAGGTTTTAGCGCTGAACGCCTGCAGCGTCCGAAACCGGAGCAGCCGCATGAGTGACGCCTGGTGGTCCCTGCCGCTGACGCTGGCTGCTTATTTTGTGGCGCGCGACTGGCGGCAAAGCTCAAAATCTCGCTGATTAATCCGCTGCTGGTAGCTATGGCCATCATTATCCCGCTGCTGCTGCTCACGCATACCCCCTATACGCGCTATTTTGCCGGCAGCGCACTGCTGAATCAGCTGCTGCAACCGGCGGTCGTGGCCTTAGCGCTGCCGCTTTATGAGCAGATGCATCAGATCCGCGCACGCTGGAAAACCATCATCAGCGTCTGCTTTATTGGCAGCCTGACCGCCATGGTTTCTGGTACCGCGATGGCGCTGTGGCTGGGCGCCACACCGGAGATCGCCGCGACGCTCCTGCCCAAGTCAGTCACCACCCCGATTGCGATGGCGGTCTCTGCCTCACTGCACGGTATTCCGGCCATCAGCGCTATCTGCGTGCTGATCGCGGGCGTATTTGGTGCCGTATTCGGGCACATGCTGCTGAACCTCCTGCGCATTCGCAGCAAAGCATCGCGTGGCCTGGCGATTGGCAACGCGTCACACGCGCTGGGCACGGCGCGCGCGGCGGAACTCGACTATCAGGAAGGGGCGTTCAGTTCGCTGGCGCTGGTGATTTGCGGCATCATCACCTCTTTACTGGCGCCGTTTATCTTTCCGCTGCTGCTGGCATGGTTTGGCTGAAAGTTTGCGAGAGATCTCGCAAAGTTGAAACAACTCAATGAGCTTGCATTGTCATAGCGACATGGATCACATATAACTCAGCAGGCGGCGCACCGCCGCTGATGAGTTAATGAGGCCTGATACCATGCATCCACGATTCTCTTCCGCTTTCTCCGACCTGCCGTTGCCCCTGCAGCAGGCGCTGCAGCCGCTGCTGGACGCGCCCGATTTTCACGGCGTTCTCCGCCCCGATGAGCGGATAACGCTGCAGCAGGCGACCGGACTGGAAGAGGATGCGCTGGCGCTGGCGCTCCTGCCGCTTGCCGCCTGCTGCGCGGTTGCACCGCTCTCGCGCTTCAGCGTTGGCGCTATCGCGCGCGGCGTCAGCGGCCACTGGTATTTTGGGGCGAATATGGAGTTTCGCGGTGCCACGATGCAGCAGACAGTGCACGCTGAGCAGAGCGCGATTACCCACGCCTGGCTGCGCGGTGAAACCGGGATCGAGGCGATTACGGTTAACTACACGCCGTGCGGCCACTGCCGTCAGTTTATGAATGAGCTGAACAGCGGCACGGCGATCCGCATCAGCCTGCCGGGCCGTGACGTGAACACGCTGGCCCACTACCTGCCCGATGCATTTGGTCCTGCCGACCTCAATATTACCGAACGGCTGATGACGCCGGTTGACCATGCCTTTGCTCCTGCCGGCGATGCGCTGCAGCAGGCGGCAATCCGGGCTGCCAGCCAGAGCCACGCGCCTTATAGCTTCAGCTACAGCGGCGTGGCACTGGAGAGCCACAGCGGCGCCATTTACAGCGGCCGCTATGCGGAGAATGCCGCCTTCAACCCGAGCCTGCCGCCGCTGCAGGCCGCGCTGATCCTGATGAATATGCATCATGAACCGCTGGAAACTATTCGCCGCGCGGCGCTGGCCGAGTCTGCAGAGGGTACGCTGACGCAGGCGGACGCCACGCGGGCGACGCTCGCCGCGCTCGGCTGCCGCGAGCTGACGATTACTTTAGTTTCAAAAACATCCGTTTAGTGATCCTTTTACCGCTTTTGTGACCTGCTGTTAACAAAAGCTGTACATCTGCCGGAATTTTCATAGGATCGGGCGCCAGACCTTCACAATAATCAGATCTGGCGTGACCTTTTCGTAGCGATACGTCAGCAAACACTGCAACCGGAGCAAACATTGCATGGAACTCGAGTACGAAAGTAAACGCCCGCTCTATATCCCCTATGCGGGTCCGATTCTGCTGGAATTTCCGCTGCTGAATAAAGGCAGCGCCTTCTCTCTGGAAGAGCGAAACGAATTTAATCTTAATGGCCTGCTGCCGGATGCGGTTGAGACCATTGAAGAGCAGGCGGAACGCGCCTGGCGTCAGTTCCTGGATTTCAAAAACAATAACGACAAGCACGTCTATCTGCGCAATATCCAGGATACCAACGAAACCCTGTTCTACCGCCTGCTGGATAATCATCTGGAAGAGATGATGCCGATTATCTACACCCCGACCGTGGGCGCGGCATGCGAGCACTTCTCCGAAATTTACCGTCGCGCGCGCGGCGTATTTATCTCCTACAACAATCGCGATCGCATCGAAGACATGCTGCAGAACGCCACCAAGCAGAATGTGAAGGTTATTGTGGTCACGGATGGCGAGCGCATTCTTGGCCTGGGCGACCTCGGCATCGGCGGCATGGGTATTCCGATTGGTAAACTGTCGCTCTATACCGCCTGCGGCGGCATCAGTCCGGCTTATACCCTGCCGGTGGTGCTGGATGTCGGAACCAATAACCCGCAGCTGCTCAACGACCCGCTCTATATGGGCTGGCGTCATCCGCGCATTAGCGGCGAAGAGTATGAGTCGTTTGTGAATGAATTTATTCAGGCGGTGAAACGTCGCTGGCCAAACGTCCTGCTGCAGTTCGAAGATTTTGCACAGAAAAACGCTATGCCACTGCTGCAGCGCTATCGCGATGAAATCTGCTGCTTCAACGACGATATTCAGGGCACCGCAGCCGTTACCGTTGGTACCCTGATTGCCGCCAGCCGCGCCGCAGGCAGCCGCCTGTGCGAGCAGAAAGTGGTCTTCCTCGGCGCCGGTTCTGCAGGCTGTGGTATCGCTGAACAGATCGTTGCGCAGATGAAATCGGAAGGACTGAGCGATGATGAAGCGCGTTCGCGCGTCATGATGGTTGACCGCTTTGGTCTGCTCACCGATAAGCTGCCAAACCTGCTCGACTTCCAGAGCAGGCTGGTGCAGAAAAGTGACAATCTGAAAGCCTGGGACGTCACCAGCGACACGATTTCGCTGCTGGATGTGGTGCGCAACGCGCAGCCCGATATTCTGATCGGCGTATCGGGCCAGCCAGGCCTGTTTACCGAAGAGATCATTCGCGAGATGCACAAGCACTGCAAACGCCCTATAGTGATGCCGCTCTCTAACCCGACGTCACGCGTGGAAGCGACGCCGGCGGATATCATCGCCTGGACCGACGGTGCCGCGCTGGTTGCCACCGGCAGCCCGTTCTCACCGGTGACCTGGAAAGGCAAAACCTATCCGATTGCCCAGTGCAACAACTCCTATATCTTCCCGGGCATCGGACTCGGCGTGATTGCCGCGGGCGCAACGCGCGTGACCGATTCCATGCTGATGACCGCCAGCCGCGCGCTGGCTGACTGCTCGCCGCTGGTTAACGACGGCGAAGGTCCGGTCCTGCCGGAGATCAAAGATATTCAGGGCGTCTCTAAACTGATTGCGATGGAAGTGGGCAAAGCGGCACAGCTGGCTGGCGTTGCCGTGGTAACGTCGGAGGATGTGCTCTCTAAAGCGGTTCACAACAACTTCTGGCTGCCGCAGTATCGCCACTACCGCCGTACCTCTATCTGATCGCCTCAGCGCCGGATTTCGATCCGGCACTGCCGAAAAAAACATCAGCCAGCCGGGGTGAGCTTGCTTAGCCGCCCCGGCTCAAGTAGCCTTGAAGCACCCTGAATCCTGCCTGTTGAGTTGCCGCGCGCATGCTGAAACGCGTTTTCTTTGCTCTGATCATCATCATCTTAGCGATGGTGGCGACCGCGCTCGGCCTTGATCGCTGGATCAGCTGGAAAACCGCGCCGTTTATCTATGAAGATGTCGCCTCGCTGCCGCATCGTCAGGTTGGCGTGGTACTGGGCACCGCGAAATATTATCGTGCCGGCGTCATTAATCAGTATTACCTCTATCGCATGCAGGGCGCGCTCAACGCCTATAACAGCGGCAAAGTTAACTACCTGCTGCTGAGCGGCGACAACGCCCAGCAGAGCTATAACGAGCCCGCCACCATGCGACGCGATCTGATTAAAGCTGGCGTCGATCCAGCCGATATCGTGCTGGATTATGCCGGTTTTCGCACGCTCGACTCCATTGTGCGCACGCGCAAGGTGTTTGACACCAACGACTTCATTATTATCACCCAGCGCTTTCACTGCGAGCGGGCGCTCTACATTGCGCTGCACCTTGGCATTCAGGCACAGTGCTATGCCGTACCCTCGCCGAAAAATATGCTGTCGGTGCGCGCACGCGAAGTCGGTGCCCGGCTGGGCGCCATGGCCGATCTCTATCTGATGAAGCGCGAGCCGCGTTTTCTCGGACCGCTGGTGCCAATTCCGGCAGTGCATACGGTGCCGGAAGATGCGCAGAGCTATCCGGCGGTCACGCCTGAACAGCTGCTGGAGCTGGAAGAGAAGCTGCGCAAGTAGCCTTTGCTGCGGCCGGCAGCCATAAAAAAAGGCTGCGCCAGCGCAGCCTTTTTCCGTTACTTCACGCTTATTTCTTGCGCGAGTATTTCAGTGAATCCAGCGCCACGGCGAAGATAATGATGCCGCCCTTGATGATGTACTGCCAGTAAGGGTTCACGCCGATGTAAGTCAGGCCGTAGTTGATTACGGTAAAGATAATTACCCCGGTCACGACGCCTGCGACCGTACCCACACCGCCGGCGAAGGAGACGCCGCCCACCACGCAGGCGGCAATCGCATCCAGCTCATACATAAAGCCGAGGTTGTTGGTGGCGCTGCCAATACGGCCCGCTTCCAGCAGACCGCCAAACGCATAGAACACACCTGACAGGGCATAGACCAGAATCAGGTTGAACGGCACGTTAACGCCTGAAACTTTTGCCGCTTCCGGGTTACCGCCAATCGCAAAAATGTTTTTACCGAAGCGGGTTTTGTTCCACAGGATCCAGACAAACACGATAGCGATAATGGCGTAAAAGGTGATAAACGAGAGCTTGAAGTCACCAAAGCGCAGGAAACCCTGGGTAAAGGTGGAGAAGCCCGCATCGAAGCCAGCGATCGGCGAGGCACCGACAAAATCGTAGTAGAGGGAGTTAATACCATACACGATGATCATCGTACCCAGCGTGGTAATAAACGGCGTTACCTTGAGGTATGCGATGATCACGCCGTTTACCAGGCCAATCACGCCGCCGATAATGCACACTACCAGAATAACCAGCGGAATCGGCATGGTTTCCAGATGCGGGAAAACCTTGTTCACGTTATCCATCGACTGCAGCAGCGTCGCCGCCACTACCGCCGCCAGGCCAACCTGCCGCCCGGCGGAGAGGTCAGTACCCTGAGTCACAATCAGCCCGGCCACGCCCAGCGCGATAATAATACGCACCGACGATTGCGTCAGGATGTTACTCAGGTTCATTAAACTTAAAAACGTCGGATCCTGGAAAATAATAATCGCCAGCAGAACAAACAGGACGACGTAAATACCGCCCTCTTTTAACCAGGTTAGCGCATTCTTTTTAGTAGTCGCTTTCATTTTAAAGCCCTTGCTTCATTAAAGGTGTAATGACGCTAAACGCAGGATTTCATTCTGCGAGGTCGTTTTTGTATCGACAATACCGGCTACCTGACCGTTACTCATTACCAGAATACGATCGGTTATACCCAGCAGCTCTGGCATTTCTGAGGAGATAATAATAATGCCCTTCTCTTTTTTGGCCAGTTCTGAAATCAGCTGATAAATTTCAAATTTAGCCCCTACGTCAATACCGCGCGTAGGTTCATCAAGCATTAATATTTCCGGCTGGGTCAGCAGCCAGCGGCCAATAATGACCTTCTGCTGGTTACCGCCTGAAAGCGAGCCAATCTGCGTATGGTGACCTGGCGTTTTTACCCGCATCGAGTCAATAACCCACTGGGTATCGCTCTTCATACGCTTATTATCAAGCAGGCCGATACTGGATTTATATTTTTTAATATTGGAGATAAGCGAGTTAAAGCCGATATCGAGATAGGCGTAGATCCCGGTGGAGCGACGCTCTTCTGTCACCAGTGCAAAACCGTGGTTAATCGCTTCGTTTGCACTGTGGTTGTTGATCGCTTTGCCGTGCAGCCGGATAGTTCCGCCCGACTTCTCGCGAATGCCAAACAGCGTCTCAACGATATCGGTACGCTTGGCACCCACCAGCCCGGCGATACCGAGGATCTCCCCTTTATGCAGGTCAAATGAGATATCGCGAATCGAGGGCTGACGCAGTGAAGTGAGGTTGCGGACCTCCAGAATCACCTCGCCCGGCACGTTGCTCTTATCCGGGAAGCGCTGATTAAGCGAACGGCCCACCATCATGGCGATGATCTTATCCATATCCAGCCCTTCCAGCGACTGAGTGGCGATCCACTGTCCGTCGCGCAGAATGGTGATCTCGTCGCACAGCTGAAAGATCTCTTCCATCTTATGCGAGATATAGACAATACCGCAGCCGCGATCTTTTAGTTTACGAATAATAGTAAACAGGTGGTTAACTTCTTTTTCCGTCAGCGAAGAGGTCGGTTCATCCATAATGACAATTTTGGCGTCATAGGAGAACGCTTTGGCAATTTCAATCATCTGCATCTGCGATACAGAAAGATTCGCCACTTTATCGCGCGGATCGATATCAATATCGAGCTCATCAAAGATCGCTTTGGTATCGCGATACATTTTGTCCTGATCGACAAATGGCCCTTTACGCGGGTAGCGACCCAGCCACATATTATCCATCACGCTGCGCTGCAGCACGAGGTTTAATTCCTGATGCACCATTGAGACGCCATTTTCCAGCGCTTCTTTGGAGCTTTTATAGTCAATCTCCTGGCCCTGAAAAAGAATACTCCCCGTATCTTTTTTATAGATGCCAAATAAGCACTTTAATAATGTCGATTTTCCGGCGCCGTTTTCACCCATTAAGGCATGGACGGAGTGCGGCCGCACTTTCAAATTCACATTATCTAAGGCTTTCACCCCTGGAAATGATTTCGAGACATTCGTCATCTCCAGCAGATATTCACGCTGTGTGGTCGGATTCTCACTGGCCATAATTTACCTGGCTAAAAAAAGCGTATGCAGATGCAATAAGGCGCGGCAAATTGCCGCGCCCGGAATAGATTACTTCGCAAACTGAGAGAGGTTCTCTTTATCTACGGCGACATAAGGCACGCGAACCACTTTATCTTCCATCTTGAAGTTAGTGCCCGCGGTTGGCTCTTTGCCATCTGCCAGGTTCTTCGCGATATCCAGCGTGGCTTTCGCCTGGTTTTCCGCATCGTTCAGCACGGTACCCGCCATCGCACCCGATTTCACCAGCGCCAGCGCTTCTGGCAGCGCATCGACACCAAACACCGGAATGCTTGATTTGTTGTGTGCTTTCAGCGCTTCAACCGCGCCCATTGCCATTGCATCGTTGTTGGCAATAATCACTTCAATTTTGTTAGCGTTCGGACCGGAGAGCCACGCATCGACTTTATCTTTCGCCTGAGCGGTATCCCACATTGCGGTATCCATCGCCAGCTGCTGCGTCTTGATGCCATCTTTGTTCAGGGTGTCGATAACATATTTGGTACGCGCTTCAGCATCCGGGTGGCCTGGCTCGCCTTTCAGCAGGACAAACTGAATCTGTCCATCTTTGTTCAGATCCCAGGCTGGCGTCGATTTCCAGTGCTTCTCAATCAGCTCGCCCTGTTTGATACCTGACTCTTTTGAGTCTGTACCGACATAATAGGCTTTCGGATAGCTGGCCAGCACTTTGGCGTTCGGCTCTTTGTTGAAAAACACAATCGGTACGTCATTGGCTTTTGCTTTGTCGATGACTACCGCTGCCGCTGCCGGATCTACCAGGTTAATTGCCAGCGCTTTCACGCCCTTGGCCATCAGCACGTCAATCTGATCGTTCTGTTTGGACTGGTCATTCTGCGAGTCATTCATCAGCAGCTGAATGCCGCCCAGCGTTTTCGCCTCTTTCTCGATATCCTTACGCACCATTGACATGAAGTTGTCATCATATTTGTAAATGGTCACGCCAATGCGGGTATCGGCGGCGTGTGCAGTTGCACCAAACATCATGCTGGCAACCAGTGCTGTGAGCGTGAAAACCTTCTTATTCATGGTATCTCCGGTTTTAATTATGCAGGGTATTTCATTGCGCCCTGCTGCCTGCGGGCAGCGAACGCAGTCGGTTGAAACGCTATCATTCTGGAGCAGGCGCGGGCGTTAGCCGGACCGCTCTCCCTATCCTGACTTCCCTGTACGTAACCGCTTCCTGAAGAGTGTTGTGAACCATTTCAATCGGCTACTGAAACCTGTCCGGAGAGGCGTGACCCGGCGTTTCATGATGTTTCAGTCCGGTAAGACGCTGCCATCATAGTGAGCGGTCTGGTAATTAACTGTGAATGTAATCACATATTGGAAACGGTTACATGGCGCTATCGCCTGGATTAGTGATCGACTCCACAATTTGTCGCTGGGCCACTGAGTGACGCCGCACCAGCGTAGGCATGAAGCAGTGCGATGCCTGAGGATCCAGCTCACCGGCTGCGCCTTTCAGCGCCAGCTCTGTTGCCAGTTTTGCCATAGAAACAATGGGATAGCGTACGGTTGTCAGCTGGGGATCGGTGTAACGGGAAATAGGAATGTCATCAAAACCGATGACAGAAAAATGCTGCGGCACCTGAATGCCGTTATCTTTCAGCGCCGTCAGGGCGCCAGCCGCCATGCCATCGTTATAGGAAAACACGGCGGTCAGATGCAAATTGCGCCCGAGCAGCTCCACCATCGCGGCTTCACCGCCCTGCATATCGGGTTCAGCATGGGCGATCCACGCCTCTGCCGGCTGGATACCCTGCTCTGACAGCGCCTGCAGCCAGCCATCGCGGCGCTGAGCCACATCTTCAATCGGGTGGCTGGAGCTGAGATAGCCGATACGCTGATGCCCCTGCTGCAGCAGCATGCGGGTGGCAACCTGCGCACCGGTTACATTGTCGAGACAGACGCAGCGATGCTCGTAGCCGCGGATCACCCGGTTAACCAGCACCATTCCCGGCACCTGATCCATAAACTGCGTGAGTTCAGCGTCTGAAAGCGTTTTCGCATGTACCACCAGCGCATTGCAGCGCTGACGGATCAGCACCTCAATGGCGTGCCGCTCTTTATCTTCCTGATGCCAGGAATTACTGATGAGAACATGCTTATGCACCCGCTGCGCCACGGTATCCACCGCTTTCACCAGCGCGCCAAAAAAGGGATCGGAGACATCCATGACAACGACACCAATCGTGTCGCTGACCTGGGTGGCGAGCGCCTGTGCGTTGGCGTTCGGACGATAGCCCAGCGATTCCACCGCCTGCAGCACGGCGTCGCGGGTATCAGAGGTGACGGCACTGCTGTTATTGAGCACGCGCGACACGGTGGCAACAGAAACTCCCGCCAGTCGGGCGACATCACGAATCGTTATCATGCAGCGGTTCCACAAAGGCTGAAAGACGCGACGGGCGCGTAATAGCGCTATAGTGTCAGGCCGCAGACTTCAGCTACGTGAAACAGCTCACATCAATGAAAACGGTTACATTGCTTTATGCGATCTTTGTGATGCAGGTCATTATCTGACAGGCGGCACTGCGGTGCCGGTTGCAGAGAGACGCTGCGTCAGCCAGCGCCACAGCCACTCCAGCGGCCCCTGACGAAAATAGCGCAGCCAGAGCGCTGAGAAGAGAAGATTGACTACCCAGATAACGGGCACCAGCGCCAGCAGCTGTAACCGGTTAAAGTACAGGAAGAGATCAAACCGGTAGAAAAGCGTGGTACAGATTAGCGTCTGTAACAGATAGTTGCTCAGCGCCATGCGCCCCACTCCCTGAATCAGGTTGCATAGCCGGTTACGCGCGAGCGCAGGCCAGAAGCCGAGACAGAGCGCCGCATAGCCGAGGCTGATAAAAGGCGAGGCGAGATCGCGCGGCACCTGCAGATAAAAGCTGGTCCAGCGCTGCGCCCACTGCAGCTGCCACTGCGCAACGATACCCGGCACCGCGATTAGCCAGCCGGTCGTCAGCAGCAGCAGTGCGGCGCGCCGGTAGTGCTGCAGGCTGAACTCACCGGTCAGCCAGCCGCAGCGCAGCAGCGCGGCACCCATCAGCATCAGCCCCGCCAGCTGCCAGCCATACTGGGATGCCAGCGCCATCAGGCCCGATGCGAGCAGATCGAGCCGGTTGCGTACCGCTTCCCAGCCGCCCACCAGCTTCCAGTAACTTTCATATTCCAGCACAGCGGCACCTGGCTGCCAGCCGCTGCTGCTCTGATTGCCGGAGATCGCTCCGAAGATAAGCAGCACCGCACAGCCGACCAGATAGAGCAGCACGCCGGTCTGAAACAGCGCACGCTCAGAGGGCACTTCACGCAGCAGACGCCAGATAATCAGGCCGATAAGCCCATAGTCGAGGAGAATATCCCCTTCCCAGAAGAAGACGCCGTGGATAAACCCGAGCAGCACCAGCAGCGTCAGGCGCGTGCTGATCCAGCGCTTACCGCGGGGGATCTGCAGCGCCAGTCCGGCGCCAAACAGCAGTGCAAACAGCGTGAGGAATTTCAGCTGCGCCAGCCCGTCCAGTATCGCCCAGGTCCAGGCATCCTGCGGCGTAACGCTGCCCTGCCAGGCGGGATTAAGATAGGCGGCTGACGGCAGGCCAAAGCCGGTAATATTGAGCAGCAAAATGCCCAGAACCGCGCATCCGCGAATAAAATCCAGCGCCTGGTAGCGTTGCATTGCGGCCCTCAGCCATCAAAAAAGGCGGCACCGGGGCCGCCTGGGGATCAGATATGACGTACCGCGCGCAGGAACTCCTGACGCGTATTCTGGCTCGATTTAAACAGCCCGCCCAGCGACGTGGTCGTGGTTGCGCTGGTCGCATCTTTCACGCCGCGCGCTTTTACGCAGTAATGAACTGCATCAATCGACACCGCCACGTTAGTCGTCCCAAGCAGCGTCTGCAGCGCGACCAGCACCTGCTGCGTCAGCCGCTCCTGCACCTGCGGGCGCTGGGCGAAAAACTGCACGATGCGGTTGATTTTCGACAGGCCAATCACTTTGTCTTTGGGAATGTAGGCCACCGTCGCCTTGCCATCGATGATCACAAAATGGTGTTCGCAGGTGCTGGTCAGCGTGATGTCACGCACCGTCACCATCTCGTCCACTTTCATTTTGTTTTCGATAACGGTGATTTTCGGGAAGTTGGCGTAATCGAGACCTGAGAAAATCTCATCCACATACATTTTTGCGATGCGATGCGGCGTCTCCATCAGGCTGTCATCTTCCAGGTCCAGATTCAGCAGCTGCATGATTTGCGTCATGTGACCGGCAATTTCACGCTTGCGCGTTTCGCTATCCATTTCGCGCACCGGGGCGCGTAACGGCGTTTCCAGACCGCGCGCCAGCAGCGCTTCATGAACCAGGGCGGCTTCCTGACTTAAGGTGCTCATCGTTCTCATTCTCCGGCAGGTGATGCGCCCGCGGAACATAGCCCGCGGGGGAAATTCTGAGCGCGTATTGTGAAACACAACGCAGGCTTAATCCAGTAATCAATCTGATTGGCAATCAGCACGTGCGCGTGCGCGGTACCAAAAGGCGCAAAAAAGCGGCTGTTGCTGTCGCTATCACTACACTTATCAGCAGCGCGCCTGGCTAAACTGCAAAAGCGGCAATAACGCACTTGCCAGCCGCCGGCGGGCAGTTTAGACTCACAAAATATGAATAACATTGCACTTGTTGCTTACGGGATGAGAGGATGGATTTAGTTCAGCTGCGAATGTTCTGTTGTGTAGCCGATACCGGTTCTCTGGCGCGAGCCGCTGAACAGCTGCATCGCGTGCCCTCTAATCTCACTACGCGCCTGCGCCAGCTGGAAGAGGAGATCGGGGTTGACCTGTTTATCCGCGAGAAGCAGCGCATGCGTCTGTCACCGATGGGGCATAATTTTCTCAACTACGCCCGCCGTATTCTGGCGCTGAGCGATGAAGCGCTGAATATCGCCCGCGCCGGTGAGCCAGGCGGCAATTTTGCTTTTGGTTCAATGGAGAGCACGGCAGCTACCCGCCTGCCGGCGCTGCTGGCCGCCTATCATCAGCGCTACCCGGCGGTGGCGCTCTCCCTGGTGACCGGCACATCGGGCGATATCATCGACAAAGTGCGCGCCGGCACGCTGGCGGCGGCGCTGGTTGATGGTCCGGCTCCCTATGATGACCTGAACGGCTGTATCGCCTTCAGCGAAGAGATGGTGCTGATCTCCAGCCCTGAACATCCGCCGATCCTCAGCGCACGCGATACCCAGCAGGATACGCTGTTTGCCTTTGGCAACAGCTGCTCCTACCGCACCCGGCTGGAGAGCTGGTACCGCGACAGCCAGAGCGCACCGCGCAACGTCATGGAGATCCAGTCCTATCACGCGATGGTTGCCTGCGTGGCGGGCGGCGGCGGCGTGGCAATGCTGCCCGCCTCCGTGCTGGCGCAGATGCCGGCACGCGAGCGGGTACAGGAGCACGCGCTGCCGCCGCTCTATCGCGATACCGCTACCTGGCTGATGTGGCGACGCGATGCGTTTACGCCGAACGTCGAGGCGCTGAAATACCTGATTATCGATATGTTTGATGACCGGCCACAGCACGACGGCCTGCTGCATCCGCTGCCGGACAGCGAGCAGACGCTGCTGAAATAAGTAATGACCACCAGGGCCACTGGCCCGCATCTACCGCAAGAGGGATTGCATGAACATGATTAAAACCCGTGCCGCCGTTGCCTGGGCACCTGGCGAGCCGCTGAAAATCGAAGAAGTGGATTTGATGCCGCCGCAGAAAGGCGAAGTGTTAGTACGCATCGTTGCTACCGGCGTTTGCCATACCGACGCCTATACGCTCTCCGGCAAAGATCCGGAAGGCGTTTTCCCGGCCATTCTCGGTCATGAAGGTGGCGGCGTGGTGGAAGCGGTGGGCGAAGGCGTTACCAGCGTCGCCGTGGGCGATCACGTTATCCCGCTCTACACTCCGGAGTGCGGCAAATGTAAGTTCTGTCTCTCCGGCAAAACCAACCTCTGCCAGGCGATCCGCGCCACCCAGGGCAAGGGACTGATGCCGGATGGCACTACGCGCTTCTTTAAAGATGGCCAGCCTATTTTCCACTATATGGGCACCTCTACTTTTTCCGAGTACACCGTTGTACCGGAAATCTCGCTGGCGAAAATCAGTAAAGAAGCTCCGCTGGAAGAGGTGTGCCTGCTGGGCTGCGGCGTGACCACCGGCATGGGCGCGGTGATGAATACCGCTAAAGTTAAAGCGGGCGACACCGTGGCAATTTTTGGTCTCGGCGGTATTGGCCTCTCGGCGATCATCGGTGCGCAGATGGCAAAAGCGGGCCGCATTATCGCTATCGATATCAATACCAGCAAATTTGATTTGGCCCGCAAGCTGGGTGCCACCGACCTGATCAACCCGAAAGATTACGATAAGCCTATTCAGGATGTCATCGTTGAGCTGACCGATGGCGGCGTCGATTTCTCATTTGAGTGTATCGGTAACGTCAACGTCATGCGTTCGGCGCTGGAGTGCTGTCATAAAGGCTGGGGTGAGTCGGTCATCATCGGCGTGGCCGGTGCCGGTGAAGAGATCTCCACCCGCCCGTTCCAGCTGGTCACGGGCCGCGTCTGGCGGGGTTCCGCGTTTGGCGGCGTGAAAGGCCGCAGCCAGCTGCCGGGTATCGTGCAGGATTATCTGGATGGCAAGTTTGCGCTGAACGATTTCATCACCCATACCATGGCGCTGGATGAGATCAACGACGCCTTTGATCTGATGCACGAAGGGAAATCGATTCGCTCTGTGGTGCACTTCAACAAATAACCGGAGGCGTTATGGCATCCACGCTGGAACTGCTGGAAGAACACCGCATCTTTAGCGGCTGGCAACAACGCTGGCGACATCAGTCATCGGTGCTGAACTGCCCGATGACGTTCAGCATTTTTTTACCGCCGCCCAAAGCTGATACGCCGCCGCCTGCGGTCTGGTTTCTCGCCGGACTGACCTGCAGCGACGAAAATTTCACCACCAAAGCGGGCGCGCAGCGCGTGGCCGCAGAGCTGGGTCTGGTGCTGATTATGCCGGACACCAGCCCGCGCGGGGACGCGGTGGCTAACGATGAGAGTTACGATCTCGGCCAGGGCGCCGGCTTCTATCTCAACGCAACGCAGCAGCCGTGGGCGGCGCACTATCGTATGTTTGACTACCTCAGCGAGGAGCTGCCGGCGCTGCTGGCGGATAACTTCAAGCTGAGCGATCGGCAGTCGATTATGGGCCACTCAATGGGAGGACACGGTGCGCTGGTACTGGCACTGCGCCTCGGCGGACGCTTTGCTTCCGCTTCAGCCTTTGCACCGATTGTGAATCCCTGCGACGTCCCCTGGGGACAAAAGGCGTTTACTGCCTATCTCGGCGACGACCGCCAGGCGTGGCGGGAATGGGACAGTTGCCTGCTGATGCAGGAGGCGGAGCAGCGTCTGCCGCTGCTGATCGATCAGGGCGACGGCGATCAGTTTCTCGCGGACCAGCTGCGTCCGGAGCGCCTTGAGGCGATTGCGCGCGAACAGGGATTCCCGCTGGAGCTGCGCATTCAGCCGGGTTACGACCACAGCTACTTCTTTATCGCCACTTTTGTGGAAGATCACCTGCGCTTTCACGCGAAACATCTGCTGGTATAGTCCTTTGCCAGCCGCGGGCTTCTCAGCCCGGGCTGGCTATCAGCTGCCCCTTCCGCTTATCTCTGACCGGTTCACTGCGATTAGACCTTCCCGGCAGGCGTCGCACCATTACTGATAGGTAATTGTAAAGGTGGCGGTGGCATTTGCTGTACCGGGCGTAATATCACTTCCGGTCTGATAATAGCGCGCCTGCAGCGGGATACTGAACGTTCCGGCTGTGTCCGCACTGCCGGTGTTAATTGGCTTTTGCAGCGTTAACGGTACATTGTTGTAGAGCAGCTGAATGCCCACTCCTGTTGCACTGCCAGTTCCGCCGGTCAGATTGAGTACGCCATTTGCCGCATCCTGAACGCTGCCATCGATCTGCACGTTTACCCGCGTACCTGCATTGCAGTTCAGCGGAATGGTCAGCGTGCGGGTAAAACTGTCGCCCGGTCCGGTGCCCGCGCCCCTGAAGGCCCGCTTCTGCACCGTACCCATTGTGACCGAAAGCGCGCTATTGGTTACCGAACAGGCCACCGTCGTTACCGTCAATGCACCGAGGTTGATATATGCCTCCGGCCACATCCAGGCTGACTGATTGTTGCGCAGGATAAATGAGCCAATCAGCTGCGCGCCGACGCTACCGCTGCCGGTGGTTTGCGCCGTCTTATAGAACTGCACCAGCGCCTGCCCCGTCATCGGCTGACTGGCCAGCAGGCCACTGCTTTTGCAGAGCTGCTGAACGTTCGGTCCCCAGACACTATCCACCCACCCTGACGTGCCGGCACAGTTATTCCCGGACAGCCCGCCGAATGCGTAGCCAATGCCTGCAATACCGGTACTGTAGATATTGCGTCCGTCAATAATCTTGACATTTTTGCCATGACTCTTGATGCCAAACTCCTGATAGGTCAGCGCCGGCGCAGGCGTATCTGAACAGCTAAATCTTCCCGCCATATCTGAGGTCAGCACGCTCCCGATCATGGCGCCAACCGGTAGATCTCTCTGTACCACCAGCGTTGGCGGCGTGATAACGCTTGTCGCTGTCGCAACGGAACAGTTCCAGGCGTAAGCCGTTTGCACCGTAAAGGCACCGGGCAGAGCCAGAATAATAAGCAGCAGAATTTTTCGCATGGTTAATCCTTTACCGGCATTGCAGGCTAATAAGTTGTATAACCGGCTTGTCGCCGGGAAGGACGTAATCGGCCTGACATCCGTCGTGCTGCCAGACCACCTTTACCGTGCCGCGCGACGGCACGCCGCTCAGATAAACCTGATGACGATCGTCTACGATACCTGATGATGTCTGGCTGCCGCTGGTTACCGTGGCCGACGCGCCATAAGGAATAGTTTTTTCTGAATTCAGCGTCAGCATTATTTTCTGCCCCGCCGCTGTCGGGAAATCTGCCAGAACCAGCGCGCCCTGTCCTGGCACAACACGACGGGTATCTGCAGTAAGATCGATGTCGTCGGCCAGCGTGCCGGAATCTAGTTTGATGATGTTTCGCTGGTAGGGAGAGAGATAGGGCACCACGGCATAACCCCGGCTATCGGTATAAACACCAGTGCTATTTTCTACCTTCACATTTGCCGCTTTGTCTGCCCTTACCAGCGCCATCGTATCGCCTAAGGGCTGCGATAGAGTAAGGCCCCAGGGGTGAACCAGGATCCCCCCCATGACGCCATAATTAAGCTGTCGCGTCTGGCGGGTTACGTTATAGCCCGCCAGATATTCACCGGAAGAACCTTTATAGTCGAGGGTTGCGCTGCCCGACCCGCCGGTTCCCCGGCTGGCATAACCCTGCTGAATGTTATAGCTAAGCGTGTTATCCGCCAGCGCCACGCCCGCAATACCGGCTGATGCCATCAATCCACTACTGTTTGTCTGGCTGGCTGAGACGTTAAGCCAGCTTTTCGGCATAAAGCGTTCAAACGGAATCTGAACGGCCAGCGAAAACACGTTATTCTGCTGGCTTAGCCAGGGCGAGGACGAACGCATGTAGTTAAGCGTATAGCTCACCGCATTGTGGCTGATGCTGTAGCCGAGATTAAACGTATTTTCCCGGCCGCTTATGCCCCAGTATTGTTGCTGATAAGCAGACAGATAGAGACTGCCAAAATCGCCCAGCCTCTGATTGATGTTTAGCTCGGCCCGGCTGCGTTTATTGTGGCGATTGCGCCACTCCGTCCAGACGCGTTGCGCCTGCTTTGAACCAATCAGCTCATCATTGCTGGCATTAAGCGGGGGTGTATTGTAATAGCCATTTGCCTCATTAAAATCCATATAGCCGGATGTTGAGTAGCGATAGCCGGCCAGATTAAACGTGGTTCCGCTGGCGGTAAAATCTTTGGCATACTGAAAACGGAACGATGCCCCCTGTTTTTCGATCTCACCTGACTGCGCATGCGCCCAGGTTCCGTCTATCGAGACCGAACCCAGATAACCCAGCCCTTTAGCCGATCCCAGACTACTGCTCATATAATCGCCGGACAGAATTATTCCGCCGTAGAGCGTGCTGGCATTCGTCAGACCATAGCTCCCGGTTGTCTGCAAAAAGAGTGGTTCGTACCGGGCGGCATTATCAGCGGCAACCACCCGATACTTACCCGCCGTCAGTGCATATTTAGCCTGACCTTCACGCAGCATCAGCGGCACTGCTGAGAATGCCTGAACAAACTGACGCACTGTGCCATCTGCTTCGCGAATTGAGACGCTGAGATCGCCGCCTGAGGAGACAGGATAGAGATCGGTAATTGCAAAAGGTCCTGGTGAAACATAAGCCTGATAGATGATGTTTCCATCCTGGCGAATGGTAACGCGCGCATTACTCTGCGCGATGCCGCGAATGACCGGGGCAAATCCACGCCGGCTTTCCGGCAGCATATTGTCATCAGAGTAGAGCTGCACGCCGCGAAAAGCGACGCTATCGAACACGCCTGCCGGGCTATAGCTGTCACCCGCCACAAACTGCGCGTTAAGTGATTTAACGTCATGCTGCAGGTAAGTATTGATGCTGTTCCACTGGCGCGAGCGCCTGTTATCAGACCAGGATGAATAGTTTCTGAGACGCCATGCTCCCAGGTTTACGCCACTGCGCAGATTCAGATAATTATTCTGAACCGTTCCCTGACGAGCGTCGCTGCGGCTGCTGGCACCGCTGTAGGCGTAATTCACAAAGGCAGCAGGCAGCCCGTCATCCCACTCTTCAGGGGAGACCGCTCCCTGCACACTCTGCTGCATAAACGCCTGAGGAATGCTGATATCCAGACGCCGCTGAGCAAAGTCATAGCTAAGCTGGCCGTCGGGCAGGACGCGATCGATCGGCTGGCGGAGTGATCCCTTGCTCATCGCTGAAAATGCCGGTGTCGCCTGGCTGCGCACGCCCCAGGAAAGCAGATCTTCTTTAGTGATCTCCGGGATAAGTCCACGCTCACCCAGCGTGAAATTTAGTATTCTTTCAGCCATATAGCGGCTGTTCAGATAGATTTCCGTCCGATATCGTCCGGGGATCTGACCGCCGGGCTGTTCCAGTGCCGAGAGGTCGATAGCACTCACCTGCCCGCGCAGCTCGAGCGCGGCAGGATCAAAATAATCTGTTGCAGATCCGGGAGGGCTCATCAGCGCTGCCAGCATGAAGCCTGTCATCGCTGACGCCGACCGGCCTGACTGGCGGGTAAAAAGCGTCGTCCGCATTGATGGTCAGGCCTTAATCAGATTTTTGCAGTTCTGACGTCGGTAATACCGCCGTAATCATTAATCGCCCGCCAGGATAGCGTGCCTGCGGTTCCCGGCGGAAAATCGATAGCCTGCTCTGATAATGGACTGAGCACAGGCAGCGATTTCAGCTTAGCGTTGCCCATTTTCAGTTCATAAAAGGAGATATAAAACGGCGTGGGATTAGAAGCGTAAATACGGTCGCCCTGACGACGAAAAGTGATTTTTTCAAACGCTGTCGCCGCATCGCCTGGTAACCCTGCCGGCCGGTAAAAGAGTTTGAAGACGCTTTTTACGGTGATTAACAGGCGATTGGTCTCCTCTTTCGGCGTGCCCGGCACGGACTTAATGCTCAGCCAGTACAGAGATTCCCGATCGGCAGGCAGCGCCGCGCCGGTATAGACAATGCGGACAGAATTTTGCGTATGCGGCTCCAGCCGGAACAGGGGCGGCGTGGCAATAAACGTGTTGTCACTGTGACGTTGTGTAGGATCTTTATCTACCCATGCCTGAATCAGGTAGGGATAATCATCCGGATTACTGATGCTCAGCGCAGCCTGCCGCGCATTCCCCTCATAAATGAGCCGTGAACCCCCTATCTCAACCCCTGCCAGGCTCATCAGTGGATTGATCAGCACTATCAATAGAATACAAAAACGAATCATGAAGTCTTCCCTGAAGAGAAGGAGCCGCAAGCGGCTCGCATTATCAGTTATAGGCAACGGTAAACGTGGCAGCAGCATTCGCCGTACCTGCGCCAACGGTAGCAGCAGTTGACACATATTTGGCGATGAAATTAAGGGCATTGGTGCCGGTAGAAGAGAGCGTGACAGGCGCAGATGCCTGCCCGACAGGAATCAGCGTGGTGCTGTTCTGTTCATAGATACCGATACCAACGCCGGTAGCCACGCCGGTTCCGGACGTCAGGCCGAGCAGGCTGGAGTTGCCGCTCGCCAGCGGACCGTCAAAGCGGATGCTGGCTGACGTCACCGCTGTCGGACAGCTGGTAAGGTTAATGGTAAAACGCGTTGCCGAGGCCTGCGTACCGGCCGCGCCAAAAGAGCTGGCGGCTACAGTGCCCAGATTGACGGTCTGCGTAGCAGAGCTGGTATTAACGGTGCAGGCTGTATCGCGGATACTCCCGGTGAAATTTATTGTGCCATCGGCAGCAAATACGGCCGGGCACATGCCGGCAGCCGCCAGCACAGCAATAAGTGTCTTTTTTTTCATAATTATACCTCGTCTCAAGATAACCGAATGCTGCCGAAAAACAGCTATCGCCCTAACTATCAATCCCTGACCAGGGAAGCCAGAGAGTAGAGTTACGAGCTAACCCGGTAAACCTGAAAAAAAAACAGCGGAATAAATTGAAATAAAAAAATGACATAACGGCAGAGACAGAATTTATATCTGCTTTAGCCCGTTCAGAGCACGTTTATGTAAAATTAAAAACCAGGTAATAAGATTATTTAAATCATCCTATTTTATTATATTCCTATATGTATCCAGGCATACTGATCGGTATTGAGAAAAATCCTAACTCGCATTTCGAATAAACAGCTAACCAGGATAGCAAAATACGTTTTCTTTAATGATTCAGTTAAGAAACAATGATCGGTTTACCTGTGTAATAATAATCACCGTTGATCATTTACATTAGCTATTATGAATTAAAAATTTGAATCACAAAAGCAGATGGGTCTATCATGACAACTATCATTGCATATTATTGATCAAAAACAATTAGTTATAATCATAGTTCGGCATTATCGCCGAAATGCAACGCTTTTAGTATCGTGCCTTGCTTGCTAAGAAAGAATGCTTGCTAAATGCGATCTTTTATTCAGCTCTTTGCGTTCAGGGGAAGTCACCTGTCCAGATCAGGTGTTTTTTTTTGGGTCTAATCATTAACATTTACAAAGCCAGGAGGATTACTTACTCTTTCTGCATTACCAGTGTTACCGCAATGCAGAAAGGAAGAGCAACTAATCTTTGAAATTCTCGGCGGCATAAAGGACAAAAGAAAAATAATACGCCATATATTTATGATACATCGCATTATAAGACTCCAGAATGTGTATGCGGCCTGATTTCGGATCGTAATCCACCAGGGAATTTTCTTTCGCTTCTAATATGATGTTACGAAGATGCGAGCGTGATACGCCGCAGCGCTTCGCCAGGCTGATGATGGTTAATGCCTCACCGCAGTCTTGTGCGGTAGTTCCGTGAAGATATAGATGAGTCATAATCATATGACCGGAGTCTTTGTTGATAAAAATATCAGCTTTGTCAGCAATATTAATAAGATGGATATCGTGATGAAATATGTCATAGTATCTTTTAAAGAAGCTTTGCATATTCTCTACTGAGAAGTTATTGACTTTGAAATCCGTTATACCCATTTCATCTAATGGAATAGCCACCGTCTTTGTTAACGACATCGCTGACTTCAATCCCCGGTCAGTAATTGAAAAATGCGTTTTTCTCTTATCAATAGTGTCTTTTCTGGTGGATATATAGCTACCCGTTTTTAACAGTAATAGCAGAGAAGAGACAGTATTAGGACTGATCATATTGGTTCTGATGCACTGATACTTTATATCATTCAGGCAAGGCTTCTCTTTTTTAAAGAAGACACACGTGATAATCACGGATGCAAGAAATCTGTTATTTTTGAAAATGTATTTATAGAACATCTTATTGGATGCGAACTCTTTACAGATCATATTTGCATGCGTCATCAAAGCCGCATGAAAATTTTCGCTTTGCATTATTTTGCTATAGCAATTTTCGATATCTCTGACTGTAGTTGCTTTTACACCTGTTTTCATAAGAATTCCCGATCCTATGGCCCTGGGAATTATATGCTACGGCTAAAAGCAAAAGAATGGAAATAAAATCAACCATACTGTTAACGGGGTGTAATATGGATGTTAATTTAATTCAAAAAGAAAACTACTTTCTGGAGAGGGGATTTAGCGAACTTTATCTGCAAGAGCGCTTTCTTTTTCATTTTAGTAAAGCATCGGTTTTCCTGCTTAACAAAGCATCACTAAAAGATTTCATCTGCTTTTGCGAAGAGAATGAGCGGGCTGATGAAATCATCTTACTGCTGGTGTCCAGAGATATGATGCCTTTAGCTATCAGCCTGGCTTACCGCTCCAGCAAAATCATTATATTTGACAATGGTAATATCTACTCTGCCGTTATGGGCAATCTGTATAAATGCAGCAGCAATAAAAAAATCATTACGCCAAGGGAATTTGAAGCATTAAAGACAACGCTGCTAACGAAAACCAGGAAGCTTGACTGGAGCTGCAGCATTAAAACGTTTTATTCTCAGCGACATTCAGCGCTTAAAAAGCTTAATATTGATAAGCTCTCATCGATATTTTGAAATGAAAAAATCGTGCAGGTTAAGTCCATCTCACGCCATGCTGGCATATCTCTGGCCTTAAGAGGTCATGCCCCCTGCATGGCCTCATAGCCATTCATGGTGAACC
This sequence comes from Pantoea eucrina, assembly GCF_002095385.1. GTDB lineage: Bacteria > Pseudomonadota > Gammaproteobacteria > Enterobacterales > Enterobacteriaceae > Pantoea > Pantoea eucrina. Next base: position 8,713 of record NZ_MIPP01000030.1, on the reverse strand, counting down.
TGTCGCTTAACTGCAGGGCTGAAAGGGCGAAGGGGCCTGACAGGTGTTGATACCGGTGAAGGAGACAGGCTGGCCGATCGAGCAGTGGGCAGGCAAGCCATCACACTATAGATTTGGCATTGCAGATATAGCTACATCAGCGACTCTGCCACCAGCCCGTCAATCATTACCTGCGGCATGCCCTGCGAGCAGTGCTCAATCCGGCCGCGCACGCCATACACCTGCGCCAGCGTCTGCGGCGTAATCACCTCTGCGGGTATGCCATCCGCCAGACGCCGGCCCTGCTTCAGCATTAGCGCGTGGTCAGCATGCCGCAGCGCAATATTGATATCGTGCACCACCACCACCGTGACCATATTGCGCAGCCGGGTTTCGCGTCGTACCAGATCCATCACGTGAAACTGATAGTTGAGATCCAGCGCGCTCAGCGGTTCATCCAGCAGCAGCAGCTCCGGCCGGCGGATCAGCGACTGCGCCAGACCTACCAGCTGTTTCTGCCCGCCTGAGAGCTGATCGAGGTAGCGCATCGCCAGATGAGCGATACCCAGCTGCTCAAGCAGCGCCATAATTTCTGCTTCGCTGTCCGCACTATGGAGGCCGCCCGAGGCGCGCTGCGCCACGATAATCGATTCCAGTACGTGCAGATGAACCCCGGCCGGCAGCGTCTGCGGCAGGTAGACCACCCGCTTTGCTCGCTGCGTGAAGGGCTGCGCCATTAAATCAACGCCGTTCAGCCAGAGTGCGCCCTCGCCTTTACCCAGGCCCGCCAGCGCGCGCAGCAGCGTGGATTTACCGCAGCCGTTCGGGCCAAGCAGCACGGTGATTTTGCCGCGCGGCAGCGTGGCAACGTCCAGATTGTCGATCACCTGACGCTTAGGGTAACCGGCGCTGAACTGCTCAATACGTAAGCCTGAATCCATTACACGCTCCCCCGGTGACGCAGAATAATACTCAGAAAGAAGGGAACGCCGACCAGCGAGGTCACGATCCCCACCGGAATAATCACGCCCGGGATCAGGTTTTTCGACGCAACCGAGGCCAGCGACAGCACCAATGCGCCCACCAGCGCGCTGGCGGGCAGATAGTAACGATGATCTTCGCCAAACATCATGCGGGCGATATGCGGGGCGACGAGGCCGATAAAGCCAATCGGGCCGACAAAGGCTACTGCCAGCGCCGAGAGAATGCTGATGCGTAACAGCGTTGCCAGTCGCAGACGGCGCACGTCGATACCAAAACTAATGGCGCGATCTTCCCCCAGCCGCAGCGCGGTCAGCTTCCAGCTGCTGAGCATGGAAAACGGTACCAGCAGCGCAAACGCAGCGCTCAGCACGCCCAGCTTCTCCCACGATGCGCGCGCCAGGCTACCCATGGTCCAGAACACCAGTCCCTGCAGCGTATCTTCGCTGGCGATAAACTGCATCATGGAAACCAGGGCGTTGAAGGTAAATACCAGCGCAATACCAAACAGCACCACACCGGAGGTCGAGACTTTGCTCCAGCGCGTAATGCCATCCAGCATCAGCGCGGCAAACAGCGCAAACACAAAGGCGTTAGCGGAGATAAACCACTGATCGGAGAGGCCGGGAAAACCGACGCCGAGGATAATTGCCAGCGCGGCACCAAAGGCTGCAGCGGAAGAGACGCCCAGCGTAAAAGGACTCGCCAGCGGGTTGTTCAGAATGGTTTGCATCTCGGCACCCGCCAGTCCCAGCGCCAGCCCGACAACCACCGCCATCAGCGCATAGGGCAGACGGATATCCCAGACGATGACGCGGGTACCGGCATCCATCGCGGCCGGATGCAGCAAGGTCTGCCCGAGCGTTTCCAGCGTAAGCCCGGCCGGACCGAGGGTGAAATCGAGAATAACCGAGGCGAGAATAGCAACAACCAGTGCGCCAGTCAGCAGCAGTCGCTGACGCAGCACCTGACGATAACGTGTCAGGGTGTCAGCTTCAGGGGGGTGTTCCGCTATCAGCACGGAATCCGTCGTACGCATGAGTCTACCTGTATAGCCGTAATCATAACGGCTGACACAATAGAGCAGGTGATAATAATTATCAATTATATCTCTGTAACAAAGCTCAAACCGGCAGGGATGCATCAATATGCCAGGAACACATAAATGCGTAGGGGCGGCATTGATGCCGCCCTGGTCCGGGTGAATCGCATGAAACCAGGGACGCATAAATGCGTCCCCTGCATATCGTGCAATCACAGGGGCGGCATTAATGCCGCCCTGGGTTGGGTGAATCGCCTGAAACCAGGGGCGCAAAAATGCGCCCCCTACGTCTGGATTGGAATGCCGCCACGCCAGGTTTTACTGTTTAAAAACCGGGAACTCCATCTCGCTATATTTCACTACGCGGCTGCCGCGCGTCAGCCGGTAGCCCATCCAGATAATCAGAAATAGCGGGATACCGATATAAGTTGCCGCCACGCCGTACCAGTCGATGGTGTCGGCGAGGAACGCCTGATAGTTCTGCCCCAGCGTAATAATCAGGCAGAGCACAAAGGCGAAGACAGGGCCCAGTGGGAAAAAGCCGGAGCGGTAAGGTAAATCGGCCAGATCGCGCCCCTGCGCTTCATAGCCGCGACGGAAACGATAGTGGCTGATGGCAATGCCCAGCCAGGCGATAAAACCGGTCATACCTGAGGTATTAAGCAGCCACAGGTAAACTTCCTGATTACCAAACTTTGACGTCAGGAAGCAGAGACCCGCTACCACGGTGGTCGCAATCAGCGCATTGCGCGGCACGCCGCCTCTGGAGAGTTTTGCAAAGATGCGCGGCGCTTTGCCCTCACGGGCGAGATTAAACAGCATGCGCGTTGAGGCGTACATACCGGAGTTACCCGCTGAAAGCACCGACGTCAGGATGACTGCGTTCATGATCGCCGCCGCTGAGAGCAGACCGGCATTCTGGAACACCAGCGTAAACGGGCTGACGCTGATATCGGTCACGTCATTATGCAGCAACTGCGGATCGGTATAGGGCAGGATCAGGCTGATGATCAGAATCGCAAACACATAAAACAGCAGAATACGCCAGAAAACCTGCCGCACCGCGCGCGGAATATTTTTGGCCGGATCTTCAGATTCACCGGCGGCGATGCCGATAAGCTCGGTGCCCTGAAAAGAGAAGCCGACAATCATCGCCACGCCGATCATTGCAGAAAACCCGCCGGCAAAAGGCGCATCGCCCACGGTCCAGTTGTGCCAGCCTGCATGTTCCGCACCGCGCATAATGCCGGTGATCATCAGAATCCCCACCACGATAAAAATAACGACGGTGACGACTTTAATCAGCGAGAACCAGTACTCTGTTTCGCCAAAACCTTTAACCGAGATAAAGTTAATCAGGAACATCAGGCAGAGAAAAGTGGCGCTCCAGATCCAGCCTGGCGTATCGGGGAACCAGTAGTTCATCACCAGCTGCGAGGCGACCAGATCAACAGCAATGGTCACCGCCCAGTTGTACCAGTAGTTCCAGCCCAGCGCGAAGCCAAAGCCCTCTTCAACATATTTTGCGCCATAGGTGGCAAAAGAGCCGGAAACCGGCATAAAGGCAGCCAGTTCGCCGAGGCTGGTCATCAGAAAGTAGACCATCAGCCCAATCAGGGCATAGGAGAGCAGCGCGCCGCCGGGTCCGGCCTGTGAAATGGTGGCGCCGGAAGCGACAAACAGGCCGGTACCAATGGAGCCGCCGATGGCGATCATAGTGAGGTGGCGCGCTTTTAATTCACGGCGCAGCCCAGGTTGTTGTGTTGTTTTTGAGTCATTATGCATGTGTAAACGCTATGCCGGATAAAAATAAGGCGCGATTGTAGCAGCTAACCCTGCGCTGTATAGCATTCACCTCGGGTTATTAGTTACCTTCATGATCGGCGGGCGATTATTAGCAGCACCCGCCGCCGCCGGCTATTCACAGCAGTAGGCAAGAAAGCGATTGAGCGCGTTTGAGAGATGTTTTTGCCGGTGGTGAATGCGATAGAGCGTGCGCGTCAGGCGCGGCAGCGGAACCGCCACTTCTGCCAGCGTGCCCGCTTCCAGCAGGTCGGCAATGACCCGGCGCGACAGGCAGCTGATGCCCATGCCGTGCCGTACCGCATGTTTGATCGCTTCGGAGTTACCCAGTTCCATACCCAGCTGAAACTGCGGCAGATGCGACAGCAGCTGGTAATCAACAATTTCACGCGTACCGGAGCCGCGTTCACGCAGGATCCACGGTGCCGCCGCCAGGCTTACCAGCGTCACCGGCTGCTGCAGCAGCGCCGAGTCGGGTGCTGCAAACACCACCAGCTCATCTTCCAGCCACGGCGTGCTGATGATATCCGGCTCGTGACACGGTCCCTCGATCAGGCCGATATCCACGCGAAAATCTGCAACGGCCTGAATCGCATCCTGACTGTTGCCGACGCTCAGCTCCAGCGGAAGTGCGGGAAAATCGCGCCGGTAGGCGGCAATCATGCCCGGCAGCAAATAGTTACCGATGGTACTGCTGGCAAACAGCCGGATCGCCCCGCTATCTTCCCGGAAGAGCTGCTCAATTTCACCCGCCTGCTCCAGCAGCCCGACGGCGCGCGGATAGAGCAGCCGCCCATGCTCATTCAGCACCAGCCGCTTGCCTACGCGATCGAACAGCTGTACTCCCAGCTGGTTTTCGAGATCCGCCAGCGCCGCGCTCACCGCCGACTGCGACAGTGACAGCACCTGCGAGGCCTGGGTGGTGGAACCGCTCTTCAGCACCTCAGTAAACACTTCAATCTGGCGTAGCGTAATATGCATGCTTGCTCCTCAGGCCATATAGCGCTGTATCAGCCAGACGATAATGCCGATCCAGATCAGCAGGATCAGGCCAAATCCGGCGCGACTGACAATTTTTACTCCGCGCGCGCGCTGTACTTCCGCGCGTTCAGCGCTGCTGATACGAATATCGCGCGGCAGCAGGCGCAGCAGAATAATCACGCCCAGCGGTACAATGATGGCGTCATCCAGCAGACCAATAATCGGGATGAAGTCCGGAATAAGGTCAATCGGGCTGAGCGCATAGGCCACCAGCCCAAACGCCATCAGTTTGAACCACCATGCCGTACGCGGATCGCGACAGGCAAACCACAGCGTCAGGACATCCCGCTTAATCAGCTTTGCCCAGCGGCGCAGACGCACAAACATAGCCTTTCTCCTTATCACTTATTCCGGTCGATTATAAAGATATTATCAATTTCACTTTTATATCAGAGAGGCGCAGGCTATTGCCATACTCAGGAGGTGGTTAATGGCTGAATTTAGCATAATAAAACCGGTGCTCCCGCCCTGCCGGGTGGTGGCGGGTCTGGCACTCACGGCGGCGCTGGCAGGCTGCGCCGCCTGGCTTACCTCGCTGCCGTGGCTGTCTCACGTCGGTCTGGGCGCGCTGACGCTGGCGATCGTTGGCGGCATTATTGCCGGCAATACTTTTTACCCGCGTATCGCCAGCCACTGCGACAGCGGTGTGCTGCTGGCAAAACAGCGCCTGTTGCGCCTCGGCATTATTCTTTTTGGTTTTCGCATCACCGTTCAGCAGATAGCCGGCGTCGGCCTGCGCGGCGTGATTATCGATACGCTGATTATCGGCACAACGTTCCTGCTTACCTGCCTGGCTGGCATCCGGCTGCTAAAGATGGATCGCGAGACGGTGTGGCTGATCGGTGCCGGCAGCAGCATCTGCGGTGCGGCGGCGGTGCTGGCGACGGAACCCGTGGTCAAAGCTGACGCCTCAAAAGTGGCGGTAGCGGTGGCAACTGTGGTGCTGTTTGGTACCGCCGGGATCCTGCTTTATCCCGCGCTGTTTGCACTGCTGCCCGCTGTCAGCGCCGCGCAGTTTGGCATCTTTACCGGCTCCACGCTGCATGAGGTGGCGCAGGTGGTAGCCGCCGGGCACGCCATAGGCGCTGAAGCAGAGAATATGGCGGTGATCACCAAGATGCTGCGCGTCATGATGCTGGCCCCTTTCCTGCTGCTGCTGGGCAGCTGGCTCCGGCAGCGCGGCCCGCGCACGGCAACGTCTGCACGCAGCTTTCCGTGGTTTGCACTGCTGTTTATCGCGGTCGCGCTGGTGAATTCACTGCAGCTGCTGCCAGCCGGAGTGGTTAGCGCGCTGAACCAGCTGGCCAACCTGCTGCTGGCGATGGCGATGGCAGCGCTGGGTCTGACCACGCGCTTCTCCGCGCTGAAACAGGCGGGCGCAAAACCGCTGCTGCTGGGGCTGATGATGTTCTGCTGGCTCATCGTCGGCGGCGGCGCACTGAATTTGCTGGTGCAACATTTCATGGCATAGCCGCTTCCGCTATCATGTGCGCCTTGCTTTAGTTAACGCCCATACAGGAGAGCGGCATGAAATATATCGGTGCACACGTCAGCGCATCCGGCGGCGTGGATCAGGCAGTGATCCGCGCCCATGAGCTGGAGGCCACCGCCTTTGCGCTCTTTACAAAAAATCAGCGTCAGTGGAAAGCCGCACCGCTCTCTGCGCAGACCATTGACGCGTTCAAAAGCGCCTGCGCGCGGTATAACTACTCTTCCGCGCAAATCCTGCCGCACGATAGCTTTCTGATCAACCTGGGTCACCCGGAGGCCGAAGCGCTGGAGAAATCACGCGCCGCGTTTCTGGATGAGATGCAGCGCGCTGACCAGCTTGGCCTGACGCTGCTGAACTTCCACCCCGGCAGCCATCTGCAGCAGCTTGATGAAGAGACGTGCCTGAAGCGCATCGCCGAATCGATCAACATCACGCTGGATAAAACGCAAAATGTCGTCGCGGTGATTGAAAATACCGCCGGCCAGGGCAGTAACCTCGGCTATCGCTTTGAGCATCTTGCGACCATTATTGCGCACGTCGAGGATAAATCGCGCGTGGGGGTCTGTCTTGATACCTGTCACACCTTCGCCGGCGGATACGATCTGCGCACCGAAGCTGACTGTGTCGCTACCTTTTCCGAATTTGAGCGCGTGGTGGGCTTTAACTATCTGCGCGGTATGCATCTGAACGATGCCAAAAGTGCCATTGGCAGCCGCGTCGATCGCCATCACAGTCTGGGTGAAGGCAACATCGGCAAAACCGTGTTCAGCTGGCTGATGAAAGATGCGCGCTTCGATAACATTCCGCTGATCCTGGAAACCATCAATCCCGATATCTGGAAAGATGAGATCGCCTGGCTTAAAGCTGAGCAGCACGCCGGATAGCGGACAATAAAAAAGGGAGCCTTAGCTCCCTTTTTTTATGTCCGTCGGGTTACGCAGCTTTCGCCAGCTCCTCTTCCGGACGCTTCAGCACGGCGTAACCGAGACCGGCAATCGCGGTACCGATGATAATCGCCAGCAGATAGCCCAGCACCGGCGTAATCGCACCCGGGATCAGCAGCACAAACAGACCGCCGTGAGGTGCCATCAGCTTCGCGCCAATCGCCATTGAGATGGCGCCGGTCACGGCTCCGCCAATGATGCAGCACGGCAGCACGCGCATCGGATCGCGCGCCGCAAACGGAATGGCCCCTTCAGAGATAAAGCAGAGACCCAGCACCAGCGCCGCTTTGCCGCCCTCCTGCTGCCCTTTATTGAACTTGCGGCGTGCAACCAGCGTCGCCAAACCCATCGCCAGCGGTGGCACCATGCCCGCAGCCATAATCGCGGCCATCGGCGCATAGGTTTGCGAACTCAGCAGCCCGACGCCAAACGCGTAGGCCACTTTGTTGACCGGACCGCCCATATCGGTACACATCATACCGCCAAGAATGGCGCCCAGCAGCACGGCGTTTGCGGTGCCCATGTTGGCCAGCCAGCTGGTCAGGCCGCTCATGATACCGGCAACCGGTTTACCCACCACGTAGATCATCAGCAGGCCGGTGATCAGGCTCGCAACCAGCGGAATAATGAGAATGGGCTTCAGGGCTTCCATACTCTGTGGCAGCTTCACTTTGCTGCTCAGGAACTTCGCCGCATAACCGGCGATAAAGCCGGCGATAATACCACCCAGGAAACCGGCATTGATGCTGGTGGCAATCATGCCGCCAATCAGGCCAGGCGTCAGGCCAGGACGATCGGCGATGGAGAATGCAATAAAGCCTGCCAGTACCGGCACCATCAGCGCAAATGCGCTGCCGCCGCCGATCTGCATCAGCGCTGCTGCCAGCGTGCCCGGCTCTTTAAACGCGGTGATCCCGAACGCAAACGACAGCGCAATGCTCAGGCCGCCTGCAACCACCATCGGCAGCATGTAGGAGACACCGGTCAGCAGGTGACGGTAGGCGCCCGCTTTCTCTTTGCTGTCGCCCTGTGCGCTGGCGCTCTGGCTGCCGGAGGGCTGATAAACTTTCGCCTCCGCCTGCGCTTTATCCAGCTCCTGCGCTGTTTTCTTCAGCGCCAGGCCGGTGGAGGTGCGGTACATCGGCTTGCCGGCAAATTTCGCCAGGTCCACATCGATATCCGCTGCCACGATCACCAGATCGGCGGCGGCCACCTCTTCCGGAGTAATCGGGTTGCCCGCGCCAACGGAACCACGGGTTTCGACTTTTACCCACCAGCCGCGTTTTTTCGCTTCCGCGTCAATCGCTTCTGCCGCCATAAAGGTGTGTGCGACGCCGGTCGGACAGGCGGTAACGGCGACAATGCGCTTTTGCGCGCTGGCCGTAACCGGTGCTGCGGCAGCCCCGGCTGCCGGTGCGGTTGCGGGCTGCC
>NZ_MIPP01000029.1 GCF_002095385.1 Pantoea eucrina | reverse complement strand
CGGCGGCGTCGTCAGGCCGGGATGGGGCAGCGGCAGGCTGAGCAAAATGGTTACCGCCGGCGGCCTGACGGTTCTCTGGCTGCCACGGTGCAGCAGGCTCTTTTGCCGCGACTTCCGGCAGCTCCGCACTGCGGCTCGCCTGCAGCACGCTCATCACGCCCTGCCAGATAAAGTCATGCACCAGTCGCGACTGGTGAAAGCGCACTTCATGCTTGGCAGGATGAACGTTGACATCAACCTGATGCGGGTCGATCTCCAGATAGAGTACATAGGCAGGCTGCTGATCGTCGCCCCCCTGGGCCTGCCAGGCCTGGCGGATGGCATGGTTGATCAGCTTGTCGCGCATCATACGACCGTTGACGTAGCAATATTGCAGGTCCGGAGTTTGCCGCGCGCCAGCCGGATCGGCTACCCAGCCGCGCAGCGCCAGATCGTCATGCTGCCAGTCGATACGCAGCGCATGCTGCATAAATGCCGTACCGCAGATCGCGCCCAGACGTCGTTCCTGTTGCGACGTCTGCGTCACGCCGCGGTACTGACGCACCAGTTTACCGTTGTGCGTGAGCGAAATCGCGACGTCAAAACGCGCCAGCGCAATGCGACGGATCACTTCATCAATATGGGTGAACTCCGTTTTTTCCGTGCGCATAAATTTGCGCCGGGCCGGCGTGTTGTAGAACAGATCCAGCACCTCCAGCGAGGTTCCCACCGGATGGGCCGCCGGCTTAACGGTGACCTGCATATCACGCCCTTCGGCGTACGCCTGCCACGCTTCCTGCTGATCGGCGGTGCGTGAGGTCAGCGTCAGACGGGAAACTGAACTAATGCTGGCCAGCGCTTCACCGCGAAAGCCAAGGCTGGCTATCGCTTCGAGATCGTCCAGCGACGCAATTTTACTGGTAGCGTGACGCGCCAGCGCCATCGCCAGCTCTGCTTTGGGAATACCGCAGCCATTATCGCGAATGCGAATCAGCCGGGCTCCGCCTTTTTCAATATCGATATCGATACGCGTTGCGCCGGCATCGAGGCTGTTCTCCACCAGCTCTTTTACAACCGATGCCGGACGCTCAACCACTTCGCCAGCGGCAATCTGGTTTGCCAGCTGCGGCGGTAAAATCTGTATAGGCATGGTGGTGATCCTTGTAGCTTGCTGGCCCGAAGGCCAGCGATCAGGATTGAGGAATTTTTAAATTCTGTCCCAGCATTACATTGTCTGACTTCATATTATTGGCCTGCATAATCGCTTTCGGACTCACGCCGTAACGCACGGCAATGGCCGTCAGCGAATCACCGCGAACCACTTTGTGGCGCGCCGGGCGTGCAGCCGTCGTGCTGACGCGGCTGCCGGCAGGTACTTTCAGGCGCTGCCCCACCCAGACCACGTCGCGCTTCAGGTTGTTGAGATCGCGCAGCGTCGCCATGCTGACCCCATACTTTGCGGCGATTCCCGACAGCGTTTCGCCGCGCGTTACCGTGTGGCGCTGCGTCACGCCCGTATACTGTACGGTTCCGCTGGCGGGATTGCTGGCGACGCTAACCGCTGGTGCGCTGTCCAGCGGCCGGTTTTCCTGCTTTGGGACGGACTGTAACGGATGTGCGAGGAAATAACTGCGCAGGCCTTTATGGATCGCCAGCGCAATTTTTTCCTGGTACGCACTGCTGCCAAGCAGCCGCTCCTCCCCGGCGTTACTGATAAAGCCGGTTTCAACCAGTAAAGATGGAATATCGGGTGAACGCAACACGCCAAGGCTGGCGTGCTCCGGCAACCGTTTATGCAGCGGCGTGATGCCGCGTAACTGCTGCAGAACTTTGACCGCTACGTCATAACCGACGCGCTGCGAGTGGCCAAACTGCAGATCCAGCACCGCCTGGCTGAGATAGGGATCGGCCTGGCTGTTCGCCAGCAGATCGCCCGCTCCGCCCAGCAGCTCAGACTGTTTCTCTTTCTGCTCCAGCCAGTTTGCCATTTCGTTATTGGCGCGCCGGTTTGACAGCACCCAGACGGAAGCGCCGGTTGCCGAGTGGTTTGGCGCCGCATCGGCGTGAATAGAGACCAGCAAATTGGCGTTCTCTTTGCGGGCAACCTCTGAACGTCCCATCACCGAGATAAAGTAATCGCCGTTGCGCGTCAGCACCGGTTTAAACATCGGATCCCGATCCAGCAGCGCTTTAAGCTTGCGTGCAATGGCGATAGTAACGTTTTTTTCCCGCAGCCCGCGCTGCCCCATCGCTCCCGGATCCTGCCCGCCATGACCGGCGTCAATGGCCACAATCACCGCATCGTTAAGGGTAACCGCGCCGCCCGGACGTATCGTGGTGTTGCTGTTGGTCACCGCGGTGACCGGATTGCCATCAAACGGATTGCCCTGGCTGCTGGCTACGCTGGCGCTCTGGCGCGCAGCGGTAACCGGCGCGGCTGCGGTGCTGCTGCGATTTACCGGCCGGGTGCCGCGCAGGGTAAACACCACGCGATAATTATTGCCGTCACGCTGCGTCGCAGCGCGCGTTTTAGTGGACTGGTTTAAATCAAATACCAGCCGGATGCTCTGGGCATCTTTAGGCTGGCTGTTGCGAATGCGCTGCACGATGTTTTCACCGCTGAAGCTCAGCGGCAGCCCTTTGATCGTGCCGCTCTGGCGAATATCCAGCACCACCCGGTCAGGGTTATGCAGCGGAAAAAAACCGTATACCGGCTGGCCGTTGAAGCTGAGCGTCACCGTTGCCTGATTCGCCCCGTTCTCAACTTTAATATCTGAAAGCGTGGCGGCAAATGACGTAGCGGAAAACAGGCAGAGCACGACCAGCACGATGCTTTTTATCCGTGGCTTCATGCCGGATCTCCCTGTTGCATCTGCTCCAGCAGCACGGCGCCGTGTGCGGAAACCGCCGTGATTTCTGCTTCACGCCCCGTTTCTGCATAACGCAGCGTCAGTGAAAGATCGGGCTCGGGCAGAAAGCCTGCGCCCTGCTGCGGCCATTCAACCAGACAGAGCGCCTCACCGCTGAAATAGTCGCGGATACCCATAAACTCCAGCTCTTCCGGATCGGCCAGGCGATAGAGGTCGAAATGATAGAGGGTACGATCGCCAATCTCATAGGGCTCAACCAGCGTATAGGTCGGGCTTTTAACATTGCCCTGATGACCGAGCGCCTGCAGAAAGCCGCGGCTGAACGTCGTTTTACCGGCGCCCAGATCGCCATACAGATAAATAACGGCCGCGCTGCTGCAAACGCGAGCCAGTTGCGCACCCATTTTCAGGGTTGCCGCCTCATCGGGCAAAGAAATTACACAGGTTTTCATGCGTTATTATTGCATCATCTCTGGATTAACAAACTGCCACAGTTGCTCAAACAAATCAGTGGCTAACATACCGCGCGTTCCGTGCTGACGGGCAACTGCATCGGCCGCTGCGCCGTGTACCACGCAGCCCGCACAGGCGGCTTCAAACAGCGAAAGCTGCTGGCCCAGCAGGGCCGCAATGATACCGCTCAGCGTATCGCCCATGCCGCCCGACGCCATACCGGCGTTACCGACATCAGCAATGGCAATATCGCCCGCGGCGCTGGCAATGACCGTACCGGCGCCTTTCAGAACCACGACTCCGCCATAACGCCGGGCCAGGGTCTGCGCGGCCTGCAGGCGATCGTGCTCGATTTCACTGGTTTTTACTCCGAGCAGCCGGGCCGCTTCGCCGGGATGCGGCGTAATGATGCGATTCTGACGGTTATCCGGATTGATTGCCAGCAGGTTAAGCGCATCTGCATCCCAAAGCATGGGCTTTTCACAGGCCGCGACCTGCTGCAGCGCCTGCTGTGCCCAGTCGCGTTGTCCCATACCCGGCCCAATCGCCACGACGTCCGCCCACGCCAGCGCGTTATGCAGTTTTTCGCGCGTAAATGCATCAACCATCAGCTCAGGGCGTGCGGTAATAAGCGGACCGATATTATCAGCCTGCGTCAGCACGCGCACCAGTCCGGCACCGCTGCGTAGTGCCGCCTCGCCGGTCATACGGATGGCGCCGGCAGTACCGCTGTCGCCGCCAATAATCAGCAGCTGTCCGTGATCGCCTTTATGCGAGGTCGCCTGGCGCGGTTTAAGCCAGCGCGTCAGGTGCTCCGCTGCATAGCGCCGGACAGGCGCCTGTTGCCCGCTGAGCCAGGCATCAAGGCCCAGCGTATCGCAGCGCAGCTCACCGACATGATCGCGTGCTTTTCCCGTCAGCAGACCCGGCTTCAGCGCAATCATGCTCAGCGTGCGACTGGCGACAACCGCCGCACCTGGCGTGGCACCGGTCGTCGCCAGTAAGCCAGACGGCACGTCGATAGCCAGTACCGGCGCGGTGTGCTGATTGATCGCTTCAATCAGGGGTGCATAAGGTGCCGCGGGCGCGCGGCTGAGGCCGGTGCCCAGCAGCGCGTCCACAATTAAATCGACCTGCTCCGGCCACGGGCTGTCTGCGGCATGGATCTCGCCGCCTGCGTCCAGCCAGGCTTCGCGCGCCTGCCGTGCTTCATCAGGCAGCGGCCTGCTGCCCTCACACGCCAGCAGCGTGACCGCCATACCGGCTGCCTGAGCCAGCCGCGCAATGACGTAGCCATCACCGCCGTTGTTGCCGTGGCCGCACAGGATCAGCCAGTGCCCGGCTTCTGGCCAGCTCTGGCGCGCCAGGGTAAAGCTCGCCTGACCGGCGCGCTGCATCAGTTCATAAAGCGTCAGCCCCAGCTGTCTGCTGCATCCTGCTCCAGCTGCGCCATGGCCTGCGCAGGCCAGACAGAGTGTGATAAACTGCGCGCGTTTGCATCAACTGCCTGGTTTCTCATGTCATACCCTCTCGATCTTCAACAGCTTGCTCAACAGATTAAACAGTGGGGCCGCGACCTCGGCTTTCAGCAGGTCGGCATCTGCGACACCGATTTACGTGCCGAAGAGCCAAAGCTCCAGGCGTGGCTGGACAAGCAGTATCACGGTGAGATGGCATGGATGGCGCGTCACGGCATGATGCGTGCGCGTCCGCATGAACTGTTGCCCGGCACGCTGCGGGTGATCAGCGTCCGCATGAACTATCTGCCTGCAAAAGCGGCTTTTGCCCAAACCCTGAAAAATCCTCAGCTTGGCTACGTTAGCCGCTATGCGCTGGGTCGCGACTATCACAAAGTATTGCGCAATCGTCTGAAAAAGCTCGGAGAAATGATCCAGGCACACTGCAGTGAACTCAATTTTCGCCCGTTTGTGGATTCCGCTCCCGTAATGGAGCGGCAGCTGGCGGCGAAAGCGGGCCTCGGCTGGACCGGAAAACATTCACTGATTCTGAATCGTGAAGCAGGCTCATGGTTTTTTCTCGGTGAACTGCTGATCGATCTGCCGCTGCCGGTTGATGCTCCCCAGGAGGAGCAGTGTGGCCGCTGCGTCGCCTGCATGACAATCTGCCCGACCGGGGCCATTGTGGAGCCCTATGTTGTGGATGCGCGGCGCTGTATCTCCTACCTCACCATTGAGCTGGAAGGCGCCATCCCTGAAGCGTTTCGCCCGCTAATCGGCAACCGTATTTATGGCTGTGATGACTGCCAGCTGATCTGTCCCTGGAACCGCTACAGCCAGCTGACGGATGAAGCGGACTTTTCACCGCGTGCGGTACTGCATGCGCCAGAGCTGACCGCGCTGTTTGGCTGGGATGAGGCGCGTTTTCTGCGCGTGACGGAAGGCTCGGCAATCCGGCGAATCGGTCATCTGCGCTGGCTGCGCAACATTGCCGTGGCGCTGGGCAATGCCCCCTGGTCAGATGAATGCGTGGCGGCGCTGCAGCAGCGACGCGGTGAAGATCCGCTGCTGGATGAGCATATTGACTGGGCGCTGGATCAGCAGCAGCAGAAGCGCGCAGCTGAAGTTATTGAGGTGCAGCCTGCGAAAACGCTGCGTTTAGTCCGCGCCGTGGAAAAGGGTCTGACACGTGATGCATGATTGAGCGCATCTGCTGCACACAGGCTTGTCCACACGCTGTGCATAAGATTTTTTTATAAAAATAGTGACGCACAAGCATGCGTGGTCTATAGAGACCATTAACATAATGAAATAGTGATTTATATAATAAAAACAATTACTTGAATGTAAATTGTAAACTTATATTTGCTGAATAACGCGCAGGCGTCGAGCCAGAGCTTGTGGATAACTCTGTTTAAAAGGGTTTTGCATGATGGGTATAACGCCGCCTTTCAGGCACGGACAAATTGTGGATAACTTGCAGCGGTATGCAGCAAACCATCGGCAATATCGACGCTGACACAGCGTGTGTAATGTTCAGAACAACGCAGACTGCAGAAAGAGCAAAAGCAGTGCTTAATGTCTGATGACGCCCGCAGGCAGGAAACAATCGTGAATAAGAAAACTGGAGCGGGAAACGAGACTCGAACTCGCGACCCCGACCTTGGCAAGGTCGTGCTCTACCAACTGAGCTATTCCCGCAAAGAGGTTACTACAAAACAGATTCTGGAGCGGGAAACGAGACTCGAACTCGCGACCCCGACCTTGGCAAGGTCGTGCTCTACCAACTGAGCTATTCCCGCATTATCGTTGATATTCAGCCTGCTGCTATGCGGCAAAGCAAAACATCTGATATTGGTATCTGACTACATCTTTAAATCTGGAGCGGGAAACGAGACTCGAACTCGCGACCCCGACCTTGGCAAGGTCGTGCTCTACCAACTGAGCTATTCCCGCATCATCATCGCGACTATCTGAACCGGCGTAACTTTCACGCGGAGGGATAAACGCTGATGCTTTACTGCTGCGCACCACACGAAATTCTTCATCGGTACGGGGTGCGCATTATACGAGAATTCGTTTTTGCCGCAAGCCTCTTATCGCAAAATTTTGCGCTTTCAGCGCGTTTGCTGATTTAATCGACAAAATGATGCTTTACTGTGCATTTCAGGCCGTTAAAGCTGCAAAAAATGCTCGCGATAGTACGCCAGCTCCGCGATTGACTCGCGAATATCATCCAGCGCCTGGTGCGTACCCGCTTTTTTAAAGCCCGGCAGGATCTGCGGTTTCCAGCGTCGCGCCAGCTCTTTCAGCGTGCTGACATCCAGATAGCGGTAATGGAAGTAGGCTTCCAGCTCTGGCATATAGTTAAACAGAAAACGGCGATCCTGACCGATGCTGTTGCCGCAAATCGGTGAAGTGTTGGCAGGCACCCACTGCTGCAGAAACGCCAGCGTGGCTTGTTCTGCCGCCCGATCGTCATACTGACTCGTTTTGACCCGCTCAACCAGGCCACTGCCGGTATGGGTCCGCACGTTCCACTCATCCATCAGGGCCAGCTGCTCATCAGACTGATGCACCGCCAGTACCGGCCCCTCAGCGAGCACGTTTAAGTTTGCATCGGTAACGATCGTCGCGATCTCAATAATGCGATCGCGAAGCGGATCGAGTCCGGTCATTTCAAGGTCGATCCAGATCAGGTTATTTTCGTTTCCAGCTGTCATCTATTTTCCATCCGTTGCCAGTGTCGTCATTCGACCGCGTTAAGGTGTATCATAGACGTTTTGCCCAGCGGGGCGAAGCCTGGCGAAAGCGTGAGAGGATGCGTGAGCAAAAATAAACTGTCGAAGGGTCAACAACGTCGCGTAAGCGCAAACCATCAGCGTCGTCTGCAGCAACGGAGTGAAAAACCGGAGCCTGATGATAGCCTGTTTGGCGATGCGTCTGAGGGCGTGGTGATCAGCCGCTTTGGCATGCACGCAGATGTCGAAGACCAGGCGGGCGAAGTGCATCGCTGTAATATCCGCCGCACTATCCGCTCGCTGGTTACCGGCGATCGCGTTGTATGGCGTGCAGCGAATGAAAATGGCGGTAAAGGTATCGTTGAAGCGGTACACGAGCGTAAAACCGTGCTGACCCGCCCCGATTTTTATGACGGCGTAAAGCCTATCGCGGCCAATATCGATCAGATCATGATCGTGTCAGCTATTTTGCCGGAGCTTTCGCTCAATATTATCGACCGCTATCTGGTCGCCAGCGAAACGCTGGGTATTGAGCCGTTACTGGTACTCAACAAGATCGATCTGCTGGATAGTGACGCGCGTGCGTTTGTTGATGAGCAGATGGATATCTATCGCCATATCGGCTATCGCGTGCTGATGGTCTCCAGCTACGCACAGGATGGCCTGAAAGATCTGGAAGCGGCACTGACCGGGCGCGTCAGCATTTTTGCCGGCCAGTCAGGCGTGGGTAAATCGAGCCTGCTGAACCGGCTGCTGGGACTGGATGTTGCCGGCAGTGAGATTCTGACCAATGATGTGTCGGATGTGTCCGGACTGGGTCAGCACACCACGACCGCCTCACGTCTTTACCACTGCCCGCACGGCGGCGATGTAATCGACTCACCCGGAGTGCGTGAATTTGGCCTGTGGCATCTTGAGCCGGAACAGGTTACCCGCGGGTTTATCGAATTCCGCGAATTTCTCGGCAGCTGTAAGTTCCGCGACTGCAAGCACGATACCGATCCCGGCTGCGCAATCCGTGAAGCGGTAGAGAATGGCCTGATCAACGCGTCGCGCTTTGATAATTACCACCGTATTCTTGAGAGTATGGCGCAGGTAAAAACGCGTAAAAACTTTTCTGCCGATGAAGATTGATCGGTAAAACGACATAGTCGCTAACTCACCGGGGCGCTGCTACAATCCGCCCCCCCTTTTTTACGTAAACCACAGGTATTAAGCCAGGAGGCAACGGTGTTTGATCGTTTTAAACTCGGCCTGAATCATATTCTGCCCAAGAAGGCGCTGACCGAACTCGCCGGCTGGGGCGCCAGTCGCCGCGGTGGCTGGCTGACCAAAGCGGTCATTGATGCTTTCGTCTGGTTCTATAAAGTTGATATGGCGGAAGCCAGTAAGCCACATACCGGCAGCTATCGCACGTTCAACGATTTCTTTGTCCGCCCGCTGAAAGAGGGTGCCCGCCCTGTCGATCCTGACGCCTCGCTGCTGGCGCTGCCGTGTGACGGCGCGATCAGCCAGCTGGGCCGCATCACCGGCGATCAGATTTTTCAGGCGAAAGGACACTACTATACGCTGCAGGCGCTGCTGGCAGGCAACGACGAGCTGGCAGAGAAGTTTATTGATGGGGAGTTCGTTACCACTTATCTTGCCCCGCGCGACTACCACCGCGTGCATATGCCCTGCAACGGCATTCTGCGTGAAATGATCTACGTGCCGGGCGACCTCTACTCCGTTAACCCGCTCACGGCGCGCAATATTCCTAATCTGTTTGCGCGTAATGAGCGCGTTATCTGCGTATTTGATACCGATCACGGCCCGATGGTGCAAATTCTGGTGGGTGCCACTATCGTCGGCAGTATTGAAACTGTCTGGGCAGGAACCGTGACGCCGCCGCGTGAAGGTGTGATCAAACGCTGGCGCTATCCTTCTGCCGAACATGATGGTGCGGTCGTACTGCTGAAAGGTCAGGAAATGGGCCGTTTCAAGCTGGGTTCAACCGTGATCAACCTGTTCGCTCCTGACCGGGTAAAACTGGCGGAAAGCCTGGAGGCGGAAAGTAAAACGCGTCTCGGCCAGCCGCTGGCTATTGCACTGCCGCAGTCTGGCGACAGCGCCCCGCTGACTCAATAATCAGAGACCTGCTCCCGTGCGCGCTTTCCTTGTTCTACTGCTGAGCCTCGTGCTCAGCAGCCCTCTCTGTGCCGCCTCCCTCCCCTCCACTACGCAGCTGCAGCAGGAGCTGGATGAGGCGAAATCCGCTAAAAACAGTCCTGCACAAACCGAACAGGTGCAGGCGCTGGAAGCGGCCATCAATTTTCTCTCTGAACGCAGCGACTCGCTGGAGCGGGCGAAGCAGTATCAGCAGGTGATCGACGATTTTCCCCGGCTGGCACGCGAACTGCGCCAGCAGATCGCCACGCTGAACGAGACCAGCAAACCCGTACGCAGCAACATGAGCAATGCGGAACTGGATCAGGAAATACTCCAGGTCAGCAGCCAGCTGCTGGAAGAGGGACGGCAGGCGCAGCAGGAGCAGGACCGCGCACGTGAAATCAGCGACTCGCTGGCGCAGCTGCCGCAGCAGCAGACTGATGCGCGCCGTGCCATGACGGAGAATGAGCGTCGCGCGCAGGGCATTTCAAACAACGCGTCACCCCTTGCCCAGGCGCAGGTGTATGCCCGTCAGGCGGAAAGCGCAGCGAGCAAAGCCCGGGTGGATGAGCTGGAGCTGGCGCAGCTTTCAGCCAATAACCGTCAGGAACTGGCGCGCATGCGGGCAGAAGTGCATCAGCGGAAAGCCACGCAGCTGGATAACTATTTGCAGGCGCTGCGCAGCCAGCTGAACAATCAGCGTCAGCGCGAGGCGGAACTGGCGCTGGAGCGCACGGAGCAGCTGGCGGAAAACAGCGGCGATCTGCCGCCCACCATTAGCGAGCAGCTGCGTATTAATCGTCAGCTCTCTGCCGATCTGAATCAGCAGGCGCAGCGTATGGATCTGGTCGCCTCGCAGCAGCGTCTGGCAACTAATCAGACGCTGCAGGTGCGCCAGGCGCTGAGCACGCTGCGCGAGCAGTCACAGTGGCTGGGCGCCTCTAATTTGCTGGGTGAAGCACTGCGCGCGCAGGTAGCCCGTCTGCCCGATATGCCAAAAGCACAGCAGATCGATAGCGAAATGGGCGAGCTGCGGGTGCAGCGGCTGCACTATGAGTCACTGCTCGAGCGTCAGCAGACATTGCGTAAAGAGAAGCAGGAAGATGGCACGCCTTATACCAGCGAACAGAGCCGGATCCTGGACGCGCAGCTGCGCACCCAGCGTGAACTGCTTAATTCGCTGATCTCCGGCTGCGATACGCTGATTCTGGAGATCACTAAGCTGCGGGTGTCAAACACGCAGCTGCAGGATGCGCTCAGCGAAGTTAAAGAGGCGACGCATCGTTACCTCTTCTGGACGGCAGATGTCAGTCCGGTGGGCCTGAAGTATCCCCTTGAGGTAGCAAGCGCCCTCACCCGCCTGCTGTCGCTGGATACGCTGGGTCAGATGGGCAAAGCGCTGGCCATGATGTTTACCAGTCGTGAAACGGTGCTGCCGATTATGGGTGCCGTGCTGCTGGTGGGTTTCAGCATCAGCTCACGCCGCCACTACAACGCGTTTATGGCGCGCGCCGCCAGCCGCGTGGGCAAAGTGACACAGGATCGCTTCAGCCTGACGCTGCGGACGGTATTCTGGTCCATTCTGGTGGCGCTGCCGCTGCCGGTGCTCTGGGCGGCACTGGGGTATGGCCTGCAGCATGCGTGGCCCTATCCGTTTGCCGTGGCGATAGGGGATGGCATTACCGCCACGCTGCCTCTGCTGTGGGCGTTTATGATCAGCGCCGCCTTTGCCCGTCACGACGGCCTGTTTGTCGTGCATTTTCGCTGGCCGCAGACGCGGGTGGCGCGCGCCATGCGCTACTATTCGCTGACGGTTGGGCTGATTGTACCGCTGATCATGCTGCTGATCGCCTTTGCCAATCTGGAAGATCCGCAGTTTTCCGCGACGCTGGGACGACTCTGTTTTGTGCTGATTTGCGGTGCACTGAGCATTGTCACGGTCAGCCTGAAGCGCGCCGGTATTCCGCTTTATCTTGATAAAGAGGGCAGCGGTGATAATTTTGTCAATCGCATCCTGTGGAACCTGATGATCGCCATTCCGCTGGTGGCCGCTTTTGCATCCTGCATCGGCTATCTGGCAACCGCCCAGGCGCTGCTGGCTCGCCTGGAAACCTCAGTCTGTATCTGGTTCTTCCTGCTGGTGATTTATCACATTATTCGCCGCTGGATGCTGATTCAGCGCCGACGCATTGCGTTCGATCGCGCCCGCCAGCGTCGCGCTGATATGCTGGCCAATCGCGCCCGCAGTGAAGAAGAAAAAGAGCAGCAGAGCGCCACCAATACTGACACCATTGAAATTGATGAGCCGGTGATTGACCTCGATGCCATCAGTGCGCAGTCGCTGCGGCTGGTGCGCTCTATCCTGACGCTGATTGCACTGGTATCGGTGATCCTGCTCTGGTCGGAAATCCACTCCGCGTTTAGCTTCCTCGATAACATTCCGCTCTGGGATGCCAGTACCACGGTTCAGGGCGTTGAGAGCGTGCAGCCTATCACGCTGGGTGCGGTGCTTATCGCCATTCTGGTGCTGATCATCACCACGCAGCTGGTCCGCAATATGCCGGCGCTGCTGGAGCTGGCGCTGCTGCAGCATCTCAGCCTCGCGCCGGGTACCGGCTACGCCATTACAACGCTGACCAAATATGCGCTGATGCTGATGGGGGGCCTGATAGGCTTCTCAATGATTGGCGTGGAGTGGTCAAAGCTGCAGTGGCTGGTCGCTGCACTGGGTCTTGGGCTCGGATTTGGCCTGCAGGAGATTTTTGCCAACTTTATCTCCGGCCTGATTATACTGTTTGAAAAACCGATCCGCATCGGCGATACCGTCACTATTCGCGATCTTACCGGCAGCATTACGCGTATTAACACCCGCGCGACCACCATTACCGACTGGGACCGGAAAGAGATTATCGTGCCCAATAAAGCGTTTATTACCGAGCAGTTCGTGAACTGGTCTTTGTCAGATTCCGTTACGCGTGTGGTGCTGACGATTCCGGCGCCGGCGCGCGTAAACAGTGAAGAAGCCACCACCATACTGAAACAGGCGGCCGAGCGCTGCACCTATGTGCTGGATATGCCGCCGCCGGAAGTTTACCTGGTGGACCTGCAGCAGGGTATTCAGCTGTTTGAGCTGCGCGTGCATGCGGCAGAGATGGGCCATCGCATGCCGCTACGGCATGAGCTGCATCAGCTCATTCTGCGGGGCTTCGCGGAGCACAATATTGAGATGCCTTTCCCGCCCTTCCAGGTACGTATGGAAACGCTGGGACGCAAAACGCCTGCCGGCAATGGCACGGCGGCGACGCAGACCTTCAAATCTGGCGGACTGTAACAAAAACGCCCGGCTTCAGCCGGGCGTTTCACACTGCGTAACAGGAGTTACTGCTTCACAAACTCTTCACCCTGCGCAATATCTTTTTTCAGCGTCTCCAGCATACCGTGCAGCGCCTGCTGTTCAAATTCGCTCAGCGTGCCCAGCGGGCGACGTTCGGCAATCCCGTTTTTCCCCAGCAGCAGCGGCTGAGAGAAGAAGCGCGCATATTCACCGTCGCCTTCGACATAGGCGCATTCAACTACATTGGCCTCACCCTGCAGCGCACGGATCAGCGACAGACCAAAGCGTGCGGCGGCCTGCCCCATTGAGAGAGTCGCCGATCCGCCACCCGCTTTGGCTTCTACCACTTCGGTGCCGGCGTTCTGAATACGCTTTGTAAGATCGGCGATCTCCTGCTCGCTGAAGCTGACGCCCGGCACCTGCGACAGCAGCGGCAGAATGGTCACGCCAGAGTGGCCGCCCACGACCGGCACCTCTACTTCTCCTGGCTGTTTACCCTTGAGCGCAGCGACAAAGGTATTAGCACGAATGACATCCAGCGTGGAGACGCCAAACAGCCGGTTTTTATCGTAAACGCCGGCTTTTTTCAGCACCTCTGCGGCGATCGCCACGGTGGTATTAACCGGATTAGTAATGACGCCAATCAGCGCTTTGGGCGCCGTGCTGGCTACCTGCGCGATCAGGTTTCGGACAATGCCCGCGTTAACGTTAAACAAATCCGCGCGATCCATGCCGGGCTTACGCGCTACCCCGGCAGAAATCAGGACCACGTCGGCCCCCTTCAACGCAGGGGTGGCATCTTCACCGCTGAAACCTTCAACCGTCACAGCGGTAGGGATATGGCTGAGATCGACCGCCACGCCAGGCGTGACCGGTGCAATATCATAGAGAGAGAGGGCGGAACCCGCGGGTAACTGCGTTTTGAGCAGCAGAGCCAGCGCCTGGCCAATACCGCCAGCGGCTCCGAGAACGGCAACTTTCATCCTGAACTCCTTATTAAGATGGGGCAAAGATATGCCAGAAATCCATCAGCTTACGAGTTTAGTCAACATCTCAGGCGATAGCGACATAGCCGTTGCGCACAGGCAGCATGCTGCTATCCGCTTCCGATACCGCTCTGTTTCAGAAGCACCTGAATGATCTTACCGCAGCCAGCAGAGATATACGGCTTTGATCGTCGATCTGGTTGTTACCACGTCAATAATATAACAACTTTGCAACCTCTGCTTTGCGCGTCAGCGCGCGATTTTGGTGCGTAGCCAGTTTCTGCTAGAATGCCCGTCCCGCGCGGACGTATGGCGAAAGTCGCTGCTGACG
This sequence comes from Pantoea eucrina, assembly GCF_002095385.1. GTDB lineage: Bacteria > Pseudomonadota > Gammaproteobacteria > Enterobacterales > Enterobacteriaceae > Pantoea > Pantoea eucrina. Next base: position 33,236 of record NZ_MIPP01000029.1, on the reverse strand, counting down.
CATTGCATAAAAATTCATCTAAATGCATAATAATTTATCAGCTGCAGGCTTGTTGCCTGCTGCGCCTCTCATTCATTGGTAGCTTATGCGTAATCCTTCAAAACAAGACGACCTTATCAAGGCATTTAAAGCCTTGCTTAAAGAAGAAAAATTCAGCTCTCAGGGCGAAATCGTGCAGGCGCTGCAGGAAGATGGCTTTGAAAATATCAATCAGTCAAAAGTCTCCCGCATGCTGACAAAGTTTGGCGCGGTGCGCACGCGCAACGCGAAAATGGAGATGGTTTACTGCCTGCCCGCTGAACTGGGCGTCCCTACCGCTACCAGCCCGCTGAAAAACCTGGTGCTGGATATCGATTACAATGAAGCGCTGGTCGTGATTCATACCAGTCCGGGCGCCGCGCAGCTGATTGCCCGCCTGCTCGATTCTCTCGGCAAAGCAGAAGGAATTCTGGGTACTATCGCCGGCGATGACACCATTTTCATCACCCCGGCGCGTGCTTTTACCGTTAAGCAGCTCTATGACGCGGTACTGGTGCTGTTTGAGCAGGAGCTGTAACACTTCTTTGCCGGTGGCCAGTCTGCCGGCACCTTCTGGCGTTCAGATACCTGATGTCCTCTGTTACTTCGCCCCGCCTTTATCGCTAAAGGTTATCAGGCCGGCTAATATAGGTCAGACCTTTAAGCTCCTGTTGCTCTCAGCCATATATTCTCCTGCCTGTAACCGCTCTTTCGCCCGTTTTAACTAATTTTTTCGCCAGCGTGCAGCGGCATTGACCATAAACTTTGGCACGAAAAGTTAATTTGACGCAGATCACTGTTTTTGCGAAAAAAAAGCGCTTAACGGATGAAAAATAGCCGATTTTAATAACTTAACGTTATAAAAAGGTGGCATAAGGATAAAGGATAACAACGAAACATTATTAGCGAAGTATTAATTTCCCGCGTGATTAGATCTATACTTCTTTTCGTGACGCAAATCACACTAACTAAAAAGATAAAAATCACAGACGAGGAAAATACCATGAACGTTAAAGCGGCTATCGCCACCCTAAGCATTCTCTCTGCACTCTCATTTGGCGCTTCTGCAGCAGATTCTATTTCTGCCGATCAGGCAGCGAACCTGCAGTCTGCCGGCACCATCAGCGTCAGCGGCGTGGGCGGCTCGCCAATGGATATCCACCGGCAGCTGAATGCAAAAGCCGATGCGCAGGGCGCAAAAGCGTATCGTGTTATCGAGGCTTATAACGACAACACATACCACGCTACAGCTGAACTCTATAAATAACTGTCAACCGGCGTGATACAACGCCGATGCTAATCGACGACCCGCTTACTCTGGTGTAGCTGCAGGTTGTTGATGCTAACGAGGAGATACATCATGAAAATCAAAACAACTCTTGCAACGGCTGGCCTGCTCTCTCTGTTTGCCTTTGGCGCCTCTGCGGCTCAACTGGTTACCAGTGAATCAGCACAAAATCTGCAGCCTGCTGGCAGCACCATCTCAATCAGCGGTACCGGCGGTTCACCAATGGATTATCGCGAACAGCTTTCTCAGAAAGCTGATGCGCAGGGTGCCAGTGCTTACCGCGTCATCGAAGCGCGTACCGGCGACAGCTATCATGTGACCGCCGAACTCTATAAGTAATTCCTCGTCACCCCTGACGAACCCTTTGGCCCCGCTTTGCGGGGCCCTTTTTGGGTTGTATTACTGAGCGGTAAAGCGGAGCTGGCCCTCCAGCTCCTCTTCTGCCTTTTCAAATAGCAGGATCAGTGCGCTATACCGGCGTTTCTGCCCTCTCCCCAGATTAACGAAGACAATTTCCAGCGGCAGCGGAAGCTGTTCACCGGTCATCACCCGCCAGAGATCGTCCGGATCGCGAATAGCGGCCTCGTTCAGCATAAAACGCTCGCCAAACTGACTGTAGAAGTGGGCCTGATCGACGATTTCATCAAAATCGAAACGCTCGGTTCGCATGCTGTATCCTCCTGCTAAGAGAGACCGCCCAGATGCAGCGCTTTGACTTCCAGGTACTCTTCAATACCCAGCACTGAGCCTTCGCGTCCCAGACCTGATTCTTTAATCCCGCCAAACGGCGCCACCTCAGTAGAGACCGCGCACTCATTAATACCGATCATCCCCGCTTCCAGCGCGGCAGCGACGCGGAACACCCGCTGCAGATTCTGCGTATAGAAGTAGGCAGCCAGACCATATTCGGTATCATTCGCCCGCCCGATTACCTCCTCTTCACTGCTGAAGCGGAAGCAGGCCGCAACCGGACCAAATGTCTCCTCCTGCGCCAGCATCATGCTCTCCTGCGCCCCGGCAATGACCGTGGGCTGCCAGAAATTGCCGCCCAGCGCATGCCGTTCGCCACCGGTGACAATTCGGCCACCTTTACGCACCGCATCCTGCACATGCTCTTCAACTTTTTCCAGCGCGGAGGCAGCGATCAGCGGCCCGACGATTACGCCTTCATCCATACCGTTCCCGACTTTGAGCTGCTTAACCGCTTCTGCCAGCTGCGTAACAAAGCGATCGTAAATCTGCTCATGGATATAAAAACGATTCACGCTCACGCAGACCTGACCGGCATTGCGGAATTTATTGGCAATCGCACCCTGTACCGCAGCGTCAATATCCGCATCTTCAAAGACGATATATGGCGCGTTGCCGCCCAGCTCCATGGAGACCTTTTTCATCGTCTCAGCCGCATTGCGCATCAGCGTTTTGCCCACGGCAGTTGAGCCGGTAAACGAGATTTTGCGCACCGCGCGTGAGGCCATGATAGCGTCGCTGATCGCCTGGGTATCGCCCGCGACGGCATTGAGCACGCCGTCCGGCACGCCAGCCTGCTGCGCCAGGGCTATCAGGGCAAACGCGCTGAGCGGTGTATTGTTCGCCGGTTTAATGATCCCGGTGCAGCCTGCGGCCAGCGCCGGCCCAAGCTTACGGGTCAGCATCGCCATCGGGAAATTCCAGGGGGTAATCGCCGCGACCACGCCAACCGGTTCACGCGTGGCCAGAATACGCGAGCCGGGTTTAGCGGGCGGAATAATCTCGCCGTTAGCGCGCTTTGCCTCTTCTGCAAACCACTGAATAAAGCTCGCGGCATACTCTACTTCGCCTTCCGCCTCTTTGACCGGCTTACCCTGCTCGGCGGTCATCAGCTCTGCAAGCCAGCGTTTGTTTTCCACGATCAGCTGATACCAGCGCATCAGGATCCCGGATCGCTCTTTGGCCGTTTTATCCCGCCAGCCGGGGAAAGCGCGCTGCGCGGCAGCGATCGCCTGTTCGGTTTCCGCTTTACCCGCTTTGGCGACGCGGGCAATGACCTCGCCGGTCGCCGGATTGGTTACGTCAAACGTCGCGGAGGCGGCATGCCATTGACCCGCAGCGAAGAAGCCGGTTTTGAAGAGTTCATGTTGCTGCAAAGAAACGGACATAGATATTCTCCTGTCAGTATGCATCCGTCAGGAAAGTATAGATGGCAACGCGCAGCCGATTTGTGTCAGCGTGGCATAAACCCGCCGCCGCCCGGGGCGGCAGGCTTAAATCTGGATGAGGGTGTTCTGATATTTGTCCAGCATTTGCGTCAGGCGGGCGACCGGCTCCGTGACGCTGGCAGGGGCACTATAATGCGCCAGCTTCTCCTGATAGCCAGCCAGCTCCTGCAACAGCGTTTTGAACGCGTCGCGTCGCTTATCATCGCTGCTGGCTGAGATAACCCGATCCGCGGTGTGTCGCAGCTGCCGGTGATAAGCGGAGAGCTCCGCATTGACCGGCACTTCTGCATTACGCAGCCGCTGATGACCAATAATCAGCGTCAGGGCGATACGGTATTTATCGATATCGCCCGGAAACAGATTGAGCAGCAGAAAAAGCTGCTGATAAAGCGCCGGCAGATGGTTTTCCCGGCGCCGGGCCTGATTCGTCGTCAGCGCTGCAACAGCAGCATACATCAGGCGATTCAGCAGTTTGCGGCCGGTACGCGCTTTGGATTTATCGCGAATCAGCAAAATCACCATCATGGCGACAAAGCTGCCGATCCACTGCCCCAGCGCGTTATCGAGAAACACGTTGAATTCAAACTTCATCGGGTTATCCAGCACCAGCACATTGATTGTGCCGATCAGCGCGCCCAGCGTGCCAATCTGCCGCCGCTGCACAAAGATACCGCCGACAAAGCCGAGCAGGCCGATGGCGATGCAAAGCAGCAGCGCACTCTGCTGCGTGGCAGGCAGAACCCAGGTGAAGTAGAACAACCCGAGCGGCACGGCGACCGCCATACCGTAAAAGAAATCTTTGGCCATCATCAGCGGATTGGGCATGCGCATCGCCAGTGCGGTGATCACCCCCAGCATGACCATGCAGCCACTGCCGGAGGTCCAGCCGGTATAGAGCCAGAACAGGGCCCCCAGCGCGGTGGCGACAAAGGTGCGAATACCGTTGATCATCGCATGGTGCGTTTCAGCCGAACGGGCCTGAACGATAATCTCCCGCTGCAGGATGTTCTCTTCAAGGGCGCTGATACGGCTGTTGCATTTAATCCCTTTGATCAGCAGCAGATATTCAGTCGCTGCTCCGGTCCAGCTCGCCAGCGTGACCGGAACCGTTTTGCTGCTGTCGCTGATAACGCGACGCAGCACTTTCATGCGCTTATGCACCTCACCGGCGCTGTTTGCCTCTTTTTCCAGCAGCAGCCGGAACTGCGGCGGAATATAGTCGGGCCGGGAGTTCTGGATAAGAAACGTCTCAGCGGCCTGCGTAATCAGCGTCAGCGACAGCGTATTAAGCATCTTTAGCCGGCGACTGCTGTTCTGCCAGCGAGATGACTCCATCATCAGCTGGCTGCGCATGCCGTTCAGGGCAGTGGTGCGGCGTACCAGCGCGCTCCAGGCTTTGTCCACCTCATCTTTATCTTCATGCGCAACGCAGAGCTGCAGCAGTTTATAATGCGCCACCAGCAGTGCATCCACTTCGGCATCGATGACTTTTTTAATGGAACGCGGTGAAAACAGCATATCTGCCAGAATCGCACAGAGGATCCCGAGCACAATTTCGCTGCAGCGCTCAACGGCAAACTGGGGGGCGAGCGTCAGCCCGCCGGTTGCGTCAGCGGTTACAACGATAATCAGCGCCGTGTAGCCTGCCAGCCCAAGCGCATAGGAGTTTTCGACTTTGATCAGCGAAGAGAGCCAGACGCAGAAACCGGCCCACATGCAGCACAGCAGCAACATCACGACCGGCGCACGCACGGTGGTGATCATGATAGTCAGCGCGGCGATACAGCCGATAAAGGTGCCGATGATGCGCAACACGCCGCGATAGCGCAGCGCGCCGGAGTAGGGATCGCCGCCGGCCGCAAAGGCGGTGCCGCCAGCGACAATACCGGCCGTCATCACCGCCCAGCGCGGCGTTTCCAGATGAAAGTGAAAGCCAATCATCAGCGCGGCCACCAGCGCAAACGTCAGCTTGATCGGGAAACGCAAAAACTCAATCATCACGCCCCCGCTTAACCAAACTCACGCAGGCGATTGAAGAATTGCGCCAGCGGCGAGACGTTGGTCTGCCGATCCTGCTCGCCGGTGATCACCACGGTCGCGGTTGTGCCTGCCGGGAAGCGGTTGCCAGGCTGGGCATCCAGACGGATACGCACCGGCACGCGCTGCGCCAGGCGCACCCATTCCAGATTAGAGTCCACCGTTGCCATACCTTTATTATCAATGCTGCTGCTGCTGTTGGTCACCCCGGCAGCCACGCTGTCCACCGTGCCGCGTAACACGGTATTGCTGCCCAGCGGCGTGACTTCAGCGCGAAAGCCCGGACGCACACCGCTGAGTTTGGTCTCTTCCATATAAGCCAGCACGTAGAAAGAGTGCTGCTGTACCAGCGCGACCGCCACGGAGCCGCGCGTAATGAACTCACCCTCATAGACATTGAGGTTAGTCACCCAGCCATCAGAGGGGGCTTTGATCGTGGTACGGTCGAGATCGATAACCGCCAGATCGCGGGTAGCGATCGATTTCGCCAGCTGATGTTCACTGGTCTGCAGATCGCTGTTGGCCTGTTCAATCGCCTCACGCGACATCGCGCTGGTACCGAGCTGATTACGGCGTCCCGCCTCGCGGCGTTTTTCACTCACCAGCGCCTGATAGTAGTCCACGTCTGCCTGCGCCTGCGCCAGCGCTTTCTGATAGCGCGGCCGGTCGACGATAAACAGCGTATCGCCCTTTTTCACCAGCTGGTTGTCATGTACCGGCACGTCGGTGATCAGACCGGTGACATCAGGTGCGATAGCCACCACATCCGCAGAGAATTTAGCATCGCGTGTCCACGGGGATTCGGTGTAGAACACCCAGGCGCGGAAGACAATCACGACGGCGATGATAACCAGCAGGAGCGTAATCGCGTAACGCGCGATTTTTCTTATGAGCGCTTTCACTTAAAACCTCAGATGAATAGACGGGATACAAGATAAAACACACAGCAATACAGGGCCGTGTTAAACAGAGCCGGATGCCAGACCAGATCGTAGATCCCGCTTGGCGTCAGCACACGTTTCACCAGCCAGAACAGCGCCAGCGAAACCAGTAGTTCAATGAAGATGGGCGGGAAAGATAGCCCGAATACGACAAATACCGGAAGCACACTCATTTCGGTTCCTTAGTTCGACCTTGCCGGAATCGCACCGCTTTTGCCCCCACGCTGTGCCGCACCGGGAATGGTTAAGCAGGCAGCAGAAAAATGGCAGTAACCTTCAGGCCGCCCTGCGCTAATCATAGCGTATCATCAGCCTGTCTGGTCCGTAACGGAATGCAGTGCATAAACCCAGCGCGCGTATAATAACGTGCCTGACTATATGTTTTCTACAAATCGTGACATAAATCACTTTTTAATCCGAATAAATAATCGCACGACTTAGCGCGCTGTCTGTTTTTGCCAAAGTGGCTGAATCGGAGGCATTTATAGCTGATGCAGCCACAAAAAAGGCTGCCCGCGGGCAGCCCTTATAGTGACAGAGGTTCAGCACCTCAGGCGGTGCCGCCTACGGTGATTTTGTCCAGCTTCAGCGTTGGCTGGCCCACGCCAACCGGGACGCTCTGACCCTCTTTACCGCATACGCCGACGCCTTTATCCAGCGCCAGATCGTTACCGACCATTGAGATTTGCTGCATCGCCTCAATGCCGGAGCCAATCAACGTAGCGCCTTTAACCGGCCGGGTAACTTTACCCTTCTCAATCAGATACGCCTCTGAGGTAGAGAAGACAAATTTTCCCGAGGTGATATCGACCTGACCACCGCCGAAGTTAGGCGCATAGAGGCCATATTCCACGCTTTCGATGATCTCCTGCGGCGTGGACTTGCCCGCCAGCATGTAGGTATTAGTCATGCGCGGCATCGGCAGATGCGCATACGATTCGCGCCGGCCGTTACCGGTTGGCGGCACACCCATCAGGCGGGCGTTCAGCTTGTCCTGGATATAGCCTTTCAGGACGCCATTTTCGATCAGCATGTTGTACTGACCCGGAACGCCCTCATCATCCACCGCCAGCGAGCCGCGCAGCCCCTCCAGCGTGCCATCATCCACCACGGTGCAGAGTTCCGAAGCAACCAGCTGCCCCATCTTGCCGCTGAATACCGACGTTTCACGACGGTTAAAATCGCCCTCAAGGCCATGTCCTACCGCTTCGTGCAGCAGCACGCCCGGCCAGCCAGCGCCCAGCACAACCGGCAGCGCGCCAGCTGGGGCTGCCACTGCAGAGAGGTTAACCAGCGCCATACGCACCGCTTCGCGCGCCCAGGCGTCAGCCCGGACGTCACCGCTCTCATCGGCGAGGAAAAATTCATAGCCGGTACGCGCGCCGCCGCCGCTTGAGCCGCGCTCGCGCTTGCCCTGATCTTCCACCTGCACGCTGATTGACAGACGCACCAGCGGACGAATATCGGCTGCCAGCGTCCCATCGGTTGCCGCAACCAGCACCTGTTCATAAACGCCGCTCAGGCTGGCATTGACCTCCTGTACGCGCGGGTCGGCCGCGCGCGCCACGCGGTCCACGCGATGCAGCAGGGCGATTTTATCTTCGCGCGTCAGGCTGTCGAGCGGGTTAACCGGCGCATAGAGCGAACGTTGCATTACTGCCTGCAGCGTATGTGCGGTGCCATTGCCCTGCTCGCGTACGATACTGCGCGCGGCTTCCGAAGACTGCCGTAGCGCATTCAGGGTGATCTGGTCTGCATAAGCGAAGCCGGTTTTTTCACCGCTTACGGCACGTACGCCAACGCCCTGATCGATATGGTAGGAGCCATCTTTAATAATTTTATCTTCCAGCACCCAGGACTCATGGAAGCTGGACTGAAAATAGAGATCGGCATAATCCAGACGACGTTCTGAAAGCTGCCCTAACAGGGAATGGAGGTCCTGCTGATTAATGCTGTTCGCAGCTAGTAACTGCTCACTTACCAGATTCAGAGTCATCGTTTCTCACTCATTATGTGCTCAGATAGTCATAGCCTGCGGCAATTCCCCGACGGCGTCAAATTCACTTGCTGCCGGCGTCGCGCGCTTTGCGCAGCACTTCACTGATTTCCGGTTTATCCAGCGGGCCGCTAATGTGATAGCGCAACAGGGAAATCTTGTTCCAGAGCGGTCCCAGTACCTTGCTGGCGGCAAAAACGGCGGCGCCAACCACCGGATTGATTGCAAACGCCGTTGCCACACCGACCGACGCAGAGATCTCCGGCGCCACAACCGCTTCCATATCAATTTTTCGCTGTACCAGATCGATCCGGCCCTGCATCGCGATATCCGCCTCCAGCCCATCTACCAGCAGGTTATCAGTGCGCATGACGCCATTTTCGATCCAGGCGGTGCCGTTGATTGAATCAAAATAGAAGCCATCGCTGAAGGTATCGCTGAAATCCAGACGCAGCTTGCGCAGCAGCGCATCAAAACTTACCAGACGCAGCAGCTGTCCTGCCCGTCCGGTATTAACGTCGGCAATCTCTCCTTTGCCAAAGTGCGTTTTCAGCGTGCCGCTCAGCGACGCCTCAGCAGGCTGCCAGGGCGCGGCGCGCCAGTGCAGGTCATAATCCACGTTAAACGGCGCATCGCGCAGCGGCGTGTTCATACCGAACCAGTTAGTGGCGTCATTGATATTGCTGCCGCTCAGGCGTCCCTTCAGCGAGGTGCGCGGATTGCCCGGCGAGTTAACCCATTCGCCACTGATGCTGAGCCGGGCGCTGCCGCTGTCCACAATTCCGTTAGTGAGTGCTAACGTCTCTCCGCGCGGCGTCAGCGTCGCAGCCATCTGTCCGAACTTCTGTCCGCGCAGCCAGCACTCATCGCAGTTAAGCTGCAGCGCAGGCCACTGGCTGAAATCGATCCCGCTGTCGCCGCTGAACGGTGATGACGCCTGTTTGCTGCCGGTCTCTTTCCATTGCGGATTGTAATAAAGGTAGTTCAGATTGATGCGCCACGGTGCACGCTGCGCTGTTGTCAGCGTGCCGCGCGCTTCACGACTCTCCAGCTTCAGCTGCGCATCACCGCCCGCGCCCTGTAGCAGAGTGGCGCTGAGATCGTGCCACTGCTGCCCGCCCAGCGTCAGGGCTGGCGTATGCAGCGTGACATCGCCAGGTAAGCCGACCCCGCCCACCTGCGTGGCGCCCTCTCCGCTGCCGCCCGCTCCGGCCAGAACACCGAGCCAGGCTTCCCCATCCAGCGGCGGCAGGTTTAATACCATACCGCGCTGCGCCGGGAGCGCAGGCGTTGCCGTGGTCTGGTTCTGCCAGATGCCGCGTTCGACGCGCAGCTGCGGCTCCAGCAGCCAGCGGCTGTTAAAGCGGTGCATCTCGCCCACGCTGCCGCTGAGCATAAAGCCGTTCAGATCGCCTTTAGCCTTAACCGTCACCGGCAGCGCCTCACCGGCAGATTTGGTCAGCGGCGCAGGTAAGTGACTGCTTACTGCTTTGCCATCGCCTCTGAGATCGACGCTGTAGTTCGCACCTCCGCTATGCGGCAGCGTAATAGCCACATCGCCCTGCCAGGCGAGTGAACCGCTGAGCTGACGCGCTACCGCCGCTGGCATCACGCTGAGACGCGCGGGCTGCCAGTCGCCCAGCAGGTGGACGTTAACGCCAAAATCCTGCGGATTTTCCTGCGTGCTGAAGGTCACGCCCAGCGGCTGACCAAACCAGTTTGCCTGCATCTCTTCGCTTTCAAGGTTGCCGTTGTTATAGCGGAAACGCCCTGTCAGCTGCGTCAGCGTGCTCTTCAGCGGTTTAATATGCAGCGTGTTGTTATTCATCACCACGTTGCCGCTGGCGTGTACCTGTTCGCCATCCAGCGGGATCTCCAGGTTGAGCGTGCTTTTGACATTGCCCCCAACCTGCAGCTGCTGCAGCGCAGCGCCGAGCGACGATTTCAGCGGCGTCTCATTAAAGTAGGCGCCGATATCCGCCCCCTGCCCGCTCAGATCGCCGGCGATCAGCAGTTTCTCTTTAAGATAATCCGGAATAACGGCCGTGACGTTACGCGCTTCGACCTTGCCCAGGCGCGCGTTATCGGCGCGCATCCACAGGCCGTCATTCACAAAATCGAGATCGATATCCAGATCCTGCAGGGCCGGCCAGCCCGGCTGAAAGCGAAACGCGGCATTGCGCAGCGGCACTTTAACTTCAAACATGCCGTCGTTATGCTTAAACGGGAACAGGCGCGGATCGCCGGCGAACAGCAGCGTGGCGTTATCGGTCTCCCCGCCTTTTATCGCTTCGCTCAGGTAGTGCGTCAGGTTATGCCCCATCAGCGGTTCCGGCAGATAGCGCCAGGCATCACCCGCGTCGGTTACGCGGATGCCGGCCAGAATATCGAGCCGTGGTGCAGCGTCACTGTTTTGCTGATAGCGGAAATCTCCGCGCGCCCAGAGCGACCGCGCCTGCACATCAAGCTGATGTCCGGCCAGCGTCAGGCCGTGACGGTCGCGCAGCCAGCTCAGCTGGCCACTCAGCTGATGAATATCCAGCGGCGCCTGGAACATATCACCATAGGGCACTTCAGCCTGCCCCATGCTGAGATAAACCTGACCATTGCTGACGCTGCCGCTGGCGCGCCCGCTGAGATTGCTGATGCCCGGCAGCAGCTTCCAGTTATGCCATGCCAGATCGCGCCACGTCGCCTGCAGTCGCGTCTGTTCCGGCTGCGCCAGTGGAATATCCAGTGCCAGCGTATCGATATAACCGCGCGGCTGCAGCGCACGCCAGGTATCCAGCAGCGTCGGCGAGAGCGGGCCAATCAGCGGCACCAGCGGCGCAAACCGCTGCAGGTCCAGCCGGGTAGCGCGCACGCGGATCTCCGCTGCCGCTTTATCTTCAGGCTGCCACAGCAGCGCAATCCGGCCGGGCGCCCAGGCCACGCCATCGGTGCTGAGCCGGGTCTGCGGTATATTCAGGCTCCAGCCGTCGCGGAAGCGCGCCAGGTGTGCGGTCAGTCCGTCAATCTGCAGCTGATGGTCGCGCTGCTCGCCGCGCCAGCGCGCCCCACCCTGTTTAATCAGCACATCGCCCGCATAGAGTTCGCCATCGCGCAGGCTGGCCCACGCCGCCAGGCTGATACGCGCGCTCTCCAGACTGGTGTTATCACGCAGCCAGCGGCCAATCCAGGGACGCACATCCACATCGTCTGCCTGCATCCAGATGCGACCGTCGTTCAGCAGGCCACGGGTATCCTTTAAATCCAGCCTGACCTGCACCACGCCATGCTGGCCGGTAAAGCTGCTGAGGCTGACCTCGCCTTCAGCGCGATGCCGGCTGGCTTCATTCAGCCAGGTAAGGCGCGGTATTGCCAGCTCGGCATGCTGGCCTGAAGGCGTCAGAAAGCGGATAGTGCTGTCGCGTAAATCGAAGTGATCGAACTGGCGCAGGAAGAGGTTGTTAATCTGAGCAGGCTTGATGCTGGTGGTATCGCTGTCGCGGGTAAACAGTGGCCGCTCCGTCGCCAGACGCAGCTGCCAGAAGGTGAGATCGCGGAACTGCCAGCGCCAGTGCAGCAGCGACTGCCAGACATCCAGCGCAAGAGTGATGCGGCCAATGTGCAGTTCGCCATCCTGCTTCATATCAATGCGCAGATCGCGTACCTGCAACGTCGGGCCAAAATTCTGCCACGTTCCCTGCAGTTCGCTGGCGTCTGCGGTGACGCCGCTGATGCGTGAAACCGTCTGCAGAATGTCGCTGCGATAGCTGTTGAGATGCGGCATCACCAGACGCAGCCCGCTCACCAGCAGCGCCACAATGACAATCACTGTGGCGATCAGCAGTAACAAAATCCCTGGCAACCGCCTCACACATCTCTCCTTGCTGGTCACTGGATAATAACGTCTGGCCGCAGGCCCTACATCATGACGACGTCAAACTGCTCCTGAGTATAGAGCGGTTCAACCTGAACTTTGACCTGTTTGCCGACAAAGATTTCGACTTCGGCCAGCGCATGCGACTCATCTGTTTTCAGCGCTTCGCCTACCGCCGGCGAGACGTAAACCAGAAAGCGGTCGGAGTCATAGGCGTGATGCACGCGTACAATTTCACGCATGATTTCATAGCAGACGGTCTCTACGGTTTTCAGCGAGCCGCGTCCTTTACATACCGGGCAGTCGGCACAGAGCACATGCTCAATGCTTTCACGCGTTCTTTTACGGGTCATCTCCACCAGGCCCAGCGCTGAAAAGCCATGGATCCCGGTTTTGACCCGATCTTTACTCAGCGCACTCTCCAGCGAATGCAGCACGCGACGGCGGTGATCGTCATTACTCATGTCGATAAAGTCGATAATGATAATACCGCCGAGGTTACGTAACCGCAGCTGACGGGCAATAGCCTGCGTCGCTTCGATATTCGTATTAAATATGGTTTCATCCAGGTTGCGGTGGCCAACAAACGCTCCGGTGTTGATATCTACCGTGGTCATCGCCTCCGTCTGATCGATAATCAGGTAGCCACCCGATTTAAGCTCGACCTTGCGCTCCAGCGAACGCTGAATCTCATTTTCTACATCATAGAGATCGAAAATAGGCTGCTTGCCGCTGTAATGCTCTATTTTGCCCGCCATTTCAGGAATATATTCGCTGGTAAATTCCACCAGCAGATCGCAGGTCAGACGCGAATCGACGCGAATGCGATCCAGCGCGGCGCCAGCAAAATCGCGCAGCACACGCTGCGCCAGCGCCAGTTCGCCATAGAGCAGGCAGCGCGTCTGGTTACGCTTTTTGCGCTCGCTGACTTTGGTCCACAGGCGTTTGAGAAACGCCGCATCCTGCGCCAGCTCTTCTGCGCCAATGCCTTCCGCAGCGGTACGAATAATAAAGCCGCCCAGATCGTCACAGTAGGCAGCCACCACCGCTTTCAGCCGTTCGCGCTCCGCCTCACTTTCAATACGCTGTGAAACACCAACGTGTGATGCGCCGGGCATAAAGACCAGATAGCGGGACGGCAGCGTGATATCGGTGGTCAGGCGTGCGCCCTTGGTGCCGAGCGGATCTTTCACTACCTGCACCATCAGATCCTGCCCCTGGCGTACCAGCTCGGCGATGTCGCGTACAACAAAATTTTTCTTTTCATCGCCGGCAACACACTCGGTGTGCGGCATGATGTCGGAGGCGTGCAGAAAGGCGGCTTTATCCATGCCAATATCGACAAAGGCGGCCTGCATACCCGGCAGCACGCGGCTGACCCGGCCTTTGTAGATGTTGCCAACAATGCCGCGTCGCGCTTCGCGCTCAATATGAATTTCCTGCAAAATGCCGCCATCAATATAGGCAACGCGCGTTTCCGAAGGTGTCACATTTACCAGCAGTTCAGCCGTCATTCTGTCCCCTTAATGCACGCAGCGACTGAAAATGGCTCAGCAGCTCTGTGGTTTCCACCAGCGGTAGTCCCACTACGGCGTAGTAGCTGCCATTAATCGTGCGCACGAAATTACCGCCCAGACCCTGAATGCCATAGGCGCCCGCCTTATCCATCGGTTCGCCACTGGCGATATAGTGCGCGATTTCATCAGCGGTCACGTTGCGGAAGGTCACATCGGTAAGCACCAGGCAATCCAGCAGCGTCTCGCTGTCAGCCAGCGCTATCGCGGTCATCACCTGATGCGTCTGTCCGGAGAGCCTTGCCAGCATCTCTGCGGCGTGTTCCGCATCACGCGGTTTTTCCAGTACGTCACCATTCAGCACCACAATCGTGTCCGCGCCCAGCACCGGCAGATCCCGGGGTGCCATAGTGACACCGGCGCGGGCTTTATCCGCCGCCAGTCGGCGAACGTAATGTTCAGCCGCTTCGTCGGGCTGACGCTGCTCTTCAGTATGGGTTAACAGACGCTCAAACTGCAGCCCAAGCTGCGTAAGCAGCTCGCGCCGGCGGGGCGAGCCGGAAGCCAGATACAGGGTAATCATTGTGTTCCTTACTGAACGGCAAACTGCCGGCGGATCTTTCTCATCAATAAGAATAGCCAGGGCCAGAGGATGCCGTCGACCACGCTACTCCAGAAAATTTCTGGCCGGAATGAGACGTCTATGACCAGGAATTCAGCCCAAAAAACAATGACATCTACTGCCAGTGAAAGAACCATAACCATTAACGCCTGCTGCCACAATGCGAGGTTGCGGAACAGCTGGAATTTAAAGGCGACCAGGTAGGCGATGATACTGAAGGCCAGCGCGCGTACGCCCAGCGTGGAGCCGGCAATCAGATCCATAACGGCACCGAGAAAGAATCCGGTGCCGACGTTGACCCGATGCGGCAGCGCCAGCACCCAGTAGATCAGAATAAGCAGCAGCCACGACGCCGGAACATATAGAACTGCTCCGGCCACGGCATGATTTGCAGAATTAATGCCAGCAGAAAAGAGAGCCAGATTACCCACCGTCCCTGACTGCGATATCGGCTCAAGGCTGGCCCCCACGCGTGTTCGCCGGCGTGCTCTGCACATTCCCGCTGGCCGCAGAGGATGGCGGTCCCATCTGCTGACTCTGCTGCATCCCCGCGGGCGCCGGCGGCCCCATTTCACCCGCCGGTGGCAGTACCTGAGGCATCATCTGCATCAGACGCTCGTTCGCTACGCGATGTACCTCATCCGGTGCCATCGGCATATCGCCATTTTTATCTGCTCCCCACAGCAGCAGCAGGTAGCGCAGACGCTGCAGGCCGGCAGTCGGACGCGCCTGAATGACCGTATAGGCGCGCTGGGTATCTACCTTAACTGACGACACGACGCCGACCGGATAACCTTCCGGGAACCGGCCGCCGAGGCCGGATGTCACCAGCACGTCGCCGACGCGAATATCAGTATTGCCTGGCAGATGCTCCAGCTGCAGATCTTCGCTGCAGCCGTTACCGGCAGCAATAACGCGAATATCGTTACGCAGCACCTGAATCGGCAGCGCGTGAGAGGCGTCGCAGATCAGCAGCACGCGGCTGGTCAGCTGGCCAACGGCCACCACCTGCCCGACGACGCCTTTATCGCTGATCACCGGCTGACCTTCGTAAACGCCGTTTACGCTGCCCTTATCGATCACCACCTGATCGGTATAAGGATCGGTGCCGGTTGAGATCACCTGCGTCACCATTTTGTGCTCATCCTGACGCAGCGGCGATCCAAGCAGCTCGCGCAGGCGGGCATTTTCCTGCTTATATTGCCCCAGCATCAGCAGATCGCTGTTTTTCAGGAAAAGCTCGCGGCGCAGCGCTTTGTTCTCCAGCTCCAGCTGCTGACGGGATGCCAGCGTATCCGACACGCCGTCAAGCAGCTGTCGCGGGCCGTTGGCCAGAAAATAAAATGGGCTGACTGACGTGTCCAGATAGTTGCGGATCCGGGAGAAAGTACTTACGCGGCTGTCGGCGATGATAATCGCAATTGCCACGATAACGGCCAGAAAGAGACGCAACTGCAGGGAAGGCCCCCTGCTAAAAATCGGCTTCATAAATTCTGCGAATTCCTCGACATCAGGGAAGAAGCACCAGTCCGCAGACCCGCGCCTCCAGGGCTGGACGCACTATGCCGTCATACGCAGCCGCGCCATTTACCCATGCCTGAACCGCCGCTGCATAATACAACGCTGCGTGCGGTTCAGTTTATGATGAGTATTGTCGCGATTCCCTGCGCAATATGACCATGGTCGCAGCCAGTGAGGAATTACTCCTCGCTGAACAGATCGCCACCATGCATGTCGATCATCTCCAGCGCTTTACCGCCGCCACGCGCTACGCAGGTCAGCGGATCTTCCGCTACCACGACCGGAATACCTGTCTCTTCCATCAGCAGGCGATCCAGATTACGCAGCAGTGCGCCACCGCCGGTCAGCACCATGCCACGCTCTGAAATATCAGAAGCGAGCTCTGGCGGACACTGCTCCAGCGCAACCATAACCGCGCTGACGATGCCGGTCAGCGGCTCCTGCAGCGCTTCAAGAATTTCATTTGAGTTCAGCGTAAAGCCACGCGGCACACCTTCTGCAAGGTTACGGCCGCGCACTTCAATTTCGCGCACTTCGTCGCCCGGATAGGCTGAACCGATTTCGTGCTTGATACGTTCTGCGGTGGCTTCACCAATCAGTGAACCGTAATTGCGGCGCACGTAGTTAATGATAGCTTCATCAAAGCGATCGCCACCGATACGTACAGAAGAGGAGTAGACCACGCCGTTCAGGGAGATCACGGCGACTTCAGTCGTACCGCCACCGATATCCACGACCATAGAACCGGTTGCTTCAGAGACCGGCAGGCCGGCACCGATAGCCGCAGCCATCGGCTCTTCAATCAGGAATACTTCGCGTGCCCCTGCGCCCTGCGCAGATTCACGGATAGCGCGACGCTCAACCTGGGTCGCGCCGACCGGTACACACACCAGTACGCGCGGACTCGGGCGCATAAAGCTGTTGCTGTGTACCTGCTTGATAAAGTGCTGGAGCATTTTTTCAGTCACGAAGAAGTCGGCAATCACGCCATCTTTCATCGGACGAATAGCGGCAATGTTGCCCGGCGTACGGCCAAGCATCTGCTTTGCGTCATGACCAACAGCCGCTACGCTCTTTGGGGAGCCGGCGCGGTCCTGACGGATAGCAACCACTGAAGGCTCGTTCAGCACGATGCCCTGTCCTTTTACATAAATCAGGGTATTCGCAGTACCCAGGTCAATGGACAAGTCATTGGAAAACATGCCGCGAAATTTTTTAAACATACTAAGGGATAATCCTGCAAGCTGGGGGCGGAAAATAAAATCCGCTTACTTTACCAACCACACGAAGCCGCTACAAGGCGCAAAAACGTTCGGCTAAGGTGAAAAAATAGACCATATAATTTTTCCGGCCGGTACTGTTCGCTACTGGCAGCGCCAGATAGCGCTAAACGGCCCTCTTTAACGCAAATTGCCCGGACCTGCGGCGGGGTTATCGACATAAAATTTAACATTTCATGCCTCTGGCTCTGCCCGCTCCCGCTGGTTAACGCCAGAAAAACATCGATTGCCGGGACAAACCCTGCCAGCGCATCAAATGCGGTAACGTTGCGAGTGTTTTTTAACGTTACTGTTAACCGGTAAGGAAGGCGCAAACAGATCGCCCTGCCCGCCCGCTACCCCAAGCGCAGTCAGGGTTTGCCATTCAGCCCGGGTACGCACGCCAGCAGCAAAAACATAGCTGGAGGTGGATTTACACACCTCCAGCAGGCTTTGCACAAAAAGCTGATTCTCTGTGCGGCGGTCAATATTCCGTACCAGCCCCGGATCCAGCTTAATCACATCAACAGGAAGCTGGCGGATATAGGCGCTGCTGACCACCGTCATTCCCGCCTGATCGACTGCGATACGGCAGCCAAACGTGGTGAGCATGTGAAAGACCGGCAGCAAACGATTGATGTGTTGACACACATCCGCCTCGGCAAGTTCAAATAAAAATCGCCGGCGCTGGGATTTATTACACTGCAGCAGCAATTTTTGCAGCCAGCGCTGGAACGGGCGCTGCAGCAGTGAATCGATACTTACCGGCAGCGCCAGCGTCTCATCCGGCCACACTTCTGTCAGCGCGGCGATGCGCGTCACCAGCTGGCGATCCCAGCTGTCGGTCAGCCCCAGCTGCATGACCAGCGGCATAAACTCGGCGGCAACCACTTCTTTATCACCATCAAATATGCGCGCCAGCATCTCACGGTGGTGCACTTTACCATCCAGCAGTACCGCAGGCTTTTGATAAAGACGGGGACCACCGCGATTGAGCGTATTCTCCAGCAGCGTACGCCAGCGCACGCTGCCGCGGCCCATCTCCAGCGGATTACCCTCGCCCACTGACCAGGTGTTGCCTCCCTGCAGCACGGCGCGCCGCGTGGCCAGCTCTACGCTCTCCATCACCTGCAGTGCGCTCTGTCCGCTGCACCAGGCGTTGATGCCGATATGGATTAAATCATCACGATCCACCCTGCGCATCGGCGGCAGCGAGTCCACCGCATTGATAAGCTGCTCGGCGATGCTGTTCGCCTCTTTCAGCGTCCGGTGCGGCAGCAGCACGGCAAAATCGCTGCGAAAATAGCGGGCCAGCAGCGCCCCCGGATAGCGCAGCACAAACGTAGAAAACATATTGATGATATCAAACAGGTACTCTTCGGCCAGCGTCGGACCAATTATCTCATGCAGATTGTCGAAGTCAGGCAGGCGGATCATCATTACCACGCCATGCGTACCGACATCCTCCTGATCTTCCAGCAGCGTCGCCAGCTGGTTATCAAAAAAGAGGCGATTATTGAGACCCGTGCGCGCATCCTGAGCCGCAAACGTGCGGATCAGCGTATCGATTCGCAGACGCTGTTCTCCTGCTTCCTGCAGATCGCTGAGCAGCGTATCCAGCGCGCGGCTGGCTTTAGCCGGCCATTCAGTGGTGCCCGGAACGCGGGCAATGCGCTCGCCGGCAATAATGCGTTCCGCGCGCGCCTCCAGCCGATCCATATTGCGCCAGCGGCGATTAAGCCAGTGGTGCGTCATCGCCAGCAGCGCCGCCATAATGGCAACCACGCTCAGCAGCACCACCAGCGTATAGGCGCCGGTAAAGGAGCGGAACCAGGTTTTTGCCGGATCGAGAACCACGACGCGCAGCTGCATTTCGGGCGCATGCACCAGGGGCAGCTCAAGCTGAATAAACCGGTTAGGCTCATCTTCCAGCATCGGATTCTCATGGCGGGTAAGACGGAATACTTCGCCTTCGTCATTGAGCAGCGTGACCTGCTCAGCGTTAATCACCGGCATCAGCCGCGTTAGCCACTGTTCAACCTCCTGCGGCGACTGAGTCATCAGCGCTTTGTCAACTTCGGTCGCCAGCGTATCGATACGGCTCTCAACGCGCTCCTGCGACAGCCAGATAAAACTAAAAGCGCAGCCTACCAGCATCAGTAACATTGCCAGTAAGCTTAATAATGTAATAAACGCAGAAAACTTCGTTGTTAATCGCATCCCTGTGCCTGTACCACTGCGGTTATAAACGGGCAGCCAGCCTGTGCGTCATTCAGCTGACGCAATCCTGAGCAAAGTACCATAAATAGCTGTCTGAATCAGCGCCAATGCTCCGGCAAGCACGCTGTCGCGCGAGTATAACGGTAAAGTCACGGCGCCTGACTGCCGGGCGGACTTTTTCGTCCTATTCTCAACAGAGGCTGTCTGCCAGGAAATTTCATATTTTCCCCGGCAAAGTGGCATCGCCGATGGGGTTTACGCATCTTAATGATCACTGCTTATCTGCCGGAGAACACCATGAAATTCAAGCACACTCTCACTGAAGCTGATGTTACCCCGGAAAACATCTTTGCGCTGCGCCGGCGTCAGGTGCTGAAGGCGCTGGGGATTGGCGCTGCCGCTGCGACGCTGCCGGGTAGCGCGCGGGCGGACATTCTGAGCTGGTTTAAAGGAAACGATCGACCGCCGGCACCCGCAGGACGCGATTTGACGTTCACCAAACCCGCACAGTGGCAGGCGGATTTACCCCTGACGCCTTACGATAAGGTTGCGGGCTACAACAACTTTTATGAGTTTGGCCTGGATAAGGCCGATCCCGCAGCTAACGCCGGCTCACTAAAGACTGAACCCTGGCAGCTGCGTATTGATGGCGAAGTGGCTAAGCCCATGACGCTGGATATGGATGACATTTTTAAACGCTTTGCCATGGAGCAGCGTATCTACCGTATGCGCTGCGTTGAAGCCTGGTCAATGGTCGTGCCCTGGGTGGGCTTTGAACTCAGTAAGCTGCTGAAGCTGGCTGAACCCACCAGCCGCGCACGCTATGTGGCGTTTCAGACGCTCTACGACCCTGAACAGATGCCAGGTCAGAAAGATCGCTTTATTGGCGGCGGGCTCGACTATCCCTATGTTGAAGGATTGCGGCTGGATGAAGCGATGCATCCGCTGACGCTGCTCAGCACCGGTGTCTACGGCAAAGCCCTGCCGCCGCAGAATGGTGCCCCGATACGCCTGACGGTGCCGTGGAAATATGGATTTAAAGGCATTAAATCGATTGTGAAAATTACGCTGACCGCTGAACAGCCGCCGACCACCTGGAGCCAGATTGCCGCCAGCGAATATGGGTTTTACGCCAATGTGAATCCGCACGTTGACCACCCGCGCTGGTCACAGGCGACAGAGCGTTTTATCGGCGCGGGCGGCCTGCTCAACGTAGAGCGGCAGCCTACGCTGCTGTTTAATGGTTATGCACGTGAGGTTGCGTCACTCTATCGCGGGCTCGATCTGCGGGAGAATTTTTAAATGCGACTGACCCTGCGACAGGTTACCTGGCTCAAAGTGGTGCTGCACCTGGCCGCCCTGCTGCCGCTGATCTATCTGGTGCTTTCGGCTGCTCAGGGCTGGCTGAGTGCCGATCCGGCCAAAGATATTCAGCACTTTACCGGCAGAATGGCGCTGAAGCTGTTGCTGGCAACGCTGCTGGTCACTCCGCTGACGCGCTATCTCAAACAGCCACTGCTGATCCGCACCCGCCGGATGCTGGGTCTCTGGTGCTTTGCCTGGGCCACGCTACATCTGATCAGCTACTGGCTGCTGGAGCTGGGCTTTATGCATCTGCGCCTGCTCGGCAGTGAAATTTTCGCCCGCCCCTATCTGCTGCTGGGTATGATCAGCTGGGTGGTGCTATTTGCGCTGGCGATAACCTCGTTTCAGCGCGCGCAGCGCAAGCTGGGCAGACGCTGGCAAACGCTGCATAACGCTATCTATCTGGTAGCGATCCTCGTTCCCATTCACTATCTCTGGTCAGTCAAAGTCCTGTCACCACAGCCGTGGCTCTATGCGCTGGCAGCCGCGCTGCTGCTGGCGTGGCGCTACAAAAAGTTACGCAAAAGCTTCAGCCGCTGATTTTCCTGAGGTTGTTTTCTCCCCCCGCTTTCTGTTAAAACGTGTGGCCTTCGGGCCGCACCGGATCAACTTCGCAGATAAGACCAGTATTTTGCTGCGAATTGTCCCGAAACGGATATAATGCCCGGCTTTATTGCAAGCAAATCCTTCTTTTTCACTCTCAAGGGTGACAAATGAAGGATGTCGCGGTATTTTACGCGATGCCCTAATGATTGCAGGAGATAGCCGCAAGATGGCGCATAAATTTCACATACTGTTGTTGAACGGTCCCAACCTGAATTTGCTGGGAACGCGCGAGCCTGACAAGTATGGTCACGCCACGCTGGCTGATATCGTCAGCGATCTGGCGCAGCAGGCTGACCAGCACCATGTGAAATTGAGTCATTTGCAATCGAACGCAGAATATCAGCTGATCGATCGTATTCACGCCGCGCGCAGCGATGTGGATTACATCATCATCAATCCGGCTGCGTTCACGCACACCAGCGTTGCGCTGCGTGATGCTTTGCTGGCGGTAAGCATACCTTTTATCGAGGTGCATCTCTCCAACGTGCATGCACGCGAGCCGTTCCGGCACCACTCCTATCTTTCCGATGTATCTGCCGGCGTCATTTGTGGACTTGGCGCGGATGGGTACGCGTGGGCTTTACAAACGGCGATAAAACGCCTGTCACATTCCAATTAAACAGAGTACGGAACCACACTCATGGATATTCGTAAAATTAAGAAACTGATCGAACTGGTTGAAGAGTCCGGCATTGCTGAGCTGGAAATCTCTGAAGGCGAAGAGTCAGTTCGCATCAGCCGTTCACCTGCCAATGTCGGTTATCCTATGATGCAGCAGGCTTATGCTGCACCTGCTCCGCAGCCTGCACTGGCCGCTGCCGTTGCGCCGGTTGCTGCCGCTCCGGTTGAAGCCGCTAAGCCTGAAGTCAGCGGTCACATTGTCCGTTCACCGATGGTCGGCACCTTCTACCGCACCCCAAGCCCGGACGCAAAAGCGTTTGTGGAAGTGGGTCAGAAAGTGAACGCTGGCGATACCCTGTGCATCGTTGAAGCGATGAAAATGATGAACCAGATCGAAGCCGATAAATCCGGCGTTGTGAAGGCGATCCTGGTAGAAAGCGGCCAGCCGGTTGAATTTGACGAGCCGCTGGTCGTCATCGAATAACGAGGCGAAGCATGCTGGATAAAATTGTCATTGCTAACCGTGGTGAAATCGCGCTGCGCATTCTGCGTGCCTGCAAAGAGCTGGGCATCAAAACCGTAGCGGTTCACTCCACGGCAGATCGCGACCTCAAGCACGTGCTGCTGGCAGATGAAACTGTCTGCATCGGCCCGGCGCAGTCGGTCAAAAGTTACCTGAATATTCCGGCTCTGATCTCTGCCGCTGAAATTACCGGCGCAGTTGCGATCCATCCGGGATACGGCTTTCTGTCTGAGAACGCTGATTTTGCTGAGCAGGTTGAACGTTCAGGCTTTATCTTTGTGGGTCCGAAAGCGGATACGATCCGCCTGATGGGCGACAAAGTTTCTGCTATTACCGCGATGAAAAAAGCGGGCGTACCGACCGTTCCGGGTTCAGATGGCTCACTGACTGATGATATGGATAAGAACCGCGCTATCGCGAAGCGTATCGGTTATCCGGTTATCATCAAAGCCTCTGGCGGCGGCGGCGGACGCGGTATGCGCGTTGTACGCCATGAAAAAGATCTTGAGCAATCCATCGGCATGACGAAAGCGGAAGCCAAAGCGGCTTTCAATAACGACATGGTCTACATGGAAAAATTCCTCGAGAACCCGCGCCATATCGAAATTCAGGTGCTGGCCGATGGCCAGGGCAACGCCATCTATCTGGCGGAGCGCGACTGCTCCATGCAGCGTCGCCACCAGAAAGTGGTGGAAGAAGCACCTGCGCCAGGCATCACGCCGGAACTGCGTCGCTTCATCGGCGAGCGCTGCTCTAACGCCTGCGTGGAAATTGGCTATCGTGGAGCCGGTACTTTTGAGTTCCTGTATGAAAACGGCGAGTTCTACTTTATTGAGATGAACACCCGTATTCAGGTTGAACATCCGGTTACCGAAATGATCACCGGCGTTGACCTTATCAAAGAGCAGCTGCGTATTGCTGCCGGTCAGCCGCTGTCGATCAAACAGGAAGATGTGGTCGTACGTGGTCATGCGGTGGAATGCCGTATCAACGCCGAAGATCCTAATACCTTCCTGCCAAGCCCGGGTAAAATTACGCGTTTCCACGCGCCGGGTGGCTTTGGTGTACGCTGGGAATCGCACATTTACGCTGGCTACACCGTGCCGCCGTACTACGATTCCATGATTGGCAAACTCATTACTTACGGCGAAACCCGTGAAGTGGCGATCGCCCGCATGAAAAATGCACTGGCTGAGCTGATCATCGACGGCATCAAAACCAACGTCGAGCTGCAGATGAAAATCATGTCCGACGAAAACTTCCAGCAGGGTGGCACCAACATCCACTATCTGGAGAAAAAACTCGGCCTGCACGAAAAGTAATCGCAGCGCAGAGCACGACAGAGGCCGGTTAATCCGGCCTTTTTTATTGTTATCGCCTGTGAGGTTATCTGATGGATGGGCGTTTTCTACAAGCGAACAAAGAGGCGCGCTGGTCGCTGGGCCTCGCTCTCGCATATCTGCTGGTGTGGGCCCTGTCTGCCTGGCTCGGCGGGACGCAAAGCGGAATATCTGGCCTGCCCCGCTGGTTCGAACTCTCCTGCATATTTGCACCGCTATTGTTTACCGGACTCTGTGCGCTGATGGTCCGCGTCATTTTCCGTGATATGTCACTGGAGGACCGTGATGGAGAGTGAGATCCTTCTGCCGCTGCTGGCTTACCTGGTTCTGATCGCCGTGCTATCGGTAATCGCCATGCGCAAACAGCGCCAGGGCAGTTTTCTGACCGAATATTTTCTCGGCAGCCGCTCCATGGGCGGGTTTGTGCTGGCCATGACGCTGACCACAACCTATATCAGCGCCAGCTCATTTATAGGGGGGCCCGGTGCCGCCTATAAATATGGTCTGGGCTGGGTACTGCTGGCGATGATTCAGGTGCCTGCCGTCTGGCTATCACTGGGCGTGCTCGGCAAGAAATTTGCCATTCTGGCCCGGCGCTATAACGCAGTAACGCTCAACGATATGCTTTATGGTCGCTATCGCAGCCCGCTGCTGATCTGGCTGGCCAGTATCAGCCTGCTGGTGGCATTTATCGGTGCCATGACCGTGCAGTTTATCGGCGGCGCTCGCCTGCTGGAAACGGCGGCGGGCATTCCTTACGATACGGGCCTGCTGATTTTTGGCGGAACTATCGCCCTTTATACGGCTTTCGGGGGCTTTCGCGCCAGCGTGCTGAACGATGCGATGCAGGGGCTGGTAATGCTGGCTGGCACGTTTCTGCTGCTGTTTGCTGTTATTCATCATGCCGGCGGGCTGAGTCACGCGGTCAGCACGCTGCGCGCTATCGATCCGCAACTGGTGTCGCCGGAAGGGGCAGACAATGTGATTACACCTGCCTTCCTCAGCTCATTCGCCGTACTGGTCTGCTTTGGCGTTATCGGTTTGCCACATACCGCCGTACGCTGCATCTCTTACAAAGACAGCAAGGCGATGCATCGCGGGATCATTCTCGGCACCATCGTGGTGGTGATACTGATGCTGGGGATGCATCTGGCTGGCGCGCTGGGACGTGCGGTATTGCCTGACCTGACCATACCTGACCAGGTGATCCCGACGCTGATGATTACCGTACTGCCGCCGATGGCAGCCGGCATTTTTCTTGCCGCGCCGATGGCGGCCATTATGTCGACCATTAACGCGCAGCTCCTGCAGGCATCCGCTACGCTGATCAAAGATCTCTATCTGCGTCTTGCGCCCCGGCAGAGTGAAAATGAAGCGCGGCTGCGCATGCTCTCCGGCACGATTACTTTTGTGCTGGGCATCCTGCTGCTGCTGGCGGCCTGGAATCCGCCGGATATGATCATCTGGCTTAATCTGCTGGCGTTTGGCGGGCTGGAAGCGGTCTTTCTGTGGCCGCTGGTGCTGGGTCTCTACTGGGAGCGCGCCAATGCTGCCGGAGCCATCAGCGGTATGATCGCCGGCGCCGTAAGCTATACGCTGCTCGCCAGCCTGAATATTGAGTGGTGGGGACTCCACCCTATTGTTCCCTCGCTAACCCTGAGCCTGCTCGCTTTTCTGGCAGGTAACCTGTTTGGCAGCGCGTCTGCGACGCACGACGCTGCACTGAAATAAAGAGAAACACTATGCCATGGATTCAAATCAAGATTAACAGCACCGGAGAACAGGCTGAGCCGCTGAGCGATGCTCTGATGGAAGTGGGTGCCGTCTCGGTGACGTTTCAGGACACGCACGACAATCCGGTGTATGAACCCCTCCCGGGTGAAACCCGACTGTGGGGTGATACTGATGTCATTGGCCTGTTTGACGCCGAAAGTGATATGGATGAGGTGGTAGCCGCACTGCGTCTGCAGCCGGTGCCGGGATCGACCTTTCACTACAAGATCGAGCAGATCGAAGATAAAGACTGGGAGCGCGAGTGGATGGACAACTTCCATCCGATGCGCTTTGGTGAACGCCTGTGGATCTGTCCAAGCTGGCGGGATGTTCCCGATCCGGACGCGGTCAACGTCATGCTCGATCCCGGCCTGGCCTTCGGCACCGGAACTCACCCTACCACGTCACTCTGCCTGAGCTGGCTGGATGGTCTCGATCTGCAGGGCAAAACGGTGATCGACTTTGGCTGCGGCTCCGGCATTCTGGCTATCGCCGCGCTCAAGCTGGGTGCCGCACAGGCGATCGGAATCGATATCGATCCGCAGGCCATTCAGGCGAGCCGTGATAATGCTGAACGCAACGGCGTGGCAGATCGCCTGTCGCTCTACTTGCCACATCAGCAGCCTGAAAACCTGCAGGCTGACGTGGTGGTCGCCAACATTCTGGCGGGCCCGCTGCGCGAACTGGCACCGCTGATTGGCGTTCTGCCAAAAGCAGGCGGCGACCTTGGCCTCTCTGGCGTACTGGCCAGTCAGGCAGAAAGCGTCTGTGAAGCTTATGCTGAGCGCTTCGCGCTTGATCCGGTCGCGGAGAAAGAAGAGTGGTGCCGTATTACCGGACGCCTGCGTTAGTTTTTACCCCAGGTCTGCAAGCGCAAGCCTGGGGTTTCTTCGGAACAGATAGCATGCACCACCGGCACTGTCTTCGGACAGAATAATTTTGTATTAAATTTGCGCAAATAGCCGTTAATTCTGTGGTTAATTCGTTAAAATCGCGGCTTTTATATCGCACTTTGCGGTCTGAATTCAGAAAAATGTTTGTTCACAATTTCGCCTTAAATATTTAACCTAATGATTTTAAAAGACTATTACGAGAGGCGGGTTGATGGCAGCGCAGACGCTTTAATGTTAAGAGGCTGTTGTTCAAAGTTTGGCCTTTCATCTTCCGGAAAAAATGCGTAATATACGCCGCCTTGCGAACAGTTAGGGTCACTTCTTTTTTCATGCGCATTGGACACCACCAGCTACGTAATCGCCTCATTGCTGCGCCTATGGCCGGAGTAACCGACAAGCCATTTCGCACACTCTGTTACGAGAACGGCGCCGGTATGACTGTCTCCGAGATGCTGTCATCTAACCCGGAAGTCTGGGCCAGTGACAAATCCCGGCTGCGTATGGTGCATAGTGACGAGCCCGGCATTCGTGCCGTGCAAATTGCTGGCTGCGATCCCGATGAGATGGCTGCCGCCGCGCGAATTAACGTTGCGTCTGGCGCGCAGGTTATCGATATCAATATGGGTTGTCCGGCTAAAAAAGTGAATCGTAAGATGGCTGGCTCCGCGCTGCTGCAGCATCCGCAACTGGTAGAATCGATTCTCCGTGCGGTCGTTAATGCAGTAGACGTACCGGTTACGCTGAAGATTCGCACCGGCTGGGACAAAGAAAATCGTAATTGTACAGAGATTGCCCAATTGGCTGAACGTTGTGGCATTCAGGCTCTCACCATTCATGGACGCACCCGCGCCTGTTTGTTTGAGGGGCAGGCTGAATACGACAGCATTCGGACAGTTAAGCAGAGCGTTTCCATTCCGATTATCGCGAATGGGGACATAACTGACCCGCATAAAGCCAGGGCAGTGCTCGACTACACCGGGGCAGATGCTCTGATGGTAGGACGTGCTGCTCAGGGAAGACCGTGGATCTTCCGGGAAATCCAGCATTATCTGGACACAGGGGAGCTGCTTGCACCAAAGCCGCTGGCAGAGGTGAAGCAAATGCTGATTGGACATATACGGGAGCTGCACGACTTTTACGGTCAGCGCAAGGGATACCGTATTGCCCGAAAACACGTTTCCTGGTATTTGCAGGAAAGTGCCCCTGACGACCAGTTTCGGCGCACATTCAACGCCATTGAGGATGCCAGCGAACAGCTGGAGGCGTTGGAGGCATACTTCGAAAATCTTGCGTAAACGAAATAAAGAGCTGAAAGAACTATGTTCGAACAACGCGTAAATTCTGACGTACTGACCGTTTCTACCGTTAACTCACAGGATCAGGTGACCCAAAAGCCACTGCGTGATTCGGTTAAACAGGCACTGAAGAACTATTTTGCTCAACTGAATGGTCAGGATGTTAGTGATCTGTATGAGCTGGTACTGGCTGAAGTTGAGCAGCCTCTGTTGGACATGGTAATGCAGTATACCCGTGGCAACCAGACCCGTGCAGCCCTGATGATGGGTATCAACCGTGGTACTCTGCGTAAGAAGCTGAAAAAATACGGCATGAACTAATTGTTCGTTGCTGCGATAACGCCAGCCTCCGGGCTGGCGTTTTTGTTTCTGTTGCCGCTTCCGTCTGTCACCCTGCATGAAACAGTTACCGCCTGAATGGTAACTATCGTTGCAATCTCCTGCGTCATTTTTCCTGCTCCCTCTCCTGCGTAAATCTGCGGGCTGTTCACACGTGCCTGCCACTATCCCCGGTCACTGCTGCGTTTACCCATAGCGGCATTAACTGGTCCGGCTAATGAGCGGTAGCTCACACTGCGCTCCAATAGTGAAACTATTTGCACTATTTGTGATCGCGGCGACTCGTCATGCCGCCTTTTGGTGCGCGATAGTAACCGCACGTTACTTCCTGCCCTTTTCTGACGCTCTTTCCTGAAGAATTCAGCTTGCTGCAAACCTGGCATCAGCTTTGCAACAGGCTGGATGGCTGATTGCCACCGACAGACAGCAGTGCACTACAAAGTGCGCACCACAATAACAACAGACGAACCGCCACACAGGATGCTTTATGAAAAAGATGATGCTCTCCACCCTGATTGCCGCTGCCACGCTGCTGACCGTGACTCAGCAGGCGCATGCAGGCGCCACTCTGGACGCAATTAAAAAGAAAGGTTTTGTGCAGTGTGGGATCAGTGATGGACTGCCTGGTTTCTCATACGCAGATGCCAGCGGCAAATTCACGGGTATTGATGTGGATGTCTGCCGTGCCGCCGCCGCCGCCGTGTTTGGCGATGCCGGCAAAGTTAAATATACCCCGCTGACGGCTAAAGAGCGCTTCACTGCGCTGCAGTCGGGCGAAGTGGATATCCTGTCGCGTAATACTACCTGGACCTCTTCGCGCGATGGCGGCATGGGCTTTCTGTTTGCCGGCGTAAACTACTATGACGGCATCGGCTTTCTGACGCATAAGAAAGCGGGACTGAAAAGTGCCAAAGAGCTGGATGGCGCAACGGTCTGTATTCAGGCGGGTACCGATACCGAACTCAATGTCGCCGACTATTTCAAAGCGAATAAAATGCAGTACACCCCGGTCACCTTTGACCGCTCCGATGAGTCAGCCAAAGCACTTGATAGCGGCCGCTGCGATACGCTCTCCTCCGATCAATCCCAGCTCTATGCGCTGCGTATCAAGCTGGGCAAGCCTGACGAATTTATCGTACTGCCGGAAGTGATCTCCAAAGAGCCGCTCGGGCCGCTGGTACGTCGCGGTGACGACGACTGGTTTACGATTGTTAAGTGGTCGCTGTTTGCCATGCTGAATGCCGAAGAGATGGGCATCAGCTCAAAGAACGTCGATCAGATGGCAGCAAAACCGACCACGCCTGACATGGCGCATCTGCTGGGTGCAGAAGGCGACTTTGGTAAAGACCTGAAACTTGATAACAAGTGGGCCTATAACATCATCAAGCAGGTGGGCAACTATCAGGAAATTTTTGACCGCAACGTCGGTAAAGATAGCGCGCTGAAAATCGCACGCGGACAGAATGCGCTCTGGAATCAGGGCGGTATTCAGTACGCACCGCCGGTGCGCTGATTTACTGCTGTGCCAGTCGGGCACCGCGTCCTGCGGTGCCCACGCGTATCTATCATTGAGGTTTCAACATGTCGCAACGCCCAACCGTGAAAAGGGATTTTTCATTCGGTAACCCTGCGGTTCGCGCCTGGCTTTACCAGTTTGTCGCGATTATTGCGGTAGTGGCCGTGGTGGGATATTTAATCCACAACACCATTATCAATCTGGCTAACCGCGGCATTACGTCAGGTTTTGGCTTTCTGGAGCGCAGTGCCGGTTTTGGTATTGTTCAGCATCTGATTGACTACACCGAAGGAGACACCTACGCCCGGGTCTTTATGGTCGGGCTGACCAATACCCTGCTGGTCTCCGCGCTTTGCATCGTCTTTGCATCCCTGCTTGGCTTTGCGGTAGGCCTGGCGCGCCTGTCCGATAACTGGCTGCTGCGTAAGCTCTCTGCCATTTATATTGAGACGTTCCGTAATATTCCGCCGCTGCTGCAGATTTTCTTCTGGTACTTTGCCGTACTGCGTAATCTGCCCGGCCCGCGTCAGGCACTGAACGCCTTTGACCTCGCCTTTGTCAGTAATCGTGGCCTGTATATTCCATGGCCACAGTATGCGCCCGGTACACTGCCATTTCTGGTTGCGCTGGCATTAAGCATTATCGCCAGCCTGGCGCTGTTTCGCTTTAATCGCAAACATCAGCTGAAAACCGGTCAGCTGCGTCGTACCTGGCCCGCTGCAGCCGGGCTCATTGTGCTGCTGCCGCTGATTGCCCATACCCTGTTCGGCGCGGGCGTGCACTGGGATGTGCCTGAGCTACGCGGATTCAATTTCCGCGGTGGCTTTGTGATGATCCCGGAGCTGGCGGCGCTGACGGTGGCGCTCTCTATTTATACCTCTTCATTTATTGCTGAGGTGATCCGCGCCGGTATTCAGTCAGTACCACATGGCCAGAGTGAAGCAGCGCGCTCGCTGGGACTGCCGAATCCCGTGACGCTACGTCAGGTCATTATTCCTCAGGCGATGCGCGTCATTATTCCTCCGCTGACCAGTCAGTATTTAAACGTAGTCAAAAACTCGTCGCTGGCCGCCGCTATCGGCTACCCCGATATGGTGTCGCTTTTTGCCGGTACGGTGCTTAATCAGACCGGCCAGGCAATAGAAACCATTGCGATTACCATGGCGGTTTATCTCATCATCAGCCTGACCATTTCCCTGCTGATGAACCTCTATAACCGCAAAATTGCGCTGGTTGAGCGTTAAGAGAACGAAACACTATGTCTGTGACAACGCATGAAACGCCGCCGGTAAGCAGTAATCTGCTGCAGAAGAGCTGGAGCTGGGCGCGCAAAAATCTCTTTTCCGGCTGGCTGAATACCCTGCTTACGCTGGTCAGTCTGTGGCTCATCTGGAGTGTTATTCCACCGGCACTGAACTGGCTGATATTTCAGGCAAACTGGCTGGGTGAAACCCGTGCTGACTGCACTAAAGCGGGGGCCTGCTGGGTGTTTATCCATGCGCGCTTTGGTCAGTTTATGTATGGACTCTATCCGCACGAACTGCGCTGGCGAATCAACCTGGCTCTGGTTATCGGTTTACTGTCAGTCATTCCGCTCTTTATCCGCGCCATGCCGCGCCGTGGCCGCTATCTGGCCTGCTGGGCGGTGCTCTATCCGATCGCGGTGTGGCTACTGCTTTATGGCGGCTATTTTGGTCTGGAGCGGGTGGAAACCCGTCAGTGGGGCGGCCTGACGCTGACGCTGATTATCGCATCCGTTGGTATCGCCGGCGCATTACCGCTGGGTATTCTGCTGGCACTGGGCCGGCGCTCAAACCTGCCGGTGGTGCGTACGCTATCCGTTATTTTTATTGAGTTCTGGCGTGGCGTACCGCTGATCACCGTGCTGTTTATGTCCTCTGTCATGCTGCCGCTGTTTATGGCGGAAGGCACGACTATCGACAAACTGGTTCGGGCGCTGGTTGGCGTGATTCTGTTTCAGTCCGCCTATGTGGCGGAAGTGGTGCGCGGCGGTCTGCAGGCGCTGCCAAAAGGCCAGTATGAAGCGGCTGAATCGCTGGCGCTGGGATACTGGCGGACGCAGGCGCTGGTGATCCTGCCGCAGGCGCTTAAGCTCACCATTCCCGGGCTGGTGAATACCATTATCGCACTCTTCAAAGATACCAGTCTGGTGATCATTATTGGCCTGTTTGATCTGTTCAGCAGCGTGCAGCAGGCCACGGTCGATCCTGCATGGCTGGGCATGTCCACAGAAGGCTATGTCTTTGCTGCACTGGTCTACTGGATTTTCTGTTTTAGCATGTCGCGCTATAGCCAGTATCTGGAGAAGCGTTTTCACACCGGGCGTAAAGCGCACTGAGGTTTACTATGACATCCACAATAACGACGGCGGCTAACGCTATGATGATTACGCTCGAAAACGTGAACAAGTGGTACGGACAGTTTCACGTGCTTAAGGATATTAATCTGCAGGTTAAACCGCGTGAGCGCATTGTACTCTGCGGCCCGTCAGGCTCAGGAAAATCGACCACTATTCGCTGTATCAACCATCTGGAAGAGCATCAGCAGGGACGTATCGTCGTGGACGGTATTCATCTTAACGATGACGTGCGTAACATCGAACGGGTACGCACCGAAGTCGGCATGGTGTTTCAGCACTTTAATCTGTTCCCGCATCTTACCGTTCTGCAGAACTGCACGCTGGCCCCTGTCTGGGTGAGAAAGATGC
Organism: Pantoea eucrina; assembly: GCF_002095385.1. GTDB lineage: Bacteria > Pseudomonadota > Gammaproteobacteria > Enterobacterales > Enterobacteriaceae > Pantoea > Pantoea eucrina. The sequence continues at coordinate 761 of NZ_MIPP01000029.1, read as the reverse complement.
CGAAGAAGGAGGCGGAAGCGCTGGCGATGCACTACCTTGAGCGGGTGCGCATCGCCGAACATGCACATAAGTTTCCGGGACAGCTCTCTGGTGGTCAGCAGCAACGTGTGGCGATAGCCCGTTCGCTCTGTATGAAACCCAAAATTATGCTGTTTGACGAGCCGACTTCAGCCCTTGATCCTGAGATGGTAAAAGAGGTGCTGGATACCATGATTGGCCTGGCAGAAGATGGCATGACCATGCTGTGTGTGACGCATGAAATGGGATTTGCACGTACGGTGGCTGATCGGGTGATCTTTATGGATCGGGGAGAGATCGTAGAGATGGCGCCGCCAGAGGAGTTCTTCGCTAATCCACGCTCAGAGCGTACCCGCGCGTTTCTGTCGCAGGTTATTCACTGATCTCAGCGCCCTTAGCTCTGCCCCTGCCATGCAGCAGGGGCTTTTTTATGGCTTCGCGTTTTTATCCTGTCAGGCAAAAACAAAAAAGCCCTGAACTTTCGTTCAGGGCTTCTGTGTTTGGTGCCTGGCAGTTCCCTACTCTCGCATGGGGAGACCCCACACTACCATCGGCGCTACGGTGTTTCACTTCTGAGTTCGGCATGGGGTCAGGTGGGACCACCGCGCTAGTGCCGCCAGGCAAATTCTTTTACCCGAACTCATGCTTTTTTTAAAACTGGTGCTGATACCCAGAGTCGAACTGGGGACCTCACCCTTACCAAGGGTGCGCTCTACCAACTGAGCCATATCAGCACGCTTTAA
>NZ_MIPP01000028.1 GCF_002095385.1 Pantoea eucrina | reverse complement strand
GCGCGCGCGCCCTCGCCCTGCTCCGCCTGAACTGCCGCCAGCGCCTGTGCCGTCAGCGCCACCGATGTGGTTTCGCCCGCCTGCAGCTGCTGGCTCGCCTGCCATAAGGTTGTCATAAGGCGCGTCTCCATCAGGCAATCACCGGCAGAGTGGAGAGGGAGTAGCTGTGCTCCAGCGTGCGGTTCAGCACCGGGTCGTGCAGCGCCATGCGAAACGCCGCGGCGGGACGAATACCGCCAATAGCCGATAATGTGCCGCAGGAGATCGCAAATCCCTCCTCTTCAGCCGTTTTACCTGAGAAGCGCGCAATCAGCTCCAGCGGAGAGAGGAGTGCATCAAGCGTGCCGGACTGGTAGGTGACCCAGTCGCCGTTTTCCATTATCCAGGCACGCAGCTCCAGCCGATCCCAGTGCGCGGCAACCTCCGCCATGCGCCACGCCTGCTGCGCGACTGGCTTCACACATACCTGTTTTGAGAGCGCCACGCTGAAGGTTTCCAGATGGCGATCGGTGTGGTCAGAGATCAGCGAAACCCAGCACTCTCCCTGGTGAAAAAAGACAAACGGCTCAGCCTCACCTGACGTCTGCTCTCCCACCACTTCCGCATTCTCATGCTGGCTCAGCAGCGTCGGCGTAGCGCGATAGAACAGCGGTACTGCACCAGGAGCGGGCACGCCCAGCGCCTCCAGCTCACGGATATGGTGCAATACGGCTTCCCGATCGCGCCCGGCCCAGCCCGCAATGACCAGTCGGTTGATGGTGACGTCCAGCGACAGGGGCGGGTTTTCCTGCGTGTTGAAACGTAGCTGCATGGTCGGTTCTCCTGACTTGAAATGACTGTGAAATTTCACTGTGATTTCAAAGTAGCCATTTTCATGCCAGGTTTTTGTGTAATATGTCTCAGTACCCAAAAAAGGATGTGCGCAATGAGTGATGTAATGGCTGAAAATGTGAACCCGCAGGCGAAGGGAAAGACGCTTTCATTAAATGAGCGCGCCTATCTGGCGTTTAAACATCGCCTGATCACGCTGCGCTATAAACCCGGCGACTATCTGAACACGGCGCAGGTGATGGAAGATCTGCAGATGGGCCGCACGCCGGTTAATCAGGCGGTGCACCGGCTGGCGACGGAGGGCCTGCTGCAGATCATTCCCCGTAAAGGTGTGATGGTCTCGCCGCTCTCTATTGATGATGCGCTTGAACTGATTGAGGTCAGGCTGGTGAATGAAGCGCTATGCGTCAGGCTGGCTGTGGTGCGCATCAGTGACGCGCAGATTGCTACGTTGCGTCAGCTCAATCAGCAAATCGCACATGCCGGTGCGGCGCATGAAAGAGAGACGATGATGCTGCTGGATCGGGAATTTCATCAGGTGCTGGCGGAGATCGCCGGAAACCGGCGTCTCACCGATATTCTGAGCATTATTCATGCCCAGGCACAGCGCTTCTGGGCAACCACGCTCTCCAGCGTCCGGCATATGGAAGAGGTGATCGCCGAGCATGAAGCGATTATCGTGGCGCTGGAGCAGGGTGACGTGCAACAGGCGGAAGCGGCGACGCGGGTACATATTCTCTCTTTCCGTCAGGCGCTGCTTAATCACTGAGTCGCGCGGGATAGCCAGGGACCTGCCGCCAGGGATTCACGCCGGATAAGCGTGCCGGTGTGCGGCGCGCCTGGCCTGATATCGCCGCCGTCGAGCATGGCGACCAGACGGGCGATGGTTTCATGGATCATCTCTGTCACCGGCATTTTCACGCTCGACAGCGCCGGAAGGGTATAGGGTGCCAGTGGAATATCATCAAATCCCACCACCGCCACCTGCTGCGGCACGGCAATCCCCCGGACGGCCAGCGCCCTGAGTGCGCCAATCGCCATTTCATCATTGCTTGCCACCACCGCGCTGAAGCGGACGTGCTGCTTCAGCAGCTGCTCAATAGCCATGACGCCCTGTTCCGCCTGCCAGCGCCCTTCCACCACCCGTGCCGAATCGAACGCAATGCCATGCTTCGACAGCGCCGTCTGATAGCCCGCCAGACGCTCGCGTCCGGTAGGCGAATCAAGCGATCCGGTGATAAACGCAATCTCGCGATGACCCAGCAGAATAAGCTGCTCAACGGCTGCCGCGCTGGTGGCGTGCTGATCGGCAAAAATGCAGTAGCTGGTATGCTGACGCAGGCGGCGGTTGATGACCAAAATCGGATGCCGGTGCTGAGCAATAATGCTGTCCATCTCTTCGATGGAAAGAAAGCGCGGATAGATGATGACGCCATCGCAGCGCAGATCGAGCAAGAACTCAATGGCGGCCCGCTCTTCTGCCGCGCTGTGTTTGCCGTCCACCAGCAGCAGCTGGCGCCCCTGCTGTTCAAGCATGCGCGCTGAATGCTGCATCATCTCGGTAAAGTAGCTGCCGCTATAGAGCGTATTGGTAATGACCAGCCCGATTGTCTGGCTGGAGCGCGTCGCCAGATTGCGCGCCAGCAGATTGGGCCGGAAGCCGGTTTCAGCGATGGCCGCATACACTTTTTCCCGCGTATCCTGGCTGACATAGCCGTTACCTGACAGAACACGTGACACTGTCGCTTTTGAGACACCCGCGCGTTTCGCTACTTCGGTGATAGTGGTCATAATCTGCCTGTTTAAGCTCTCCTGCGCTGAGTTTACCTAAGTATCGGGACAGGCAAAGAAATTTATCTTTTGTCCCGCCGGGCGAGATCCGATCTGCGTCACAATTGCAGATATTAAATTTTAATTCTCTTGCCTGAACATAATGCACATCTCATGATTTTGTGAAACCGGTTTCTCATGAATAAAAAACAGGCAGCCTGCTGCCGGACAATCTTACCCTGAAAACTGAGACAGAAATCATGGCGAATAAATATGCAGACGCCGCCCGCTCTATTGTTGCTGCGCTTGGCGGCCTGGAGAACGTTACGGCGGTGACCCACTGTATGACGCGACTGCGTTTTGTGGTGCACGCACACGAAAAGATTAATGATGCCGCGCTAAAAGCGATCCCGGGCGTAATGGGTGTGGTCTATACCGACACACAGTGTCAGGTGATCATTGGCAATGACGTAAACCTCGCTTACCAGGCGGTGCAGCAGCTCGGGACGCCCGGCGCTTCTGCCACCGCAGCCGCGCCGGCGCGGAAAATCACGCTGCGCCGCATCGGAGCCGGCATTCTTGATGCGCTGGTGGGCACGATGTCACCGCTGATCCCGGCTATCATCGGTGGCTCAATGGTTAAGCTGCTGGCGATGATGCTGGAGATGGGTGGCGTGCTGGAGAAAGGCAGTTCAACGCTGATCATTCTCAACGTTATCGGCGACGGCGCTTTCTTTTTCCTGCCGGTGATGGTTGCGGCTTCAGCCGCGCTTAAATTCAATACCAATATGTCGCTGGCGATCGCCATTGCCGGAGTGCTGGTACACCCCAATTTTATCGACCTGATGGCGAAAGCCGCGCAGGGCCAGACGGTGGAGTTCGCGTTTATTCCGGTAACGGCGGTGAAATATACCTATACCGTGATCCCCGCGCTGGTGATGACCTGGATCCTCTCCTGGATCGAACGCTGGGTTGATCGCATCACCCCTGCCGTGACGAAAAATTTCCTCAAGCCGATGCTGATCGTCCTGCTGGCCGCGCCGGTAGCCATTCTGCTTGTCGGGCCGCTGGGGATCTGGATCGGCAGCGGCATCTCTGCGCTGGTCTACACCATTCACGGCTATCTGGGCTGGCTCTCAGTCGCCATTATGGGCGCACTCTGGCCGCTGCTGGTGATGACCGGTATGCACCGCGTTTTTACCCCTACTATCATTCAGACCATCGCTGAAACCGGCAAAGAGGGCATGGTGATGCCGTCAGAGATTGGTGCCAACCTCTCGCTTGGCGGCGCGTCGCTGGCAGTCGCGTTTAAAACCAAAAACCCGGAGCTGCGTCAGACCGCTTTTGCCGCCGCCGCCTCTGCCATTGTCGCCGGTATTTCCGAGCCGGCGCTGTACGGTGTGGCCGTGCGGCTGCGCCGTCCGCTGATCGCCAGTCTGATCAGCGGTTTTATCTGCGGCGCGGTGGCCGGCATCGGCGGACTCGCCAGCCACTCTATGGCCTCACCGGGCCTGTTTACCAGCGTCCAGTTTTTTGATCCTGCTAACCCCATGAGCATTGTCTGGGTGGGCGGCGTTATGGTGCTTTCCGTGGTGGTTTCATTTGTGCTGACGCTGCTGCTCGGCTTTGAGGATATTCCTGTTACCACACCAGCAGAAAAGCCGCAGCCGGCCACCGGCAATGTCGCCATCCCTACCCGTTAATGATTGAGGTTTTTTATGTCTGACACGCCATTCCCGGCCGGTTTTTTATGGGGCGGCGCTTTAGCCGCCAACCAGTCTGAAGGAAGTTACCTGGCCGATGGTAAAGGGCTGACCACGGTGGATATGATCCCGCACGGCGCTAACCGTATGGCGGTTAAGCTGGGGCTGGAGAAGCGGTTTACGCTGCGCGAAGAGGAGTTCTATCCCAGCCATGACGCTATCGATTTTTATCATCGCTATAAAGAAGATATCGCGCTGATGGCAGAGATGGGCTTTACCGTTTTTCGTACCTCTATCGCCTGGAGCCGGCTCTTTCCCGGCGGCGATGAGCTGACGCCGAATGCGGACGGGATCGCTTTTTATCATAAAGTATTCACCGAGTGCCGAAAATATGGCATTGAGCCGCTGGTTACGCTCTCTCACTTTGATGTGCCAATGCATCTGGTCATTGAATATGGCTCATGGCGCAATCGTAAAATGATCGATTTCTTTGCGCGCTACGCGCGAACCTGCTTTGAAGCGTTTGATGGCCTGGTGAAGTACTGGCTGACCTTCAATGAAATCAATATCCTGCTGCACAGTCCCTTCTCAGGCGCTGGCCTGGTATTTGAACCCAGCGAGAATCATGAGCAGGTGAAGTATCAGGCGGCGCATCATGAACTGGTCGCCAGCGCGCTGGTGACAAAGATTGCGCATGAGGTTAATCCGCAGAACCAGGTGGGCTGTATGCTGGCGGGCGGTAACTTTTATCCATGGTCGTGCAAGCCAGAGGATGTCTGGGCCGCGCTGCAGAAAGATCGTGAAAACCTGTTCTTTATTGATGTTCAGGCGCGCGGAGCCTACCCTGCCTACAGCGCACGACTGTTCCGTGAAAAAGGCGTAACCCTTGAAATAACGGATGAAGACACAGCCATTCTGCGTCACACGGTAGATTTTATCTCCTTCAGCTATTACGCCTCGCGCTGCGCCTCGGCAGAGATGAATGAGCAGAACAGCAGCGCCGCCAACGTTGTTAAATCGCTGACCAACCCGCACATTGCGCGCAGCGCCTGGGGCTGGGGAATCGATCCGCTGGGCCTGCGCATCACCATGAATATGATGTATGACCGTTATCAGAAGCCGCTGTTTCTGGTGGAGAATGGCCTCGGCGCACGTGATGAGCTTACCGCCGCCGGTGAAATTCATGATGACTACCGCATCAGCTATCTGCAGCAGCATATTGAGGCTATGGCAGAGGCTATCGCCGATGGCATACCGGTGATGGGCTACACCACCTGGGGCTGTATCGATCTGGTCGCCGCTTCCACAGGTGAGATGAGTAAGCGTTATGGCCTGGTCTACGTTGATCGGGATGACATGGGCAACGGCACCCTGCAGCGCACGCGCAAAAAATCCTTCTGGTGGTATAAAAAAGTCATCGCCAGTAACGGACGCGACCTCAGTTCTGAATAATATGCGCAGGCCAGCCAGCTGGCCTGCTGCTCCCCCGAAATAGATCTGCTATTTCACAATAAACCACATAATTAATTTTTTTATGAGCGATTTACTGTATTAGGCGTTCATCTAACCTGGTTACTCTCTTCACATCCGGTTTTATACCCCCTGGCGGCATCCAGGAATTGTATTACCGACTCACTAATCCCCTCTTCTAACTGCAAACAGTAAAGGCATAATTTTCACACCAACCTCAGGGCGATATTAACTATGGAAAAAAACCCTCTTAATAAACTTTCACTTTGCGAAGCAACAGCGCATTTCCGGCCAGAGATAAATGCGCTGGTAGATATATTAAACCCGCCTGAATCAATCTGGGCCCGTTTAAAGTCCGTAGTAAATGCCTGGCAACTATTTGAAAAAGAAAGCACTAAGTATACTTTCATGAAAAAGTCACATTTAATAGCAACTCTTTACCGTGAACATACTTCAGGCATCTCTCTTGGGCGGTGCAATATTAAAAGAAGAGAGGTGGATAACGAAGGTACTGTGCGTGGTTCATTAAGATATAAACTGACTGATGTTATTTCTATGGACACTCCCCTTCCATTACATATGGTCGATGAAGCCGTTAATTTATTTAACGCCGGTGGAACACCAGATTTCAGACGAAATAGCTATGAATAATTGTGCAGCTTCAGAATCACGCTCGATCAGCGAGCGCGTCTTCTGCGCGAGCATAAAAAACTTCCGGCAACCGACTCTCTTTTAACTGAAGATAAGCATATCAATTTTCGCAAGCTGAAATTGGATAACATATATATTCCCAAAGATATGTTCGAAAAGGCTGATTTTAGCTACAGCTCCCTTGGGAAACGAGATATTACAGGGCATAATCTTTCTTGGGCCATATTTAAAAATAGTTCAATGCAGCTTGATTTTTCCAGACTCTCTGACGAAGAGAGAGATATCGATTTATTCTTTAATCATCATAATAACCCAGAAGGAACGCCATTAACGGCATTACAGAGTATCGATAATCGCTTTGCTGATTTTAAAAAACAGCTGGCGCGAGAAATTATCAATGAGTTATCGCGTCAGGATATCACTTTGCAACAGCTGATTAGCACAGCCATACCGATACTTGAGGTTTTTGGCAAAGAACCTTTCTGTTCAGATCCCAGTATCAGGCAATGGCACGACAGGCTGACGGAAGAGTGGTTTTATTCTAATAGACATATCTCAGGCAGCAATCTGAACCTCTTATCTCATGCAACAATTGAAAATTTCCTTCGCCTTATAACGCATGACTCATCTTTATTGTCGCAAAAAATGCATTATTTCATCAAATAATTGATCTTACAGTTTCTGAGAACCATGAAAATTCCAGTATTGCCGCTCGCGCTCAGGAAAGCTATGACCGCTATCTTCAGAGCAGAGAAGTTACGCCTTATACGCGCTTTGAACACTTCAGCCGCACCAGTGCCCTCTCTGAACCTACACAAGTTAATCTGCAGGAGAGTGATGCGGTAAATCTCGTGTTGATGCCTGCGAATCCAGGCGGCCCGGTTCTTTTAATGAGTCTTGACACCATGCGCGGCATGCTGAGGCCCGATCCGCTGAACCCCGTCTGGAACCATTTTTATCAAATGGATACGCCGCAAAACTGCTTAAAAATGGTTGAAGTGAACCCGGAAAACCTGTTTCGACGCGACTTTCCTCAGTTTCTTACTCCATTTCTGGCAGAACAGCAGAAAAATACGTTAAGCAAATTGCTGGACCTGCTCAAACTGGGAAAGTTCCGTAAAGCTTTTGACAACGCAACCGAAGCAAAGTCCTCAACTGAAAAAATGATCGATAAAGCCACCGAATTTAAGCTGGAAGCGCACTTTCGCCCTATGCTGTACCCTGACGAGTACTGGAGTCAACTGACGCAACAACATGCGCGGGCAGTTACAGAAGCTTATGGGATAGCAGATGCATCGCCGCGAAACAAAGCAGAGTATTTTCTCTGCATATCTGCAGTATTTACGCTCCTCTCTTCCAGTTTTTACTTTGGAACAGAAACAGAATCGCCTTTGCCACTGCGCGCCTACGCTCATGCTTTAATGCTTCAGGCGGCAAAATTTGACCCAACAATTTTTGACTCGCCTTCTTTGCTTATCAAGTGGCAGAATCAATTTCAGGGAAGTAACGGATTACTTGAATGCACGGCGGCTTTGTCCCAGGGCATGTTTGACTATTTGAACAGAGTCTGTCCGCAAACCCTGGCCGCGGTTCGCCCGCTGGCGTGGAGTTAACGTCGCGGCTCGCACAACCTGTGGCTACAAATGAGCGGTGGCAATAGACCGGTTTAAAAGCTTCATCCCGTACTGGTTACGCATTTCATGGCGTAAATGGTACTATCCCGGCTTTACTGACCAGGAAGAGTGCCATGCAGATAAAAGGATTTCCTGCCCCGTATTCAAAAGGATCCTGCCTTTGGCTGTGCTGCGCACTGCCTGCGCTGCTGGTGCTGCTTAGCTGGCCGATGGCATACGCCGCTGAGCATACTGCCGCTGACAATCGCGCTAACCGCATTGTCAGCGGTATCCTGAGTTTTACCCGCTGGCCACCTCCGGTGCAGGTGCCGCAGCTCTGCATCCTGGCCTCCGCCCGACACCTCACGCTTTCATCAGCCGACGCGCCGCCTGCCACGCCGTTCAGCGTCGTGCGCGCTGACAGCGCTGGCAGGTTATCCGCGCTGCACTGCGACGCGGTCTATTTCGGCACGGAAACTCCGGCTCAGCAGCACGCTGCTCTGGCAGCAATGCCTGATAAAGCGGTGCTCAGCATGGCGGAAAATAACCCTGACTGCGCAACCGGCGCCACTTTCTGTATGATTTTTGGTGAGGAACGTACCCGTTTTTCGGTGAATCTCGATTCACTGGCACGCAGCGGCGTCAAAGTCAGTCCCGATGTGCTGATGCTGTCGCGTAAAGAGAACCAATAAGATGAAATTTTTACTGAGAAAACGTCAGGGTTCATCACTGCGCGGTCGCCTGCGCCGCATCAGCACCATAAATGCGGCGGTGATCCTGCTGCTGTGCTGGCTGCTGATGACCTCGACCTCTCTCTACTTTATTAAGCGTTACGAAAACCGCAATCTGGCGCTGACGGCAACCACGCTGAGCACCAGTCTTACTGCGGCAACGGTATTTGAAGACAGCTATGATGCGCACAGTAAGATTGCCATGCTGGGTGACAAAGGGATGTTTGCGTCGGCGCAGCTGGTCACCGCCAGCCATACCGTACTGGTTGACTGGGTCAACCGCCGCGAACACAGCGGCTTCTATGAAAAACAGCTGCGGCAGTGGATCTACGCCAGTCCGGTCACTGTTGATATACAGCACGCGGGTACCCGGGCCGGCAGCCTGACGCTGGCCGGAACGGTGAATGGCGCCAGCGAGTTTATCCACTACTCCATCCTGATCCTGACCTGCGGCATGCTATGCGTGCTGGTGATCTCTTTTATGCTGAGCGAGTTTCTCCATCGCGGCATTCTGCTCTCCATGCGCACTATCACGCGCGCCATTCACTATGTGATCCGCACCGGTGATTTTACCCAGCGCGTGCCGCCTGAACCGATCAATGAGTTTCAGCTGCTCTCCAGCGATCTGAACGCGCTGCTGAGTGAGATGCAGACGCTGAAAGCATCGCTGCTGCGTGATAACCGTTCGCTGGCAGAAAAAGCGCTGACGGATCCGCTTACGGGTCTGGCGAACCGTTCTGCTTTTGTGGCGCGGCTGGCGCAATTGCTCGATCGTCCGTTAACGCCGCCGCGCTTTGCGCTGCTGTTTCTGGATGGTGACCGCTTTAAATGCATTAACGACAGCTGGGGACACGCTGCCGGGGATGAAGTGCTGAAAGCCACCGCTGAACGCCTGGCTGGCCTGATCTCAGAGGGCGATCTGGTTGCACGCATGGGGGGCGATGAGTTCGCAATGGTCCTGACCAGCCGCACCACCCCTGCCCGGCTGCAGGAACTTCGGGATGCCATACAGCACGCGGTGCGCCAGCCTATCGCGCTCAGCGAAGACCGCACTATTACCACCTCGGTCACCATCGGCTATGCCTGGGCGCAGTCTGGCGACAGCGTGGCCTCACTGCTGGAGCGGGCAGATTTGCATATGTATAAAAACAAAAAATTGAATAAGGATCGGCTGTGAAAATCTATGGTTGCCTGATGGCGCTGATACTCACCTGCGCGGGCTGCCAGTCCGGCGGGTTTACCCGTGCCCAGGTTGCGGCGCTGCAGCAGGAGGGGTTCAGTCAGAACAGCGAAGGCTGGAGGCTGGGGTTACCCAACCGTATTCTGTTTGGCATTAATGAGTCAGAACTTACCGCAGCCAGTAAACAGCGCATCGCCTCCACGGCCGGCACGCTGGCAGCTACCGGTATTACGCATCTGCGCATTGATGGTCATACCGATAACTACGGTGAAGCGGGCTATAATCAGCAGCTTTCACTTAAACGCGCCAATGCCGTAGCGCAGCAGTGGGCCGCCGGCAGCGGCGTCCCGCGCGCGAATATTGTGACGCGCGGGCTGGGTATGCGGGTGCCGGTTGCCAGCAACAGTACCTCGCAGGGGCGTGCGCAGAACCGCCGCGTCGCTATTGTGATCACGGCGCCGTAGCGTGACCACCGCGCTCCAGCGCATAGAAATAGAGCCGGTCGCGGGCGAGGTTTTTCATTTTGACTTCGCACATGATATCGAACCGGTCAAACGAGAGCGCCCAGTCGTTTAGCGTCTGATTAAAGAAGTAGTCCGAATGCGCGCGCAGCTTCATTTTGGAGGCTGCCAGCGCGTTCTGATCGGGAAAACCGCTATCGGGGATCAATCCTTCCTGCGCAATCGAGTAGTGCAGCACCGGACGCACGCCGCGCCAGGAGTCGATAATCTGTGCAATCCGGCCATCGTCAGGTTTGATAAAGGCATTCTCTTTTACCCAGTGATGGTGAATATCCAGCACCACCGCGCACAGCTCGCGCGCCTGAAGCACATCATCCAGCGCGCAGGAAACCTCATCATTCTCTACCGTCAGCATATTACGCGCCTCAGGGCTGAGCCGCATAAACGCATCGCGAAAACCATCAAACCCCTTTTTGCCGTTCATATGGATATTGATTTTAAAATCCTGAAAACGCTGTCCATAGCCCATCAGAACGGCACAGGTGGCATGATATTCAATATCCTCAATTGCACGCTCCACCACCCCCTCATTATCAGACGCCAGCACGGTATATTGTCCGGGATGAAACGAGAGCCGAATATTGCTGGCGCGCGCCAGTTCGCCACAGCGGGCAAACAGCGGCGCCAGCTCCGGCATCGCCTCGCGGTAGAGTGGCGTAGCCTGCGGAACGGTATAGAGCGGCAGCAGATCGCTGCCGATACGCATCATGCGCAGTGCATCAGGCAGCGTGGCGAGCTGTTCCAGCAGAGCATAAAGATTGGTGAGGTTAGTACGGGCCAGCCCAATTAGCAGCGTGGCGGCGGCATCACCCTGCATGCCCAGAAAGCGGGTACGAGTGGTGCTTTTGAATGGAAAAGGCTGCTTCGCCTCATGATCGAAATACTTACACGCAAAACCCAGTTTCATAGAATTCCCCTTAACAGCAGCTAGTGAGTCTAGCTCTCAGACAGGAATGCGCGAGGCGGAGAAAAAAGAAAACGGGCAGCTGCATGGTCGCAGCTGCCCGGAGGGTTACATCTCAGGGAAGGTCAGATTACTGCCCGGTGCTTCACGATGCAGATGGATAAAGTTCAGGTGACGCTCATAGTGATCGAGAATATCGATAATCACCTGCTCCTTGTTGTAGTCCATCAAATCGTTGCCCTGGCTTCCTTCCAGTAAAAAGGTCTCCAGCCGGTAGTAGTGCGATTTACCGCTGCGGGCGCGGTAGGTAAAGCCGGGAATTGAATATTGCTGCGGCCAGACCTGGTACATAAAGCTCTGCTCTTCACCCAGATCAACGCGCAGCTCAAGGTGCCCCAGCGCCTGTCCCTCTTCAGCCGGCATTTTCTCCAGCATTACGTGCGCCCCGCGCAGCTCCAGCTCTTTCGCCACATCTTCCATCGCCGGATAGATAACCGTTTCCATCATCCGCTGCGTGTAGCGCGTACCCGGATAGTTCATCAGGCGCGACAGCCGCTTCTTCCAGCTCAGGCGATCGCTGCTTGAGGGAATATAGGGCGCGGTTTCACGCACGGCGCTGGCGCGACGATGATCTTCTACCTTCAGCGATTTCCACAGGCCGGCCATCACAAAGAAGATCACAAAGCTAAACGGCAGCCCCATGATAACCGTGGTGTTCTGCAGTGCAGAAATACCGTTAGTCATCAGCATGCCCATGGTCAGCACCCCAATCGCGATTGACCAGAAGATACGCAGCCAGTTAGGCGCGTCGCTATTGATATCCTTGAGCTTTGAGGTGAAGTTACCCAGCACCAGCGAACCGGAATCCGCTGAGGTAACGTAGAAAAGCATTCCGGTAATGGTCGCCACCGACGCGCTGAGCTTAAACGCCGGATATTGCGCCAGCAGACTGTAAAAGCCGCGTTCAGCATGCGCCATCACTTCCTGCGCAAAGCCGGCATCGCCGTGAATAATTTCATACAGCGAGGCATTACCGAATACAGAGAGCCATAGCAGGGTAAATGTAAAGGGAATGAACAGTGTGCCAAGCACAAACTGGCGAATGGTGCGGCCGCGAGAGATTCGCGCCAGGAACAGGCCAACAAACGGCGACCAGGCAACCCACCACGCCCAGAAAAACAGCGTCCAGCTGTTCATCCACTGGGTCGGACGATCGAACGCAAATGTATTCAGCGTCATGCCCATAAAGCGGTTGATATAGTCGCCAACGTTCAGCACCAGCGCGTTCAGCAGGAAGTCTGTTTTGCCCATAAACAGCACAAACAGGATCAAGCCGAGCGCCAGCGCCACGTTCAGCTCAGACAAGATCCGGATACCTTTGTCGACGCCCGATGTGACGGAGATCGTCGCAATGATCACCGACAGGACAATCAGCGCCATCTGCGCGGTCAGTCCTTCAGGGACGTCAAACAGCACCTTCAGGCCATAGTTCAGCTGCACTACCCCGATACCCAGCGTGGTAGCGATACCAAAAATGGTGCCGACTACCGCAGCGATATCCACGGTATGGCCAATCGGTCCATTGATGCGTTTACCAAAGATCGGATAGAGCGCTGAGCGAATGGTGAGCGGCAGATTATAGCGGTAGCTGAAGTAACCGAGCGCGATCCCCATCAATGCGTACATTGACCAGCCGGTCAGCCCGTAGTGAAACAGCGTCCAGACCATCGCCTGACGCGCCGCTTCCATGGTTTGTCCGGCCCCCTCCGGCGGCTGCATATATTGCGACACCGGCTCTGCAACGGAGAAAAACATCAAATCGATTCCGATACCGGCGGCAAACAGCATCGCCGACCAGCTCAGCAGGCTGAACTCCGGTTTGGATTGCTCCGGCCCGAGCTTAATCGCGCCATAGCGCGAGCAGGCCATATAGACCACAAAAACGATATAGAGCGTGGCGGCCAGCATGTAATACCAGCCAAACGTGGTTGAGACCCAGTTTACCGCTATCTGGATCCAGGCGCCCGCAAGGTCGCTATAGAGAATGGTGACAAGTGAAAATGTCAGAATCAGTCCGGCCGAGGTGAAGAACACCACGGGATTAATTCTGTCCTTTTCACTGGCAGGTGGATTAATCATCGATAACCTCTGGTTAATTTCCTGTAACTACTTAATAAATTGATGCGATCAGTGTGGCTGATCTTGTTGTTGTACTCCCTGCTTTACCTCCGTTAGTTGGGCACGGTGATAAATCGCTACCAAGCGTAGCTCACCGTTTGGCTTTTGTAACAAACGAAGTACACCATCCTAACAACTTTCTTTTTTATATTGAACGTGCAATCAAAAAAAGTTTTAATAGGGGTCTCGATTTGAGGTGGAGCGGTAGTGATGCCAAAGGTAGGAATGCAGCCGATACGTCGCCGGCAACTGATTGATGCGACGCTTGATACCATCAACGACGTAGGGATTAACTACGCCACCATCGCGCAAATTGCCCGACGGGCTGGCGTCTCTACCGGCATCATCAGTCACTATTTCAAAGATAAAAATGGCCTGCTCGAAGCTACCATGCGTGATGTCACGCGCCAGCTGCGCGAAGCCGTTTCCATGCGGCTTAAACCGCTGGCAGACGCCAGCACCGAAGCGCGCCTGCTGGCCATTGTGGAAGGTAACTTTGATGATACCCAGCTGCACAGTGCCGCCATGAAAGCGTGGCTCGACTTCTGGGCAAGCAGCATGCATCAGCCGCAGCTGGGCCGGTTAGAGCGGGTCAGCAGTCGCCGCCTGTTCTCCAGCCTGGCTGCAGAGTTTCGCCGGGAAATGCCGCGCGAGCAGGCCCGACTGGCAGCTTACGGTTTGGCTTCTATGATTGATGGCTTGTGGCTGCGTGCCGCATTGAGTGGCAAGCCCTTTGATTTAGCGATTGCCAGAACGCTTACCACCCAATTTATTCGTCAGCAACTGGCTGACTCACCGAATCACTGAGGAAGGAGAAAACATGTCCCGATTCACCGAACAGCACCTCTACATTGATGGCAAATTTGTCCCCTCTGCAGCAGGTAACACCTTCCAGAGTATCAACCCTGCTAATGGCGATGTGCTGGCAGAAGTCCATGAAGCTGAGCGTGCGGATGTCGATCGCGCCGTTGAAGCCGCGAAAAAAGGCCAGAAAATCTGGGCTGCGATGACGGCGATGGAGCGCTCGCGCATCTTACGGCGTGCGGTGGAGATCCTGCGTGAACGTAATGACGAACTGGCGGAACTGGAAACGCTGGACACCGGTAAACCGTTCAGCGAAACCCAGGCGGTAGATATTGTCACCGGTGCTGATGTACTGGAGTACTATGCCGGGCTGATCCCTTCACTGGAAGGCCAGCAGATCCCGCTGCGCGACACCTCTTTTGTCTATACCCGCCGCGAACCGCTCGGCGTGGTGGCCGGGATCGGCGCATGGAACTATCCCATCCAGATTGCGCTGTGGAAATCGGCACCGGCACTGGCTGCGGGTAACGCCATGATTTTCAAACCCAGTGAAGTTACTCCGCTGACCGCGCTGAAGCTGGCTGAGATCTACACCGCGGCCGGCGTGCCGGATGGTGTTTTCAACGTGCTGAACGGACGCGGCGCGGTGACCGGTCAGCTGCTGACCGATCATCCTGGTATCGACAAAGTTTCCTTCACCGGCGGCGTGGCCAGCGGTAAGAAAGTGATGGCAAACGCTGCCGGCTCGACACTGAAAGATGTCACGATGGAGCTGGGCGGTAAATCTCCGCTGATTATCTTTGATGATGCCGATCTCGACCTCGCTGCTGACATCGCCATGATGGCAAACTTCTACAGCTCCGGTCAGGTCTGCACCAACGGCACCCGCGTCTTTATTCCTGCAGCGGTAAAAGCGGAATTCGAGGCCAAAATCAGCGAACGCGTGGCGCGTATCAAAGCGGGCGACCTCGCCGATCCGGCCACGAACTTTGGTCCGCTGGTGAGCTTTGCCCATCGCGACAACGTAATGCGCTATATCGAATCGGGCATCAGCGAAGGGGCTACGTTGCTGTGCGGCGGTAAGCGCATGAGCGGCGCTGAATTTGATCAGGGCGCGTGGGTTGAACCAACCGTCTTTACCGACTGCCGCGACGAAATGACCATCGTACAGGAAGAGATTTTTGGCCCGGTAATGTCCATTCTCACCTATGAGAGCGAAGAAGAGGTCGTGCGTCGCGCTAATGCCACCGAATATGGTCTGGCCGCGGGCGTGGTCACGCAGGATCTTAACCGCGCGCACCGCGTTATTCACCAGATTGAAGCCGGTATTTGCTGGATCAACACCTGGGGTGAATCCGCCGCTGAAATGCCGGTAGGCGGCTATAAGCACTCCGGCATCGGCCGTGAAAACGGCGTGATGACGCTGCAGAATTACACCCAGGTTAAATCGGTGCAGATCGAAATGACCCGTTTTCAGTCAGTATTTTAATTGAGCTTACCTGAGGAGCGACTAATGGAATTTGATTACGTCATTATCGGAGCCGGATCCGCAGGAAACGTACTGGCTACCCGTCTGACCGAAGATAGCAATGTCAACGTACTGCTGCTGGAGGCGGGCGGTCCCGATTACCGCTTTGACTTCCGCACTCAGATGCCTGCGGCCCTGGCTTACCCGCTACAGGGCAAGCGCTACAACTGGGCGTATGAGACCGAGCCGGAACCTTATATGAATAACCGCCGCATGGAGTGCGGGCGCGGTAAAGGGCTGGGTGGCTCTTCGCTGATCAACGGCATGTGCTATATCCGCGGCAATGCGATGGATCTCGACAACTGGGCCAAAGCGCCCGGTCTTGAGCAGTGGAGCTATCTCGACTGCCTGCCCTACTATCGCAAGTCAGAAACGCGTGATATCGGCGCAAATGACTATCACGGCGGCGAAGGTCCGGTCAGCATCACCACCTGTAAGCCGGATAACAACGTCCTGTTTGCGGCAATGATTGAAGCAGGCGTGCAGGCGGGTTATCCGCGCACCGACGATCTGAACGGCTATCAGCAGGAAGGCTTTGGCCCGATGGATCGCTTTGTTACGCCAAAAGGCCGCCGTTCCAGCACGGCACGCGGCTATCTTGATACCGCGAAGAAACGTCCGAACCTGAAGATCATTACCCATGCGACCACCGATCGCATTCTGTTTGACGGCAAGCGCGCGACCGGCGTTGAATACCTTGAGGGCGGCAGTAACACCCCGAAAACGGTCTATGCGCGGCGTGAAGTACTGCTATGCGCTGGCGCCATCGCCTCGCCGCAGATCCTGCAGCGTTCAGGTGTCGGTCCGGCAGAGCTGTTGCAGCAGTTTGATATTCCGGTCGTGCACGACCTGCCCGGCGTGGGTGAGAATCTGCAGGACCACCTGGAGATGTATCTGCAGTATGAGTGCAAAGAGCCGGTCTCTCTTTATCCGGCGCTGAAGTGGTGGAACCAGCCGAAAATCGGCGCCGAATGGCTGTTCAACGGTACCGGCGTCGGCGCCAGCAACCAGTTTGAAGGCGGCGGCTTTATTCGCAGCCGGGAAGAGTTCGACTGGCCTAACATCCAGTATCACTTCCTGCCGGTTGCCATTAACTACAACGGCTCTAACGCGGTTGAAGCGCACGGCTTCCAGTGCCATGTTGGCTCTATGCGTTCGCCAAGCCGGGGTCACGTGCGGATTAAATCACGCGATCCGCGCCGCCATCCGGCCATTCTGTTCAACTACATGTCGCATGAACAGGACTGGCATGAGTTCCGCGATGCGATTCGCATTACGCGTCAAATCATCAACCAGCCGGCGCTGGATAAGTATCGCGGTCGCGAAATCAGTCCGGGAATCGACTGCCAGACCGATGAGCAGCTGGATGAGTTTGTGCGTAACCACGGTGAAACCGCTTACCACCCTTGCGGCACCTGTAAAATGGGCAGCGATGAGATGGCCGTGGTCGATGGTGAAGGTCGCGTGCATGGCCTGCAGGGGCTGCGCGTGGTCGATGCCTCCATCATGCCGCTGATTATCACCGGTAACCTCAATGCGACAACCATTATGATTGGCGAGAAGATTGCGGATAATATTCGCGGTCGCGATCCGCTGCCACGCAGCACTGCCGACTACTATGTTGCCGGCGAGCGCCCGGTGCGCGGTGAGCCTGTACGGGCATAACCTCTCTGCAGGGCAGCGCAATGCTGCCCTGCTTCATACCGCTTTTATTCTCGCTGTAAAACTTGCCACGACGAATGCCCGATCTGACCAGCCGACACTGAAGCTGAACGAGTTAGTTGATCAACTAACAGTATGTTGTAATTATGATAGTGTGGCAGCTTCATTTTCCGCGCCTGCTGCTGCCAGAAAATGCTGCAGAATGGCATTCCGGCGATCTCCCTGCCGGGTCACAATCGCGATTTGGCTACCGAAGCGCAGCCGCGAAGGCGCAATTGCACGCATCTGCTGCAGCTCACACCAGCGTGCCGCATAGTGATCGGGCAGAAAGCCGATATAGCGTCCGGTTAAGATCAGAAAAGCGATACCTTCCCGGTCAGAGGCTGTGGCCGTACAGTTAAGTGACCGATGCAGGGCAGCGGCTTCCGCGCTCAGACGGTAGCCAGGCGCTATCGCTTCATAGCGATGCAGCACCGCTGGATCCGCCTCGTGCGCCTGGCTGAAAAGCGGGTGCGTACTGCTGCAGTAAAGACAGGAGATCTCTTCATAGAGCGGCGTATAGACCAGGCCCGACACCGGCGCGGTATAGGGCAGCGCGCCCACGTGCAGACGTCCGTCAAGCAAACCCTGCTCAATATCAGCGGCCGTAAGCATACTGATATTAATGCGGACTTCCGCACCCTTTTCGCGTAACGCTTCCAGCGCCTGCGTAATCTGCATACGCGGCTGCGTCACCAGATTATTGATAATGCCGATATTAAGTTCACCGCGCAGCTGTTTATGCATCTGATTTATTTGCTGGCGAAAATCCTCAACCGCCGCCATCAGGCTGGCGCTGTGGCGCAGGATCTCGCGCCCCTCATCCGTCAGGGCAAATCCCGCCCTTCCGCGCTGACAGAGCCGCATCCCGAGACGCTTCTCCAGATCGCTCATATGCAGGCTGATCGCCGAACGGGTAATGCCCAGCCTGCTCTCGGCAGCCGTAAAGCTGCCGCATTCGCTAACGACTTTAAACAGCCGCAGCAGACGCAGATCGAAATCGGTAACCTGCGCCAGGGTTTTAGGTTTCATTCAGGTGAGTTTTCCGCTGACTAAACTTAAGTTAATTAGCATTTAACTTAACCGATGCCTGATTGCAAACTCTGGCTATACACTCTGGAGAACCCGCCATGTCCGAACGCATAGATACCGCTTCCCTGAACCTGCAGTCGCACTGGATGCCCTCCAGCGCCAATCGTAATTTCCAGCGCGATCCGCGCTTTATCGTGGCAGCGGAGGGACGCTGGCTTACCGATGATCAAGGGCGACACATTTATGACAGTCTGTCAGGGCTGTGGACCTGTGGCGCTGGCCACACGCGCAGTGAGATCCAGCAGGCGGTAAGCCGGCAGCTCGGCGTGCTTGATTACTCCCCCGGCTTTCAGTATGGCCATCCGCTCTCGTTTCAGCTGGCAGAACGTATCACGCAGTACATGCCGGGCGATCTCAACCATATCTTTTTCACCGGCTCCGGTTCTGAAGCGGCAGACACCGCGGTAAAAATGGCGCGCGGCTACTGGCGCGCCAAAGGCCAGCCGGCCAAAACCAAACTGATCGGTCGCGCCCGCGGTTATCACGGTGTGAACATCGCCGGCACCAGCCTCGGCGGCATTGGCGGCAACCGCAAAATGTTTGGTCAGTTCATGGATGTGGATCACCTGCCGCATACGCTGCAAAGCGACCTCGCCTTCACGCCGGGTCAGGCTGAAACCGGCGGCGAGGCGCTGGCCAATGAGATGCTGAAACTGATTGAGCTGCACGATGCGTCAAACATCGCCGCGCTGATTGTTGAGCCGCTTTCCGGCTCCGCCGGAGCCATCATTCCGCCACGGGGTTATCTGCAGCGCCTGCGTGAGATCTGCACGCAGCACAACATCCTGCTGATTTTTGATGAGGTGATCACCGGCTTTGGCCGCATGGGACGCTGGACCGGCGCAGAGTACTTTGGCGTGACGCCGGATCTGCTTAACTTTGCCAAGCAGATCACCAACGGCGCCATCCCGCTGGGGGGCGTGGCCGCCAGCAGCGAAATCTATCACGCCTATATGTCACAGCCGCTGCCAGAGCATGCGGTGGAGTTTGCACATGGCTATACCTATTCCGCCCATCCGGTCGCCTGCGCAGCGGCTATCGCCACGCTTGACCTGCTGGAAAAGGAGTCGCTGATAGCGCAGTCGGCTGAGCTGGCACCGCTGTTTGAACAGCAGCTCCACGCGCTGCGCGGTTGTCCGCACGTGGTGGATATTCGCAACTGCGGGCTGGTCGGGGCGATTCAGCTGGCGCCGCGTGAAGGTGATGCCACGCTGCGCCCTTTTGAAGCGGGCATGCTGTTATGGAAGGCGGGATTCTATGTTCGCTTTGGCGGCGACACGCTGCAGTTTGGTCCGATGTTTTCTGCTCAGCCTGACGAACTCGACAGGCTGTTTAATGCGGTAAGCGATGCGCTGTATCGCCTTGCTTAAGCAATTACGCCAGCGCTTTCGCCTGCTGCAGCCGGTAATAGAGCAGCGACAGTAATATCAGCAGGCAGCCGAGCATTTGCCGGGCCGACATCGCTTCGCCATACCAGAGGGCCGCCGCCAGCACCGTCAGCAGCGGCTCCAGAATCATGATCAGTGCGGCGTTCGCCGCGCTGGTCATGCTCTGCCCTTTCAGCTGCAGCCAGAAGCGCAGGCTGGTCGCCAGCAGCGCGCTGGCCGCCAGCCAGCTCCAGGAGGCCAGCGCAATCTCCTGCGGCCAGCTTTCAGAGAGCAGCGACAGCACGCCTGCTACCGCGCCGGTGCAGGCGAGCTGTACCGTGGCCAGCGGACAGACAGGGACCGTCGCGGCAAAGCGGGTGGTGAAACAGAAGTAGACTGCCTGAACCAGCGCGGCGCCGAGGAACAGCAGCTGGCTCAGTTCAAAATGGAGATCCTGCCTGAGCGTCAGCAGCGCCAGTCCCGCGATGCCCACCGGCAGAGAGAGCCAGAACGCACGCGCCGGCCGGCTGCGCAGTATGACCCAGGCAAAAAGCGGCACAAACAGCATCGACAGGCTCATGATAAAAGCCCCCTCACCCAGCGAGCGCGTGGTGGCGACGGCATAAATCCACAGCAGCATATAAGCAGACTGCAGCAGCCCGCTCATCAGAACCGGCCTGATATTCCGCAGCGTATGGCGCAGCTCGGCGGCACGGCACAGCAGCAGCAGTACCACGCTGGCCGAAAGAAAGCGCAGCGCAACAAAGGCCAGCGCGGGCATACCAGCTATCGCTTCGCGTGAGCAGATCCAGCCAAATGCCGCGATGAGCGTGGTGCTCACCAGCAGGGCATCCGCCTGACGTTGTCTGGCTATCATTTATCTCTCCGCAGCGTGCGTAGTTGCCATCAGCTCTGGGCGCTCACCAGCCGGACGGCAAAACCAAAGAACAGCATACCGGTCAGCATGTTGGCAAATTTAACCAGCCGCGTGCGGCTGCGCAGGAAGCGGACCATCACCGCGCCCGCCACCAGCAGCACGGAGTAGTAGCTGAAGCTGATAAGCTGGATCAGCGCACCCAGCGTGGCGAACGCCGGCGCGGTATGAGTGACTTTGGGGTCGATAAACTGAATAAAGAAAGAGACGTAGAACAGGATAGCTTTAGGGTTAGTCACCCCCAGCAGTACCGCACGCAGAAAGTAGTTTTCTGCTTTGACCGGCTCAGCAGGCTGCGCATCCGCGCGCTGGCGCAGTGCGCCCATGATGATTTTGATACCCAGATAAAGTAAAAACATCGCGCCCAGATAGCGCACCATCATAAAAATGTGCGGGCTGGTGCGGATCAGCGTAGCAACCCCCGCCCAGGCAAGAAAAATCAGGATCAGATCGCCTGCCATGACGCCCGCAATCGCTTTAGACGCAGCTTTCATGCCGCGGCCCATGCCGGTGCGTAAAACATAGAGGCTGTTCGGGCCGGGTAACAGAATAATCACCAGCGCACCTGCCAGAAACGTCCATAAATCGATAATGCCTAAATCTTGCAACATCAGTGCCATAGCTCCATTCACCGCGCGTTATTCGCACGGCGTAATCATAATATTTATACCGGGTTAACCAGACGACAGCGCGCCGCTGCCGCGCGCTATGTTAGCAGGTATCCCGCATAAATCGCACCTCTGTCGCGTGCGGTTGCCGTGCATGAGAAGGTCGCAGACAGCAGCACGTTCGTTGCTAATGCGGGAAGCAGACCGGGGCATCCCTGCCCGGTTATTACACTTTGCTTTCAGGCAGTACGGTCAATACCGGCTGATGCCTGCGATGAAACAGCGGATAGGCGATGCTGGTTACAACCAGACTGATAATCCATGAGATATCCACGCCCGGGACCAGTTTTGCATAGGGACCGGAGAAAAACGCATTTTCGATGAAAGGAACCTGCACCAGGATCCCGGCAAAATAGACCAGCAGCGCCTGTGTATTAAGCCGCCCATAGCGTCCTCCGTCCGCCTGAAATATGGCTGCCACGTCGTAGTGCTGTTTATTGACGTAGTAGAAGTCGAGCAGGTTGATCACAATCCACGGGATCAGTACGGCGATCAGCGCCAGAATCAGGTTGATAAAAAATGCGACAAAGTTCTGCGATGCCGCCAGCGCAATCAAAATGCTGCCTGTCAATACCAGAGCGGACACCACCAGCCGCACCGCCGCCCCCGGCGTCCAGTGCGGACGGAAGGTCTGCACGGCCGTTATCAGCGATAACACCGCCCCGTACAGGTTCATGGAGTTATGACAGATGATATTCACCAGAAACAGGATCATCAGCAGCGGTCCCAGCCAGCCGGTGGCATGACGCACCGCCATCATGGCGTCATCCGCCGGAGCAATACTGACGGCCATCATGCCAAAGACAAACGCCAGGATAGTTCCACCGCAGGCGCCGAGGTAAGTCGCCCAGAAAGGACGGGCGATCCCCACATCCGCAGGCAGATAGCGCGAATAATCTGAGGTGTAAGGTGAAAAGCTGATTTGCCACACCGCACCAATGCAAAAGGTCCCGAACCAGCCTGCCGCGCTCAGCGATCCGCGCTGCCAGAAGTCTGCCGGTAGCGGCTGCGATAGCATCAGCGTCAGTCCCAGCAGCAGGGCCGCGCCCATGATCCATGCGCCAATTTTATTGATCCGGTGAATAAAGCGGTAACCTATCACGCCGATCGCTGTTGCCAGCACGGCGCCTAAAATCGTTGCGCTCGCCACCGGCAGCGCCGGAATGACATTGTTAATTACCCGGCCCGAAAGCGAGATATTGGAGATAAAGAACCCCAGATAGATTACGGTAGTAAAGCTGATTACCAGCAGCGAACCATAGCGCCCGAACTGCGCGCGGCTCTGTACCATCTGCGGAATGCCGGTTTTCGGCCCCTGCGCTGAGGTCAGCGCAAGAAAGATGCCACCAAAGAGATGGCCGGCGATAATCGCAGAGAGCGCGGAAATTACATTAAGGTGAAACGTTTCGGTTGCGATCGCCCCGCTGACCACCGCCAGCGGAGCAATATTGGTACAGAACCAGA
Organism: Pantoea eucrina; assembly: GCF_002095385.1. GTDB lineage: Bacteria > Pseudomonadota > Gammaproteobacteria > Enterobacterales > Enterobacteriaceae > Pantoea > Pantoea eucrina. Next base: position 24,464 of record NZ_MIPP01000028.1, on the reverse strand, counting down.
GCGTGAACAGGCTGTGCGATTTGCCGTGCCGCTCAGACACCGGCACATAATCCACCGACTTGTTCTCGATAAACGGCCCCTGACGTGATGATTTTTCCACCTTACCCTCCAGTTGAGATGCAGAATTATTATGTGTTGCAGATACATCACTGGCGTTGTCATGCCATAGCCATCCCGACGATGTGCGTCTCGTCTTCTCGCAGGAGAAACTGCTGGCGGTAAGACTCCTGATATTTAGCGATCCGGCGGGCGAGGATGTGAATGGCCAGCGCCGGAAAGGGAATTAACGCATGATAAAGGGATCGTCGATGGGCTCATCGCTGGTGCGCAGCCATACCGTTTTGGTTGTGGTGTACTCCAGCGCGGCGTCAGTGCCGCCCTCGCGCCCGAATCCTGATTTGCCATAGCCCCCAAAGGGTGCCAGCGGTGAGACTGCCCGATAGGTGTTCAGCCAGACCACACCGCTGCGCAGCTGGCGCGTGATGCGATGCGCGCGCGTCAGATTTTGCGTAAAGACGCCGGCGGCAAGACCATATTCGGTGCCGTTAGCCAGCCGCAGCGCGTCCGCTTCCCCGCTGAAAGTCAGCACCGAAAGCACCGGACCAAACAGCTCCTGCACGACACTCTCTGCTGCCGGTACGCTGCTGCAATCAAGAATAGTCGGCGGATAATAGAAGCCAGGCTTGTGAACAGGCTCATGCCCGATAATCAGCTTAGCGCCCTGCTCCAGCGTGCGGCTGACGACCTGTTCAATGTTCTGTTTCTGGCGCAGCGTGCAGAGCGGGCCAAACTGCGTTTCAGGCTGCTGCGGACAGCCGATCACAATGCTGCGCACTTTACTCACCAGCCTCTCAATAAACGCCTCTTTAATACTGGCTTCTACCAGCAGGCGCGAGCCTGCAACGCAGCTCTGACCCGAGGCTGAGAAGATCGCAGCCACCTGAGCGTTCGCCGCACTCTCCAGATCGGCATCGGCAAAAACAATAAACGGTGACTTGCCCCCCAGCTCCAGTGAGGTGCTGGCGAGATTCTCCGCGCTGCCGCGTATAATATGGCGTGCGGTTTCTGCGCCGCCGGTAAAAGCGATATGATCGATAAGCGGGTGTGCGGTGAGCCGTGCACCGCACTGCTCAGCAAAGCCGGTGATGACGTTAATCACGCCGGGGGGAAAATCCGCTTCATCAATCAGTTCTGCCAGCGCCAGAAGGGGAGCCGGAGCCACCTCTGCTGCCTTCACTACCAGCGTACAGCCAGCGGCGATCGCCGGGCCGATTTTAACCGCTGACAGAAACAGCTGGCTGTTCCAGGGGATGATTGCCGCCACCACGCCCACCGGCTCACGTCTGACCCACGTTTCCATATCGGGCTTATCGATACTTAACGTGGCCCCCTCCATTTTATCGGCCATGCCCGCGTAATAGCGGTAATACTCCGCCACATAGGCGATCTGCGCCTGCGTCTCGCGAATAATTTTGCCGGTATCCAGCGTTTCAATACGTGCAAGCCGCGCCGCATCCCGCTCAATCAGATCGGCCAGCCGCAGCAGCAGTTTACCGCGCGCGCTGGCAGTAAGCGCGCGCCATGCCTCTGACGTAAACGCGCGGGCAGCCGCCTCCACCGCGCGGTCAGTCTCCTGCTGTTCTGCGCCGGCGATAGTTGCCCAGGGCTCCGCGGTCGCCGGATTCAGGGATGTGAACGAGGCGGCGCCGGTTACAAACTGCCCGTCAATATAGAGTTTAAACGCGTCCATCTCTCTCTCCGCTTAGTGGAATTCCGGAACGACCTGCTCAATAAAGCGCATCAGCGAAGCTTTTTTGCGCTCAAAGGTCATACCGCTGTCGAGCCATAGCGCATATTCGTCATAGCCCAGTGCTTCATAGTTTTTCAGCCGGGCGATCACTTCGTCCGCCGTACCGATAGCCAGGTTCTGGCGCATTTTTTCTGCGCTGTAATAGGTGTTAGCGGCAATCTCTTCATCACTGAGTGGCGCAATAAGCCCCTGCGTCACCGGACGCTCGTTTTTAAACCAGGCGCCAAAGTAGTGGTAGAAGCGGTTCAGCTCCTGCGCTGCCTGCTGTGCATCCGCTTCATCCGCCGCCACGAAACCATGCTGCAGCAGCATAATTTTTAGCGGCTGCTCCGGAGCGTATTCCCGGCACGCCTCTTTAAACGTGGTGATCAGGCGCACAATTTCCTCGTCTCCCTGATGCAGCGGCGTGCACTGCACGTTACAACCCTGCTTAACGGCAAACTCATGGCTGTTGGGATCGCGGGCAGCCACCCAGATGGGGGGATGCGGCTGCTGTTTGGGTAACGGCGAGGACGTAGTGGACGGGAACTGCCAGAACTCGCCCTGATGAGCATAATCACCGCGCCAGAGCGCTTTTACTGCCGGCACCAGCTCCCGCATGCGCTGACCGGCTCCCCAGGCATCAAGGCCCGGCAGCAGACGCTCATACTCAAACGCATAGGCGCCGCGCGCAATACCCAGCTCCAGCCGTCCGTTAGTGATGATATCGGTCATTGCCGCCTCACCGGCAAGGCGAATCGGATGGGTAAACGGCGCAATAATGGTGCCGGTACCGAGGCGCACATGTCGGGTGCGGTGCGCAATATCCACCAGATTGATGAAAGGGTTCGGTGCAATGGTGAAGTTCATACCGTGATGCTCACCGGTCCAGATCGCATGCAGCCCGCCGCGATCGGCGATTTCGCACAGCGTCATCATCTCTTCGTAGAGCTTATCCTGTGCATCATCAGCCGAGACGCGCTCCATATGCAGAAACAGAGAAAGCTTCATACCACCTCCTGATGGGCTGGCACAGAGAACTGGCGCACCGAACCTTGCGCTTCATCGCCGTAATAGAGGCCATAATTACCCGCCGCATATTCACGCATGTAGCGTCCCAGCAGCGCCTGCAGCGCACCGTTAGCCACCGGTACTGCAGCCAGATCCTGCAGATCGCGCCACTCTCCCTGGTCAACTGCGGGTAGCGTACCGCCGGTGGGCTGAGCGCATAAAAAGACAATATGCTGCTGCTTTTTCTGCCGATCCTCCCACATGGAGTAGATAAAGCCCGGACTGGCGGCAATCTGCAGCGTGCTGAATACCTGCGTCAGCGTTTCATCGACGCTGCGGCCGCGCATGGTTTGTGCCGGTAGCTCATACCCCTCTGACTGCCTGACCAGCAGCACCTTACCGGCGGACTCGATAAGCGCACTGACCACAACATCCGGCCCGCTAATCAGCGACTCTGCCTGCTGATAAGGGGTAAAATAGGCGCCGCGATAGTAGCCCAGACCCGCCGTGCCGCTGGAAGCGAACTGCAGCACGTTACCAATCAGAATTGCGTGGTCGCCTGCGTCAATCACCTGATGCAGCGCACACTCAAACCAGGCCGAACTCTCATCAATCAGCGGCGTGCCCTGCTCTCCGCGATGCCAGCTGACGCGCGCAAACCGGTCGGCAATTTTCTGCGCAAACACGTTTGACGTCTCTTTCTGCTGTTCTGCCAGAATATTGACGGCAAAATGGCGGCACTGCGTAAAATGTTCAAAGTTAGCCGAACGTTTGTCGATGCTGACCAGCAGCAGCGCCGGGTCGAGTGATACCGATGAAAAAGAGTTTGCGGTGAAACCAATCGGCTCACCTTTAGCATCCCGGGTCGTGACCACGGTTACGCCCGTCATAAAGGCGCCAAAGGCGTCGCGCAACTCTCTGCGTTTATCTGCGTCCATAAGTTACTCCTGAATAGGCTCTTGTGACGTGACGGGGGCTGCAACCGGCTCAAGGAAAGAGAGCATCTCTTGCGTGACCCGTTCAGCATCGGTCAGATTCAACATGTGTCTGGCGTTATCGATAACCACCGCCTCACCGTAAGGTGCTGCGCCGGCCATCTGGCGTGTCATTTCCGGACTGGAGTTGGCATCCAGTTCGCCCGTCATGACCAGCACCGGACAGCGCATCTCTGCCCAGCGATCGGCATACAGCGAGTCGCCTTCAGCAAACGCCTGATAGGCGCGCGCATAGCCTGCCGGGCTGACCTGCTGCAGCCACTCGCCGACTTTGTGACGCAGCGGCTGCTCCTCCGGGGTGGCGCTGAACCAGCGCTCCAGTGGCGCATCCAGCTGGACATCACCGCTTGCCAGCTCGTGAGCGCGCTGCAGGACCGCAGCGCGGGCCGCAGCTGAGCGCCTGAAGACGCCGCTCATGACGATGGCGCGGCTGACAGAGTGCGGATAATCAATTGCCAGTCCGGCGGTGATCAGGGCACCCATTGAGTGCCCGGCAACCGCAAAACGCTGCTCTGGCTGAGTGGCGAGAAAGGCTGCCAGCCAGGAAACGTAGTCGGTCAGCGTCGCGTGATGCCCGAAGCCTGTGCTGTCGCCATGCCCGGGCATATCCACTGCGATAACCCGAAAATGGCGGCTCAGTACCGCTATCTGGGGAAACCAGGCTTCCGCATTCATGCCCACGCCGTGAATCAGCACCAGCGGAGTGCCGGCTCCCGCTTCGAGATAGCTGACCTGCGCTGACGCCTCAGACAGCGGCTGGATTTTTCTGATCATGGCCAAGCTCTTTAAGATCAAGATAACGGTTACCGATGCGATGATGCGGGCGGCCGCCCAGCGCAGCGCCCAGCGCAATCACGATCTCGTCGCTGAACGGAGCATCATTGATGGTGAACTGCATGGTCAGATAATGTTCGCGCGAGCCCTCATCTTCTGTTCCCATCATCGGGACGAGGATCGGGGTGTTGGCCGGGCCGCGCGTATTGTTGAATGCCAGATAGGTTTTGCCCTGCACCGCAGAACGGTAGTGATTACCAAAATGCAGCGTATGAATCAGCGCTGAGGCGTGCTCCAGCTCGCCGTTCAGTCCGGTAACGGCACATTTGCCATAGGCGACCACGCGATCGCCGCCCCCCGCTTCTTTAACGATTAATCCGGTCAGCAATTCGCCTAATACCGGCGCCATCTCACGGATTTCTGGTGCCAGATCTTCAACAAAGCCTCTGCCAGCCCACGGATTTTTGACCACGGCTGCAGCCGCAATCATCACCAGCGGCGTGCCCGCCGCTTTGCCGCCATCGGTATACACGGTTTCAGTGGTGACGACGGTTTTACGAATATCCGGATGCATGTAAACCCCTTTCAAGTTAACGGTTTGTTAATTGCTACTGGTGAAAGGGGTATAGCATCGCCACTTTTGGGATGTCAAAACATGGTATACCATCATACAGTCATACCTTAATTGCCTGCTTTGTATGCGCCAGGATGCGCCAGACGCGGTCCTGGGCCATTTTTAGCGGGCTGCCAGTGCAGGTTTTAGCGGGTAGAAAATCAGCTATCGGAGTGTGACTGGCATCATAAAAGTGATGCAGGCCAGCGCAGCGGAAAAAAATCATTTGATTGATAAATATGCATTATTTTTAAAGCCCGCGCGGGAAAAGGGAATACTTCAGCGATAAGTGATAAAAATGTGAGCAATGACAAATTCCGGGTATGGCGGCGTCAGACGAAATCACAGCGCCGCTGAGGGCTTTATGACCTCAGACTCTGTTGCAGCCACGTCCGCGACGTTGCGTTAACTGCCGGAACAGTGCTAATAGTAAAAAAGAGCGCGCGCAGGGGGCTTCGCGCAACGGTTCTTAACGCGGGACAATAGGGAAGATCATGATTGCGATTCACTCCTTAAGGATTGAAAACACGCCGGTGACACTGCGGGAACTGGCGCTGGTCAAAGTAAGACAGGCAATCATCTCAGGCTATTTTAAAGCGGGCGATCGTCTGGTTGAACGCTCATTGTGTGATGAGCTGGGCGTCAGTCGTACCGTGGTGCGGGAAGTGATCCGTTATCTTGAAGCGGAAGGACTGATCGAAAACCTGCCTAAAAAAGGGCCTATTGTGGCGCGGCTGACCTGGGAGATTGCGCAGCAGATCTACAGCATACGTCAGCTGCTTGAATCTGCAGCTGCAGAAGATTGCGCCCGCAAAGCCACAACGGAAGATAAGCAGAAGCTGCACACCCGGCTGATGCGAATTGCCAGAGCATCTGAACATCATGACGATATTGAACGGGTTGAAGCGTCTCAGGCGTTTTATGAAACGCTGTTTTCGATTGCGGAGCATCATATCGCCTGGGAAATCGTGCAGCGGCTCAACAGCCGTATCAGCCGGCTGCGCGCCATGACGCTGCGCAGCCCTGAACGCCAGGTTGCCGGATTTGAACGTATGTCGCGTATCTGTGCGGCGGTTGAAGCCAGCGATCCGCAGCAGGCCAGAGAAGCGGTGATACAGCATCTGACGGAAGCTGCGCAGCTGGCAAAAACGATTCTGACAACGGAGGAGTAACCATGACCGCTTACTGGATAGCACACGTGACGGTGCATGATGCTGAGCGCTATCAGCGTTACCGGGATCTTGCACCGGCGGCCTTTAATAAATATCAGGCAACATTTCTCGCGCGGAGCGAGCAGGCGCTGACGCTGGAAGGCGAGAGCTATGGCCGGCATGTGTTAATCGCGTTTCCCGATTATCAGACGGCCGTGGCGTGTTACCACTCACCCGAATATCAGCAGGCGCGTGCTGCGCGTGCTGATATTGCTGACGCAACGATTGTCATTACCGAAGGATTAGCCTGAACCGGCCCGGCTGCATAAATTACTTATCTGTTCAGCAAAATTAACTCATCGAACAAAATTCGTACGTTCGCTGAAACGTTGCTATTATAGTGACGCTAAACAGCAATGCGTTGCTGACGAGAAAGTTTACCGGTTATCGTTCGCCTGCCCGCCTCGCGGGCTTTTTTTTGTCTGAAATTCAGACTTTGTCGGTCAGACGCGGGCGTTCCGGGCGAAATCCCAGTCCGATAAGACGCCCAAACAGGTGACGCAGGAACGGGTAGCGGCTGATGAACTGCGGCACTTTTGACGGCGCGCTGCGCGTGCGTTTTTTACTGCTCATCTTTATCTGCAGAAACTGCGTGGCAACCGTCGGAAACTGACGCCGCCGCTGGACTTTCTGTAGCGTTTTTAGGCTCACCCTGCCCCTGAGCAGTGAAGGCGTGAGCAGATTAGCGGTGGCCACCGCATCCTGGATAGCCAGATTCACCCCTACGCCACCGATGGGCGACATCGCATGCGCCGCATCTCCGATGCAAAGTACCCCTGCCCGGCACCAGCTGTCGAGCCGATCGATCCGGATCGACAGCAGGCGGAACATTTCCCAGTGCGTCAGCACATGAAGCCGCGCTTCGCTAAAGGGGGCCACCTCAGCAAGCCGCGTAATAAATGCAGCGACATCGCCCGTTTTGAGCCGCTCAAACTCACCTTTTTCGATGGTATAGCCGCACTGCCAGTAATCACCGCGATCGATCACAATAAAATTCTGCTTCGGTCCTTTATGACCCATGCCGAGCGCCGGATCGTCGGGAAGCTTAGGGAGTGAAAACCACAGCACGTCACGCGGTGCGCCAAAACTCTGGCTGGTCAATCCGGCTTTAGCACGTACCTGTGAGTGACGACCATCAGCCCCGATCACAAGCGGTGCGTGAATAGTCTCTCCCTGTAACGTCGTCAGGCCGGTAACCCGGTCGCCCTCTCTGATAAAGTCAGCAAAGCCGGTCTCCTGCAGCAGCGTAAAATTGTCATACGCGCGGGCTTTGCGCGCCAGAAAATCAAGAAAATCCCACTGCGGCATAAAGGCGATAAAACGGCAGCGCACCGGCAGGCGGGAAAAGTCCGCCATGGTGATCTCTTCCCCACCCACTTCCGCCTGCAGCTTTTCAGCCCGCTGATGCGGCAGCGTTAACAGCTCATCCAGCAGACCAAGCTGGTGCATCACTTCCAGCGTTGAAGGATGAATAGTGTCACCGCGAAAATCACGCAAAAAGTCAGCATGTTTTTCAATCACAATCACATTTACGCCGGCACGCGCCAGCAGGTATCCCAGCATTAATCCGGCCGGACCGCCGCCTGCAATACAGCAGTCAGTATGGAGAGTTTTACCGTTGTGCATTCTGTCAGTTCCGCATCAATTTACTGATAATAATTATCATTTATATAGCATGTTATAGCGGTAAGGCGAGAATCCGATGCGCTTATATGCCCGTTTAGCAATCGCAGCGCTGCAATATTCTGTAAACATTAAAATAACCTGTTTTAAATAGTTTCCTTGCGGACCCGGCAGCTTATTCCAGGCTTATTAGATAATTTTTTACGCGAGATAAGCAGCCATGAAAGAGCAGAATCGGGATGTCGGCATTAAACCTTATGGCGGCTCAGCCGGCGGCTGGGGTGCACTGAAAGCGGTAGCAGATGCCATTCGCCGTCAGATGGCGGTGAAACAGGATGTGATTGCGTTATTTAAAGTCAATCAGCCGGAGGGATTTGACTGTCCGGGCTGCGCCTGGCCCGATCCGCGTCACGCCTCGTCGTTTGAGTTTTGTGAGAATGGTGCCAAAGCCGTCTCCTGGGAAGCGACCAGCAAACGCACCACGCCCGACTTTTTCGCCGCACACACCGTCAGCGAACTCTGGCAGCGCAGCGCGTTTGAACTGGAAGGTGAAGGCCGGCTCACGCATCCGATGAAATATGATGCCGTCAGTGATACTTATCAGCCCATTGAGTGGGAGACTGCGCTGCAGGAGATTGGCGCGCTGCTGCGCGGTTATGACGATCCCGATAGCGTGGAATTTTATACTTCCGGACGCGCTTCCAATGAAGCGGCCTTTCTCTGGCAGCTGTTTGCCCGCGAATATGGCACCAACAATTTTCCCGACTGCTCCAATATGTGCCATGAGCCCACCAGCGTAGGCCTGCCTGAATCCATCGGCGTCGGCAAAGGCACGGTAGAGCTGGAGGATTTCGATCACGCCGATCTGGTGATCTGTATTGGTCACAACCCTGGCACCAACCATCCGCGTATGCTGGGGACGCTGCGGGAGGTCTCTAAGCGTGGTGCAAAAATTGTGGCCATTAACCCGCTGCGCGAGCGCGGGCTGGAGCGTTTTACCTCTCCGCAAAGCCCGATTGAAATGCTCTCGATGGGGTCCACGCAGCTGGCCTCAACCTACTATAAAGTGCGCGTTGGCGGCGATGCGGCCATGCTCAAAGGGGTGATGAAAACGCTGCTGGCTATGCATGATAACGCGCTTGAAGCCGGCGAGCCGCCGGTTCTGGATGAGACGTTTATCCGTGAACATACTGAAGGCTTCGCGGCGCTGAAAGCGGATCTGGATGACACCAGCTGGGATCATATTCTGAAAGTCTCCGGCATGGATATCGCCGAAATCCAGAATATTGCCCACCTCTACGCCGCCGCGGAAAACACCATTATCTGCTACGGAATGGGCATCACCCAGCATCAGTACGGCACGCAAAATGTGCAGCAGATTGCGAACCTGCTACTGCTGCGCGGCAATATTGGCCGGCGCGGCGCAGGCATCTGCCCGCTGCGCGGACACTCCAACGTACAGGGCGATCGCACCGTGGGCATTACAGAGATCCCCTCGCAGACGCTGCTGGACAGTCTGCAGAAGGTCTTTGGCTTCACGCCCCCGCAGCAGCACGGGCACGGCGCGGTGGCGGCGATTCAGGCGATTCGTGACGGACGCTCAAAGGCGCTGCTTTGCCTGGGCGGCAACCTTGCTGAAGCGATCTCCGATCCGCAAATCACCTTTGAAGCGATGCGCAAGCTCGATCTGGTGGTGCATATGGCGACGAAGCTCAACCGCTCTCATCTGTTGATGGCTAAACATAGTTACCTGCTGCCTGTGCTGGGCCGCACGGAGCGGGATCGCCAGGCGTCGGGCGACCAGAGCGTCACCGTGGAAGATTCGATGTCGATGGTGCACGCCTCGCGCGGCACGCTGGAGCCTGCCTCGCCGCATCTAAAATCGGAACCGGCGCTGGTAGCAGGACTGGCAAAAGCGACGCTGCCGGCTTCCCGCGTAAACTGGGATAAAATGGTCAGCGACTACAGTAACATCCGCGATGCGATTGAAGCCGTCTTCCCCGCTTTTGAGAACTTTAACCAGCGCGTAATGCAGCCTGGCGGTTTCCGCCTGTACAACGCGGCTTCTGAACGTGTCTGGCTGACGCCGTCGAAGCGCGCGCAGTTTAAAGTGATGCAGGGCATCAATGAGGATCCGCGCTCGCTACAGTGTCACGATTTGGTGCTGACCACGCTGCGCAGTCACGATCAATACAACACGACGCTTTACGGGCTGAACGATCGTTATCGCGGCATTACCGGCCGGCGCGACGTACTCTTTATTTCTGCCGATGAAGCGGAGAGCCGGCAGCTGCGCTCCGGCGATACGGTCAATATGACCGCGCTCGATCCGCAGGGCAACCGCACGCAGCGCCGTATGGAGAACCTGACCCTCGTGATTTATGACATGGCGCCCGGTTCGGTAGCCGCTTACTATCCGGAAGCGAATATCATGGTGCCGCTCGACAGCCACGATACGCAAAGCGGTATTCCCGCGTATAAAAGTATTCCGGTGGTGATTGAGCCTTCCGGTGCCGCGCAGGCTGACAGCAGCGGCGTGCTGCGTTAAGTGCAGGGCTCCGGATACGCATTCATGCTGTCCGGAGCCGCGCTTTAGTGGCGAATCGCGCAGCCACATTGCGACATTTTGCCCGGGATATATTTTCCCTGATGGGAATGCCGCACTTCCAGTGCACCCTGCTGCCAGACGCTGCTGTCAGCACGCTGCTCCAGTAACCGGTTCAGCGTTTCTTCGATCTGTAACTCGCTGCGCGGTGCCCAGCGGGTAAGATGCCAGGTGGATGTTGCCGCTTCGGGCACGCTGCCATAGCCCGTTACCGCCACGTGCGCACCCTGACCAAAATCACGCACGGCCTGTAGCGCGCCAAACGCCAGCTCATCGCTGCTGCACACCAGCGCGTTAATACGTTCAGCGGCACGGGTTTTCTTCAGGTAGGTCATCATACTTTGATACGCCGCTTCGCGCTGCTCACTGCCGGCCGTCAGTAAAAGCTGTATCTCTTTCTCCTGCGTCTGCAAAGCGGCATTCACGCCTGCCAGCTGCTGGCTTATAGCCGGCGTGTCGCCGGCGTGCATAAAGCCTGTCCGCTGATGCCCCTGCGAAAGCAGCAGCAGGGCGAGCGCTTCGCCGGCGCTGTAGCGATCGCTGGCCAGTGCATCAGCATGAAGCTGCGCGACCGCAGGCAGGATCTCTGCGGCCAGAGTCTGCTCATCGTCGCAGACAGATGAGAGATACAGCAGATGCGTAACCGGCAGCTCGGCGGCATTATGCAGCGCCTGCTGCAGCTCCTCGCGTGACTGCGCATGAATCAATAGGCTGACCATGCCGCGTTTGTTGAGCTGAGCGCTGAATGCGCTGAGCTGACGCGCGGTTGCCGCATTTTCAGGCGCGCGACAGATTAGCGCGACAAGTGAAGAGGAAGCTGACATCAAAGAGGCTCCTGCCAGTCCAGGCTGGCCTGATGAATAAAACGGTGAGTATTCCACGTTACCCGAATAATGCGCTATCGCCAACAACCGGCGGTACGCTCTGATTAAGACCGGTGCACCGGACGGCTTTCAGCCGCGCCTTAACGATCACTTTGAGCCGGCAACTGTTACACTGTTGCCACTTATCTTCTGTTTGCGGAACCCTTATGCACGTGATTATCGATCCGGCCGATCGGCCTTTTATCCACCGACTGCTGGGCAGTGAACCTGACACCATCGACGCCAGCTCTGCTGAAGCGCAGCGCCTGCAGCAGGCTCTGGTTATCGCTCGTCAGCAGAAAAACCACGAAGCCGATCTCGACTGGAAACGTAACGCGCTCTATCTGGTGCTGTTTCTGTTTTTATATGGCGTACTCGGCGCGTCGTTAACCCTGGATCTCACCGGTCTGGCACAGGATTCGCTGCATAAAAGTATCGCTTATGCTCTGGCGGCAGTACCGGTGCTGATCGCTTTCTCAGGCCTGTTTATCTCACTGCTGTTTCTGTTTGTGACACGCGGCAGCGCGCGTCGTCTGCGCAGCTGGGACCAGGGCATCTGGGTACTTGAGAAATACACAGGGTGCAACCTCAGTATGCAGATCAACGAAATGGGCGCGCGCGCAACCAATTATTCACAATCCGCTATCAGCGTGGCGCTGGCGCTGTTTATCTGCGTCACCTGGGTGGTGATGTATAACTTCTTTACCTTTACCACCAGCGGCGTTATTGGCAGCGTTATCTCTCTGTTTATCACCACCATGACTTACGTCATGCTCGATATTCAGCTGCTGAAGTCCGGTAAGTCGATTGCCATTGATGAACCTCAGTTTCCGGCGGACGACGAGAAAGCACCATAAGCCTGGCAGGCAAAGGCGCGGGCGGAACGCATCTGCCCGCGCCCGCCACGCCTCGTCAATCCTTAACTATACTCAGCATGGGATTTTTACGATGTTGTGTAAGGAGAGACAATGAAGATTTGGCCTCTGGTTGCTGTCACCGCGCTTTCACTGACGCTGGTGGCCTGCAAATCGCCTACCCCGCCCAAAGGTGTTAAGCCGGTTACCGGTTTTGATGCACAGCGCTATCTGGGCAAGTGGTATGAAATTGCGCGTCTCGATCATCGCTTTGAGCGTGGTAAAGATCACGTGACCGCCACGTATAAAAAGCGCAGCGATGGCGGACTGGTTGTTATCAATCGCGGTTACGATCCGGAGAAGAAATCCTGGAGTGAAAGCGAGGGTAAAGCCTATTTCACCGGACGCTCTGACGTTGCGGCGCTGAAGGTTTCGTTCTTCGGGCCTTTTTACGGCGGCTACAACGTTATCGCGCTGGATGAAGATTATCAGTATGCGCTGGTCAGCGGCCCGAATCGCAGCTACTTGTGGATACTGTCGCGCCAGCCGCAGATCCCGGAGCAGGTCAAACGGGACTACGTTAATCTCGCCAGAGAGCTGGGCTTCGCCACCGATAAACTCATCTGGGTCGATCAATCCTGACAAACACGTTTCACCGCGGGGTGGTTTGCGGTTACCGTAGGTTTACGGTAACCTTGGCGCCCCTTTTTGCCCTGTGAGACGCAACCTGATATGCATTCAAATGACCCTCTGCACGGCGTAACGCTGGAAATGATAGTGACTGCGCTGGCAGAACATTACGGCTGGGCAGAACTGGCAAAAAAGATCAATATTAACTGCTTTAAAAGCGATCCCAGTATAAAGTCGAGCCTTAAATTTTTGCGACGTACACCCTGGGCGCGTACAGAAGTTGAAGCGCTCTATCGGGAGATGTTAACTGAACAGCCTGAGAAAGATCTTGCTGACGCCGGATTTAATCCGTGGACGCAGGGAAATAAAGAGGAGCACTGAGCGTTCTCAGGCAGGGCTAAATAGCGCCCTGCCCAATAAGTATTACTGCGTATTTTTATTCGCTTCTTTCTCTTTTTTTTCGCCATGTGATGACCTACTGCACATCCTGCTGCCGCACCGGCTACACCGTGATGCTTAAGATGCCCTGCCACACCGCCTACCGCAGCCCCTTTCAGACAGCCTTTAGCCTGAACCTGAGCAGTCGCTGATAACAGCACGCCGGCAGTTAATAAAGCAAACGCTATTTTACGCATATTCTTATCCCCGAAAATAAATGCAGATTGCATTCATGCTGAATATAGTAATGAAATTCCGGAATATCGAATGAATTACCTGAGTTGCGCCGCAATAATGTGTAACCAGAAATAAGTTACTAAAGGTTAAAATTCGCGTTGAAGCGTGTCATTGCTATGCGTTCTGCAGTCAGGGAATAAAATAGAATAAAAATGAGGCGAATAGATAGATCGGCCTGGCACAGTTAAACGTGCGCCTTACCTGACAAAGAGAGTGGATTATGCTTGCGGGTTTATCCACATTCCGCGTGAAAAGAGCAGGCGCAAACCTGTGGATAACCTTCTGCAGGCCGCATGGCAGATACGCCGCCATTGATTGGTTATTTTTTAACCATAAGAACAGCAAAGCCGCCCGAAGGCGGCCTTAACGCTTATTCACGCCAGATTATTTATAGAGCTCAGCGGTCATATGCACACGGTTGTTTGTATTGGCTTCAGTAATTTTGTACTGCGCGCCCTGCTCCTGCGCCTGAGCGGCAATTTTCGCTTCTGCACCATCCAGCGTACCGGAGGTCACAGAGATGCTCTGTGCAAAGCTTGCGCCGGATACCAGGGTCAGAGCGGTTACAGCAGCAATTGAGAGAGCTTTCATGGTTTTCATAATCTTTTCCTTAATATCTGTTTTAAAGGCCGCACGCCTTTGATGAGAAATATAGTAACACTGTAAATTATATACATTTTGATAATTAATGCTGTTACTGTGATCTTGCTAACTAAATTCACAAGCAAGTCAAGCAGTTTATTTCACTTAAAAAAGCAGGTGGAGAATCACTCCGGAAACGCTATCAGCGCTGCCTCTGTTGCGATGAAGAGAGAATAAAGGTGTTGAGGAGAGTTTAAAAGCTAAGCATTTTGCCGTTTATGTTCATATTTTTTGAATAAAAACAGGCGTAAAAAAACCGCCATCAGGCGGTTTTTCTCAGCAGGCGGAGAGGGGTACGGCTGTTATTCCTGGATCAGAGAAGCAGGTAGCGCTCAGACTTTGTTTTTATAGTTGAAGCTGATTTGCGAACCCTGTTCGCGGGGCAGTCGCCGCGCCTGGAGATAGACAGACTTCCAGTAAGGATTGTTGAGGGATGAACGCATCACACCCTGACTCACCGACGCATGCAGGAACTGGCGGTCAGTATCATAGAAGCCCACATGCAGCTCATGCCTGATGCGGAAAAAGACCAGATCGCCCGGCTGCAGATGGGCCTGATCGACCGGCTTGCCCATGGCGATGAGTTCACGTGTCGTCACGCGCTCCATCGGAATATTAAAGCGATCTTTCAGCGTGCGCCAGACAAAGCCTGAACAGTCCACGCCGGAGAGCTGCGTGCCGCCCCACTGATATTTTGTGCCCTGCCAGGAGTGCATCTGATCGTGCAGTGCAGCAATAACCGGGATTAAATCGGGCTGTTTATCACCAGAGAGATTCATTTCAGCGCTGTCAGGCGGAGGCGCTTCATGATGCTTTTTCGCGCATCCAGCCAGCGTAAAGAGCAGCAGACTGGTAAAAAGAGTACGGCTTGCGGTGATAGTCATGGGTTGTCGTTTCGCCCGGCTTATTGGTGAAAGATTTATACCGTAAAAAAGCAGCACAGTTAAACCCGCAGCGGGAAAATCCTCACTCTCTCCCTGTTATTTACCTTAATTTACATAAAGGTAACATCATGTTTATACGTATAAAAACAGGATAAACAGTAATTTTGACAGGTGCCGTGGGTCGCGCGTGCTGAACGAGCTAATTTTAGCGGGTGTTTGAGAAAAGAGGAGGAGGGAAAAGAAAAATTTCAGCCGTCTTGTGAAGTGATAAAGAGGATGTCCCGGTTAACTCTGACAGCCAGCCGGGACTCAATCGCTACTCTTCTGCAGCGGCGACGGCCAGCGACTCAATTTGCTGCCAGAAATTCTCAGGCAGAGACTGAACCAGCGGAACCGGATCGCTGACAGCATGTTCGATGACGGCCAAAAGTTGCTGTGTGTCACTGTTGTTGTTTTTCAGAATTGTTGTCATAACGCAATAACCTGGTGAAATGTATCAGCGGGTTATTGTAAGGATCTGGTACTAAAAATAAATAAACGAACCGCACCAATCTGCCGCTGGCTTAAGGCATTTGTGCGTTTTGCACGTAACTTCACAGGCTGAAAACAGACCAGGCACGTCAGTTTTACAAAATAAAAACAGTGCGGTAAAAGATAGCGTTTATGCGCAACGTCTGCCGCTCGCCAGAGGCGGCGGCAGAACCTGAGTGCATCAGCGCGGGATGATATTTTCCGCTTTGAGGCGATCGAACAGCTGGATAAAAGAGTCAACGGACGAACGATAGCCGGTAAAACCTGCTTTGCGGCTTTTGCTCATATCTGTAAACACTTCCATCGGGCGACCGAGATCGGCATCGGTATGCCACCATGACGCCAGCTTACTGATATCCGCCTCACGTAACTGATAGCGTGCAGCGATCTCCTGCCAGATTTCAGCCGCCTCCTGCATTCTCTCTTCCAGCGGCAGCGTCTGAGCCGGCAAGTCTGCAGCTTCGATACCAAAATAGGCTGCCAGCTGCGGCCACATCCAGTTCCAGCGGAAAACGTCGCCGTTTACTGCGTTAAAGTCCTGATTCGCTGCGCCTTCTGCTGTAGCCGCCCAGACCAGCTGCTCAGCCAGCAAACCAGCATCCGTCACATCGACCAAACCATTCCACTGCTCAGGCGAGCCGGGGAAGATAAACGGCCAGCCTTTCTCACGGCACAGGGTGGCATAGACGGCCAGCGTCTGGCCCATATTCATCGCATTACCCAGTGCAAAGCCGACGATGGTGTGCGGACGGTGCACGCTCCAGCGATAATCATATTTTTCGGCCCCGGCAAACAGCTCATCCTCCTGAGCATAATAGAAGTTATCTACCGGCTGGCGGCCCTGCTCTTCGCGGAACGGCGTAACCGGTACGGCTCCTTTACCATAGGCTTCAAAAGGCCCCAGATAGTGCTTAAGGCCGGTTACCAGCGCCACGTGAGCACCCTGCAGCCGTTCGCCCAGCGCCTCAATGACGTTACGCACCATGCCGCCATTAACGCGAATGTTCTCTTTCTCATTTTCCTGACGTGCCCAGACGCTGAAAAACAGCGCATCGGGTTTTTCCTGCGCCAGCGCATCGCGTACCGCGTCGCTGTCGGTAAGGTCAGCAGTCAGGCTACGGCAGCCATCCGGTACTGCACCACGTCCGCGCGATAAGCCGGTAACGTCCCAGCCCTCTTTCTGCAGCTGTTCTGCCAGCGCACGTCCGATAACGCCACTGATCCCTACAATGAGTGCCTGTTTTTTCATCATTATCCTCCCGTCGGTTTATTAATATTTAGCCTAATAGAGAAATCAGTTCTTATCTCTGGTAAAAATTCACTTCATTTCTGAATTGAGTTCATGAATAGATGCACGATCATCGCCTGAAAGATATTGTTCCTTTTGTTGCCAGCGTGGAATGCGGCAGCTTTGCTGCGGCGGCGCAGCGGCTGCATCTGACCGGTTCAGCGATCAGTAAAAGCGTTACCCGGCTGGAAACGCGTCTCGGCTCACGCCTGCTGGAGCGCACCACGCGCAGTCTGAAGCTGACCGATGCCGGCAGCGCCTACTATCAGACCTGCCTGCGCGTCATGGAGGAGCTGGCCGAAGCGGAATCGGTACTGGCCGCGCAGCGCACGATCCCGTCAGCGCCTGCGACTGGCCCTGCCCAGCACCTACGGCCGGCTGGCGGTGATGCCGCTGCTGATCGCTTTTTGCCAGCAGCACGCGGAAGTGGAGCTAAGCCTGACGTTTTCCGATCGCTTTATCGATCTGTTTGAGGAGGGAATCGATCTGGCCGTGCGCATCGGCGGCTCGCCGGATCTGCCCGCGTCGCTTGGCTGCCGTCATCTCGGGCGTGAACGTATGGTATTTTGTGCAGCGCCGGACTACCTGGCGCGTCACGGCTATCCCGCAACGGAAAATGAGCTGCTGCTGCATCCGGCGGTAATGTATGAACGGGTTGATGGCACCACCAAGCCCTGGCTGCTGACTACCGCAGAGGGGCACGCCTACTGGCGTAATGTCCCGCATCGTATGGCGCTGGGCGATGTGGATGCACAGGTGCAGGCAGTCTGTGCCGGATTAGGCGTGGCGCAGATGCCCTCCTGGCTCATCGCCGGGCCGCTGCAGCGTGGCGAGCTCGAAATTATTCTCCCACAGCAGCAGCCAGACGGCTTTGCGCTGTCGCTGATCTGGCCGCGCCGCAAGCAGCTGTTACCGAAAGTTGATGCGCTGCTGACGGCGCTTGAACAGTTGCCTATCCGTTAGCCGCTCAGGGACGTTCTGTGGTCACAAATTTGATATCAGTTGGCGTGGCAATTTCTGCCGCCTTTCCTTTCGCCTCCAGCTCGCCGCTCTCTTCATTAAAAGAAAACAGCGAAATGGCGTTAGTGAAGACATTGGTCACGTACAGATAGCGGCCGGTGGCGTCAAAAGATACGCCCGCGGCTCAATGCCGCCTGCCGGGTAGCGTACGGGCGCCTCCGGTTTGCCGTCACGCCCAATCCGGAATACCAGCAGATGGTTATGCGAACCGCGGTTGGACACAATCAGAAATTTGCCCTGCGGGCTGAGCATGATTGCGCCGCCGCTTCTCTGATCCGCCGTAGCGTTATCGGGCGCTATGTCCGTACTCGCAATGCGTTCCGGTTTTTCTCCCGTAAACCGCCAGGTTTCGACCACCGCCGCCATTTCTGCAATGACCCAGGCGTAGTGACCATCGGCTGAAAATACCATATGACGCGGCCCGGCACCGGGTGAAAAGGTCATGTCGCGTGCCGGATCCGGCTGCAGCGGCGTGGCTGAATGCGCGTCGTAGCGATAAGCATAAAGCTTGTCACCCCCCAGGTCAGCGGCATAAAGCGTCTTTCCATCCGGCGTAAACGTGACTGAATGAGCATGTCCGCTCTCCTGACGCTCGTCCACGACGCCGCTGCCTTCAGCAAACGGAAAGTGCTGCACCGGCGCACCCAGCGATCCATCCTGGTTCACCGGCAGTACGGCAATGCCTGCACCGCCTTTATTACCGGAATAGTTGGCGACCAGCAGATAGCGGCCATCGGGGCTGAGCGTGGCGTGTGTTGGCTCATCGCCGTGGCTGGTTATCGTGTTGATCACTTTTACGGTGCCATCAGCCGCAACCGACAGTGCGGTTACGCTGCCCGCCTTCTCTTCGTTGGTGGTATAGAGAAAACGCCCGTCGGCAGATTTCACCAGCCATGACGGACTCTTCATCTTCACCACATCCAGCGGAGTAAGCGTGCCGTCACGGTTCAGCTTCAGCCGGTAGAGCCCCTCGCTTGGCTGCGCCGGTTTTTCAGCCGCCGGAGCATCAGGCACGCTGGTCCAAGTGCCCACCAGGGCGATTTGATCTTCGCTATTTTGTGCCATTACATTTCCCCCAAAAGTAAAAAGAGCCAGTGACAGTGCTACGGAAAGCGGCGTCAATGCGCCAGACGCAGCGGGTTTGAAAGGTATAGACATCGTTATGTTTATCCTGCAGACCAGAGGTGTGATACAGCGTAGTCAGGAAACGGGCAATCTGGCAACGATTCTGCAAGCCGTCTATAGGAGTTAGTCAACAATCTGATTCTGCGATTAACACTGCCTGCCAGAGATGATTTAATAGCTTTTTTACTGCCCGGGACGGATCTATGTTGCCGTTTTCAAATGGATTTTTGCTTAGCCTCTCCTTATGTCTCGATATTGGTCTTGCCAATATCGCCATGCTGACCCTGGCGATGCAGCGTGGTTTTCTGCAGGGTTTCTGGCTGGGTGTCGGCACCTGCATTGGCGATTTGATCTATGCCCTGCTGGCGCTGGCGGGTATGGCTATGGTGCTGCAATTTGCGCCTGTGCGCTGGGCATTATGGATTGGCGGTGGCCTGCTACTGATCGGGTTTGCCGGGCGTATGCTTTACGCCGCGCTCATAAAGTCTGTTGCCATGCCGGCAGCTGAAACCGCGCCCCGACAGCCGCTGTCACGGGAATTCCGGCGCGGAGTGGTGCTGGCAATGTCATCGCCTACCGCCATTCTCTGGTTTGCCAGCGTGGGCGGCGCGCTGATTGCGCGTATGGGTAACCAGGGAGCAGGCGCCACGGCAGAATTCCTGAGCGGCTTCTTTATTGCAGGTTTGCTCTGGAGCGGCGTGATTTGCCTGACCGGCGCGCTGGGCGGCAAAATGCTGGGTGGGAAGCTGCTGAGGCTCTCTTATCTCGCCTCAGCGCTGATTTTCAGCTATTTCGCGGTGTATGTGATCTACTCCGGGTATCAGGAGTTTGTCATATCCTGAAGCGTGCTCTGCCGCTATCTGTGCGGCAGAGCAGCGTCTGTTAGCCAGCAAAATATTTATCTACCAGCGCATAGAGGATTGCGGCCGTTTCTGTATCCATTACGCCCGCATAATCCTGCTGACGAAAATGCAGCTGAAACGCCCTGACCAGCACACGATAGCCGTGAGCGGATGCAGCCTCCTGCGTGTTATAGCCATATGTTTTAAATTTGCTGATAATTTCATTTTTATCCGGCAATCCGGCAGCAAAACGCTCCATATACATCTGTTTCGTACTTTCATCATACCAGGCACCCACGCCCGCTTCATATAATCGCTGCCACGGAAAGCTTGCGCCCGGATCGCTTTTGCGACCCGGAGCAATATCGCTGTGCCCTACTACCTGCGTAGGTGTAATATCGGGATAACGCTGCAGAATATTATATGCCAGAGAAATTATCGCCTCGATTTGACTGTCGGGATAAGGAGGAAAAATAAATCCTTCACTGCTACTTTTAGCCTCATTAACAATTTCTATGCCGATGGATGAGTCATTAATATTTGTTCGTCCGGCCCATGTGCTGACGCCGGCATGCCATGCGCGCTCGTGCTCATCCACCAGGTTAAATATACGTTCATCGGTAAATCCGGCGTCGATATACGTTTTGTCTGTAAAATCCGGGACCAGATAGTGGGCGCTGACGGAAGCGCCCGTTAGCGCATTCACTGAACCGTTAAAATTTAATGCAGTGTAATGCATAATAAGAAAGCGTACGCGGCGGTTAAAGCCTTTTACAGAACGATAGCTGTTATAATCAATTTTAATCATGATATTCTCCTTTTCGTGTAAGAGAAATCATTTTTATAGCACCTATATTAAACAAAAATAAAACGAAGTTTTGCGATGACAAATTTATACAATTTTAATTACGGATTTTTTTAAGCGCTATTTCACGCCTTTACGCTATATTTTCTTGTTATATTTTTTTTAATAAAAAATAGCCTGATGAATCGGATATTTACTGATGCAGTATGCTGGCATACCAGCGTTCCGGTTACGTTAAAAAACGGATGCAATAATTTGCATCCGCTAACGGTAGTTACACGCCGGCAATCTGCCTGAGCTCGGTTTCAGCGCCTGGCGCCACTGCCAGCACCTGAGCGCCTTTCAGCAGGCGATCGCCTTCGGTATTAAACGGGTGATACCAGCCTCCCGCCTCTTTCACCAGACAATATCCCGCCAGACAATCCCAGGCGTGCATATAGGGTTCAAAATAGCCTACCACCCGTCCTGCAGCGACCCAGGCCAGCATCAGAGCGCCTGAGCCAATACGGATAAAGTTGCCGCCCGCCGCCAGCAGCGACGCGAGCAGCCTGCCCACCTCTTCCGGGCTGACGTGGCTGTTTGCACCAAAACCTGTAACGTGATTCTGCAAAGTGCGTGCGGGATCAACCTGCAGTCTTGTGCCATTCAGCGTGGCGCCAGCGCCGAGGGAGGCGGCATAACACTCTTCATAAACCGGCGCATAAATAATGCCAACCACCGGTATCCCCTCGTGCAGTACGGCCACCGACACGCACCAGTTAGGCATACCGTTCAGAAACGGGCTGGTGCCATCGATAGGGTCAACCACCCAGGTATAACCTGACGAACCAGGCTGCAGGCCATACTCCTCTCCCAGAAAACCATCCTGCGGAAACCGGAGGCGGATCTGCTCTGCTATCAGCTGCTCAACTTCACGATCGGCGCGTGAGACCACATCCTGCAGATCGTATTTTGTTTCCACCACCAGCGAATCGCGCTGCCGGAACCAGGCCAGAGCCTTTTCACCCCCCGCCCGCGCAACCTGCTCAGCCAGCTCCCGTCGCGCTTGTAGCGCACTGCTTACTGTCTCACTCATGACGCTTCCTCTTGTCAGCCGGCAATCAGAGCCAGCCCCTGTGGTTTGAAATCGACGCCGACCCGTGCCGCCAGCGGCAGCTGCTGCTCCATCTGTGCATCGACGATAAACAAGGCGCCCAGCTCAGTGGTCACTTCATATTCGATATGGTCGCCCAACCAGGTGCAGTGCGTGATCTCCCCCGTCAGCGCCCCGGCGCGGTGAGTGCTGAGCGTAATAAACTGCGGGCGCACGGAGAGACGGGCGGTGCCGGCGAGGACACCGTTGTCCGGCACGCGATAGCGCTGATTTCCCAGCCGAATCAGCGCCTCACTCTCTGCGACCTCTTCAACTTCACACGGCAGAATATTCGCCTCTCCCATAAAATCGGCAATAAACTCGGAGGCCGGACTGCGATAGAGCGTTTCCGGCGCGCCCTGCTGAGCGATATCTCCCTCTTTCATGACAATAATTTTGTCGGATACCGCCAGCGCCTCCTCCTGATCGTGCGTGACATACACTGCCGTAAAGCCAAGCCGCTGCTGCAAATCACGGATATCGGTCCGCACCCGGCGACGCAGCCGTTCATCCAGGTTAGAAAGCGGCTCATCCAGCAATAGCACCTGCGGCTCCAGCACCAGCGCGCGCGCCACCGCAATGCGCTGCTGCTGGCCACCTGACAATTCTGAAGGCAGACGCTGTCCCTGACTCTCCAGTCCTACCAGTTTCAGGCCTTCACGCGCGCGATCCTGCGCCTCACGCTTCGTCATCCCGGACGACTGCAGCCCGTACATGATATTTTCCAGCGCGCTCATATGGGGGAACAGCGCGTAGCTTTGAAAAACCATCGCCACATCGCGTTCGTTAGCGGGCAGATGGGTGACGTCTTTCCCGCCAATCAGTATCCGTCCGGAGGTAGGATGTTCCAGCCCGGCGAGCAGGCGCAGCGTCGTGGTTTTACCGCAGCCGGAAGGACCCAGCAGCGTTACCAGCGTACCCGGCTCCACGGTGAGCGAGAGATCCGGCAGCGCGTTAAACCCGGCAAAACGCTTAATGACGTGTTCAAATACAACGGAACCTGCTTTGATGGCACTCATACAGCACTCTCCTGGGTTAAGGATGGAGCAACGGGCGGAGCGGCGACATCTACCGGGCGCGCCACGCGGCGCAGCCGGCGCTCACCCACCAGCCACTGGAACAGGCCAATAATCAGCAGCATGACAAAGATCAGTACGGTGGAGTACGCGATAGCCACACCATATTCTCCGTTCTCCACCAGGCCAACGATGTAGGACGTCGCCATGTTGTACTGCGCGCTGACAAGGAAAATCACGGCGCTGATAGAGGTAATCGCGCGCACAAAGGCGTAGACCAGCGCGGCGCTGATGGCCGGTTTCAGCAGGGGCAGTACCACTTTGCGCAGCGTGCGGAAACTGCTGGCACCCAGCGTCAGCGACGCTTCATCCAGACTTTTATCGAGCTGGCTCATGGCGGCAATGCCGCCGCGCACGCCCACCGGCATATTACGGAAGACAAAACAGGCGATCAGGATCATCGCCGTCCCGGTGATCTCCAGCGGCGGCAGGTTATAAGCCATAACATAGCTCACGCCGATAACCGTACCGGGAATGGCAAAGCTCAGCATCAGCAGAAACTCAAACGTCTGCCGCCCGGCAAACTTCTGGCGCACAATCAGCCAGGCGGTCAGCAGCCCGACAATTGCGGTGAGCGGCGCGGCGATCAGCGCTATCTCCAGCGTGGTCCAGAAGGAGTTCCATGCCACCCCGCTCCACAGCAGGTGTCCGTCGCTGATGCTCACGCGGAAAGCGCGCACGTAGTGCTCAATCGTCAGCGCACTGTTCAGGCCCCACGACTGCACAAAACCTCCGACCAGAATCATGCCGTAGACCACCAGTGTAAAGAGGCCCCACGGGATCACCAGCCCATAGACGCCGCCGCGCAGCAGCCGCGGCAGCTGGCTGTGCTGGCCACCATCCCCTTTGCCGGTTACGGTGGCAAAGTTTTTGCCCCCCAGCCACAGGCGCTGCAGCACAAAGGCCGCCAGCGTGAAGCAGAGCAGGATCATCGCCAGCACCGCCGCGCGGCTCGGATCGTTCTGGGCGCCTACCACCGAGAAGAAAATTTCTGTCGAGAGCACGCCGTGGCTGCCACCCAGCACCATCGGGTTGCCGAAATCGGCCATGCTTTCGATGAAGCTGATCAGAAAGGCGTTTGCCAGACCCGGCGCCATCAGCGGCAGCGAAACGCGGCTGAAGGTGCGCCAGCGATCGGCACGCAGCGTCTGCGATGCCTCTTCCAGCGAGGGGCTGACGCCCTCGCTACGCCAATCAGCACCAGAAAAGCGATGGGTGTAAAAGAGAGCACCTGCGCGATCCAGATCCCGGTCAGGCCATAGAGCCAGCGACCGGGCTCTATGCCAAACAGCGCGGCCAGATGTTCTGTCACCACTCCCGAACGGCCAAACAGCAGGATCAGCGCCAGTCCGATAACAAACGGTGGCGTGATAATGGGCAGAATGGTCAGCATGCGCAGCGCTTTTTTACAGGGCAGCGGCGTGCGCGTGGCGGCGAGCGCGAAAGCGAGCCCCAGCAGCGTGGAGCCGGTCGCCG
>NZ_MIPP01000027.1 GCF_002095385.1 Pantoea eucrina | reverse complement strand
GGGGCGTGCCGGGCGGCGCGCAGCGTGGCGTGACGCCGCGGTGCGTTTAGGTGGGTGAATTTTCTGAGATGTTTTTCGCATGAGCTTTGCAGTAAGTAACAATCGGCGCATTATAACGCGAAATTACGGTGATTGGCGTAGGGGAAATATTCAAGTAGTATTGACCCGCATCTTACAAATCATTAACAAAAAATCGCTCGAAGGAGAGGTTAATGGAAAGCAAAGTAGTTGTTCCGGCAGAAGGTCAGAAAATCACCCTTGATCAGGGCAAACTGAATGTCCCGCATAACCCAATCATTCCTTACATCGAGGGTGATGGTATCGGCGTTGACGTTTCCCCGGTCATGCTGAAAGTGGTTGATGCTGCCGTGAAGAAAGCCTACAACGGCGAGCGTAAAATTTCCTGGATGGAAATCTTTACTGGTGAGAAATCAACAGAACTTTACGGCCAGGATGTCTGGCTGCCGCAGGAAACCCTGAATTTAATCAAAGAGTACCGCGTTGCCATCAAAGGCCCACTGACCACCCCGGTTGGCGGCGGTATTCGCTCGCTGAACGTGGCACTGCGTCAGGAGCTGGACCTTTACGTCTGCCTGCGTCCGGTACGCTACTACAAAGGCACGCCAAGCCCGGTCAAACGTCCGGAAGAGACCGATATGGTGATCTTCCGTGAGAACTCCGAAGATATCTATGCCGGTATCGAATGGAAAGCGGGTACGCCGGAAGCGGATAAAGTGATCAAATTCCTGCGTGAAGAGATGGGCGTGAAGAAAATTCGCTTCCCGCAGCAGTGCGGTATCGGCGTGAAGCCGTGTTCGGAAGAGGGTACCAAACGCCTGGTCCGTGCGGCGCTAGAATACACCATCACTAACGATCGTGATTCGCTGACGCTGGTTCATAAAGGCAACATCATGAAGTTCACCGAAGGTTCTTTCAAGGACTGGGGCTACCAGCTGGTGAAAGAGGAGTTTGGTGGTGAGCTGATTGACGGTGGCCCGTGGATGAAATTCAACAATCCAAATACCGGCAAAGAGATCATCGTCAAGGATGTGATTGCAGATGCTTTCCTGCAGCAGATCCTGCTGCGTCCGGCAGAGTATGACGTTATTGCCTGTATGAACCTGAACGGCGACTACATCTCTGACGCCCTGGCGGCACAGGTTGGTGGTATCGGTATCGCACCTGGCGCAAACATCGGTGACGAGTGCGCGCTGTTTGAAGCCACGCACGGGACTGCACCAAAATATGCGGGTCAGGATAAAGTGAACCCGGGTTCAGTGATCCTGTCTGCTGAGATGATGCTGCGTCACATGGAGTGGTTTGAAGCGGCTGATCTGATTGTCAAAGGTATGGAAGGCGCAATTGCGGCTAAAACCGTGACCTATGACTTCGAACGTCTGATGGATGGCGCTAAACTGCTGAAATGTTCAGAGTTTGGCGACGCGATCATCAGCAACATGTAATCTGCTTCAGGCAGAGTGCAAAACGGGAGCCACTGGCTCCCGTTTTTTATTCGCCTGCTGTATCGCTCTGACGCAGCGTCCCATCGCGCGCCTGCGACAGGCGCCAGAAATCGTGGCCGCCCGGATGCTGATAAATCCGCAGGGCGAACTGTCCGACGATGGCATAGATATACTCAAATATCGCTGACTGTGAATCTTCGTAATCAGCCCACATGACGGAAGAGGTAAAGCAGTAGACCTCAACCGGTAGCCCTTCGGGTGAGGGTTTGAGTGCCCGTACCACGATATACATATCTTCTTAATATCATCGCGCTGCGTCAGCCAGGCGGTCAGATATTTACGAAATATGGTCAGATTAGTCAGGCCATTTTCGGCAAACCAGCGGTCGCCTGGCGCGCTGGGTTCACGTCCATCCATCAGCACGGAAAGCTGCTCACTGACCCCGCGTATCTGCATCATCTGCTGCACCAGCTCATAGTCCAGAAAGCGAATTGAGGTCTGGTCAAGATAGAAGCTGCGCATGATACGCCGCGCACCGGAGGAGAACATTGCCTGCCAGTTGGTATAGGTTTCGGTCAGAAAATTCTTCGTGGGAATGCGCGACAGCGTGTTGTCCCAGTTGCGAATAGTAATGGTGTGCAGCGCAATATCGATGACCTCACCACTGATGCCGTTATCCGGCATCTCAATCCAGTCACCGAGCTGCAGCACATCATTGGATGAAACCTGAATGTTGGCCACCAGCGACAGCAGCGTGTGCTGAAATACCAGCATGAGAACGGCCGCCACCGCACCCAGACTGGAAATAATAATCACCGGCGACTTATTCGACATAATTGCCAGGATCATGATCGCAGAGAGGATGTGCACCAGAATCTTACCGATCTGGATATAGCCTTTAATCGAGTGATTTTTACGCCGCGACTTTTTGGTATAGGAGATGTTGATGATTTCCAGCACTTCCGTAAAGAACAGCGAAAGATAGATAAAAAACAGAATGCCGCAGATGGTCTTGACCGCAATCTGCAGATGCTGCGGCAGACCCGGCATAAACTGCAGCAGATAGTAGACGATAACGACCGGAATAAAATTAGAGAGTTTTTCCGACAGGCGGACATCTTTATCCAGCGGTACCTGATTTTTATGCGCGCTGAAAAAGACTTTACGCACCACCTTTACCACAAAAAATTTACAGATAAAGTGCGCAATCATCGCCGCCGCGACCAGCAGCAGCAGGCTGACCGTTGCCGCAAGCGCCGTGTCACCGGCAAGAAAATTCTGGAATGTATAGAAGTAGCTCATGTTAATCAGTAGCCGGTCCGGGGTGGCGGGAATTCAAGCATAAAGCCGTACGGGGCGATAAGCGACGCGTGCGCAATTGCGGTGTCAGTCAGAAAATAGTTCAGCACCGCTGACTGCCGGCTGCAGTTATACCACTAAGCCCGCCTGACTGACGAGCGGCATCAGATAATTACCCGTGCCATCTGCGCGCTGGCCAGTCTCATAGTTTGAAGCAGTTAACATCCTGAACCGGATAGCCGTGCCTTTTGCAGCAGAAGCCGCTATCGTCAGCGCTCAGTATCGGGGGAGAGACTATGCAGGGTATCGTGAAGTTTGTGAAAGGCTGGCTACTTTTTTCACTGCTGTGGGGCGTGTTTATGTGGTTTGTCTCCTGGCAGGCGCAGGGAAAAGAGCCGGGCATGGCAGTGGTAATGAGTCTGTATGCGGGATTAATCTATCAGGCGCTGCGTACCATGGTAGCGCGCTATAAAGCACGACGCGCGGCGGCGTAAGCGCAGGAACAGCGGGGCCGGCTGGCCCCGCTGACCAGATTATTTGCGGCCCAGCAGGAAACCGACGATCACGCCGATGCTGGCAGCCACGGCCAGACCCGTAGTCGGGTTATCACGGACCGACCTCACCACGCAATCAGCTGCATCCTGTACGGCATAGCTCGCCTGCGCCGGATAGCGCCGTGCTGCACCTTTTGCCTGATGACGGGAAGAACCCGTCAGTTCGCCAAATTTCTCCTGAACTGCACCTGCTGCTTCATTCAATTTTGCTTCCGCTTTGTCAGTCATGTTGACTCCCTGATAGTGGTGAATGTCACTTTCAGCGTAGTCAGAGAATGGCGGACCGGCAACCCGACAGCGGTAAAGGTTATGTAACAATCTCTGTTTAACGACGCTTGTTCAGGAACGGTTTACCCCTGACGGCAGCGCCAGGAGGGGTACCAGCTCACCAGGAAGTGGCGTAAATGATCAAAACACCACTCAGCATCCTCGGGCTGCTGGCAGTAAAACCGGACGGTCACTTTTTCATAGCGCTGCTGACGCAGGTGCAGCGGCGACCAGCCCCAGTCCAGCACGGCGCGCGCATAGTTGACCAGCGAGCCGGCAGGCATCTCATGCTGACTCTCCTGACAGCCGAGGTAGTGCTCAAAGCGTGCTTCCAGCTGTTCAGCTTCATCATGCGTATGCAGTACATCCGGACGAAAAGCGATGTCGATAAATCCGCAGACGCTGTCTTCACGCTGCTGACGATCGCAGGCGAGCGTCATAAAGAGTCCCTCCTGCAGATTCACCTCTTCCAGCAGCCGGCGCATATTTTCAGAATCATTACCCGCTTTAATTTCGTCGATCCGCTCGGGCTGCTGCGTCAGATCAAACCCGCAGGGATTCACTGAGCCATCTTCATTGGTGGTGGCCGGGAAGGGGAAATCGATGTAGCCGTTATTATCGAGACTCTTTTCCATTATCGGTATCTGCCGCAAGCGTAAACCCTGACAATAAACTATCCCGCGGCGGGGTGCACGGGCTATGGACACTGCCAGGTGATCATGGTGTTTTCGTAAGGATTGATAAGCCGGAACTGTTTATCGCTCAGGCGCTGGGCATAAAAACCTTCGGTCGTAATGGCAGAGGGGATATAGCGGAAGCGATCGGTCGAGTGGAGCGGGCCACTGCTTACCGTGACGTTGTCACGTCTGACGGAGAAAGCGGTCGCCAGATCAAAAATCCAGGCGTGAGTGTTTCCCAGCGACTGACCATAAATCGTGGTCACCTCACCGGGACAATCCACCCCTTTTGGCGTCGAGCTGCAGCCTGTCAGCGCAATAATAATGATGAAATAAGTCAGTCTTAACATGGTCCTGTTCCTGGTTCTTTCCCTGTCTGACAGTGGCCCGATAACGCGTATCGCTTATATGAGCATAGCAGGTCTGGCTGCACTTCCCATTTGCATTTTGTTTAACTGTTAAGCGGTAAGCAGGTAAAGGGGTGACTTTGGTAGCAGATAAACGGTATTCTTGCCAGCGCAGTGCACCAGACAGGAAAAAGACAGGGTAATTGAATGAGAGAAGAAGAAGCCAGCTTAATGATTCTTCAGCAGGCGATAGATCAGCTGGACGCCGATAAGAAAAAACAGGTCATAAACTGTGTTACGGCGATCCACGATGTGATGCATAAATTCGATCCAGAAGATGCCGGACTGGCATTGATGCTGGTGGCCGCTCAGGTGGCCGCAGAGTAAGCTTCAGGCCGATGCAATATCGGCTTTGTTTCTGCTTTATTACTATGTAGATGTTCGGCGCGCCCGCTCTGATGTACGGCACGCCATGCATTAATCTGCTTCCCGCTATGTTACCCTGCGAACCTTTACATCACACTCAGGCGAAAAACAGCATGAAAATTCTGGTTATAGCCGCGGGCCTGCTGGCCTGTCAGATTGCGCCGGCATGGAGCGAAAGTGAATTTCAGATCACCTGTCCGGGGCGGGCCACGATGACGGTATCCCGCGCCAGTTACGGGCTCAGCACGCTGATGTGGCCGAAGCGGCATTTTCAGGTGGCCGCCGGACAACAGCGTTTCCACCTTGAAGGGGGCGACAGCGTTGCCATCACGCGGTTCCGCAACGGCGACCGGCTGGTCATCAATAAAGAGAGCGGTGAAACCTTTTTTGTTTATGCGCAGAGCGACAAACTGGTTCCCTGTCAGCGTTCAGTGAAGCGCGATGCCGCCATCGTCTCTCTCGATCGTTATGACGATCGTCAGCACGCCTCTTCTTAACACCGACAGGAACAACACCATGTCACTCAGCGTTACTGACAGCGTTACTGCGCAGGATCTCGACGATATCAGACAGGGTCTTAACGCGTTCAACAGCCGCTTTATTGACGTCAGCGAGATCCAAGTGCTGGGCGTGTTTATTCATGATGCAGACGGCGGGAAAATAGCAGGCCTGACAGGATCAACCTGCGGTAACTGGCTGCGTATCGACATGCTGTGGGTCAGTGACGCGCTGCGCGGGCAGGGGGCCGGCACCCGGCTGATAACGGCAGCAGAGAACGAAGCGCGGGCGCGGGGTTGCGTCTATGCGCAGGTGGATACGGCAAGCTTTCAGGCGCGTCCGTTCTATGAAAAACAGGGTTATCAGCTCCGGTTCAGCCTGAATAACTATCCGCGCCATCATCAGCGCCACTATCTCACCAAAGCTCTCTGACTACAGCAGCGGCTGCTGCCGCAGATCCAGTGGCGACTGCTCCGCTTCGTCAATCGCTGCCAGCCAGCCGGACAGGTCTGTCTTTACCCATGAAAGGTGACCCCGCGTGGTGCTCATCAGCACCACATCGGGTCGCAGCGTGCGGTAGAGTTCCAGCGACTGCTGCAGCTCGGCAGGATTACTGTCAGGCTTGAGCACGCTGATCCAGCGGTTGTAGTCGCAGGTGAGGGTGTCGCCGACAAACAGATAGGTCTGCCCGAGCGGAGAGTGGTAAAGATAGCTGCTGCTGCCCGGCGTATGGCCGGGCGTTGGCAGCAGATGGAAGTCGCCAAAATGCACCTCCCTGCGGGTAAAGGTTTCATCCGGCTCAACCACCAGGCTAACCGGCCCCAGCGAGCGGCTGTGGCAGTAAAGCGCACTGCTGAAGCGCTGCTGAATAAGCCGTGCTCCCGGCGCCGCCTCATGCCAGTGCGTAAGATAGTGACGAATAACGCCACCCGCCTCTGCCAGAAACTCATGATCAAGCGGATTCTCAACCCGGCCAATCAGCAGGTTGCCGCGCGGATGCCGCAGCATAAAGCCATGCATCATCAGGTCATTAGCGGTCTCTTCAGCGGGAAATTCCGGTGTGGAGATCCATAAGTCTTCATAAAGCGGCTTCAGAGGGCGATCTCCTGCATGTCATATTATCGCAGCACCGGATGTCCGGTGATGCTGAGCCGCGCGTTACCGGCACTCATATCAAGCGTAGCATGCGCACCCAGCGGCAGCGTGACGGTATCAGGCGCATGTCCAAACGCCAGATCGCTTATCACCGGCAGCTGATACTCATCGCGCAGGCGCTGCCAGACAGTGTCGAAACCGAAGCCGTTATCATAGGCGCTGAGGGAGGTACTGGTAAAACTACCGGTAATAATCGCCTGCTGACGCGCCAGAATGCCGCACTGCTGCAGCTGCAGCAGCATGCGCTCGATGCGAAACGGATGTTCATTGACATCTTCAATCACCAGAATGCCGCCTTCAATCTGCGGCAGCCACGGCGTACCAACCAGCGCGCAGATCATCGCCAGGTTACCGCCCCACAGGCAGCCCTGCCAGCTGCCGCAGTCCGGGCTTTCACTCTGCCAGTTTACTCTCAGTTCCGGAGAGGAAATGGCCTGCCAGAAATGGTGTTCGGTAAACGCTGAAACGGGATCCGCGCCGAAATTACCGGCCAGCATCGGGCCGCTGAAGCTTATCAGGCCGGTCTGCGCCAGCAGCGCCAGCTGAATAGCGGTAAAGTCACTGTGGCCGCACAGCGCGACTGGCTCACTGCTGAGACGCTGCGCGATACCGCGGTAATCCAGCTTGTCCAGCAGGCGGGTCGCACCGTAGCCACCGCGCACTGCCAGAATAATGTCCGGCAGCGGGTCTGATGCAGCCAGCGCATTGATATCCGCCAGACGTTCTGCGTCCGTACCGGCAAAGCGCTGAAAGCGGCGGGCAACCACTGCGCCATTCTCCACCCGGTGGCCTGCATGCTGAAGCCGCTCAATGCCGCGCCGGGCAGCATCCTGGTTGTGGCAATAGCCAGAAGGGGCGATTAAACGAAAGGAACGGGCTGGGTGCATTGCGCTTTTCCTGCTCTCTGCTTAAGTGTGCATAGTGACAAACTGCGTGAACGGCGTCACGACAGCAAAATGAATTTTGTCATTTTCAGAATAACGGTAATTTTACTGCCGGCCGTCATGGCTATGATAGCCTGCGCCTCTCTTATAGCGGAACCTGAAAAACAGTGAAATTTCGACTACTTATGCTCTCTGCTTTACTGCTGGCAGGCTGTGCCAGTGAACCGGAAAAACCCAGAGTGCCTGAGCGCAATACGCCTCTCACTCAGGCTCCGCCCTCAAAAATTAATGATGCCTGGGCGCTGTTTACAGAAGATGCTGCCACTCATTATGGCGTTGATGAGAAGTTAATCAGCGCCATTATCAGTGTCGAATCGGGCGGTAATCCTGCTGCAGTAAGCCGCTCTAACGCGGTGGGTCTGATGCAGATCAAAGCCTCGACGGCAGGGCGCGAAGTCTATCGCGTGCAGGGCCGTCACGGGCAGCCCTCAACGGCCGAGCTGCGCGATCCGGCTAAAAACATCGATATCGGGGTCGCCTATCTGCGTATTCTGCAGGAGTCGGCGCTGGCCGGTATCCGCGATCCGCTGACGCTGCGCTACGCCACCATTGTCTCCTATGCCAATGGAGCCGGTGCGCTACTGCGCACCTTCTCACGCGACCGCGACCGCGCCATTGCGATGATTAACGCGATGTCGCCGGATGAGTTTTACCAGCACGTGCAAAACAAACATCCGGCCGCGCAGGCACCGCGCTATCTGTGGAAAGTGACCACCGCCTACCGCACAATTGGCTAGCGCGCGGTGCGCAGCTTAGCGCTGCGCACTCTGTGCCGGTGCTTCGTTGGACGCATCGCTGAGATTGATACGCGGCAGTACCCCACCGGTAAACTCGACGCGGCGCATCGGGAAGGCGAAGCGGATCTGCTTCTGCTCCAGCTGCGCCATCAGCTGCAGGTTAATCTCCTGCTGAATATCCATATAAACATTGTAATCCGCGCTCAGCACGAAATAGACCACTTCAAACGTCAGCTGCGACTCATCAAACGAGAGAAAGTGCGCCCGGTCAAAACGGGTGTCGGGCACGCCTTCGATAATCGTTTTCACCATGCCGCCAATCTGCCGCACTTTCTCCGCCGGCGTACCGTAGTTAATGCCGAACTTAAACACGATGCGCCGCTGCTGCATCCGTTTGTAGTTGTGGATCGTCTGCTGTAACAGAATGGTGTTTGAGCAGACAATCTGTTCGCCGCCGAGGCTGCGCAGACGCGTGGTTTTCAGGCCGATGTGCTCAATGGAACCCGCAATATCGCCGAATACAATAAAATCACCGTGCTCAAACGGTTTATCAAAGCCGATCGCCAGCGACGCAAACACATCGCTCAGCACGGTCTGAATCGCCAGCGCAATGGCGATACCGCCGACGCCTAAACTGGCCACCAGTGCGGTAATGTCGATGCCCATGTTGGAGAGGATCGCCAGCAGCATCATTACCCATACCACCACTCGCAGCAGAATGCCGAGGATCACGGTGGTGACCGGATTACGTACGTGCAGCGGATCGCGCAGCATGCTTTTCAGCCATAAACGGATGCCGCAGTCGATCCACAGCGTGAACTGCAAAATCAGCGCGAGGAACCAGCTGTGGGCAATCGCCACGCTCCAGTTGGCCGGCAGGTCCGCAAACTTCAGCGAAATCAGCAGTGAGAAGATCAGCAGCAGCGACTGGCTGGTGCTGCGCAGGATCTCAACAAGAATGGCAGTGAAACGCACATGGCGCTGTTCGCTGTAGCGGGCGATACGATTCGAAACAAAGCGGATAGCGGTGCGCAACAGCCACCAGACAATAAGGGTGCCAAAGAGGATGATGGCGCTGTTGATCCAGACGGTTTGATTAAGAAAAATGCGTTGCCAGCCAGAGGCTGAAAGCCAGTTTTCCATGGGGGAGTTTCTCCTTGCCGGGCGCTGGTTAAAATAAAGGGCAAGGAGAAGCATAGCCTGTCTGAGATATCCTGCAGGCGTAACGGCAGTTACTGAAAGCGGCTCGCCTTATCGCGTGCCAGCCGTTCAAGCGCGAAGATCACCTGCTGCAGCTGACGCTCCTGCACGGGTTCAATGGCAGTGAAACGAAAGCTCAGCCGCGGTATTACGCAGGCTTCGCCTTTACGGACTACGCTGCGCTCGCCAATATGCAGCAGCTCTGCGGTAACCTCAAACTGACCAAATTCGCCCAGCTCAACCCGCAGCTGGCTGAACTTATCCCCCCGGGTAAGGCCCTCCGGCAGCGGCCCTTCCGGCAATACCCCGACCCCGCCCAGCGAAAGATCCTGCAGGCGAAAGCGCGCCTGGCTGCCGTCCGGCCACCGGGTGTAACACCAGAAAACCGGCTCCAGCGGGGCGTTGATGCGGAAAAATTCGCGGCGCTGGATTTGCCAGGCGCACGCCGGCAGCGGTGCGCTGAATGCGGGTAAGCCTTCATATTCAACCAGCGTCAGGGCAGCGAGGGTGAACTCAATTTTGGCGCCGTAGGTTTCGGCGCAGACGCTGAAGTCGGGACTCTCCAGCACCCACTCATTGCTCAGCGCATTGCTGCCCAGATCGAAAATGATGCACTCCTCATCGGCAACCAGCAGGCGGCTGATAAACTGCCCGCGATTAAAGGTCACCATTAGCGGAGTTTGGTAGCGCGACAGATCCCTCATCACATTCAAGACCGCTAACGTACCCCGCTTGAGATACTGTTCGTTATCGGCATCTTTCACATCCTGCTCCCCGCTGCTGCGCTTATCATCGTTATGCGACGATTATCGGCGTAACGCTCTGAAGCTTTAGCGGCTGGCTGATGATTAAAGCGGCAGTCGCGCTGCAGGGAAAAAAATCCCGTCTATACTTATCGCAGTGAACACCTTGATTCATAACGTAAGGAGCAACAAATGGGTATTCTTTCATGGATTATTTTTGGTCTGATCGCCGGTATTCTCGCTAAGTGGATTATGCCAGGTAAAGATGGCGGCGGCTTTATCCTGACCGTGGTACTGGGTATTATCGGTGCGGTTGTCGGCGGCTGGATCAGTACCCTGTTTGGTTTTGGCAGAGTTGACGGGTTCAACTTCGGCAGCTTTGTTGTCGCGGTGATCGGCGCCATTGTCGTGCTGTTTATCTACCGTAAAGTGCGCAGTTAATTCTGCCCGCATAAAAAAAACCGCGGCCCCGGGGCTGCGGTTTTTTTTCGGCTGTAGCCGGTGCGAAATTAATTCGCGCGCTGCAGCGCCGGCATATCAGGGATATCACTGGCGCTGTTACAGGTTTTTTCTTTCGGGCAATATTTATCCAGCAGCATCAGCGTCACGCCGTTGGTCCAGCCAAAGCCATCCTGCAGCGGATATTCGCCACCGCCGCCACCGCCCAGCTGCGCGCCCTCAACCACATATTTTTCTACCAGCTTATGCTCTTTGTCATAGGTCTGCTGGACGTTTTGCAGAAAGCGCTGGCCAATCTGTCGTGCCAGCTGCGGCTGGTTATAATGCTCCAGCCCCTCTACCGCTACCCACTGCAGCGGAGCCCAGCCATTAGGCGCATCCCACTGCTGGCCATTATTGACCGTGGTTGTCACCAGACCACCAGGTTTAAGCAGCTGTTTTTCAACTGCAGAGGCGGTACGTTCAGCTTGCTTATCTCCGGCCAGCTGCATATAGAGCGGGAAAAGAGCGGCCGCCGTCAGCTGGTTGTGAACCTGTTTTTTACTGAAATCGTAATCAGCATACCAGCCCTGTTTCTCATCCCACAGATAACGATTGATCGCGGCCTGGCGTTTTTCTGCCGCCGCGGCAAAGGCTTTCGCCTGGTCGTCCTGTTTTGCCAGCCTGGCTGATTTTGACAGCGTCTGCTCCAGATGAAACAGCAGGCTGTTGAGATCGACCGGCACCAGCGCTGTGGTGCGGATCGAAGCGAGATTATGCGCATCGGTAAACCAGCGCGAGCTGAAATCCCAGCCCGACGCCGCGCCGGCGCGCAGATCGCGCCAGAGCTGCGGTTTGTCACGTTCCGGGGTTTTTTCTGCCGTCTTCACATCGTCCAGCCAGGATTCTGTACGCGGCACGTCGCGTGCGTCCCAGTAGCGATTAAGCAGGGTGCCATCGGAGAGTTTTACCACCCGCTTGCTGGCGTGACCGGCCGCCACGCTGTCGCTGTCAGCCATCCAGTAGTCATACTCTTTCTGCAGCTGCGGCTGATAGTGCCGGTAAACCTCATCGCCTTTATGCGTGGCCAGCAGGTCCACCATCAGGCTAAAGAACGGCGGCTGTGACCGGCTGAGATAATAGCTGCGGTTGCCGTTAGGGATATGCCCGTAGCGATCGAGTTCGGTGGCAAAGTTATCGACCATATCCTGCACGCGGTCCCAGTTACCGCTTTCCGCCAGGCCCAGCATGGTGAAATAGCTGTCCCAGTAATAGACCTCGCGGAAACGTCCGCCCGGCACAACGTAAGGCTTCGGCAGCGGCAGCAGTGAATCATACTGGCTGGCATCAGGCGTGCTGCGCGTCAGCACCGGCCACAGACCGTTGATATGTTCACGCAGGCTCTGCCCGGCGGGCGGTACATATTTATCCTGCTCTTTGGGCAGGGTAAAGTTCATGTCAACGAAGCGTTTGAGATCGAAATTGCGCTGCTTCTTTTGCATCTGCCAGTCAGCGAGAATCGAGGCGGGATCGTATTTCGGGATCGCGTCAGCAAAGGTTTTCTGATCGGGATAGAACTGCGCTTTCTGCACGGCGCTGAAGAGCGGCCCCAGGCGTACATCGGGCGGCTGCGGCTGCTGGCTCAGCATCCGGCTTCCGGTTTCGGCATGGGCCAGCGTGCTGGTTGCCAGCAGGGCAGTGGTAAGCAGCAGAGAGAGGCGCGCGGGCATCAATATGACATTTTTTCTCATCGGTTTTTCTCCTTGTCCGAAAACGTGGTGCGCTAACGTATTGACCACTCAACCAACTTTAGTCGCTATCGTGCTGGCTGGCGCTGCAGGGCGATGGAAATGTGAAGCGCTGCCGGGTAATTACGTGGGAAATTGTTGCCGCTGACGGTTTTTACTTGCTCCGTCGCGCGGTTTACCGGAGGCTGAAAGAAAATAAGGAGGCGTATGAAGATTATCTGGTATCACCCGTCAATGGACGCGCAGCGCTGGCTCACGGGCCTCGGCCGGCGGCTGCCGGACGCGGAAATCCGGTTGTGGCAGCCAGGCGATAATGGCCGTGCAGATTATGCCGTTGTACGTTCGCCGCCGGTGGAGATGCTGGCGCAGCGAAGCCTGAAGGGAGTGTTCGCGATGGGTGCGGGCGTCGATGAACTTCTGCAGCAGCAGCGTCAGCACCCTGACAGGCTCAGCGCCCAGGTGCCGCTGTATCGCCTCGAGGATACCGGCATGGCACAGCAGATGCAGGAGTACGCGAACTGGTGCGTGCTGGGCTGGTATCGCCGCTTTGCTGACTATCAGCGCCAGCAGCAGGCGCACTGCTGGCAGCCGCTGCCGCTGCCGGCGCGCGACGCCTTCATCATTGGCGTGCTTGGCGCGGGCGTACTGGGCCGCAGCGTGCTGGAGAGCCTGCAGCAGTGGGGATTCCCGCTGCGCTGCTGGAGTCGCACGCCGAAGAGCCTGCCTGGCGTGCACGCCTTCCACGGTGCCGCCGCGCTGCACGACTTCCTTGCCGGCTGCCAGGTCGTGATTGATCTGCTGCCCGCCACGCCGGAAACCACCGATCTTATCAACGCTGATTTCCTGCGCGCGCTGCCGCACGGCGCATACTTTCTTAACCTGGCGCGCGGCGCGCACGTGGTTGAAGCGGACCTGCTGGCAGCCCTTAACAGCGGGCAACTTGCCGCCGCCGCGCTGGATGTCTTTCAGCAGGAGCCGCTGCCGGCGGACGATGCGCTCTGGCAGCATCCGCACGTCACCATCACGCCCCACAGTGCCGCTATTACGCTGCCGGAGCAGGCGATGGACGCCATCGCCAGCGCCATTCAGCAGCTGGAAAAAGGGCAGCAGCCCCCGGGGCGCGTGGATCGCCAGCGCGGCTATTAACTTATCTCAGAGGAGCAAAATATGTATCCCGTTGATCTGCATATGCACACCGTTGCCAGCACGCACGCCTACAGCACGCTGCACGACTATGTCGCCCAGGCGAAACAGAACGGCCTGAAGCTATTTGCCATTACCGACCACGGCCCCGATATGGCGGATGCGCCGCATCACTGGCATTTCATCAATATGCGCATCTGGCCGCGGGTTATTGACGGCGTCGGCATCCTGCGCGGAATTGAAGCGAACATTAAGAATCAGCAGGGCGAGATCGACTGCAGCGGGCCGATGCTGGATGCCCTGGATCTGATCGTGGCGGGCTTTCACGAGCCGGTCTACACGCCGCGCGATAAAGCACACCATACCGAGGCGATGATCGCCGCGATGGCAGGCGGGCTGGTGCATATCATCAGCCATCCGGGCAACCCCAAATTCCCGGTGGATATTCGCGCCATTGCCGAAGCCGCAGCCCACTACAACGTGGCGCTGGAGATCAATAACTCCTCGTTTACCCATTCGCGTCCGGGCAGCGAACCCAACTGCCGTGCGATTGCGGAGGCGGTGCGTGACGCGGGCGGACAGCTGGCATTTGGCTCCGATTCCCATACCGCCTTTACGCTGGGGCATTTTGAGCACTGCCTGCGCATCACGCGCGAGGTGGATTTCCCTGAAGATCGGGTGTTAAATGTCACGCCGCGCCGCCTGCTCGATTTTCTGGAGCAGCGCAGCGGTAAACGGATCGCGGAATTACTGGATTTTTAATGTTGTAGTGAGGAATGCTGCCAGATGAATGAATTTTCTATGCTTTGCCGGGTGATCGGCTCCCTGTTTAACCGTCAGCCCCAGGATCCGCTGCTGATGCCGCTGTTTACGCTGCTGCGCGAAGGCAAAATGCAGGCACAGTGGCCGCTGGAGCAGGATGCGCTGCTGACGCGTCTGCAGCAGAGCAGCGATCCGCAGGCGCTGGCAGCGGATTACAACGCGCTGTTTGTCGGTCAGGAGTGCAGCGTGCCGCCTTACGCGTCACAGTGGCCGGAAGGCGCGCCGGAAGCGGAGATCCGGGCGTTTCTCAGCGCGCGCGGCATGCCGCTCAGTGACGCGCCTGCCGATCACTTTGGCGTACTGTTGCTGGCGGCGTCGTGGCTGGAAGATCAGTCTGCAGAAGATGAATCAGACGCGCAGCGCGCGCTGTTTGAATCTTATCTGCTGCCGTGGTGCGGTGCGTTCCTCGGCAAAGTTGAAGCGCACGCCACCACGGCGTTTTATCGTACGCTGGCTGAGCTGAGCCGCGAGGCGATCCAGACGATGTATGATGAGCTGAGCGAAGACGATACGCCGCAGGCGTAATCGCTCCCCGCAGGGGGAGCGGCTGCCGGAGACGTTCGCTGCAGCTGCACAACAAGCAGTGACGTGCGGCTAAAGATTGCAGACTCCGGCGGATGCAGGTTAAGCCAAGAGAGACTAACGCCGGCGCAGACGCGGAAAACGTGCGTGCATGCGCAGATTGCGCAGGTTAAGCACGGCAATGGCGGTGCCCAGCACCACCAGCGATGCGCCAAATACTTTGAAACTGTTCATGCTGTCGCCCAGCACCGTCACGCCCATGATGACAGCCAGCACCGGCGTCAGCAGCGAATAGGGCATGATCAGATTAACATTATATTTTTTCAGCAGGGCGTACCACAGCGTATAGGCAACAATCGAAGAGGCGATAGCGCTGTAAAGAATGCCGAACCAGCCGTGCCAGCCCGCCGCCTGCAGGGCGCTGAACTGATTCGACTCTGTCAGCCATGAGGCAGCGCCAACCAGCGGCACGGCGAGGAATGAGATCCAGCCGGTCAGCGTCAGCGGACTAATAGGCGGCGACTTTTTGACAATCATGTTGCTGACCGCCCAGCCAAACGCGCTGCACAGCAGGATACAGAGTACCCACCAGGCAGGGATAGTCGGGCTGCCCGAGAGCACGGCCACGCCGCTCAGAGAGATAGCGATGCCGCACAGCTGCACCAGCCGCAGCTTCTCTTTCAGGATCGCCATCGCCAGCAGCATCGCAATGGGTGTGCCCAGCTGTACAACGATAGCCGCCGTACCGGCATCGGTATAGCGCATGCCGACAAACAGCAGCGAGAAATGCATAAAGCCAAAGGTAAATGCGAGGGTAATGAGCCACGGCAGCTGCGCGCGCGTGACACGGCAAAAGGGCACCAGAATCAGAGCGACCACGACAAAGCGCATCCACGTCAGAAACAGCGGCGGCAGCTCCAGAAGGCCCCATTTAACCGCCACGTTGTTAAACGCCCAGATTGAAACCACAAACAGAATCAGAAAAAAATGCCGTACGGCCACGCTGTTATCCTTCACAGAAAAATGAACTTACGCTTAATAATGGCATGAAGCCTGCCGCACAGGACACATCAACCTGGCGGTTTAGCACTCAACAGCAAAATCGCCGCCTTATAATTACAACATACTATTATCTGAACGCTATCCTGACATTCGCTTCTGCATAAGCATGTTGCGGAATAACATAAGACACGGCTGGCAATTGCTGTCACAGTAGCGCTTAACAGCGGACGCAGCAGAGGAGCCTGCCGGCAATGACGGAGAGTTATACTTTACCCCTGGCATTAATACAGCTTGAAGTTCCGCCCCCGCAGGTGGTGGCGAAAATTGGCGAACAGCTGCGTGGTTTATTGACGCGCTGCAGCTGCAGGCGGATGACTATATTATCGTGCGTCCGCACCGGGGTGACGCACTTCCCGGCTGGCAGGAGATTAGCGGGGCGATCCTCAGCGGCTCCTGGGCGATGGTAACCGACCACGCCGGATGGAGTGAGCGCACTGCGGCCTGGATACGCGGCGCAATGGAGGCGCAGCTGCCGCTGCTTGGCGTCTGCTACGGCCATCAGCTGATGGCGTATGCGCTGGGGGGTGAGGTGGGCGATAATCCCCGCGGCTGGGAGCGCGGGCTGCAGACCGTCACGCGTACGGCTTCTGATCCCTGGCTGGACGGGTTACCGGCGCACTTTTGCGCCTGGCTGTCGCACCGGCAGTCGGTACTGGCCCCGCCGCCGCAGGCCACGGTTCTGGCGCGCTCAGCGCTGGATGCGTGTCAGGTGTTACGCTACTCGCCGCAGGCATTTTCCGTTCAGTTTCATCCGGAGTTCAGTCGCGAGATCATGACGGCCTGTACACCGGCTGACGTACAGCCGGATAGCGCGGTAATGGGGGATACTGACTGGGCGCGTACGCTGCTGCAGCGCTTCTGGCAGCAGGTACGGCCCCGGGATCAGGAAGCGTCGCAGCGCTGACAGCGATAAACCCAGGCGGGCGGCATGTTTTTCAGCACCCGCTGCCGCTGCCAGACAAAATAGCGCGACAGATCGTGCCGGGTGAGCGAGGTGTACTGAAACTGGACAAATACGCCCTGGGGCGCCAGCGCATTATGCACCGCGCTCAGAATGGTGTGACGCGTGGCCGCAGGCAGCGACAGCAGCGGCAGGCCGGAAAAAATAGCGTCATATTCACCCTGCAGCAGCTCCGCTGAGTGTGCCTGGACCTGCATGCGCGGATCGTGCCACTGACGCAGTTCTGCTGCCAGCTGCGGATTAATTTCAAACACGTCAAGCTGCGCGGCCGGTACCATACGCGACAGCAGCTGGCGGGTCAGCACGCCATCGCCGGCGCCCAGTTCAGCCACCCGCAGGCTGCTATCCCACTCTACCGCATTGCACATACAGCGGCATAACGCCGCTGATGAAGGGGTGACGCTGCCGATTGTGCGCGGATCGCGAATAAACTGCTGTACAAAGTTCGCTTTGGCCCGCATTAGCATCATGGCTGAAGCCAGCATCTTTCTCTCCTGAATCTGTGGTCTGCAGGGTATTGACCACAGATAACGCTTAGGTTTCGCTTTAGCGCGGCAAAAAAGCCAAACTCAGAACATTCCGGCACAAATGATTCTGTCCCGCTTTAACACCGATTTCCCGCGTCGGCTCACAGTTTCCCGCCTGCAGACCTGACAGGCTAAAAACGATCGCGCAATGTTAATCAACAGTTTAAAAGTTGTTAACTTCCATTCGCTCTGTAAGGGGAAATACCATGCGTTACGCTGCTCCGGGAGAACAGGGTTCTCTGATCACTCTGCAATCGCAGTACGGCAACTTTATCAACGGCGAGTTTACTGCGCCGGTTAACGGTCACTATTTTACCAACACCTCACCGGTTAATGGCAGCGCAATCGGCGAATTCCCGCGTTCCGATCGGGCAGATGTTGATAATGCGGTCGCGGCGGCCCAGGCGGCGGCAGAGCAGTGGGGCAAGACCTCACCGCAGGCGCGCTCGCTGGTGTTACTGAAGATTGCTGACCGCCTGGAGCAGAATCTGGAATATATCGCCGTTAATGAAACCTGGGATAACGGCAAGCCGGTACGCGAAACGCTGGCCGCTGACCTGCCGCTGGCGGTGGACCATTTCCGCTATTTTGCCGGCTGTGTCCGGGCGCAGGAAGGCAGCGCCGCCGAAATCGATGAGTTCACGGCCGCCTATCACTTCCATGAACCGCTGGGCGTGGTGGGGCAGATCATTCCGTGGAACTTCCCGCTGCTAATGGCCGCCTGGAAGCTGGCACCGGCGCTGGGCGCAGGTAACTGCGTGGTGCTGAAACCGGCCGAGCAGACGCCGCTTTCCATCACGCTGTTTGTTGAGTTGATCAAAGATCTGGTCCCGCCCGGCGTCATTAACGTGGTGCACGGCTACGGTAAAGAGGCGGGCGAAGCGCTGGCATCGCATCCGGGCATTGCCAAGATCGCATTTACCGGCTCAACAGCGACCGGCGGCCATATTCTGGAGCTGGCGGCAAAAAGCCTGATCCCGTCCACGGTGGAGCTGGGCGGAAAATCACCAAATATCTTTTTCGAAGATATCATGCAGGCGGAGGAGAGCTTTATTGAGAAAGCGGCCGAGGGGGTTGTGCTCGGCTTCCTGAACCAGGGGGAAGTCTGTACCTGTCCGTCGCGCGCGCTGGTGC
Organism: Pantoea eucrina; assembly: GCF_002095385.1. Taxonomy (GTDB): domain Bacteria; phylum Pseudomonadota; class Gammaproteobacteria; order Enterobacterales; family Enterobacteriaceae; genus Pantoea; species Pantoea eucrina. The sequence goes on along the minus strand of NZ_MIPP01000027.1, from coordinate 28,997 downwards.
AGGAATCGATTTTTGAGCCCTTTATGGCGGCCGTGATGAAGCGCATCAAAACCATTAAACGTGGCGATCCGCTGGATACGGAAACCATGATTGGCGCTCAGGCGTCGCAGCAGCAGTTTGATAAGATCCTCTCTTATCTTGAGATTGCGCAGCAGGAAGGGGCGGAAGTGCTGCACGGTGGTAACGTTGAGCAGATTGGTGAAGCCTTCAGCGGCGGCTACTATATTCAGCCCACGCTGCTGAAAGGCAACAACAGCATGCGCGTATTTCAGGAAGAGATTTTCGGACCGGTGGTCGGCGTACTGACGTTTAAAGATGAAGCGGAGGCGCTGGCCATTGCTAATGATTCGATTTACGGGCTTGGCGCTGGCGTCTGGACGCGGGATATCAACCGCGCATACCGTATGGGGAGAGCAATCAAAGCCGGACGCGTCTGGACTAACTGCTACCATCTCTATCCGGCTCACGCTGCGTTTGGCGGCTATAAGAAATCGGGCATCGGGCGGGAGACGCATAAAATGATGCTGGATCACTATCAGCAAACTAAAAATCTGCTGGTGAGCTACAGCACACAGCCGCTCGGGTTCTTCTGATTTTCGTACCGGCGGTCGCTGCAGAGGCTATATTTTCATAAACCTGTCATCTTTGCAGGACAGGATATGAGAAACGCCTCTGCGCAAAGGAGAGATCATGAACGCAGGATATGATTATATGGAGCAGCACGATGAGGTGCTGGATGCGGTCGAACAGGACATTATCAGCGTCAATCTGCCCACTTATGATGCGTTGCAGCATGCGCGCCAGCAGAGTGCCGAGCGCGACGCCGCGCGGGAAATGTCGCTGCGCGCATAAGAAAGCGCTCTCAGATTAATAAAAAAATCCGCAGCCTGGTGCCGCGGATTTTTTACAGGGTCTGCTTCAGCGCTTTACTTTACGCAGGCAGAGCACTGATTGTGGATCTGCTGGAAGAAATCGTTACCTTTGTCATCGACCAGAATAAACGCCGGGAAATTTTCCACTTCAATTTTCCAGATCGCCTCCATGCCCAGTTCGGCATACTCAACGCACTCAAGGCTTTTAATACTCTGCTGCGCCAGTACCGCTGCCGGGCCGCCAATACTGCCCAGGTAGAATCCGCCATGCTTATGGCAGGCGTCAGTCACCTGTTTGCTGCGGTTACCTTTGGCCAGCATTACCATGCTGCCGCCGTGCGACTGCAGCAGATCGACATAAGAGTCCATCCGGCCTGCGGTGGTAGGGCCGAGGGAACCGGACGCGTGTCCTTCCGGCGTTTTGGCCGGACCGGCATAGTAGACCGGATGATCTTTAATGTACTGCGGCAGCCCTTCGCCATTATCGATACGCTCTTTGAGTTTGGCGTGAGCGATGTCGCGTGCCACAATAATGGTGCCGTTCAGCGACAGGCGGGTAGCCACCGGATAAGCGGAGAGCTGGGCCAGGATATCCTGCATCGGGCGATTAAGATCTACCTGCACCACTTCGCCTTCGCCCTGCTGGCGCAGCGCTTCCGGAATATAGCGTCCCGGATTATCTTCCAGCTTCTCAATCCAGATGCCATCGCGGTTGATTTTAGCTTTGATGTTACGGTCAGCAGAACAGGAGACGCCCATGCCTACCGGGCAGGAGGCACCGTGACGCGGCAGTCTGACCACGCGAATGTCGTGAGCGAAATATTTACCGCCAAACTGCGCGCCCAGTCCGAGCTGCTGCGACGCTTCCAGCAGTTCCTGCTCCAGTGCGGTATCGCGAAACGCCTGACCGTGCTCGTTGCCTTCCGTTGGCAGCGAGTCATAGTAATGCGTTGAGGCGAGCTTAACCGTTTTTAGCGTGCTCTCCGCAGAGGTGCCACCGATCACAAATGCAATATGGTAGGGCGGGCAGGCAGCGGTGCCGAGCGACATCATTTTATCAATCAGGTAGTTTTTTAATTTTGCCGGCGTGATTAACGCTTTGGTTTCCTGATAGAGGTAGGTCTTGTTCGCTGAACCACCGCCTTTAGCGATGCAGAGGAACTTATACTCATCGCCATCCACGCTGTAGAGATCGATCTGGGCCGGCAGGTTGGTGCCGGTATTGACCTCTTTGTACATATCCAGCGGGGCGTTCTGCGAGTAGCGCAGATTATCTTCGATATAGGTGTTATAGACGCCCTGCGACAGCGCCGCTTCATCGCCGCCGCCGGTCCAGACGCGCTGGCCTTTTTTACCCATGATAATCGCGGTGCCGGTATCCTGGCAGGTTGGCAGTACGCCTTTAGCAGCGATTTCTGAGTTACGCAGAAACTGCAGCGCGACATACTTGTCATTCTGACTCGCTTCATCATCCGCCAGAATAGCGGCAACCTGCTGCTGGTGTGAGGCGCGCAGCATAAAAGAGGCGTCATGAAACGCCTGCTGAGCCAGCAGCGTCAGCGCTTCTGGTGCGACTTTCAGCACCTCCTCGCCCTCAAAGCTGGCGACCGAAACGTGCTCGCGGCTCAGCAGGTAATATTCAGTATCATCTTTGGCGAGAGGAAAGGGGTTCTGGTAATAGAAGGGTTTGTTCGACATGTTGGCTCACTTAGCTTCGTGTTGCCCGCCTGCGCGGCGGGCGGCAAATTAGGCGATCTGTGGTGCTATTTTCTCTCGCCAGCCCGTATCAGGAGCTGACTGGCGAGCATAGTAACACTGAAACAGGCTGACGCGGCTGCGTTTTTTAACATCAAAGCAACATCATCAGAACATCATGACCATCCAGGGATAAGCGATAACCATCAGCGCCACCAGGAAGAGGGCGCCAAAGATTGTGCCAAGCCGCCAGTAATCTTTGGTCGGCAGATAGCCGCTGCCGTAATAGATAGGGCTTGGGCCGGTACCGTAAGGGGTGATAATGCCCATCACACCCAGCGAGGTACACATCATCAGGCAGAACACCGGCATATTAATGCCTGGAATTGAGGCGGCGATAGTCAGCATGGCGGGCAGCAGGGCGGTGGTATGCGCCGTGGTGCTGGCAAACAGATAGTGCAGCAGATAAAAGGCAATCAGCAGCACCACTGCGGAGACCTGAGGATCGTAACCCTGTAGCAGCACCGCCCCCTCTTTGCCCAGCCAGGCAATGAAACCGACGCGTGCCAGACCATCGGCCAGCGCCACCAGCGTGGCAAACCAGGCAAAGGTGTTCCAGGCGGCTTTATTGCTGGTGATATCACTCCAGTTAAGTACGCCGGTCCAGAGCATCAGCACAATCACCAGCAGCGCGGCCATAGCGGGCTCTATCCATGCCGTTGCGAAAATCCACATCATCAGCGCTGCGACGACAAACAGCAGCAGCAGGATCTCATTGCGCGACAGGCGGCCCAGCTTTTCCAGCTCGGCGGTCGCCCAGCGCGGTACCTCATCATTGACTTTGACTTCCGGCGGATAGAGCCAGTAAGCCAGCAGCGGCATGGTGAGAATCAGCAGGATCCCCAGCGGCAGGAAAGCGAGGAACCACATCCCCCAGCTGATATCGAAACCAATAACGCTCTTAACCAAGGCCAGTGCGAGCAGGTTAGGGGCCAGCGCAGAGAGAAACATCGAGCTGGTGATACAGGCTGCGGTAATCGCCACCCACATCAGATAAGAGCCGATTTTGCGGGCGCTGGGGTCATTAGGCTTAGAGCCATAGAGCGGCGGCAGGTTGGCAATAATCGGATAGATAGTCCCGCCGCTGCGGGCGGTGTTAGACGGCGTAAACGGCGCCAGCAGCAGGTCAGCGAAAGTAATCGCGTAGCCCAGCGTCAGACTGCGGCGACCGAGATATTTCACCAGAATCAGCGCCAGCCGGCGGCCAAACTGCGTTTTATCGTAGCCGGCTGCAAACATAAAGGCGCCAAAAATCAGCCAGACCGTAGAGTTGCCGAAGCCGCTGACTGCCCATTTGAACGACTGCGCTGCCGTTTTAAATGCCGGGTCGGCCAGCTCTGCCGGGCTAAACAGCACCCACTGGCTAAACAGCGCGATGACCACCACGCCGGTAAGCCCAATCACGGCGCCCGGCAGCGGCTCAAAAATCAGGCCGACAATAACACCGACAAAAATGGCGAAGAAGTGCCAGGCGTAGGGCTCCAGTCCGGCAGGTGCAGGCACCAGCAGCAACAGGAGTGCAACCAGTACCGGCAGGCAGAGCATCAGCAGGCGATTTTTTTTACCCGGCGCCGCAGGCGGCGCTTTGGTGGGTTCATGCGATTGCGTTGATAGGTTCATAGTTTTTGTCTGCACGTTGAGAAGAATGCGATATCAGTACCGGGTGCCTTTATACCTGGATGATCCATTTTGCGGCATCGATACAGGAAGTTCATGACGCTTGTGTTAAAGCAGAAAGCAATTTTGTTTCGCGAATTATCTAATTTATGTTGCTATGATGCGATTAATTAAAATACCTATTTTGATCCAGATCAATAAAATAGAGCGCTTATTTTTATCTGCGTTATTTTCAGTGTGTTATGACGCTTATTCAGGGCTTGCCTCACGATCTAATGCAGGATGTGAAGCGATTTCTTTCCAATATCTGGCAGGCGTTTGATTTTTAAATCAATGAAATATATAGTTTATTTTCATTTTTTGATTTAACTTTGATTTTAATCAAGTTTTGAACGAAACTTAGCGGAACGCGTTACGCTCCCTCCTTGCTGAAAATAGGCTTTCCTTATCGGTATTTTATATAACTAATGATATAAGTTATGTAACTAAATTAAATGTTATATTTACAGCATGAAGTCGGACCACTTTAATTATTTAACCGGTCACACTGCCAGGAATTGAATTTCATTTTTGATTTTCGGAGTCGCTTATCATGAACACGCTTACCCCGCTGCTAAAACCCCTTACCTTGCCTAAAGGTGCCGTGCTGAAAAATCGTCTGGTGATGGCACCCATGACAACCTGTACCGGCTATTACGACGGTGGCGTCACCAGCGATCTGGTTGACTACTATCGGGTGCGTGCCGGCACAATCGGCACCGTCATCGTAGAGTGTGCGTTTATCGATAATCGTGGTCCGGCATTTCCTGGCGCCATCGCCATCGACAGCGACAATAAGATCCCGGGACTGGCCAGAATAGCGCATGCGATCAAATCTCAGGGTTCTAAAGCTATCCTGCAGATTTACCACGGTGGCCGCATGGTTGAGCCGGCGCTGATTGGCGGGAAAACGCCTGTCGCGCCCAGCGCCATCGCCGCGCCGCGCGAAGGGGCCACCACACCGCAGGCGCTGACCGCAGATGAAGTTGATATCATGATCAAAAAGTTTGGTGATGCGGTGAACCGTGCCATCAAAGCGGGTTTTGATGGCGTGGAAATTCACGGTGCCAATACCTATCTTATTCAGCAGTTCTATTCGCCTAACTCCAACCAGCGCAGTGACAAATGGGGCGGCAGTCGCGATAACCGGGCGCGCTTTCCGCTGGAGGTCCTGGAAATCACGCATCAGATGGCCGATCGCTTTGCTGCCGCGGACTTTATTATCGGCTATCGCTTTTCACCGGAAGAGATTGAAGTGCCCGGTATTCGCTGGGATGACACCCTCTATCTGCTGGAGAAGCTCGCTGCGCGCGGCCTTGATTACGTGCACTTCTCCGTCGGTCAGCTGCTGCGTCCTTCCATTGTTGACACCAGCGACCCCACGCCTCTGATTACCAAATACATTGCGCAGCGTTCAGCACAGCTGGCCCGCATTCCGGTTATTGGCGTCGGCGGCGTGGTGAATAAAGAGGATGCCGAACTGGCGCTGGAGTCTGGCTTCGATCTGGTTGCCGTCGGGAAAGCCTGTATCGCCTGGCCCAACTGGGCGGATCGCATTATTAACAATGAGCACCTTGAACTCTACATCGACAGTACCAAACGCGAGGAGCTGACAATTCCGGAGCCGCTCTGGCGCTTCTCGCTGGTGGACGCCATGATCCGCGACGTCAGCGACGGCCATCGCAAATATAAAGCCGGTGTGTATCAGGCGAAGGTAGAGGCGGAAGCGCTGAAGCTGAAAATCAACGTCACGCTGGATACCGATCGTATTACCGACATCGAACTGGTGCCGGATCCGGCGCTGGATGTTGACTTCACCAGTACGTTTGAAAGCCTGCGCGAGCGCATTCTGGTTGCAAACAGTCCGCACGTCGATGCGGTTACCGGGGCCACTACGCAAAGCGAGGCGCTGAAAAAAGCGGTATCGCGTGCGCTGGCAACCTCCAGCAAAGAGTATGTGATTGAGGAAGGGGGCAACCCGAACGCGCCGGTCAATTACGATGTTGTGGTCATCGGCACCGGCGGCGCAGGTCTCGCGGCGCCTATTCAGGCGCACGACGACGGCGCCCGCGTGGTTCTGATTGAAAAAATGTCCACCATTGGCGGAAATACCATTAAGGCGTCAGTGGGGATGAACGCCGCCGAGACGCGCTATCAGAGGCTGAAAGGCATTGAAGACAGCAAAGCGCTGTTTTATGAAGAGACGCTGAAAGGCGGTAAAGGTAAAAATAATCCGCAGCTGCTGCATGAGTTTGTCGAACGCGCGCCGGAAGCCATTGAGTGGCTGGCAGCGAAGCAGATTGAGCTTAGCGATATTACCATCACAGGTGGAATGAGCATTGACCGTACGCACCGGCCTGAAGATCGCTCAGCGGTAGGGGGCTTCCTGATCAGCGGGCTGGTGAAAAATGTTAACCAGCGCAACATTGAGGTGCTGCTTGAGACCTCAGTCGCTGAAATTCTGTGTGAAAACGGCGTGGTAACCGGGGTTAAGGTGGTGGATGAGTATAACGACAGCCGCATTCTCAACGCAAAAAGTGTGATTGTTGCCACCGGCGGCTTCAGCGCCAACCGGGAGATGGTAGTGAAATATCGTCCGGAACTGGATGGCTTTGTCACGACTAACCACGCCGGCGCCACCGGCAGCGGCATCGCGATGCTGCAGCATATTGGCGCCGGTACGGTTGATATGAGCGAGATTCAGATCCATCCCACGGTTGAACAGACCACCTCCTATCTGATTTCAGAAGCGATGCGCGGCGGCGGGGCAATTCTGGTAAGCCAGGCGGGCAAGCGTTTCTATAACGAAATGGAGACGCGCGATAAAGTCTCTGCGGAGATTATTGCGCTGCCGGAGAAAAGTGCCTGGATCATCTTCGATGAGCAGGTGCGCCGTAATAACAAAGCCGCTGACGAATATATCGCCAAAGGATTTGTCATCAGCGCACCCACGCCGCACGAGCTGGCGGTTAAGCTCAATATGGACCAGGAATCACTGCAGAGTACGCTGGGTCGCTACAATGAGTGTGTGATTAAGCAGCATGACGAAGATTTTGGCCGTAAAACGGCGCTGCGCCATCCGCTGAATCAGGGGCCTTACTACGCTATTCGCGTGGCGCCTGGCGTTCATCACACCATGGGTGGCGTCACCATCAACACGGAAACCGCAGTGCTGAATGCGCAGAACCAGGCGATCACCGGCGCCTGGGCTGCCGGGGAAGTGGTCGGCGGTATTCACGGCGCCAACCGCATCGGCGGGAATGCCGTAGCGGATATCATCATCTTTGGTATCAAAGCGGGGCATAACGCCGCTAAACTCGCCTTAGGTAATTAACCTGCACCGGTGCCCGTCTGCGCGGGCACCGGTAGTAATGAGGCAACTATGGCTAACGAGGCAGGTGTCTACAGCTATTCAGCCGTTCAGATGGGATCGCCTGTGCTGCTGAAACTCTTTGAAAATAACGCCGCGCTGGCACAGCAGGTGTTTCGCCTGATTGCACAGCAGGAGAATCTGTTTACCGTCAACCGGGTGCAGTCAGAGGTCATGGCAATTAACCATGCCGCTGGCGAGCGACCGGTGGCGGTCAGTCCCGCAGTGTTTAATCTGATTCAGGTGGCCCATACGGTCAGCACGCTGCCGGACAGCGCGTTCAACTTCGCCATTGGTCCGATAGTTAAGCGCTGGAAAATTGGTTTTCAGGGCAACAGCGTGCCCGCTGCCGCTGACATCACCGCGCTGTTGCCCCTTACCAACCCGCATCAGGTCGTGCTGGACGCTGCGGCGCAGTCGGTTTATCTGCCGCAGCGCGGTATGGAGATCGATCTCGGTGCCATAGCCAAAGGCTATATTGCCGATCGGGTGCAGCAGTGGCTGCGTCAGCAGGGAGTGACGCAGGCGCTGATCAATCTTGGCGGCAACGTGCAGACGCTGGGTGCGCCCCCGCATGAACCGCAGGGGTGGCAAATTGGGCTGAAAAAGCCCTTTGCTGACGATAACGCGTTACTCGGCGTAATCGAGGTGCGGGAGAAATCAGTCGTCACGTCCGGGATCTATGAGCGTTACTTTGAACAGCAGGGGCGCTGCTGGCACCATATTTTTGACCCGCGTACCGGCTATCCGCTGGATAATGAACTGTTAAGCGTGACGGTGATAAGTGACCGCTCGCTGGATGGCGACATCTATACCACGCTGCTGTATGGCATGGGCACAGAACAGGGACTGAACTGGCTCGCCAGCCAGTCCGACATCGATGCCATTTTTGTCACCCGCGATCGGCAAATCGTCTGCTCTTCACCGCGTCACTACCGATTCCGGCCAGCTGATACCACGTGGAAACTGCACTACTGACAATATTGCTGCAGCAGCGAGCGATATTCTGGCTGCAGACGATAGCGATAGACCGGACGTCCGGTGGCGCCATAGTGAATGCTGGTAAACAGAATATTGATCTGCGCCAGCCAGATGAGATATTTGCGGCAGGAGACGCGTGAAATATTCACCTCTGCAGCCAGCTCATCGGTCGAGAATTCCTGTGCGGGGTGCGCATCTATCCACTGACAGAGCGTGCGCAGCGTTTGTGGCGTCAGGCCTTTGGGCAGACGCTTATTGTCGTGATGCGTTGCCGGATTGCCGTGGATCAGCAGATCGACGTCAGATTGCTGATAGTGCTGGTGGTTATCCATCAGCGATTTTTTCTGCTGCCAGCTGGTCAGCGCCTCTTCAAAACGCGGAAACTGAAACGGCTTAATAAGATAATCCACCACCCCGTAGTGCAGCGATGTTTTGATATTTTCTGCATCAGCCGCAGAGGAGATAATAATCACTTCTGTCGGGCTTTGCGCTTTTCGCAGCTCAGGCAGCAGATCCAGGCCATTCTCCTGCTGCATATAGATATCCAGCAGCAGCAGCAGATCGATCGGCGTGTCGCTATTGAATAAAAAATCGCGCGCCTGCTGCAGCGTTGCCGCCGTACCACAGCAGTTAAAACCGGGTACCTGACCGATAAAACTGCGGTTGAGTTCGGCAACCATGGCATCATCGTCAACCACTAAAACATTAATCATGCGGTTTAATTTCCTTTATCCCAGGGTAGCTGGACTAAAAATTGCGTGAATACGCCGGGCTCAGACTCTGCGCTGACGCTGCCGCCAAGGCTTTCCACCTGCTGCTTAAGCAGAAACAGTCCGACTCCGCGGTTCTCACCTTTGGTGGAGAAACCTTTATCAAAAATGGTCGCCAGATGCGCAGCATCAATGCCCGGTCCGTCGTCGCTCACTTCGCAGGTCAGCCAGCCGTTTTGATAATGGAGCATCAGGTGGATCTCTCCTTCGGTCTGCTCGCGCAGCGCATCAAGCGCGTTCTCGACCAGATTGCCGGTTACGGTAATCAGCGCCGCCATCTGCGCTTCGCTGCCGCTGTCTGGCAGGTAGCTGGCGTCGCTGATAGTGAGCCGGTGCCCGCAGTCTGAGGCGCGATTGATTTTACTTAACAGGATCCCCGCAATCACCGGGGATTTGATCTTATCCAGCAAAAAGCCGATCTCTGTCTGATAGTTATTGGCGGTTTTCAGGATATACGCTTCAACCTGCGCATAGTTTTTCATATGCAGCAGGCCGAGGATCACATGCAGCTTGTTCATAAACTCGTGCGAGCGTTCACGCAGGGCGTCGACATAGTTTACCATGCCGCTTAAGCGCTGCATCAGCTGGCTGATCTCAGTTTTATCCCTGAACGTACAGACCGCGCCAATAATCCGCTCCGCCGTGCGTACCGGAACGGTATTGGTCAGCAGCAGTCGGCCATTCACGTTAATCTCCTCATCGCGCCGCGCCCGTCCGCTCTGCAGCACGCTGCGCAGCTGCGGTTCGACGGCGGTGGTGTCAGCGCGCCAGCTTTCATCAGGCGCGCGCTGCGTCTGTGCTGCGTCGCTCAGCAGATGGCAGGCAGCCTGATTGATCAGCGTCACTTCATGCCGATCGTCCATCGCCACCACGCCCTCTTTGACGGAATTGAGAATGGCCTGACGCTGCTCAAACAGGGTAGAAATCTCATAAGGTTCCAGCCCGAACAGAATACGTTTCAGCACGCGCACCAGGATCAGCGTACCCAGCGCGCCCGCCAGCGCGCCGATCAGAATAGTCCAGAGGATGATCCAGCGGCTCTGGTTAATCTGATCGGTGACGGCATCCAGTGAGATACCGATAGCCACCACTCCAATCTGCTGATGCTGGGCATTGAACACCGGGGTAAAAACACGCAGTGCCCGAACCAGGGAGCCCTGATTAACAGAGACATTTTCCTGACCGCGCAGCGCAGGCTGAATATCGTTGCCGATGAAATGCTGACCAACCAGTTCCGGATTACGATGGGAGTAGCGTATGCCCGCCATATTAGTGATCGTGATAAAAAGCAGATTGTTGCTGGTCTCAACCGCTTTTGCGACCGGCTGCAGATGAGCTTCAGCGGGGGAGAGCAGCAGCGCTCGCTGAACATCTGGCGATGTGGCCAGCGTACGCGCGACGGCCATCGCTTTATCTTCCAGCTGTGACCGGGTAGAGGCACCAATCTGAAAGAAATAGAACATATGCACGGTACACAGCACCAGGACAATCACGGCGCTCAGCATCAGCGTGACCAGCGTATTAAGTTTCATTGTCCGCCGGCGCATCGGCGTAGCAGGGACTGAAGGCGTCATGGTGGCGTTCACTTAGCGGAAAAGGGGCCTATTATGACGGATAATGGCGGCGCGGTTGCGGAAAATATAACAGGCCACTCTGAATAATGGCCTGCAGATAAGACGGTATGCAGAACTTAAGCGGTTTTCACACGACTGGCGAAGCTTTTACGCAGCTTCTGCAGTTTAGGCGGGATGACTGCCATGCAGTAGCCGTTGCGCTGACCCGCACCTTCCCAGTAGTCCTGATGGTAGGCTTCCGCCGGATACCAGGTTTTGAGCGGTTCTACGGTTGTCACTACCGGCACATCATGATCTTCCTGCGCGCGCGCAATGGCTGCAATCGCTTCTGCTTCCTGTTCAGCATTAGCAGGGAAAATCGCTGAGCGGTACTGCGTTCCGATATCATTTCCCTGACGATTAAGCTGGGTAGGATCGTGCGTGGCAAAACTAATATCCAGCAGATCGCCGTAGCTTATCTGCGCCGGATCAAACCCGATACGGATAGCTTCAGCATGACCGGTTGCCCCGCTGCATACCTGCTCATAAGTCGGATCAGGGCGCTCCCCGCCGGTATAGCCGCTTTCAACCGATTCAACACCAATTACATCTTTAAAAACGGCTTCGGTACACCAGAAACAGCCGCCCGCAACGATCGCATATTCGGTTGCCATTACATTTACTCCTGTCAGGTCGAAAGCTTAAGAGTGCGGGTGAACGGAGCGGAATTCAACCCGATAATCGCAGACCGCACAGGCTGTTCAGGTAAAACGTACTCAGCTGTCCGGGGCGGACTGGCTGAGCAGAGCCTGGAGTCGTGCCGTCAGCTGCTCAAGACTATATTTTGTTGCCTGCCGGACGACCTCTTCGCTTTCGCCGGAAAAACGCTGACAACAGGTCTGAATAGTGCCATCAGGCAGGCCCCAGGCAAACCAGACGGTGCCGGCTGGTGTACCATCCTCGCCGCCATCTGGTCCGGCATAACCGCTCACTGCAATGCTGCTATCGTCGCCGGAAAGCGTTTTTGCGCCTGCGGCCATTTCACGCACGGCGGCTTCGCTGACGGCGCTGTCACGTGCCAGCGTCTCTTCACTGACGTTCAGCACCCGATGTTTCGCCTGATCGGTATAAGTAATAAAGCCGCTGCTGTAAAACTGGCTGCTCTGGCCGACGGCCGCGAGGGTAGAGCCGACCCAGCCTGAAGTACAGGATTCTGCGGTGGTGACAGTCAGTTTTCTTTCAAGCAGAAGATCGCCCAGAATAGTTGCCGTTTCGATTAATTCCTGATTCATATATGCATCCCGATTTATTATTTAAATGTCAGTCAGCCACGCTTCGATTAAATAAACGTTGCCGGATGATAATTATTATAGATGGTGAGTCCGTTTTATCTGGTTAATATGAACTCAGCAGAAGAATATATTAAGCGGGGCGGGTCAATCCGAAGGGGTTGCTTATTAATCAGGCAGGGGTTCTGTCGTATGGTAATTACAGATTCTGCATGGAAATATAAGCGTAGCGGGGCAAGGGCAGGGCGATAAATAACAGATCTGGCAAAGGGATAAATATCGTATGGCGCAATGCCGCCAGGCGTGTAGCTATAACGGACGACATTTGCCAGTAGTGGTCTATACTGAAACCTGAGAACCTGGCGCAAGCTCACATTCTCAGGAGGTAAAGTATGAAAAATGAGTATCCGGTTATTGGGGAAGCCGCCTGGGCGTTAATGATGCGCCGTGCAGATGTGACTCTGGCATCCCTCACGGCTGAACTGCATCAGATGGCTTGCCGCGAAACAGATGCGGTGCGCGACAGCCAGATCCATGAGGCGCAGCAGTGGCTGCTGGACTATCGCTCTACAGAGCAGGCCGACCGTCGTTCTGATTCGCCGTTAAAAGCGCTGTCAGAGCGATCGGATAGCGTTACCGTTGCCGGCACCGGTAACGGTGCACGCCGCCATTAAGCTCCCTGCTCATCGTCAGCCTGTGGCGGCGATGAGCGCACTTCCCGCTGATCTCCCGTCTGAAAATGTGCGTAAATTTGTCTCAACCCTCATCTGATAGCACTTTTTGCAAAAAAAACTTACCTCACCATTCATTATTCTCTGTACAAGTTTTTTGGAAATCCTGTACAACAGGTTAGATTTCCACTTTTTTATTGTTAATTTTAACATTTTACGGGAGTCACTTATGCGCCAGAACGGATATGCTCCGAACTCAGTTGAGGCGATTGCCAACTACTTTAGTAAAGCATCGCTGCCGTCTCAGCAGGAAACGCTGGGACAGATTGTCGTGGAGATTCTGCGTGAAGGCCGCAACCTGAATCGCAAATCCATTTGCACTAAGCTGTTACGTCGCCTTGAACTGGCAACAGAAGCAGAAGAAGAGCAGCATTATCATCAGCTTATCGGCTTGCTGTTTGAGCGGGAAAGCTAATGCCAGATTTACGACCGGGTTATATTCAGACTAAGTAAACAGGGAAGAGTGCACAACCTCATGTATAACCTGTGACCAGCTGTATCGCGCCACGCACTGCGTGGCGCTGTTTTACTGTCGTACTTCATCTTGAAGTGGCGGCAAACAGAGATTCACTATGAAGATGAGCAAACACCAGAAGAGTATAGACGAAATCATCGGTGAAGCTGCCCTGACGCTGCTTCAGCGCTCCGGGCCTGTTAATACCCACGCGCTGATGGCAGAGCTGCAGAATATGCAGATGCAGGCCACCGATGAAGAGTATCGCACCGCAATCAGCATGGCCCTGAAAGAGGTCCGGACCAGCATTTCTCTTGGTCAGCAACAACGAAACGAACCGGAAAAAGATAACGTTCATCCCCTGTTTGGCAATGACCAGTCATCCGGCAATAGCCGTAAACATTAATCCAGCCCGATAAGGTATACTGCGGCCTTATCTTTAACAGTTTGAGACGGAAAATGGCAGATTTTCAAAACTTATACAATGTGCTGCCTGATAATGAGCTGGCTGCGCATTTTCGCGATGCCGGCCATGCGTTAAGCGATGAGTCACAGGTGCTGGATGGGGTAATACGCAGCATCCTTGCTACTGAGGGACGAGTGACTAATAAGTCGATTATTCTTTACCTGATTATGGCGCTGGAATCGGCCAGTGGCAGCGCTGAAGCTGACGTTCTGCGTCGCACACTGGAAATTGTTGTTGGCTATACGCCAGACGATGCCTGACCACGCTTTCTGCTCTTCCATCCGTGAAGAGCTTCTTCCATTTTCCTTTCAATCCTGCTCATGCGTTTCTTTCTTTTCTGTACACTTTTAGCTGAGTTGTACAGTTAATTAAAAGCAGCGCGCTTAATTAACGTCATTCAGTTTAAAGTTGTACATCTGCCTGATTAACGCTGAAATAGCTATTCGGTTGCTTAACGGCTCAGGCTCACTCCAGGAACATTTACCGTGACCTGACGAACCGGGCGCGCATTCAGACGCTTACTTCTGCCGGACTTAATTTTTTGTAGCCAGCTTTGCAACTGTTTTATCTCTTCCTGCGCGGCAGATTCATTGCTGACATTACAGATAAAGAGCTGGCTGAGCGTCTGATGCTCTGCTGCAGTAGCGTAGATTTCAAAGCGGCCATCGCGCTGCTGTAATTCTACGCTGGTAAAGTGCAAATGCTCCCATTGCTGTAACCGTGTTTTAAATCGAGCGAAATCCATAAAAGTTCCTTAACTTCTTATAGTGATTATTGGTACTAACGTGACTAAAGGAACATAGACCAGAATCAGAAAAACGCCAGAATAAAAAAATAAAAATTTTAACGTGCTGAGTTTGCTGCGTTAATTAACGCGATTTTACCGTCTCGCTTATTATTTTTGCGCCTGAGGCTGGCTTACGCCGTTAAAAAAATTGCTTTTAAGATGAAAAAACCGCCCGAAGGCGGTCAGAAGGAGGGGCGTCTATTCAGGCTGCTTATCACCCGATTCTGGCGCACTGCCCGCATCATCATCAGGCAGTTCAGGCTCATCTTTACCAGGCTGATAACCTGCGTGAGCACGCTGTAGAGGTTTATGATGCATTGATCTCTCCTTACGGGTTACGTCTGTGGCTTTTCACTACCCAGTTCAGCACCGGTTTCCGGATTAACATCAGGATTCGAGGCGGTTCTGGTGGCCATAGCCTTCAGCGCTGCCGCTTCATCCGCAGAGAGCACCACTGAGGCGTGACCATCGCCGCCATCTACGGCAGGCTGAGGATCGGCGACATAGTTGAAGTTCTCATCTGAATTCCAGCTGCCGCGTACATCATCCCCGTCAGACATACTGAAATAAGTATGCGCATACTCTTCGATTGGCGGCAGTTTACCCGGTGGAAAGTTATTGCGGATAGAGTAGAGCGCCTTTTCAAAAGAGAGCTGGTGGGCGGCTTCACGCGTCATCAGAAAGCCCAGTGCATCTTTTACGCCGACGTCATCAGTCACATTAATCAGGCGTTCATAAATAATCTTAGCGCGTGACTCCGCGGCGATATTGGAGCGCAAATCCGCCGTCACTTCGCCAATAGTATCGATATACGCTGCGGTCCATGGCACGCCACCTGAGTTTGTCAGTGGCGGGCCGCCACCATAGAGAATAGAGGTAAGATGACTGTCATTACCCGCACCGGTAATAGAGCGATAAAGTTCGCCCTCCGCTTCCGTGCCTTCAGCCAGCTTGCCTTTGGCTCCTTTATTAAGCATACCTACCAGCGAACCGATAATTTCAAGATGGCTCAGCTCTTCGGTCGCAATGTCCATCAGCATGTCACGGCGTCCGAGATCGTCATCTCCCAGACCCTGAGTAAAATAGCGCATGGCAGCTGCCAGTTCGCCCTGCGGGCCGCCAAACTGCTCCAGAAGCAGATTAGCCAGTCCGGGATTCGGTTCACTTACCCTGACGGTGTACTGCAATTTTTTAACGTGTCGAAACATGGCTCACCTCAGTGTTAACAGTCAGGCCGATAGGCTGGCCTTTGTAATAATGCGTTACTGCTGTTCCGCAATGGTTGTGAGTTTTTCATCGGTAGATTTTTCTTCAGCCAGCGTTTCTGCCAGCAGACTGGCGGCCTGATCGAGGCCCAGCTTTTTGGCCATGGCCACCAGCGTGCCGTAGGTGGCAATTTCGTAGTGTTCAACTTTCTGCGCCGCGCCTATCAGGCCAGCATCACGCACCGGGCCCGCTTCGGTCGCGTCAATCAGCTCCTGCGCTTCCTCTACCAGACCTTCCAGCGCATGGCACTTCATGCGTTTAATGCGTAATTCTTCGTGCGCTTCCACTGCCTGATCAAGACGATCAATTTGTCCCTGGGTCTCTTCCAGATGTTGTTTAAAAGCTGCTTTAAGCGTTTCATCAGAAGCTGCACGCGCCATTTTGGGCAGCGCGCGGGTAATCTGTTTTTCTGCACTATAAACATCTGAAAGATCGTGAATAAAAAGGTCGAGCAAAGATTCAACTTTCATAAGCGTTCTCCATGCAGTAATAAACAGCAAAGCAGACGTCGAATGACGTATGTAGTTTATTCATTAATATGAGATTTCAGACAGCAGAGGTTAGCGTTCTCTGATGCGGAATAGTCATTAAACGCGCAATCACTGCACCGCAGGGTTCATCCCTGAAATAAGCTGTCAGGCGCCGCGATTGCCGCTCTGACTCCCTTTCTTGCCAGCGTCAGACGCCTTTTCACGGTCGTTGCCGAAACTTCCGCCGCTATGCTGTCCGCCTTTTTTACCCGCTTCAGATGCCCGCTGTTTGTCGTCTGCGAAATTACCTGAACCGCCTCGATGTTGAGTCATAATATATTTCCTCTTCATGAGTTGATAATGACATGATCTGAATGACCAATCATGTGCGAGCTGCGTATTTAATAGTAATCGCGTTTCTTTAATCTGCAAGCGGGACGGTTTGATTATGTGCTCATAAGAATTATCTGCAGAGTCTGATTTTGTAGTCTTTATTATATTTAAGCGCAGCGACAATTAACGCATCGCTTAAATATATTTATGCGCTTCGGTTAACAATTAATTTATTGAAGCATCAGATGAATATTGTCGGCGGGCTGATTCGCAGCATGTTGTTTTCTCGATTAAGGTTAGTTATTACCCTGTAACGAGGAGAAGAGGTGATGACCGACTCTGTGACCACGGCTGAACTGGAACTGCTTGATCGCTACTGGCGAGCAGCGAACTATCTGTCTGTGGGCCAAATCTACCTGATGGCGAATCCGCTGCTGCGTGAAACGTTGCTGCCTGAGCACATTAAACCAAGATTGCTGGGACACTGGGGGACCACGCCCGGACTCAACTTTATCTATGCCCACCTCAACCGCGTTATTCGCCAGCGCAACGCTGACCTGCTTTACGTCTGCGGCCCCGGGCATGGCGGCCCCGGTATGGTGGCCAATAGCTGGCTGGAGGGAACCTACAGTGAAATCTACCCGCAGGTCAGTGAAGATGAGCAGGGTATGCAGCGTCTGTTCAAACAGTTCTCTTTTCCCGGCGGCATTCCGAGCCATGCGGCGCCTGAAACGCCAGGCTCAATCAATGAAGGGGGAGAGCTGGGCTATTCGCTCTCGCACGCTTTTGGCGCCGCATTCGATCATCCGGATTTAATTGTGCCCTGCGTTATTGGTGACGGTGAAGCAGAGACCGGTCCGCTGGCCGCCAGCTGGCACGGGATCCATTTTCTTAATCCGCAGCGTGACGGGGCCGTATTGCCTGTTCTTCACCTCAATGGCTACAAGATCGCTAATCCGACGCTGCTGGGGCGCACCAGCGACGAAGATTTGCAGCAGCTCTTCAGCGGGTATGGCTATGAGCCGCTCTTTGTCTGTGGCGATGATCCACAGCGCATGCATCAGGAGATGGCCACTACGCTGGATCGCGCTTTTGATACTATCGCATCCATCCAGCAGCGGGCGCGCAGTGGCACCCATAGTGAAGAGATACCGCGCTGGCCGATGATCGTGCTGCGCACGCCAAAAGGCTGGACAGGACCCAAAGAGGTTGATGGCAAAAGGGTCGAAGGATTCTGGCGCGCGCATCAGGTGCCGGTCGCCGGATGCCGCGAGGATGAGGCGCACAGGCAGATCCTCGAAGCGTGGCTGCGCAGTTATCAGCCTGAAACGCTGTTTGACGCCAGTGGACGTTTAAACGCTGAACTACGGGCGCTGGCTCCGGCGGGTGATAAACGGATGAGTGCGACCCCTTACGCCAACGGCGGGCGGCTGCGGCGGCCGCTTGCCACGCCTGATATCCGGCAGTTTGCGCTCGGGCTCAGCGCACCGGGCGCAGAGCAGGGCGAAGCGACGCATCAGTTTGGCCTCTATCTGCGCGAAATTTTTCGCCTCAATAGCGATAATTTCCGTCTTTTTGGTCCGGATGAGACCGCTTCAAACCGGTTGTCGCCGGTATTTGACGCCACCAGCCGCAGCTGGATGGCGCCGCTGGAGCCGTGGGATGAACAGCTGGGACGCGACGGACGCGTGATGGAGATTTTGAGCGAGCATCAATGTCAGGGCTGGCTGGAGGGCTATCTGCTTACCGGGCGTCACGGCCTGTTCAACTGCTATGAAGCGTTTATTCATATTGTCGACTCCATGTTTAATCAGCACGCTAAATGGCTGAAAGTGTCGCGCAAACTGCCGTGGCGGCAGCCAGTCTCTTCCCTGAATTATCTGCTTTCGTCTCACGTCTGGCGTCAGGATCATAACGGCTACAGCCATCAGGACCCTGGTTTTCTCGATCACGTTGTGAACAAAAAGGCAGACATAGTGCGCGTCTGGCTGCCGCCTGATGCCAACTGCCTGCTCTGGACGGGCGATCACTGTCTGCGTACCTGGGATCGCATCAATGTCATCGTGGCGGGTAAGCAGCCCTCACCACAGTGGCTCAATATCGATAGCGCGATTGCGCACTGTGAAGCGGGCATGGGCATCTGGCAGTGGGCCAGCTGCACAGATGAACCTGACGTGGTGATGGCGTGTGCAGGCGATGTACCGACTATGGAAACGCTGGCGGCGGTCGATCTGCTGCGGGAGTTACTGCCGTCGCTGCGCGTGCGCGTAGTAAACGTTGTTGATCTGATGGCGCTGCAGAGTGATGAGCAGCATCCGCATGGCAAAAGCGAGGCGGAGTTTGAGCACCTGTTTACCGCTGACAAGCCGGTAATCTTTGCCTTCCACGGCTATCCGGGGCTGATCCATCGTCTGACTTATCAGCGTAATAATCATCGTAATTTTCACGTGCATGGATTTAACGAAGAGGGCACTACCACCACGCCTTTTGATATGACCGTGCTGAACCGGCTCGATCGCTATCATCTGGCGCAGGCTGCGCTGCTGCATGTGCCCGGCGTGGCTGAAGATCATCCGGATCTGCTGGACGATCTGCAGGCGCGTCTTGCGGCGCATCACGCCTGGGTGCGGGAGTATGGTGAAGATGTGCCTGAGGTACGCAACTGGCGCTGGCGGGCCGCTGCGTCCTCAGCGTCATCTCTCAGGGGTGTTTAGGCGGCATACGGCGGCGCTGATAGCGTTTTTTTCCCAGAGCCAGCGCGGAGGCGCTGGCCGGGTCGAACAGGGAGAGGCTCTCAATCTGATCAACCATCAGCACCTTACGAAAATCGAGGGCGCTTTTCGGTGAGGAGAGGAAACTGATCTCATGCTCGTGATACCAGCGGCTATAGTTGTGCTCAATCGCAAGATTTAGCGTGCGCGCATCGCGATAGCCGCTCAGCATCGGGATCATCACGATATTTGCCGTGCCGGGAAATTCAAACGTGGCGGCGTGGATCATGCCAATGTAAATCCGGCGGGACTTCAGCGTAACCCATGCCAGTTCACCCTCTTCCATGCAGTGCAGCAGCAGCTGTTCAATACCGTTAGAACGCGAGAGGCGCTGATATAACTCTTTACGGCTGCCGGGTGTCAGGCGGGCGCTGCCGGCCCAGTTGGAGCGGTAAACACAAAATATCACCGCAAAGGTCAGCATAATGACCACCGGTGCCTGGATGCCCAGAAAGCTCCAGGTCATAAAATCGACGTGCCAGTTAGCATGATGTTCAGCACTCAGGCCGAACGTGTTATTCGCAAACGAGGCGCCCAGCAGCAGGAGCCAGACAATAGCCGTTGCCAGCACCCCTTGTACAACAAAAATGCAGCCGTAAAGGGCAATCAGAAAATAGACGTCCCAGCCGAATGAGCGCTTTATTTTTAGCCGGCTGGACATATCGCGGCTGGTATACCAGTAACCGCATACCATCAGAACCATGAAAATCGCCGTGCCCATTTAAATTTCCTTCAGAGTTGAAACGTGTTCAGCAAAATCTTTATGGACTTCAGGACTGAGCGGGTTGACCGAGGCGTTGCCATCTTCATCGATTATAATTCTGTCACCATCCTCCATCGACTCAGTGATATCCTGTTGTGTCATGACCTGCAGTAAGGATTCAGGGCTGCTGAACAGCGAGCATAAAAAACGTTTCATGACGGGCGTAAATCCTTTCAGTATTAAAAGTTAAGTCTGGAGTAAAACCGGGAAAGTAAAACGACTTTAAGAGTTGTCTGCGGCAGGAGAAACAGCAAGCGTAACGGCAGATTAAAGCGAGGAGAGTGAGAAGAGAGCGAAGAGGTGAACTGCAGCGCATCCCTGTGCTGCTGGCTAATCAGGAACCTTTACGGCTGCTCTGGCCACCTTTTTTGCCTGCTTCAGATGCTTTTTTAGGGTCATCTTTAAAGCTGCCGCCGCTTCCGCTGCCGCTTTTCTGTCCACCTTTTTTGCCCGCGTCAGATGCTTTCTGCTTATCGTCTGCGAAGTTACCTGAACCGCCTCTGTGCTGAGTCATGATATAGCCTCTTGAAGAGTGTTTAATAACATGATGAATCATTGCAGTTATGTGCGTGGTACGTTTTAAAGAATAATGGTGAATGCAGTCTGTGCAAGCGAAGCGGAAAATATAATTAAGTAATTGTTTTAAAGCACTTTTAAAGATTTTTTTATGGCGCACAAAATATAAAAGCTGCAGCCAGAATTAAAAAGCGTCATTAAATTAGCAGCATAGCGAATTAAACAGGCCAGTGATGTCGGAGCGGTTTAAGGCGATTATCCGGAATAATTGGCAAAATTAATCAGATATGTGAGCCAGAGAGGCTTTTCGCCCTGAGTCAGATACGCAGGGCAGGCGGATCAAATCAGCATCCCCAGAATCTGCAGCACGCTCTGCTGTGAGGCGGTGACAAAAGGAATATCTTTAATATGCTGCATGCCAAACGCCTCATAGAATTTTCTGGCTCTGACATTAGCGTCCATCACTTCCAGCCACAGGTAGCCTTCCTGCCGGCTGCGCGCGCTGGCAATGATGCTCTCAAACATCCGTCTTCCGACGTTTTTGCCTGTTTCCTGCGGATCGAGATAGAGCTTGCAAAGCTGAGCACCCCGCATCCCGGAATCGGGCACCGGCACACTCCACTTTACTTTGGCAAAACCGATAGGCTGCGCTGACTCAGCAATCAGCCAGCTTTCACTGGCATCGGTCAGGCTGCTGGCAAGCGCATCCATGCCGTACTCTTTGCTGATAAACGCATCCATTTCATCTGCAGAGACCCACAGGTGTTTAAAGTGCGCGCTGTAGGTCATACGCCCTAGCTGCTGCAGTAAGCCGGCGTCTTCCGGCCGGGCGTGGCGAATAGTCAATGCCATTATGCGGATTCTCCATGAAGTCTGCGCCACGTGCGACGCAGAGTGATACACACTCCTGACGGGCGATAATACGCGAATGGCGTGCGGGATGTGATAGCGATCTGCTGAAACCGCGCAATAAGGGTTTAAGCGGTATCACTTTTTGCACGACGGCAGGCTGAAAATAATGACTGGCAGGAGTAGCTGGTCAGCGCTGCGGTAGCGCAAAACAGGGAGTAATGTAAATATTGAAACCGCTTTTATTCGCCTGCGTTTTATCGCGGGTGAATAAGCTTCTGCAGGCAAATAAACTCATTAAATTGCGTCTCTCTTAACGCAGGCCGGAGGCGGCTTCAGAGGCCGTAACGTAAACTTTCCGCGCGTTTCGCCGTTTCATATACGTATTGCAGCATCGGCTCCAGATCGGCATCGGGTCCGGCGCTGATGATCTTGCTACGCAGCCACTCAATTTCGCTGGTAATATCCGGATGGAAAATCGTATTGTTCTGCGCATTACGCAGCCACTTCAGCAGGAAATTATTTTTCCCCCGCAGATGAGCGCTTTTTTTGGATTGAGCATGGATTTTAAGCGCAACCAGAATGCAGTAGTAAAAATGGACGCGCTGACTGTAGTTTTGCACCATTATATCGCTCTTTATCATCGATATCGTTGACCCGCGTCAGTGTGCATAAATGCATCATTCAGGTCAATTCCGCTGCAACTGAAGCGGTAAAAAAACGGGACGCGCAGCTCTTTTTAAGAATTTCTTTATGCGGGATGAAGCGGTTCTCATTCCGGGATTCATTCTTGTTTTAATTTTTACAGGACGCCGCTGCTGGCTACAGGAATAATCTGAATTAGTGCAGAGGAAAAAGTCATACATATTTACCGCTGCTGTACACATTTATTATTTTTTTATTATCGTTTCTTTGATTATTAAAATGCAGGGCAGAGCGGTAAATCGGATGCTATTTTCTCCGGCCAGCAACTTTTATGGCAAAAAGCGTAATAAGGTCTACACTTATTGCTGCCGATGTTCATTGTGCGTCAGGTTATGCAGTTATACATGGCGTTAACCCGGAAAGGTTGCGCATTTATTAGTGGTTTACCCTAAGCGTTTTATCTGCAGCACGCCTCTGAACATCCTGATTTTTACCCTTAAAAGGAGGAGACGTGACATCTGTGGTAAGCGAGATCAATACCCTGCCGTCGTTAAGCGGCGGCCTTTACGCCTTCTTTTTTGACGTTGACGGCACGCTGGCAGCCATTGAAGCACAGCCCGATCAGGTCACCATTCCCGCCCGCGTTCGTCAGCATCTGCAGCAGATCTCTAATCTCAGCCACGGTGCGCTGGCGCTGGTCTCCGGACGGCCAATATCCCAGCTGGATAAGCTGGCAGCGCCGCTTGAAGCGCCGGCGGCGGGCGTGCACGGCGCAGAGCGCCGCGATGCAACCGGTCAGATTCATAGTCATGCACTGCCGGATACGGTTGCCTCAGCGCTGCATGATGAGCTGGAACAGGCATTCAGCCAGTGGCCAGGGGCAGTGCTGGAGGCTAAAGGCATGGCGTTTGCGCTGCATTTCCGCAACGCCCCTGAGCATGAGCAGGCAATTATGCAGCTGGCGGAACAGATTGTTAGCCGCTTCTCTGAGCTCACGCTGCAGCCGGGCAAATGCGTGGTCGAAATCAAACCTCAGGGAATCGATAAAGGTGCGGCCATTAACACTTTTATGCAGGAAGCGCCTTTTGCAGGACGTATTCCGGTGTTTGTGGGTGACGATCTCACCGATGAAAAAGGCTTTCTTGCGGTCAATGCGCTACAGGGCATCTCTGTCAAAGTTGGCGAAGGCCCCAGTGAAGCGCGCTACCGGCTGCCGGACACCAACGCTGTCTGGCAGTGGCTGGAGCAACTATTATTACAATTAGAGCATGACAATATTGGTAAGGAGTTCAGGTTATGAGTCGTTTAGTCGTGGTATCTAACCGTATTGCTATCCCCGACGGAAGCAAAAGCAGCGCAGGCGGCCTGGCCGTAGGTATTCTTGATGCGCTTAAAAATACCGGTGGTTTATGGTTTGGCTGGAACGGAGAGATCAGCGAATATTCGGGTGAAGAGGAAGAGCCGCTGGCAAAACTGGAGCACGATGGGATCACCTATGCTTCTTTCCCGCTCAACCAGAACGATTATGATCAATACTACTGCCAGTTCTCTAACACAGTGATCTGGCCCGCTTTCCACTACCGGCTCGATCTGGTGCAATATCAGCGTGAAGCCTGGGAAGGGTACTGCCGGGTCAATACGGCGCTGGCTCATCGTCTCAAACCGCTGATTCAGTCTGATGATGTGCTGTGGATCCATGATTATCATCTGCTGCCGTTTGCAGCCGAGCTGCGTAAGCTGGGCGTGACGAACAGAATCGGTTTCTTTTTACATATTCCTTTCCCGACGCCGGAAATCTTCAATGCGCTGCCGCCGCATCAGGAGCTGCTGGAGATGCTGAGCGATTATGATCTGCTGGGCTTCCAGACCGAATCTGACCGGGTTGCGTTTCTTGACAGCCTGAGCCAGCAGACGCAGCTGCAAAACAAAGGCGAGAAAAAGCATCGGGCTTACGGCAATACGTTTATGACCGAAGTCTATCCAATTGGTATTGAACCTGACGCGATCAAAGAGATGGCGGAAGGGCCGCTGCCACCTAAGATGGCTGCAATGAAGCGTGAACTGGGCGATGCCAAAAACATCATCGCCTGTGAGCGCCTCGATTATTCCAAAGGTCTGCCCGAGCGTTTTCTGGCTTATGAAGCGCTGCTGGAAAACTTCCCGCAGCATCGCGGGAAAATACGTTACTCGCAGATTGCGCCGACCTCGCGGGGCGATGTGCAGGCCTATCAGGACATCCGCCACCAGCTGGAGACCGAAGCGGGGCGCATCAACGGTAAATATGGCACGCTGGGGTGGACGCCTCTTTACTATCTCAACCAGCATTTTGATCGCCGTCTGCTGATGAAAATTTTCCGTCTCACCGATGTCGGCCTGGTGACACCTCTGCGTGACGGGATGAACCTGGTTGCGAAAGAGTATGTGGCGGCACAGGATCCGGATGACCCGGGCGTGCTGGTTCTGTCACGCTTTGCCGGTGCAGCGAACGAGCTGACCTCGGCGCTTATTGTGAATCCTTACGATCGTGACGAAGTGGCTGCGGCGCTGGATAAGGCGCTCACCATGTCACGTACGGAACGCATTACCCGCTATAACGATATGATGGCGGTGCTGCGTAAACAGGATATTTCACACTGGCGCGAAACGTTCCTGCACGATCTCAATGCGCTGCCCGCACGCGGCGACGATCACGGGACGGCAAATAAAGTTGCCACGTTTCAGAAGCTGGCATAACCGGTAGCTGAAAGCGATTATGGGGGAGTGCATTAATGCACTCCCTTTTTTATTGCCGTGCGCCCGCCAAAAAGCGTTATTAAAAAGAGAAACCCGGCTAAGCATATTTGTCATCCCGTTCACTGTTACCGAGCGGCTTATCCGCATGCGCTCCGGTAAAAAGCGATGAAACCGAAGCGGCAATACAGAAGAAATCGATTTCATATGTCGTGCCGCTAAACGGTTGATGAGCGAGCAATATGCGGGGTCTGGCGCAAAAACAGCCGTGATTTTGTAAGTTTTGTTATCAGAGCTAAAGTTTTCTCTGGTCATGCCGATGATAGTTATACATCAGTGCGTTTTCTGTACCACCCATTCATTTTGCTAATGTAACAGCCAGTTACATCCATACCCGTTTTCTCACCTTTGCTGACGTTGTCTTGACACTTCATTTGTCAGGCGCCATCACGTTTTACATGCTGTTTACGATGCGGGAGTGATGCCACCTGGCAATATTCCCTGTAAGTGATTAATTTAAAACTTATAAAATAAGGGTGTTTCTGGTGTTTTGTGCTGCAACAGAGGTCCGGGGTAGTGGGTTGTGATGAGATAACCGCAACATGGCAACAAAAGGATCGGCATAACGTGACCTGTGTCGACTAAACGGAAATATGAGAAATTCCTTAGGAAATATTAGCGGAAAATTTGAAAATTGAGCAAAAAACAGACAAAACGCAAGCATCCCTGAAGCTTCGGTAAAAAAATTTGCCTTAAAAGTGTGACGCAGATCACACTTTATCTAAAATTCCGGTCCGGTCACGTTGTATGTCGGATTGAGACCATATAGATTTGCGTTGTTTTCAGATTAGTCTTAAAAAACGATAAAAAGACATCAGGGAAGAAGGTTAAGACTCAGGAAAAAATGGCCTGGAATTTTGACTGCTACTACTGAATGTCCCGGTAGGAAATGAAACAATTAAATATATGTTGGCTTATGCCTGATTTTATTTTTTGCCATCTTTAGATTTACCAACCAGCAACCCGAACCATAGAGATTAAATTCTGTGGCCGTATATATGCCGCGTCTATCAGGATGGAAAAAATGGGAACATCAGAATTACTAAAACATATATATGACATCAATCTGTCATATTTACTGCTCGCGCAGCGCTTAATTAACCAGGAAAAACCTTCAGCTATGTTTCGTCTGGGTATTGATGAAGCAATGGCAGATGCACTCGCTCAGTTAACCTTACCTGAAATGGTAAAGCTGGCTGAAACGAATCAGCTGGTATGTCAGTTCCGCTTTACCGATCACAATTTAATTAATCGTCTCACGCAGGAATCACGTGTCGACGATCTGCAGCAAATTCACACCGGGATCCTGTTATCCAGCCGTCTGCTGCGCAGCGTTTCAAAAACTGAAACCAGCACCAAAAAGAGGGCAGTATAATGAGCGATAAAAGTATCGTTCAGGAAGCGCGTGATATTCAGCTGGCTATGGAGCTGATCACGCTGGGTGCCCGTCTGCAGATGCTGGAGAGTGAAACGCAATTAAGTCGTGGTCGCTTAATTAAATTATATAAAGAGCTGCGCGGTGCGCCGCCGCCAAAAGGTATGCTGCCATTCTCTACCGACTGGTTCATGACGTGGGAACAGAATATTCACGCCTCGATGTTCTGTAACGCCTGGCAGTTTTTACTCAAAACCGGCTTAAGCAGCGGCGTGGAGGCTGTTATCCAGGCCTACCGTCTCTACCTTGAGCAGTGTCCGCAATCGGACGAGGGCCCGCTGTTGGCGCTGACGCGCGCCTGGACCCTGGTGCGATTCGTTGAAAGTGGGATGCTGGAACTCTCTGACTGCAAAAGCTGTCACGGCAGCTTTATTAATCATGCACATCAGCCCGCGGGCAGCTTTGTCTGCAGCCTGTGCCAGCCGCCTTCACGTGCCGTAAAAAGACGTAAACTTTCTGCAGATACTGCCGATACCTTTCCACAACTGCTGGATGAACAGGTTAAACGCGCCGTTTAAGTATGTTCGCATTGTGGAAGCCATCCAGCAGCGGGTTACCCCCGCTGCTTTTTTTTGCCTCCGATTTGTGAATATCGCCTGCGGCCCTCTGGCTTAACTTCCACCAACACGTTACGGACGTAAGGATGTTTTTGTGCTGATTATTCTGGGTTATATCGTGGTCCTTGGTTCCGTGCTGGGCGGTTATCTGATGGTCGGCGGCCATTTAGGGGCGCTTTATCAGCCATCTGAACTGCTGATCATTGGCGGGGCAGGTATCGGCGCATTTCTGGTCGGTAATAACGGTAAGTCTATTAAGAAGACGCTTAAGGCGCTGCCGCTGCTGATGCGCGGCTCTAAATATAATAAAGCGGTCTATATGGATTTGATGGCGCTGCTTTATCGGCTGATGGCGAAATCCCGTCAGCAGGGCATGCTGTCGCTGGAACGCGATATTGAAGATCCCTCGCAGAGCGAAATTTTTGCTAATTATCCGCGTATTTTAACCGATAAACAGTTAGTGGATTTTATTACCGACTATTTGCGTCTGATGGTCAGCGGAAACATGAATGCCTTTGAAATTGAAGCGCTGATGGATGAAGAGATCGAGACCTATGAGCATGAGTGCGAAGTACCAGCGCAAAGTTTATCTGCCATCGGCGATGGCTTGCCGGCATTCGGCATTGTTGCAGCGGTAATGGGGGTCGTGCATGCGCTGGCGTCAGCCGATCGTCCGGCGGCAGAGCTGGGCGCGCTAATTGCGCACGCCATGGTGGGCACCTTCCTCGGCATCCTGCTGGCCTACGGCTTTATTTCACCGCTCGCGTCGGTATTGCGTCAGAAGTGCGCCGAGACCACCAAGATGATGCAGTGCGTGAAGGTTACGCTGCTTTCCAGCCTGAACGGGTATGCCCCGCAGATCGCCGTCGAGTTTGGACGTAAAACGCTTTATTCCACAGAGCGTCCTTCGTTTACTGAACTGGAAGAGCACGTGCGCAACGCTAAAAACCCGGCTAAACAGACTTCGGACCAGAGTTCATGAAGCATGACAATCGCCCGATTGTGCTGGTTAAACGGCGCAAACATAAAAAGCATGAAGGCAGCCACGGCTCATGGAAAATTGCCTATGCCGACTTTATGACGGCGATGATGGCGTTCTTTATGGTGATGTGGCTGATCTCAATTGCCAATCCGCAGGAGCTGGTTCAGATCGCCGAGTATTTCAAAACCCCGCTTAAAGTTGCGGTTACGGGCGGACCACGCAGCAGCGACAGCGAGAGCCCGATCCCGGGGGGCGGAGACGATCCGACCCAGCAGAAAGGCGAAGTCAGAAAGCAGGTGGATATGGATGCACAAAAGCGCCAGCTGGATGAGATCCGTCTTAACCGGCTGCGCGAAAAGCTCGATCAGCTGATTGAAGCCGATCCTCGCCTGAAAGCGCTGCGGCCGCATCTGATTATTAACATGGTGGAGGAGGGGCTGCGTATTCAGATTATCGACAGCCAGAACCGCCCGATGTTTAAAACCGGCAGCGCCGAGGTTGAACCCTATATGCGCGATATTCTGCGCGCGGTTGCGCCGCTGCTAAACGATATTCCGAACAAAATCAGCCTCTCTGGTCACACCGATGACTTTCAGTATGCCAGCGGTGAACGCGGCTACAGTAACTGGGAGCTCTCCGCCGATCGGGCAAATGCGTCCCGCCGGGAGCTGGTTATCGGGGGGCTGGACAGCAACAAAATGCTGCGCGTCGTGGGGATGGCCGCCACGATGAAGCTTAAAAACCGTGGCGCTGATGATGCGGTCAACCGCCGTATCAGCCTGCTGGTATTAAATCATGATACTGAAGCCGCCATAGAAAAAGAGAATGCCGAAAGCGATGCCGTTCAGGTCAGCGATCCGGCACATATGATTCCCACTATCACTGCACCAGCCGGACCGGCTGCGTCGGCAGCGACCGCACCGACCGCTTCGGCGG
>NZ_MIPP01000026.1 GCF_002095385.1 Pantoea eucrina | reverse complement strand
GCCCCGGCTGAGCAGCCCGCTGCGGCTACACAACCGCAGATGGCACCGGCTACGCAACCGCAGATGGCGCCGCCCGCTGCGCCGGCTCCGGCAGAACCGCAGGCTCCGCCTGCCGGCAATCTGCCGGACACCACCAGTCAGCTGCTGCAGGCGCGTACGCAACTGCTGCGTCAGGGGGCAGGTAAAGTAAAAAAGAGTGAGCCGGCAGCGCGTCCCGCGCGGCCGGCAAATCAGGCGCTGGAGCGTCTGGCTACGGTGACGGAGCGCGTTCAGCAGCGCGCACCCGAAACCGCAAGCGCGCCGGTAAAACCGGAGGCGTACCGCTGGAAAGCACAGCAGCAGAGTGAGGAGAAAGCGGAGCCGGTCGCAACGCCAAAAGCCTTGCGTTCAGCGCTGGAGCATGAGAAAACGCCGGAGCTGGCTGCGCGGCTGGCCGAGGAAGCACAGCTGCGTGATGCCTGGACCGCTGAAATTGCCCGGCTGACGCTGCCAAAGCTGGTGCAGCAGGTGGCGCTCAACGCGTGGAAAGATCAGCATGAACAGAGCGTGACGCTGCATCTGCGCAGCAGCCAGCGACACCTCAATTCTGCGGCAGCCCGGCAGGCCATTCAGGCTGCGCTAAGCCAGGCGGCGGGTCAGGAAGTTGAACTGACCATCGTGGAAGATGATAATCCGGCGGTGCTGACGCCGCTGGAGTGGCGACAGGCCATCTATGAAGAGAAGCTGGCGCAGGCGCGCCAGTCGCTCGCAAGTGATACCCACATTCAGATGTTGCAGCAGTTCTTTGATGCCGATCTGGATGAAGAGAGTATCCGACCCGTATGATCACGCTGTCGCGCAGAGGTTGCGCGCAGCCCCAGCAGAGAGAGAAAACTATGTTTGGTAAAGGCGGATTGGGCAACCTGATGAAACAGGCCCAGCAGATGCAGGATAAAATGGCCAAGGTTCAGGAAGAGATCGCCGCGCTGGAAGTTACGGGCGAATCGGGTGCGGGTCTGGTTAAAGTAACCATCAACGGCGCGCACAACTGCCGTCGCGTGGAAGTCGATCCCAGCCTGCTGGAAGATGACAAAGATATGCTGGAAGATTTGATTGCTGCAGCCTTTAACGATGCGGCGCGTCGCATCGATGAGACGCAGAAAGAGAAGATGGCTTCTGTCTCTTCCGGTATGCAACTGCCGCCTGGCTTCAAGATGCCGTTCTGATGCAGACCAGTCCACTGCTTGAAACCTTAATGGAGTCACTGCGCTGTCTGCCGGGTGTAGGCCCTAAGTCAGCGCAGCGCATGGCGTTTCACCTGTTGCAACGCGATCGCAGCGGTGGCATGCGTCTGGCTCAGGCGCTGACGCGCGCGATGTCGGAAATCGGCCACTGTGCCGATTGCCGTACCTTCACCGAACAGGAGATCTGCACCATCTGCGCTAACGCCCGTCGGCAGCAGAATGGGCAGATTTGCGTGGTGGAAAGCCCGGCAGATATTCACGCCATTGAGCAGACCGGCCAGTTTGGCGGACGCTACTTTGTGCTGATGGGACATCTGTCGCCGCTGGATGGGATTGGTCCGCAGGATATCGGGCTCGATCGCCTGGAGCAGCGTCTGGAACATGAGACGCTGCAGGAGGTGATCCTGGCGACCAACCCCACGGTAGAGGGTGAAGCGACCGCCAACTATATCGCTGAGCTGTGCGGTCAGTATGGCGTTGACGCCAGCCGTATCGCGCACGGTGTACCGGTAGGTGGCGAGCTGGAGATGGTTGATGGCACCACGCTGTCGCACTCTCTTGCCGGACGTCATAAGATTAAATTCTAAGCACTCGCCGGTTTCATTCACTGAAACCGGCTTGAAAATTTTCCCGCCATCCCCATCTCTTCCTCAACGTTCGATCAACCCCGATTCTGTTGAGGTAGCAATGACCATGAAAGGACAAGAGACGCGTGGCTTCCAGTCAGAGGTAAAACAACTTCTGCACCTGATGATCCATTCCCTCTATTCAAACAAAGAGATTTTCCTGCGTGAACTGATCTCCAACGCCTCTGATGCCGCTGATAAGCTGCGCTTCCGCGCGCTTTCCACTCCGGATCTCTATGAAGGCGACGGCGAGCTGCGCGTGCGTATCTCGGTCGACAAGGAGAAACGGACGCTGACGCTGAGCGACAACGGTATCGGTATGCGTCGCGATGAGGTAATTGAAAACCTCGGTACTATCGCTAAATCAGGCACCAAAGCGTTCCTGGAGTCTATGGGCTCTGACCAGGCGAAAGACAGCCAGCTGATTGGCCAGTTTGGTGTGGGTTTCTACTCCGCCTTTATCGTTGCTGACAAAGTGACCGTGCGCACCCGCGCTGCCGGCGCACAGGCCAGCGAGGGCGTGTTCTGGGAGTCAGAAGGCGAGGGCGAATATACCCTGGCAGAAATCGAAAAAGCCGATCGCGGTACCGAGATCACGCTGCATTTCCGCGCAGGGGAAGATGATTTCCTTGACGCCTGGCGCGTGCGTAACGTCATCAGCAAATATTCCGATCACATCGCACTGCCGGTAGAGATCGAAACCAAAGATGAAGAGAACGACACCGTAACCTGGGAGAAGGTCAACAAAGCCCAGGCGCTGTGGACGCGTAATAAAGCTGAGATCAGCGACGACGAGTACAACGAGTTCTACAAGCACATTGCACATGACTTCAGCGATCCGGCTATCTGGAGCCATAATCGCGTGGAAGGCAAGCAGGAGTACACCAGCCTGCTCTACATCCCGCAGCGTGCTCCGTTCGATATGTGGAACCGCGACAGCAAGCATGGCCTCAAGCTTTATGTACAGCGCGTGTTTATTATGGATGACGCTGAGCAGTTCATGCCGAACTACCTGCGCTTTGTGCGCGGTCTGATTGACTCTAACGATCTGCCGCTTAACGTCTCACGTGAAATTCTGCAGGACAGCCGTGTCACCCAGAGCCTGCGCGCCGCGCTGACTAAGCGCAGCCTGCAGATGCTGGAAAAACTGGCAAAAGATGATGCAGAGAAGTATCAGCAGTTCTGGAAAGAGTTTGGTCTGGTACTGAAAGAGGGACCGGCAGAAGATAGCGCCAATCAGCAGGCGATTGCTAAACTGCTGCGTTTTGCCACCACGCAGAGCGAAGGCAGCGAGCAGAGCGTATCGCTGGATGACTACCTGAGCCGCATGGTTGAAGGTCAGGAGAAGATCTACTACATCACGGCGGACAGCTATGCCGCGGCGAAAAGCAGCCCGCATCTGGAGCTGTTCCGCAAAAAAGGCATTGAGGTACTGCTGCTCTCCGATCGTATCGATGAGTGGATGATGAGTTATCTCATCGAGTTCGAAGGTAAAACGTTCCAGTCAGTAAGCAAAGCTGATGAGTCGCTGAGCAAGCTGGCGGATGAAGAGACCGAAGAGCAGAAAGAAGCGGAAAAAGCGCTGGAGCCGTTTGTTGAGCGCGTGAAAACGCTGCTGGGCGAGCGCGTTAAAGAGGTGCGACTGACGCATCGTCTGACCGATACGCCTGCTATCGTCACCACTGATGCTAACGAAATGACCACCCAGATGGCGAAGCTGTTTGCCGCCGCCGGTCAGGATGTTCCGGAAGTGAAATATATCTTTGAGATCAATCCGGAGCATGGCCTGGTGAAACGCGTAGCGGATACCCAGGATGAGGCGCGCTTTGCCGAATGGGTTGAACTGCTGCTGGATCAGGCGCTGCTGGCTGAGCGCGGTACGCTGGACGATCCTAACCAGTTTATCCGCCGCATGAACCAGCTGCTGACGGCGTAACGCCGCACAGCGCGAAGCGAATAAAACAGCTAAGGGCGCCATTAATGGCGCCCTTTTTTATGGCGTCAGCACTGCGCCTGCTCGCTGAGCCATGCGCGAAACAGACGGATCTCTGCATTCTGCTCGCGCGAGCGTTTGGCCATCATCCAGGTCGCGCGATCGATGCGCACAAAGCCCAGCGGCGCAATCAGCGCGCCCGCTTCCAGCTCCTGCTGCACCAGCAGTCGCGGGGCCATAATGATCCCCAGACCGCTTCTGGCGGCCTGAATAGCCAGCATCAGATTATCAAAGTGTTTGCCACGCCAGAAATCACCGCGTGCGCCGCTGTTTTTTGCCCACTCAGCCCAGGCGTGCAGCCGGGTATCCGCATGCAGCAGCGGCAGCGTTTGCAGATCGCGCGCGCTCTGCAGGCGTTCGGCGTAATGGGGCGCACAGAGCGGCCCAATCGCGTCATCGCTGATAAGCGTGGCTTCAATATCATCATCGGGCTGCTGCTCATAACTCAGGATCAGCACATCGGTGTGTTCACTGCGCAGCTGATCGATCTCAACCAGTGACTGAAACTGCACGTCGATATCCGGGTAGCGCTGATAGAAACTGCTGATACGCGGGATCAGCCACTGAGAGAGAAAGCTGGGCGCACAGGAAACAGAGAGGTGATGCCGCATACCGGTACGTATGCTTTCGCAGCTGGTGGCGAGTTCGCTGAACGCTTTCTGACAGCTGACCAGCAGGCGTTCGCCATGCGAGGTGAGTTTGACGCGTCCGTTAGTGCGTACAAACAGCGGTTTGCCCATCCAGCTCTCCAGCTGGCGCACCTGATGGCTGACGGCGCTGTGGGTGACATGCAGGGTTTCCGCTGCCGTACTGAAACTGCTGTGCAGCGCTGCCTGATGAAAATAGCGCAGCGCCCGTAGTGACGGAAGCGCGGTCATACTCGTCCCTTGTGTAAAAACCTAACAGGGATTGTCAGTTTATATCATTTTAATGTCCAGCCGCATTGCCCTAACCTCTGCTCCAGATTCTGGCAGGTTGACGGGACGGGCTGGCTATGTATCAGCCACGCGTTTTATCTGCCGGAAAGCACCACTTCGCAGCTAATACAGGGAAACGTTACGCGATGGCCTCACAAAACGCCTCTGCCAGGGCGGCGATATGCGATCGGCTGCGCAGCCAGCTATCCCGCTACTACCGGCTGGAAAATTACGATCTCTTCTTTGCGCCCACGCTGCATATTGCGCGGGTGGTGCTCTCTCAGCTTTTTTTACGCCAGGAGCAGGCGCGTAATCAGACACGCTACGCCTCGCACCATCCGGTCAGCGAGCTGAGCGTACTGCCCGCCGTCCCGATGATGGCGGGAAATATCGCCCTGATAGAGCATGTGGATCTGGCGGAAGGGCGGGTGCGCTCGCTCGACGCCTGCCAGAGTCAGGGCGTGACCGACGCTTCCGGGTCGTTTGCCAGCGCGCTGCACAAAACGCTGATTGCCGGCTCCCATCTGTTTGTCGCATACCTGAACCACCATGCAGCGCTGAGCGACGATCTGGTACTGATTGCGCTGCGCACGACAAAATTCAGCACGCTGGTGCGCAGCGAACTGCGGCTGATAGAGCAGGGGCTGGCGCTGGGAAGCGCGCCGCAGCAGGCGCTGACGATGATGGAGAGCGCTGAGTGGAAGCCGTTTAATATCGCCATGGTTGACCGGTTTGCGCTCGAAACGCCGCTACCGCTCGCCTCACTGCAGCAGCCCGGTTTGCCATTTGCCCTGATTGATCTGCCGCCGGCGCTGCATAATGTTACCCTGCCGCCGGAGATCCGGCGGCTGCCCGGACGTTTGCTGATCCCGGCCAGCCTGCGCGGCAGCGGCAGCAAACATACAAACGTCACCGCGACGCTGAAAAAGCAGCTGAAAGCGTTGTTGCTGCGTAGCCTGAATTCCTAAAATCAATCCCTCAGCTGGCGCTTCATCCCAAAGCAGGTCACAGTAGGCGGGCCAGTGATAGCGTGCCCGTTGCCTTGTGGCTGGCGGGTCATAATGGTATGTTCTTGGCCTTCATAGATTGATCAATGCGATTCGCAAGGGGAATTACGCAATGCGTATTATTCTGCTCGGGGCACCGGGCGCAGGTAAAGGCACTCAGGCTCAGTATATTATGGAGAACTACGGTATTCCGCAGATCTCTACCGGTGACATGCTGCGCGCCGCAGTAAAAGCAGGCACCGAACTGGGCCAGCAGGCGAAAGCCATCATGGATGCCGGTAAACTGGTGACTGATGAACTGGTGATTGCGCTGGTTAAAGAGCGTATCGCGCAGGAAGACTGCAAAAACGGCTTCCTGCTCGATGGCTTCCCACGCACCATCCCGCAGGCTGACGCCATGAAAGAAGCGGGCATCAAAGTCGATTACGTGCTGGAATTTGCCGTGCCGGACGAGCTGATCGTCGATCGCATTGTGGGCCGTCGCGTTCACGCG
The DNA here is from genome assembly GCF_002095385.1 of Pantoea eucrina. Classification (GTDB taxonomy): domain Bacteria; phylum Pseudomonadota; class Gammaproteobacteria; order Enterobacterales; family Enterobacteriaceae; genus Pantoea; species Pantoea eucrina. The sequence continues at coordinate 42,945 of NZ_MIPP01000026.1, read as the reverse complement.
CCTTCTGGCCGCGTGTACCACATCAAAAACAAGCCACCAAAAGTGGAAGGTAAAGATGATGTGACCGGTGAAGAGCTGACCACGCGTAAAGACGATCAGGAAGAGACCGTGCGTAAGCGCCTGGTTGAGTATCATGAGCTGACAGCGCCCCTGATCGCTTACTACAGCAAAGAAGCGGAAGCGGGTAATACCGCCTATCACAAAATTGACGGCACCCGCCCGGTGGCTGACGTCAGCGAAGAACTGCGCCGTATCCTCGGCTAAGTACCAAAAGGGCCGGATGCCTGGCCCTTTTACAGCAATTGCTTTTCCCGCCCGTGATTTCCGCTACAATTTCCCCCGATTTACCACTCTTCGTTGCGATATCAAGGAAACAGAATGAGGCAAGATAAGCCCGGTGTTCTGCTGGTTAACTTAGGCACACCTGAAGCACCTACCACCCCGGCGGTGAAACGCTATCTGAAGCAGTTCCTCGGCGATCCGCGCGTGGTTGATACGCCGCGCTGGCTATGGTGGCCCATCCTTAATTTTATTATTCTGCCGTTTCGTTCGCCGCGCGTGTCGAAACTCTACGCCTCCGTCTGGATGGAAGAGGGATCGCCGCTGATGGTATTCAGCAAGCGGCAGCGTGCCGCGCTGGCGCAGCGCGTGGACATGCCGGTCGAGCTGGGCATGAGCTATGGTCAGCCGAGCCTGGACGGAGCGGTACATCGCCTGCTGGATCAGGGCGTCACGCACCTGATTGTGCTGCCGCTCTATCCGCAGTTCTCCTGCTCTACCGTTGCCGCCGTGTGGGATGGCCTGGCCAGCAGCTTTAAACCGCTGCGCTCGCTGCCGCAGGTCTCCTTTATTCGCGACTATGCTGAGCATCCGGCTTACATTGCCGCGCTGAAAGCCTCCGTTGAGCGCTCATTTGCCCGCCACGGCGAGCCGGATCTGCTGGTGCTCTCTTACCACGGCATTCCGCAGCGTTTCGCCAATGAAGGCGATGATTATCCGCAGCGCTGTAAAGATACCACCGCCGCACTGGCGGCGGCGCTGAACATTGCTCCTGAAAAAATCATGATGACCTTCCAGTCGCGCTTTGGGCGTGAACCGTGGCTGATGCCCTACACCGATGAGACCATGAAAAGTCTGCCGGCCAAAGGCATTAAGCATGTGCAGGTCATGAGCCCCGGCTTTGCGGCGGACTGTCTGGAAACGCTGGAGGAGATCAGCGGTGAAAACTGCGAAATTTTCCTGCATGCAGGCGGCGAAAAATTTGAATATATTCCCGCGCTTAACGCCGATGACGAGCACATTGAGATGATGGTACAGCTGGTCAACGCGCGCCGCTAAGCGCATCAGGCAGAGAGTATGATATGCTTCTCTGCCTGATTTTCCCTGATGACTGCTTTTCATGAAATTTCCCGGCAAACGTAAATCCAAACACTATTTTCCCGTCAACGCGCGCGATCCGCTGCTGCAGGCTATTCAGCAGGAGCAGGAGGAGGGCAGCTGGGTGGTGGGTATCGACCAGACGCTGGTGGATATCGAAGCCAAAGTTGATGACGCGTTCCTGCAGCGCTACGGCCTGAGTGCCGGGCATTCGCTGGTGATTGACGACGCGACGGCGGAAGCGCTCTATAACGAGCTGATGCGCGAGCAGCTGATCAGCCACCAGTTTGCCGGCGGCACCATTGGCAACACGTTGCACAACTACTCGGTGCTGGCTGACGATCGTTCCGTGCTGCTGGGCGTCATGTGCAATAACATCCAGATTGGCGGCTACGCCTATCGCTATCTCTGCAACACCTCCAGCCGTATGGATCTGAACTTCCTGCAGGGCGTGGACGGCGCGATTGGCCGCTGCTTTACCCTGATTGGCGAGCACGGTGAACGGACCTTCGCGATCAGTCCGGGGCTGATGAACCGGCTGCAGGCGGAGAGTATCCCGGAAGAGGTGATTGCCGGGGCGTCAGCGCTGGTGCTGACCTCCTATCTGGTACGCTGCCAGCCTGGTGAACCGATGCCGGACGCCACGCTGCGCGCCATTGCGTATGCGAAAAAGCATAATGTGCCGGTGGTATTAACGCTGGGCACAAAATATGTCATTCAGGATAACCCGCAGTTCTGGCGCGATTTCCTGCGCGATCACGTCTCTATTGTCGCGATGAACGAAGAAGAAGCGTTTGCGCTGACCGGTGAACAGGATCCGCTGCTGGCAGCCGATATGGCGCTGGAGTGGGTCGATCTGGTGCTCTGCACCGCCGGTCCGACCGGGCTCTACATGGCGGGCTTCACTGAAGATGAATTTAAGCGCAAAACGAATCACCCGCTGCTGCCGGGCGCGATTGCGGAATTCAACCAGTATGAGTTCAGCCGGGCGATGCGCCAGCAGGATTGTCAGCAGCCGCTGCGCATCTTCTCGCATATCGCGCCTTACATGGGCGGACCGGAAAAGATCATGAATACCAACGGGGCAGGGGACGGGGCGCTGGCAGCGCTGCTGCACGATATCACGGCGAACAACTTCCATCGCCTCAAAGTCCCTAACTCCAGCAAACATGCGCGTGAATATCTGACCTACTCCTCGCTGGCGCAGGTGTGCAAATATGCTAACCGCGTGAGTTATCAGGTGCTGAACCAGCATTCACCGCGCCTGACGCGCGGCCTGCCGGAGCGGGAAGATAGCCTGGAAGAGTCTTACTGGGACAGATAAGCGCGCAGTAAAAAGGGGCGCATCAGTGCGCCCCTGCAGTCAGCGATCCCCGATCAAATCGGGCATTCGCGGGAGATCGGCTCAACGGCGATCTCCTTTTTCAGCACATTGAGCATGCTGCTGGCAATTTCACGCTCGCCCATCACGACCTGATTAGCGCCGCGATCCATAATATAGGCGACTTCGTCGTCATAGTGCGCACGGGCGATAATCTCAATATCCTTGCGCTTCTCACGTGCGGCCACCACCACTTCACCCGCTTCATAGCCATTCGGAATGGTCAGCAGCAGCCAGCGGGCGCAGTCAAGCCGTGCCAGCTCCATGGTCTCTGCGCGTGCTGCATTGCCCAGCACCGCTCTGATACCCTGTTCACGCAGCGCTTCAACGCGCGGGCGGGAGTTTTCCACCACCACCAGCGGGATATCTGCTTCCAGCAGCTGCTGCCCCAGCAGGCTGCCGACGCGTCCATAACCCACAATCACCGCGTGATTACAGATATCTACCGGGATCTGTTTCTCTTCCGCCATCGCCTCTTCCAGCGTCTGCTCCTCAGCGGTTTCAGTTTTATCCAGATAGCGCTCCAGCAGCGAGAAGAGGATAGGATTCAGCATAATGGAGAGAATAGCCGCAGCCAGCACCAGGTTGCGCCCCTCTTCGCTGAGCAGATCGAGTGAAATGCCGAGGCCGGCGAGAATAAAGGCAAACTCACCAATCTGCGCCAGACTGACCGAAATGGTCAGGGCGGTACGGCGTGAGTGCCCCAGCAGAGTGACCAGCGCCCAGGCGGCGATTGATTTACCCAGCACCACGATGGCGAGCGCGCCCAGTACCGCCAGCGGCTGTTCAATCAGGATCATCGGATTAAACAGCATGCCGACCGATACAAAGAACAGTACGGCAAAGGCGTCGCGCAGTGGGAGCGTGTCGCGCGCCGCGCGGTGGCTCAGCTCAGATTCGTTCAGCACCATGCCGGCGAAGAAGGCGCCAAGGGCAAAGGAGACATCAAAGAACTCTACGGCACCAAAGGCGATACCGAGCGCCAGCGCCAGCACCGATAGAGTAAAGAGTTCACGCGAGCCGGTAGCCGCGCTTTTTGCCAGGATCCACGGGATAACGCGGCGGCCTACCACCATCATCAGCACCATAAAGGCGGCCACTTTACCGATGGTCAGCAGCAGATCCCATGCCAGCAGGGTCGGACTGGCGTTACCCTGTTCCAGCATGCCGGCGATGGCAGGCAGCAGCACCAGCGTCAACACCATCACCAGGTCTTCCACAATCAGCCAGCCGATCGCAATCTGGCCGCGCTGGCTGTCAATCAGCTGTCGCTCCTCCAGCGCCCGCAGCAGCACTACGGTACTGGCCGTAGAGAGGCACAGGCCAAACACCAGGCCAGTCATCCATGACCAGCCCATGGTCCAGGAGAGCCCCATTCCCAGCAGCGTCGCCACCGCGATTTGCGCCACGGCGCCGGGAATGGCGATCGACTTTACCGCCATCAGATCTTTCAGTGAGAAGTGCAGTCCGACGCCAAACATCAGCAGAATGACGCCCAGCTCTGCCAGTTCAGGTGCCAGATTCGTATCCGCAACAAAGCCTGGCGTAAAAGGGCCCGCAACCACGCCGGCAACCAGATAGCCCACCAGCGGAGAGATGCGCAGGCGATTGGCCAGCATGCCAAGGAGAAACGCGAGGACCAGGCCCCCGACAATAGTGGTGATCAACGGTGTGGTGTGATGCATGCCTGTCTCCTTGTGTGCAAATGTGTCCGCTTGTAACAATCAAGTGTAATGCAAATCCTGCTGCAGCGTTTAGACATTTGCGGGATGAAAGCTGAATAAACTGAAAAAATGCGATAAAAAACGTGCCGAAGCGCTATTTTCAGCAGTTATCCTGGCGTGCAGGTAGTGATAATGCATTACAGCAGCGTTAAAAAGCGCAGCATCCCCCGACGGGCCCAGCCGGCGAGAGCAGATGAAAATAGCAGCGGGTACTGCCTTTCAGCTTGAGTTAAGCAGGGAACTGTGCGACACAGAGGGCAGAAATCTGTCAGGTCCACGATGCAGTGGAAAAAAACGAACAAGGAGAGCGTTGTGTTGTTACTTACCCCGAAAAAGCGCTGGCTGGCGCTGCTGGCTTTGCTGGTGCCGATGCTGGCGCAGGCGTGGCAAACCGATCGCAGCTATCGCTTCAGCATCCTGCATACCAACGATCATCATGGCCATTTCTGGAGTAACGCGCAGGGTGAGTATGGGCTGGCAGCACAAAAGAGCCTGATGGACCAGCAGCGTTATGATGTCCAGGCGCGCGGAGGGGGTGCGCTCATCCTCTCCGCCGGGGATATCAATACCGGCGTGCCGGAGTCAGATGTGCTGAACGCAGAGCCTGACATTCGCGGCATGAATCTGGTGGGTTATGACGCTATGGCGCTGGGAAACCACGAATTTGACAAGCCTCTGAGCGTGCTGGAACAGCAGAAAAAGTGGGCGCGTTTTCCCTTTCTCGCGGCGAATATCTATCAAAAAGGCAGCGATCGGCGGCTGTTTTCGCCCTGGGCCATATTTAACCGTATGGGCCTGAAAATAGCGGTTATCGGGCTGACCACTACGGATACGCTGCGTATTACCAACCCGGAAAATGTCGCAGAGCTTGAGATCCGCGATCCGGTCAAAGAGACGCTGAAAGCGGTAGCGGAGCTGCGCGCCACGGAAAAGCCTGATGTGATCATCGCGCTGACGCATATGGGACATTATGACGACGGTCAGCACGGCAGTAACGCACCGGGCGACGTTGAGCTGGCGCGCAGCCTGCCGCCCGGCACCCTGAGTGTTATCGTGGGCGGTCACTCGCACGATGCCGTCTGTATGGCGCAGGCTAACCGCAGCGTGCCGGATTATCAGCCAGGCCAGCCCTGCCAGCCCGATCGGCAGAATGGCGTCTGGATCATGCAGGCTAAAGAGTGGGGCAAATATGTGGGTCGCGGCGATTTTACCTTTCGCAACGGTGAGCTGACGCTGGAAAATTATCAGCTCATCCCGGTTAACCTGAAGCATAAAGTCACCAACCAGGATGGCAGCGAAACCTGGCTGCCTTATCAGGAGCCGATTGTACCCAATACCGCGATGATGAAGCTGCTGACCCCTTTCCAGCTGCGCGCCGGTAAACAGCTGGATGTCGCCGTTGGCCGCAGTGACGGGCTGTTTGTCGGCGAGCGCAATAAAGTCCGCTTTGAGCAGACCAATCTGGCGCAGCTGATCCTGCGAGCGCAGATGGCCGCGACCAAAGCGGATGTGGCGGTGATCAGCGGCGGCGGCATCCGCACATCGCTTCCGGCAGGCGAGCTGCGCCTGCGCGATCTGCTGCAGGTGCAGCCGTTTGGCAATCAGGTGGTGTCGGTCACGCTGAGCGGTGAGGAACTGCAGGCATATCTTGCCCGCATCGCCAATATCAAAGCTAACTCCGGCGGTTTTGCGCAGCTGGCCGGCATCAGCCTGGTGGCCGACGGCACCTCAGTGAGTGATGTCAAAATCAACGGTAAGCCGCTGGAGAAGACAAAAACCTATCGCCTTGCCACTAACAGCTTTAACGCCAGCGGTGGCGACGGCTATCCGCCGCTGACGGCGCGCGCGGGCTACCGCAACAGCGGTCTGCGCGATGCTGACGTGCTGCGCGACTATATTACTCAGCATTCGCCGCTAAAAATCGCTGATTTTGTGCCGCCAGCCGTCGTGCATCTGACCGACGAGCAGGTACGCGAGCGTGACAAGGCGCTGGAAAAGCAGCGCAAGCGCAGCTATCCGCGTATGTTCCTGGCATGGATCTGGCCGCGCGCGGCGCAGGATTAAGCGTAACCGGTGCGCTGCTTCCGGCCGGAGGCAGCGCGCGCCCGGCATCAGGCGCGGCAGGATGGCTGCGCAAACCAGCGCAGGCGCAGCTTATCCCAGACCCAGTTGTAAACCATGGTGTAGGGCAGGAAAAACAGAAAGAATCCCACCTCCACTAAAAAGGCGTTAAGCAGCGAAATATGCAACATGCCGGCGGCGATCGGCAGGCCAATCAGGATAAATCCCCCTTCAAAACAGAGCGCATGCAGGGCACGCAGCCCCAGCCCGCGCTTCTGATGCGGCGGCCAGATGCGATCGAACAGGGTGTTATAGATCATGTTCCACAGCATCGCGACGGTAGAAAGGGCAATCGCCAGCGTGCCCATCTGGAACAGCGGCTTGTCCATAATCCATGCTGCCAGCGGCGCGATAGTCACAATAGCCAGGCCCTCAAAGCCCACGGCGTGCAGAATGCGTTCTTTCAGCGAACAGGTACGCATAAATACCTCCGGTTACGTAATAACGCGCATTTTCGCACTGCACGCATCTGAGATAAAATGAGTCTCTATCGAAAAAAACGATGGTAAACCATGAAATACTCTCCGGAATCCCTTGAGGCATTTGTCCAGACTGTTGCGAGCGGCTCTTTCTCTGCTGCTGCCCGCGCGCTGGCAAAAAGCCAGTCCACCATCAGTGCTGCCATCGCTAACCTTGAAATCGATCTAGGCTTTGCGCTGTTTGACCGCCGCGGCCGTCAGCCGGTGCTGACACCGCAGGGTGAACGCGCGCTGGCTCAGGTGCAGCAGATCCTGGCCGCCAGTCAGCGGCTGGATGAACTGGCGCTGCGTCTGTCGCAGGGTGTTGAGCCGCGCCTGAGTCTGGCCATTTCCGATTTCTGGCAGGCCGATCATCATGAACATCTGCTGACGCGGTTTGATGCCCGCTACCCCGATATCGACTTTGAATGCATGATTGCAGAGGATGAGGATGTACTGGATCTGCTGCAGGCGGGGCGGGTGCACCTGGGCGTGGTCCGCACTCAGCCTGCGCTGCCGCCCGATCTGGCGGTAGCCCGGCTGCAGGTGGAGGCGCAGATGGCGATCTTTCTGCATCAGGATCACGCGCTGTCGCAGCTGGCTCAGGTGAGTGAGGCGCAGCTCAGCGAGCTGCGGCAGCTGCGGCTGAACACCTGGGTACAGACGCGCGGACCGCTGCCAGCCGCCGGACGAACCTGGTCAGCGCCGACGTATCTGCTGCTGCTGGAGATGGCGGAGCAGGGGTTTGGCTGGAGCGTACTGCCGCGCTGGCTGGTGGATCAGTTTGGTCATCAGGTCCTGAAAGAGCTATGCGTTCCCGGCTGGCCGCAGCATATTGCGGTAGATGTGGTCTGGTCGCGACGTAATCCGCCCGGCCCGGCCGGGCGCTGGATGATCGATCAGCTTTGCGCGCAGCAGCCCGATTAATCGCAGCGTGCCACGTCGGCCAGTGTGGCATTCAGCAGCCGCGCCAGATCCTCTGCAGCCAGTTCAATGTCGAGGCCGCGTTTACCGCCAGAGATAAATATTGTGGCAAACTCTGCGGCCTGCCGATCGATCACCGTTGGCAGGCGCTTTTTCTGACCCAGCGGACTGATGCCGCCCAGCAGGTAGCCGGTAACGCGCTGCGCCAGCTGCGGATCGGCCATTTCTGCTCGCCTGGCGCCCAGCGCTTTCGCCACTTTTTTCAGGTCGAGCTGGGATGCAACCGGCGTAACCGCCACCGCCAGCGCTTTCGCATCGCCGTTCAGCGCGACCAGCAGCGTTTTAAAGACCTGGCGCGCATCAAGGTTGAGCTTGCGCACCGCTTCATCGCCAAAATGCGTTTCATGGCTGTCATGCTCATAGGGGTGCAGCGTAAACGCCACGCCGTTTTTTTCCAGAAGTTTGACTGCAGGGGTCATCATTAATCCTTACGACAAAAATTCTTCTCAAAGATTGCGCTAATAACAGTGGCGAAAATCTGAACTTTGCGCGAGAATTGTCCCGCGCCACTCACCCTGGCGATAACCAAAATCATAAACAAATTCCTCTTTGACAGGTCGATAGTGATATCGGCCTTCTTTTTTTGTCTTATCCTTCGGCCACTCCTGAGCAGCGCAGGTGTCGCGTTACGGCTGCTTCTGTTTTAGCAGGCCGGGCAGATTATCCTCGCCATAGAGATGCAGCGCGCCGACGGCCACCAGATAGCGACCCGATGGCAGCGCCAGCAGCTGTTCGCGCCATTGCTGGTTACGGTTACGCATCAGCGTATCGCTCAGCTCGCTGCCAAAGGTCGCGGGCAGCGCTACCGGCTGCTGCGCGGGCGGCGCTTCAAGCCACCAGCTGATCATCGTCTGCAGCAGCCGCGCATTGGTATGCCAGTGCTCAAGCGTATCCACCAGCAGCGCCCGACCCTCCTGCGGCAGGGATTTCAGCAGCGCGATCTGCGTCTCCGGTCCCTCCAGCTCGATGATCGGCTTGCCCGCTGCCTTTGCGGCCTGCAGCAGCTGATAATCGATACCATACTCCGGACGCAGTCCGAGCCGCTGCGCCTGGTGCGCCTGCAGCATCAGCGCTATCTGCCAGCAGGGCAGGGTATCAAAGAGATCACTCTCCAGCCCCAGATCCTGACAGAGCGTCTGCAGCCGCGTCAGCGTGGCGCTCTCCAGCCGGGTGTGCAGCGGCGGCAAATCTGCGGTATCCGCAAAAGGAGAGCCGCCGCGCGTGATGTCCGCCTCAACAATCAGCGCATCCGCTTTCTGCAGCTGACGCAGCAGGCCGGCTGGCAGAGGCTGCATGTTGCGTGTGCCCATATGGATACTGCCGGTCAGATGCAGCAGCCGGTCGCCCAGACGCATATCCATTGCCGGCCAGCGGTAGGCAGACGGAAAAAGCGCGGCGATCCGCTGCCAGAGACGTTGCCAGATAGGGCTGTTCATGTCCGCTCCTGTTACGGTTAAACCGTCATGCTAACGATTTATTTCGGCTAAAAACAGCGCGCTGGCTGCTATTACCGGTCGGGCGGAGTGAAACACAGCAGGCGGTTTGCATTGCTGACGACGGTGATGGAAGAGAGGGCCATTGCTGCCCCCGCGACAATCGGGCTCAGCAGCAGGCCGGTAAAGGGATAGAGCACGCCCGCCGCAATCGGAATACCCAGGCTGTTATACACAAATGCGCCCAGCAGATTCTGGCGCATATTGCGCAGCGTGGCCTGCGAAATCGCCAGGGCATCCGCTACCCCATGCAGGTCGTTACGCATCAGCGTAAGCGGCGCCGTTTCGACCGCGACATCGCTGCCGCTGCCCATCGCAATACCGGTATCCGCCTGCGCTAACGCTGGCGCATCGTTAATGCCATCTCCTATCATCATCACCCGGCGCCCCTGCTGCTGCAGGCGGCTTATGGCTTCTGCTTTACCCTCTGGCAGCACGCCGGCGATCACTTCATCAATTCCCGCTTCAGCAGCGATAGCGCGGGCTGTGGCCTGATGATCGCCCGTCAGCATCACCAGCCGGTAGCCAGCCTGATGCAGCCGCTGCAGTGCCGCTTTACTCTCCGGCCGCAGATTATCGCGCAGCGCAATCAGGCCCAGCAGCTGGTGCGCGTCGGCCAGCAGCACTGGCGTAGCACCGCTTGCCGCGATGCGTTCGATATCTGCCCGGGCGGCGTCATAGTTAATCTGCTGCTCATCAAGCAGGGCCGTGTTGCCCAGCAGCAGGGTCTGACCTGCCACCTGCGCGCTCACGCCCCTGCCGCGCAGCGTCCGGAAGCGGGTGATCTCTGCTGCCGGCGGCTGCGGCGCGGCAGCGAGGATCGCGCTGGCAAGCGGATGCGTGGATCCCTGCTCCAGCTCCGCTGCGGCCTGCAGGATCTGCTGTTGATCCCGGTCAGCATAGCAGCAGATCTCGCCGATCTGCGGCGATCCCTGCGTCAGCGTACCGGTTTTATCAAACACCAGCGTGTCAGTTTCGCTGGCGTGCTGCAGCGCGTCGGCATCGCGCACCAGGATACCCAGCTCTGCCGCACGGCCGGTGCCGGCGATGATCGACATCGGCGTGGCCAGCCCCAGCGCACAGGGACAGGCGATGATCAGGACGGTAGTGATGATCACCAGCGCATAGGCGAGCTGCGGCTGTGGCCCAATCAGATACCAGGTGAGGCCGCTCAGCAGCGCAATCGCTACCACAACCGGTACGAAAACGGCAGAGATGCGATCGGCGAGGCGGCCAATCTCCGGCTTGCTGCTTTGCGCCTGACGCACCAGATTAATAATACGTGCCAGCGTGGTGTGGCTGCCAGTGGCGCTGGCGATAAAGCGCAGCGTGCCATCCTGCACCACCGTGCCGGCATAGACTTTGCTGCCAGGCGCTTTTTCCTGCGGCACGGCTTCGCCGGTCAGCATCGCTTCATCGCACCACGCCTCTCCCTGCGTGACGTCGCCATCCACCGGTACCCGATCGCCGGTGACCAGCTTCAGAGTCATACCGGCGGTGACGGCGCTCAGCGGCAGCTGCTGCTCACCCTGTTCGGTGACCACGCACGCCTGCGCCGGCGTCAGATCCAGCAGCCGCTCCAGCGCGCGCGAGGCGCGCTGACGGGCACGCTGTTCCAGCGCGTGCCCGAGGTTAATCAGGCCGATGATCATGACGCTGGCTTCAAAGTAGAGGTGGCGTGCCTGCAGCGGAAAAAATTCCGGCCACAGCGCCACGCTTATCGAATAGAGCCAGGCAGCGCCGGTGCCGAGCGCCACCAGCGTATCCATGGTGGCGGTGGCTAATCGCAGGCTGCGCCAGGCGCTGCGGTAAAAGTGGCCGCCGGCAATGATCATGACCAGCAGCGTGGCAACGCCCAGCGTACGCCACAGCGTCTGATTCTCCGGCGTCAGCATCATATGATCGCCCGCCATGCCCCAGAACATCATCGGCACGCCAAACCCCAGCGCCAGCGCCGACTGCCAGCTGAAGCGGCGCATCGCCTGCCGCGCGTTCGCCTGCTGACGCTCGCGCCGGCGCTGTTCATCCTCAATCACTTCAGCGCTGTAGCCTGCCTTGTCTACGGCGGCAATCAGCGCCGGTGCGTTAACCTCACCCAGCACCAGCGCGCTGCGTTCACCGAGGTTAACGCGTGCTTCCGTGACGCCGGATACCGCGCGCAGCGCGTTCTCTACCCGGCTGACGCAACTGGCGCAGCTCATGCCATCAATCAACAGATGCTGTACCGGCAGCGCCGCTTCTGCCGGCTGAGAGGCCGTTGTCAGCGCCTCCGGCGGCGGCTCCTGAGCTGTCAACGGATCAGACTTTGGGGATGTTGCCTCAGGCTGCAGCATGGCGTGGTAGCCAGCCTGCTCTACGGTTGCGATCAGCTCGCTGGCGCTGGCCGTCCCGGTCACGCGTGCCTCCTGCTGCGTGACCTCCGCCTGCTCGACGTCGCTGCGCTGTTCCAGCGCCTCTTTAACCCGTTTGACACAGTGGCCGCAGGAAAGCCCCTCCAGCGCCAGCGTTTGTCTGTCTGACATGATAGTCTCCTTAGTGAACAGAGTTGACCGGCTGCACCGGTTACAGTAGTTATAAGCGTAAACCTTCCATTCGGGGGAAGGTCAAGGAGCCGGCATGAATATCAGCGACGTTGCCAGAAAAACCGGGCTGACCAGTAAAGCGATCCGCTTTTATGAAGAGAAAGGGATCGTGACGCCGCCGCTGCGTAGCGGAAATGGCTACCGGCACTATGACGAACGCCATCTGGAAGAGCTGCATCTGCTGCGCCAGGCGCGCCAGGTTGGCTTTACGCTGGATGAGTGCCGCGAGCTGGTGGCGCTGTTCAACGATCCTGCGCGGCACAGCGCAGATGTCAAAGCGCGCACGCTGCAGAAGGCTGAAGAAATTGCAGCGCATATTGAGGAGCTGCACGCCATGCGGGCGCGCCTGCTGTCACTGGCAGAGGCGTGTCCCGGCGACGAGGGCGCCGAGTGCCCGATAATGAATCAGCTGGCGGGCTGCTGCGGTCACTCCGGCGGTAAACGCGGCTGAATCAGCAGCGTGATCCCTTCAACCGCCGTGACCGTCACCCGCGTGCCCGCGGGCAGATCGTCTGTTGCCTGTACGCGCCAGCTGCTGTCACCAATCTGTACATGTCCGATACCACTTTTAAGCGGCGTCTCCAGCGTCAGCTGCCGGCCAATCAGCTCTTTACCGCGCTGGTTCAGCGTGTTGGGTTGCTGCGTTGCAGCCTGATGGCGCATCCAGCCATACCAGCCCAGCGCGCTCAGCAGCGTCAGCGCGGCAAACAGCAGCCCCTGACCAGCCCACGAGAAGGGCCACAGCCACTCGGCCAGGCCAACCAGCAGCGCCGCCATACCGCACCAGAGCAGATAACCGCTGGTGCCCAGCATTTCGGCTGCCAGCAGCAGCCCGCCCAGCGTCAGCCAGAACCAGTGCGGATGGGCAATCAGCTCCATCAGCATTACGGCCTCCGCTCCGCATGACGCTCTTTCAGCAGTTCACTGATGCCCGCTACCGAGCCGATCAGGCTGCTGGCATCGAGCGGCATCATCACCACTTTACTGTTGCCGGCTTCGCCAATTTTCTGCAGCGCATCAGTATATTTCTGCGCAACAAAGTAGTTAATGGCCTGGATATCACCGGCGGCGATCGCGTCAGACACCATGCGCGTGGCGTTCGCTTCCGCCTCTGCCTGCCGCTCACGCGCCTCGGCCTGTAAAAAAGCGGAGGTGCGCTCGCCTTCCGCTTTCAGAATCTGTGACTGCTTGTCGCCTTCAGCGCGCAGTATGGCGGCCTGACGCACGCCTTCAGCAGCCAGAATATCGGCGCGTTTGGTACGCTCAGCTTTCATCTGCGCATTCATGGCAGCGATCAGCTCCTGCGGTGGCCGCACATCGCGGATCTCAATGCGGGTAATTTTGACGCCCCAGGGGTTTGTCGCTTCATCAACGATATGCAGCAGGCGGGTATTGATGTTGTCACGCTGCGACAGCATCTCATCCAGCTCCATGCCGCCAAGGACCGTGCGAATGTTAGTCATCGTGAGGTTGATTATCGCCAGCTCCAGATTGCTGACCTCATAGGCGGCACGCGCCGGGTCAACGACCTGAATAAAGCAGACGGCATCAATGGTGACGTTGGCGTTATCTTTGGAGATGATCTCCTGAGAAGGGATATCGAGCACCTGCTCCATCATATTGATGCGGCGACCCACGCGATCCATAAACGGCACCACCAGGTTAAGCCCCGGCGAGAGCGTACGGGTGTAGCGTCCGAAGCGCTCTACCGTCCACTGATAGCCCTGCGGAACAATCTTGATACCGGCCCATACAATCACCAGCACCAGCACGATGAGAACAGGAATAGCGGTCAGCATATAACCTCCTGGCTGTCAGATTACCGGGCCGAGTCGCTTCGGCCCGTCTGCGTATCCGTCAGTAGAGCAGCGAATAGAGCTGGCGGCGATAGCGCGAGGCGAGGGCGTCGCCGGTGCCAAGCGCGGCCAGGATCTCCTGGAACATTTTGCGCACTTCACCGTCACCGGCAGCGAGATCGCTTTTCAGAAAGCCCAGCAGCAGCTCCAGCGCCTCTTCATTACGCCCAACCTGATGCAGCTGTAACGCAAGTTTAGCAGCCAGGGTCGCGTTCTGCGGCTCGGCGTTCAGCTGCTCCTGCAGCAGCTGGATCTCAGGCGTATCCGCCGCCTGCTTCAGCAAGTCGATCTGTGAGACCAGGCTCTGATAGCGTGTATCCTGATCCTGCAGCGGCACCACATCCAGCACCGCTTCCGCTTCATCACTGCGGTTCAGGGCGATCAGCACTTCTGCCAGCAGAAAGCCAATCTCACTGTTTTTATTGCTCAGCTGCCAGGCATCTTTCAGCAGCGGCAGCGCCTCCAGCGGCTTGTTCTGCTGCATCAGTTCCATAGCCTGCTGCGCTTTCAGCTCCTCTTCGCGCGGCAGAACTTTTTCCAGTAGCGCGCGGATCGCCTCTTCCGGCTGCGGGCCCTGGAAACCATCTACCGGCTGTCCGTTCTGGAACAGATAAACCGTGGGCAGCGAGCGCAGACCGAACTGTGATGCCACCGCGGGCTCGTTGTCGCAATCGAGTTTTGCCAGCAGGAACTGGCCGGCATACTCCTGTGCCAGACGCTCCAGCACCGGGGTAAGCTGCAGGCAGTGCTGGCTGCGTTCAGACCAGAAATAGAACAGAACCGGCAGCTGCATGGATTGCTCCAGCGTCTGCTGCAAATTGGACTCATTGATGTCGGTGATCAAAGCGTGTGACATGAAAAACGCTCCTGGCAGAAAGTGTAAAGAGAATATGGGGATAAAGTGTCCCGCTTCAAGCGCTGACTGATGTTACCGCTCAGTTGCTGCGCAAAATGCGATCCAGCATCCAGCCCGGCAGCAGTCGTTTCAGAAAACTCATGCCCCAGGCCACCAGCGTAACCGGATAGCGCAGCCGCGGGTGACGGCTCTCCAGCGCATGGCGCAGTTTGGGCAGAATCGCTTCCGGCGGCAGGGTAAAACGCGCTGCGATACCGGGATTCTGCACCGGCTTCTCCTGTTCACCCTGCTGCACGTTATCGGTGAAGCGCGTGGCGATCGGTCCCGGCTCTATCAGGCTGACGCGCACGCCGCTGGCGCGCACTTCCATACGCAGCGCATCGCTCCACGCCTCCAGCGCCCACTTGCTGGCGGCATAGGCGCCACGCCCCGGGGTGGAGATCAGTCCCAGCACCGAGCTGGTATTGATAATGCGGCCGTCGCCGCTGTTCTGCAGCGCCGGCAGCAGCCGCATCGTCAGCTGATGGGTACCAAAGAGGTTGGTGGAGAACTGCTTTTCAAGCTGCTGGCGGCTGACGCTGCTCAGCGGCCCATACTGGCCAAATCCGCCGTTATTAAATAGCCCGTGCAGGCAATGCCCGGTGAGTGCCAGCACCTGTTCTGCCGCGGCATCCACACTTGCGGCATCGTCGAGGTCGAGCAGGATGCCGGTATATCCCAGAGCAGTCATCCGCGCAACATCCTCGGCGCGGCGGCAGGCGGCAAGCACGTGGTAGCCGCGCGCCTGCAAATCGCTGGCGGCTGCCAGCCCGATACCGCTGGAGCAGCCGGTGATCAAAACCGATTTTTGCATTTCTTTACCTGTCAAATAGCACGACTTAGCGCGAGTCATGCTTAACTAGCGGAGCCAGCGCGTCAGCCATAATGCCGGCAATAAACGGCTGCGCATCCGGATTGGGGTGAATACCATCCTGCTGCATCCACTCCGGCTTCAGATAGACCTGCTCCATAAAAAAGGGCACCAGCGGCAGGCTGTACTCTTCCGCCAGGCGCGGATAGATGGCGCTGAACGCTTCAGTGTATCGTCGTCCATAATTAGCAGGCAGCCGGATCTGCATCAGCAGCGGCTGCGCGTCAGCGGCTTTCACCGCAAGGATAATCGCACGCAGATCCTGCGCGATAGCCTGCGGCGGAAAACCGCGTAAACCATCATTACCGCCCAGTTCGATTAACACCCAGCGCGGCTGATGCTGTTTTAATAGTGCAGGCAGCCGTGCCAGACCCTGTCCGGCGGTATCACCGCTGATGCTGGCGTTGACGACGTTGGGCTGCTGCTGCCAGCGCGTGCTGAGCAGGGCAGGCCAGGCGGCGCTGGCAGACATCCGGTAGCCGGCGCTCAGGCTGTCACCTAATACCATCAGCGTATCGGCTGCAGCGATGCGCGATACCAGCAGCAGCACCACACACAGGAAGGGATAATGCCAGCGGAAAACATTGTTGCGGTTCATCATCTTACTAAGTCCGTCGGTCAGGGTGAGCATCAGCTCTCAATCCTTACCGGAGTTGAGCTGGTTGTCAAACCAGCCGAAACGCTCGCGCTGATTGGCGAATCGGGATCGGGGAAGTCGACGCTGCTGGGGATCCTCGCCGGGCTGGATGATGGCAGCAGCGGCGAGGTTCATCTGCTGGGTCAGCCGCTGCACCGCATGAACGAAGAGCAGCGCGCGGCGCTGCGCGCACGCGAAGTCGGTTTTGTGTTTCAGTCATTTATGCTGGTGCCCACGCTAAACGCGCTGGAGAACGTGCAGCTGCCGGCGCTGCTGCGCGGCGAGAGCGATCGCGACAGCCGGGCACAGGCCAGCGAGCTGCTGGCGCAGCTTGGCCTGAAAGCGCGCCTGCATCATCTTCCTGCACAGCTTTCAGGAGGTGAACAGCAGCGGGTGGCGCTGGCGCGCGCATTTAGCGGGCGTCCCGGCCTGCTGTTTGCGGATGAGCCCACCGGTAATCTCGATCGTCAGACCGGGGAACGCATTGCCGATCTGCTGTTCTCGCTCAACCGTGATTACGCCACAACGC
This sequence comes from Pantoea eucrina, assembly GCF_002095385.1. Classification (GTDB taxonomy): domain Bacteria; phylum Pseudomonadota; class Gammaproteobacteria; order Enterobacterales; family Enterobacteriaceae; genus Pantoea; species Pantoea eucrina. Next base: position 26,037 of record NZ_MIPP01000026.1, on the reverse strand, counting down.
TGATCCTGGTGACCCATGATGAGCAGCTGGCCGCGCGCTGCGATCGGCGGCTGCGGCTGCGTGACGGCAAGCTGTGGGAGGAGGCATGATCTGGCGCTGGTTCTGGCGCGAATGGCGCTCGCCTTCGCTGCTGATTGTCTGGCTGGCGCTGACGCTGGCGGTGGCCTGCGTGCTGGCTTTGGGTTCCATCAGCGATCGCATGGAGAAAGGACTCAGCCAGCAGAGCCGCGACTTTATGGCGGGCGATCGTACGCTGCGCAGCAGCCGGCCGGTTCCGGAAGCCTGGCTGACGCAGGCGCGTGAGGAGGGATTAGCGATCAGCCGTCAGCTCAGCTTCACCACTATGACCTTTGCGCGGGAGACGCCACAGCTGGCAGATGTTAAAGCGGTGGATGACGCCTATCCGATGTTTGGTACGTTGCAGACCGAGCCACCGGGCCTGCGTCCGGCGGCAGGCAGCGTGCTGGTCGCCGCACGTCTGCTGGCGCTGCTGGATCTGCGCGTCGGCGATCCGATAGAGGTCGGCGACGCCACGCTGCGCATTGCCGGTACGGTGATCCAGGAGCCGGACAGCGGATTCAATCCCTTCCAGACGGCGCCTCGTCTGTTAATGAACCTGGCGGACGTTGAAAAAACCGGCGCCGTTCAGCCCGGCAGCCGCCTGAGCTGGCGCTATAAGTTTTCCGGCGACGCCGCACCGCTGGCGCGCTACGATCGCTGGATCGAGCCGCGCCTTAAAGGGGGCGAACGCTGGATAAGCACCGAAAACTCAGAGGATGCGCTGGGCCGTTCCATGCAGCGCGCGCAGCAGTTTCTGCTGCTGTCGGCATTACTGACGCTGCTGCTGGCCATCGCGGCCGTGGCGGTAGCGATGAGCCACTACTGCCGCAGCCGTTACGATCTGGTGGCGGTGCTGAAAACGCTGGGGGCCACGCGACGTGCGCTGCAGCGGCTGATTATCGGCCAGTGGCTGGCGGTGCTGCTGTTAGCGGGCGTGACCGGCAGCGCGCTGGGGCAGGGGATCGAACTGCTGCTGCTTACCCTGCTGAAGCCGGTGCTGCCCGCATCGCTGCCTGCCGCCAGCCTCTGGCCATGGCTCTGGGCGCTGGGCACCATGTTTGTTATTTCCCTGCTGGTGGGGCTGCGTCCTTATCGTCTGCTGATGGCGACCCAGCCGCTGCGCGTACTGCGGCGCGATGCGGTGGCGCGCGTCTGGCCGCTGCGCGTCTATCTGCCGGCGATGGCGCTGGTGGTGGTGCTGCTGCTGGCGCTGCTGCTGGGGGGCAGCAAAATGCTCTGGGCGCTGCTCACCGGCGTCGTACTGCTGGCGCTGCTGCTCGCCGTGCTGGGCTGGGGTACGCTGCTGCTGCTGCGCCGGCTGGTCGTGCGTAACCTGGCGCTGCGGCTGGCCATTAACCGTCTGCTGCGACAGCCGGCAATGACGCTGAGCCAGCTGGCCGCGTTCTCGCTCTCTTTTATGCTGCTGGCGCTGCTGCTGGTTATGCGCGGCGATCTGCTCGATCGCTGGCAGCAGCAGCTGCCGCCGGATGCACCAAACTATTTTCTGCTGAATATTACGCAGGCGCAGGTGCCACAGGTGCGTGACTTTTTGCAGCAGCATCAGATCAAACCGGAAACCTTTTATCCCGTCGTGCGTGCGCGTCTGGTTGAGCTGAACGGCAAAGCTGCCGATCCGCGTCAGGATAATGCGCTGAACCGCGAGCTCAATCTGACCTGGCAGGCGCAGCGGCCGGATCACAACCCGCTGCTTGCCGGCAGCTGGCCCCCGCGGCCAGGGGAGGTTTCGATTGAAGCCGAACTGGCGCAGCGGCTGGGCGTTAAGCCAGGGGATGAGCTGACCTTTAGCGGCGATACGCAGACGTTCAGCGCGCGCATCAGCAGTCTGCGTAAGGTGGACTGGGAGAGCCTGCGGCCTAACTTCTTTTTTATCTTCCCGCCCGGCGCGCTGGAGCAGCAGCCGCAGACATGGCTGACCAGCTTCCGCATGGCGAATAATCCGGCGCTGCTGGCGCAGCTGAACCGGACGTTCCCGACGCTGAGCCTGCTCGATATTGGCAGCATCATGAAACAGATTGGCCAGGTGCTGGCGCAGGTGAGTCAGGCGCTGGAAATCATGGTGGTGCTGGTGACGCTGTGCGGTGTCCTGCTGCTGCTGGCGCAGATCCAGATCGGCATGCGCCAGCGTCGTCAGGAGCTGGTGGTGTATCGCACGCTGGGCGCGAGCAAACGTCTGCTGCGCGGCACGCTGTGGTGTGAGTTTGCTCTGCTCGGCGTGGTTTCCGGAATAGCGGCTGCGCTGGGTGCAGAGGCCGCGCTGTGGGCACTGCAGCGTAAAATTTTCGATTTTCCCTGGCAGCCCGACTGGACGCTGTGGTTTGCGCTACCGCTGTGCGGAGCGCTTCTGCTGTCGCTGTGCGGCGGCTGGCTGGGCGTGCGACTGCTGAAGGGCAAAGCGCTGTTCCGGCGCTTTGAAGCGGCGTAATCAGGATCCCTCTGTCTGAGGGATCCCGTCAGCAACTCAGAGCTTCGCCTGCGCCCAGGCGAGGCCCGAGGCGTATTCCGGCGGCAGCAGCGGCTGCAGCGCGTGCAGGGCAGTGGCAAGACGTGATGGCTCACTGTCAGTGAGATTCAGGTGTCCCACCTTGCGGCCAGGCCGGACCTCTTTGCCATACCAGTGCAGATGCACCAGCGGCTGCGCCAGCCAGGCGTGGTTTACGTCGCTGCCGATCAGATTCACCATCACCGAGGGTGCGAATACCGCCGGCTGCGGCAGCGGCAGGCCAAGAATGGCGCGCAGATGCAGCTCAAACTGGCTGATGGACGCGCCGTTCTGCGTCCAGTGACCGCTGTTGTGCACGCGCGGTGCCAGCTCATTGATCAGCAGTCCCTGCGGCGTGATAAAGCACTCCATCGCCATGACGCCCACGTAATCCAGCGCCTGCATAATGGCGCGCAGCATGGTTTCCGCCTGCTGCTGCTGTGCACTATCCGCCTGCGGGAACGCCACGCTGGTGCGCAGAATGCCCTCTTCGTGCAGGTTGTGTGTCAGCGGGTAGAATACCATGCTGCCATCCTGACCGCGCGCGCCTACCAGCGAAACCTCACCGCTAAAATTTATGCCCTGTTCAACAATGCACTCGCCATAGCACTCAGCGGGTAACGTCTCTGTTTCATCCGCCCGCAGCCGCCACTGGCCGCGACCGTCATAACCGCCGGTGCGGCGTTTGACAATCGCCAGTTCGCCCAGCTTCTCAAACACCGCCGGCCACTCATCAGGTGCGGCCAGCAGCTGCCACGGTGCGGTAGCCAGACCAAGCTCATCCAGCAGCTGCTTCTGCGTCAAACGGTCGGCAAGGCGCGGGAAGATATCGCGGTTCACAAAGGCGGGGTGGCGGGCGAGCTCGCGCGTCAGGGCGGTTTCCGGCCAGCGTTCAATCTCGGCGGTGATCACGCTCTCTGCAATGGGCAGCGAGGCGGGCTCCGCATCCAGTCCCACCGGATAGACCGCAATGCCCAGCGGCTCAGCCGCCTGGCGCAGCATACGGCCCAGCTGACCGTTACCCAGTACGCATACCGGCTTCATGCCTCACCCCGCGGATCCGGATTCTCCAGCACCTCATCGGTCTGCGCCTGGCGCCACGCGGTGAGACGCGATGCCAGTGCCGCATCGTGGGTGGCCAGGATCTGCGCGGCCAGCAGCGCCGCGTTGGCTGCGCCCGCTTTGCCAATGGCCAGCGTACCCACCGGAATGCCGCGCGGCATCTGTACAATCGAGTAGAGGCTGTCAACACCGCTCAGCGCGGCGCTCTGCACCGGTACGCCCAGCACCGGCACCAGCGTTTTTGCTGCGATCATGCCGGGCAGATGCGCAGCACCGCCGGCGCCCGCAATAATCACCTGGTAGCCATGCGCAGCGGCACCTTCAGCAAAACTGAACAGCTTGTCCGGGGTGCGGTGGGCAGAAACCACCTCCACGTGAAAGGGAACGTCCAGGCTGTTGAGAATTTCCTCGGCGAACTGCATGGTAGCCCAGTCACTTCTGGAACCCATGACGATAGCGATACGGGCCGGGGCGGCAGTGGATGACATGCGGTCAACTCCTGTGAATAGACAAACGAACCTGGCCGGTGAGGCAGGTAAGAAGGGCACAGAGGATAGCATGAGATAGCAGCAAGGAAAACGGTTGCGCGGCCAGAAAACGGGCAATTGCACCCGTAAAATCAGAAGGGGAAGGCGATCAGTTTTATGCCGCTGGCGTCCAGCTGGATCATCGAGCCTGCGTTGTGCCATGCCCCAAGAACAGCGCGCTGCGCGGGAAGACCATTCAGAGAGAGCGTGTGGATTTCCGGCCGGTGCGTATGGCCGTGGATCAGCAGCGGAGCCTGCTGGCGCTGCATGGCTGCTGCCACCGCCTGCGGGTTTACATCCATAATGGCCAGCGATTTATGCTGGTTCGCCTGCCGGCTGCCGGCGCGCATTCTGGTCGCGATGCGCAACCGCAGACGCAGTGGCAACGCCAGAAACAGCCGCTGCAGCCAGCGCTGGTGGACCTTTGCGCGAAAGCGCTGATAGCCAGCATCGTCCGTGCAGAGCGTGTCGCCGTGCATAATCAGCACGCGCTGACCATACAGCTCCAGCACCTTCTCCTCCGGCAATAGCGTCATGCCGCTGGCGCGGGCAAAGCGCTTGCCCAGCAGGAAATCGCGGTTGCCGTGAATAAAATAGACCGGCACCGGCAGGGCGCGCAGGGCGGTGGCGATCTGCTGATGCAGCGGATTAGGATCGTCATCGCCAATCCAGGCTTCAAACAGATCGCCCAGGATGTAAAGCGCCTCGCACTGCCGCGCTTCACCCTGCAAAAAATGCAGAAAACCGGCAGTAATTGCCGGTTCTTCCTGACACAGATGGAGATCTGCGATAAACAGCGTGCGCGACATTACTCGCTGACGGTCACTTTCTGGATGACAACGTCTTCGGTCGGCACGTCCTGATGCATACCGCTGCGGCCGGTTTTCACCGCTTTGATTTTTTCGACGACATCCATACCTTCAACCACTTCAGCAAACACGCAGTAACCCCAGCCCTGCAGGCTTTCGTCGCGGAAGTTCAGGAAGTCGTTGTCAGCAACGTTGATAAAGAACTGTGCGGTTGCCGAGTGCGGAGCCTGAGTGCGCGCCATCGCCAGCGTGCCTTTGGTGTTTTTCAGGCCGTTGTTCGCTTCGTTGCGGATTTCAGCTTTGGTGGCTTTCTGCTTCATGCCCGGTTCGAAACCGCCGCCCTGAACCATAAAGCCATTGATGACACGGTGGAAAATAGTGTTGTCATAAAAACCTTCACGGCAGTAGTCCAGGAAGTTCTGTACGGTGGCCGGCGCTTTATCATCAAAGGTTTTGATTACGATATCGCCATGGTTCGTCTGGAAAGTGACCATTATATTCGTCCTGTGGAGGTTGTATTCAGTATCAGTTGCCGCGTTCGCGTACGGACGGGCATTTTGTCGACGCCTCTTATAACATAATTTCCCGGAACGCGTCAGCAAGGCAACGGCATCTGGTATCTCAGCGATGCACAAGTCAGAAAAATACGGCACAATATCAGGCTACCAAAGAAGGCGTCTCCCGCACACGATAAAAACGGAACCGTTCAATGCTAAAGATCTATAACACCCTGAGTCGACAGAAAGAGGAATTTAAACCTATTCATGCTGGTGAAATCGGCATGTACGTGTGTGGTATTACGGTTTACGACCTCTGTCATATCGGCCACGGGCGTACGTTTGTGGCATTTGACGTGGTGGCGCGTTACCTGCGCTATATTGGCTATCAGCTGAAGTATGTGCGTAATATCACTGATATTGATGACAAAATTATTCGCCGCGCTAACGAAAATGGCGAAACCATTGAGACGCTGACCAACCGCATGATTGCGGAGATGCACCAGGATTTTGCCGCACTGGGCATCCTGCCGCCGGATCTGGAACCACGTGCCACGCGCCATATCGCGGAAATTATTGAGCTGGTGGAGCGGCTGATTGAACGCGGTCACGCCTACGTGGCGGAGAACGGCGATGTGATGTTTGATGTGCTGAGCGATACCGATTATGGCGCGCTGTCGCGTCAGGATCTGGAGCAGCTGCAGGCGGGTGCCCGTGTGGAAGTGGCAGAGGTAAAACGCAACCCGATGGATTTCGTGCTGTGGAAGATGTCCAAAGCCGATGAGCCGTCGTGGGAATCGCCGTGGGGCAACGGTCGTCCGGGCTGGCACATCGAGTGCTCCGCCATGAACTGCAAGCAGCTTGGCAGCCACTTTGATATTCACGGCGGCGGCTCTGACCTGATGTTTCCGCACCATGAAAATGAAGTGGCGCAGTCCACCTGCGCGCACGACGGTCCCTATGTCAATTACTGGATGCACTCCGGCATGGTGATGGTTGACCGTGAGAAGATGTCAAAATCACTCGGCAACTTCTTCACCGTGCGCGATGTGCTGCAGCACTATGACGCCGAAACCGTACGCTATTTCCTGATGTCAGGACACTATCGCAGCCAGCTTAACTACGGCGAAGATAACCTCAACCAAGCACGTGCGGCGCTGGAGCGTCTGTATACCGCACTGCGGCATACCGATACCGGCGCGCAGCCTGCCGGTGGCGAAGCTTTTGAAGCGCGTTTCCGCGCGGCGATGGATGATGACTTCAACACGCCGGAAGCCTACTCGGTGCTGTTTGATATGGCGCGCGACGTGAACCGCCTGAAGAGTGAAGATAAAGCGGCGGCTGACGGGCTGGCGGCCAGATTGCGCGAGCTGGCGAATGTGCTGGGGATTTTGCAGCAGGATCCGGAGCTGTTCCTGCAGAGCGGAGCGCAGACGAATAATGACGAAGTCGCAGAGATTGAGCAGCTGATCAAAATGCGCAACGACGCGCGTCAGGCGAAAGACTGGGCGCAGGCGGATGTGGCGCGTGACCGGCTTAACGCGCTCGGCATTGTGCTGGAAGATGGTCCGCAGGGCACCACCTGGCGACGTAAATAAGAAAAAAGGGCGAACCCGGGTTCGCCCTTTTTGCTATGCGACCACCGTTATGCGCTGGCCGGCAAACTCTACCGTCTGTCCGGCGACGATTTTACAGCGCTTGCGCGTTTCAATCGCCCCGTTCACGCGCACTTCACCTTCATCAATCACCGCTTTGGCCTGCGCGCCGCTCTCTACCCAGCCTTCCAGCTTCAGCAGATCGCAAAGATCAACGTGCTGATGTTTACCCAGTGAGAAACTCGCCATTATGCTTCCTCCACGTCGTGATACGCTTCGCACGCCAGCAGCGTGTTTTCAATTAAAGTGGCTACTGTCATCGGTCCGACCCCGCCCGGGACTGGCGTAATGTAAGAGGCGCGCTCAGCGGCAGCGGCAAAATCAACGTCGCCCACCACTTTACCGCTCTCCAGCCGGTTGATGCCGACGTCAATCACCACCGCGCCTGGTTTGATCCAGTCACCCGGAATAAAACCGGGCTTGCCCACGGCCACGACCAGCAGATCGGCGTGCTCCACGTGATGGCGCAGATCGCGGGTGAAGCGGTGAGTAACCGTCGTGGTACAGCCTGCCAGCAGCAGCTCCATGCTCATCGGGCGGCCAACGATGTTAGACGCGCCGACCACTACGGCGTTCAGGCCATAGGTATCGATGTTATAACGCTCCAGCAGCGTGATAATACCGCGCGGCGTGCAGGGACGCAGTTTCGGCGCACGCTGGCAGAGGCGACCCACGTTATATGGATGGAAACCATCCACATCTTTATCCGGCGTGATGCGCTCCAGCACCTTGACGTTGTCGATACCGGCCGGCAGCGGTAGCTGCACCAGAATGCCGTCAATCGCCGGGTCACTGTTCAGCTCATCAATCAGCGTCAGCAGCTCGCTTTCGCCGGTGGAGTCGGGCAGGTTATAAGCACGGGAGACAAAGCCCACCTCTTCGCAGGCGCGACGTTTGTGCGTGACGTAGATCTGCGAAGCGGGATTTTCGCCCACCAGGATCACGGCCAGACCCGGCGCACGTTTGCCCGCCGCCAGGCGCTGCTGCACTTTTTCCGCAACTTCGCTACGCACCTGCTGCGCAATCGTTTTACCGTCAATAATTTTTGCTGCCATCAGAGAGGAAATCCATCTGTAGAGAGTTAAATCGGGGATGGTGCCTATTCTGGCAGAAGCGCGGGCAGCTGTCAGTCACAGTTTCAGCAGCCTGCGCGCTTTCAGGCTTTTTTCGTGGTGACGCGTGCCAGCCTGCATGGGTATGATATCTGCAGGACACTCTGGGAACGATGTAATGATCTGGATAATGCTTGCCACTCTGGCAGTGGTGTTTGTGGCTGGATTTCAGCTGATCACCGCCGCCTCACGTCACGCTGCCCAGCGGCTCAGCAAGCGGCTGCAGCTGCCGCCGGTACAGGTGGAGTCAATGCTCTCGATGATGGGGAAAGAGGCGGCGAAAGAGTTCACCGACTACCTCAGCCGCGATAACGAAACGCATCTGCACAATGGCGCAGCGGTACTGCTGATCTGGCAGGTACTGATTGTTGACGGCAGCGAGGAGAACAGCCAGCGCTGGCATGCGATCCTCAGCCGCGCCGGTTTCCCGGCACTCATCAGCCGCCAGCAGCTGCTGCTCGCGCTGGGCTTTCTGCGCCAGCTGGAGCCGGACAGCCAGGAGCTGCACGCGCGGCGTGAGCAATATAATGCGCGCTTTACGCCACAAGGGATTGAGCTGGAAGGGGAATCCACCGGCACCAGTAATCTCGTGTCGCTCAGCGAATGGCGCAAACGCCATTGATGCAAATTGGTTATTCCCGCAGCACTCCGCTGCACAGAAACGGCAAAAACGTTGACGTACCCGCTTCCCGACGTATAATCCGACCCAACTCCTCAGCGCCCTTAGCTCAGCTGGATAGAGCACCGGCCTTCTAAGCCGTAGGTCACAGGTTCGAATCCTGTAGGGCGCGCCAAGTCAAATCAAGCAGTTACGCCACTCCGCCAGCTTTCATTTTTTCAGCATGGGACAGATTTGGGACACGACTGCCTGAGGGTCGCCGTCGCAGTTTTTCGCCGCTCTGTTAACAATAGCGGCTCAGCTATCTGAATTAACAATACAGTGACATAAGGATTTCAGACGCGGTTGCTGAAACCGTACAGTATGTTTTATTCGTAATCATAATATCTGTTCAGCTCAGCTTCTTTTTTATAACTTTTCCCGAGCATAAACCCGATAGATAAAAGCGTTAAGATTATCGGCATGATAAATACTGCGCTGCGGGTAAAGAAATCTTTTTCAAAGCTCCATCCCACCTCGATACTGATTGTCATAAGCAGCAGAGAGGTGGCAAGTATAAAACTGCAGCCAAGCAGACTGCCGCTCTTTTTGAGACTTTTGATGTAGGCAGGGCTGTAATTGTCCTCGGGCCGGGCAAGTTTCCCGTTCATTTGAAGAAACGTGATTTGCTCGCCTCTCTTCTCCCTTGCTGCCAGCAGCTGAGCACGTTCTCCGTTACGAACTGCCATGGCTGCCCAGTCCATCATCAGCCACTGATAGCCCGTCGTCCAGGTATCGGCTATCCGCATATTTTGCCAGCTCCGGACGTTAATTCCTGCATTGTTCTCCGCCAGGGAATTTTTCAGCAAATTAAGACTTTCTCCCTGCAGATCGCTGGTCCAGACGTGCCGCAGGTCAGCGGGCCTGACTTGCCCGGCAGACAGCAGTGCATTAATCCTGCGCTCAAGGTTATAAATTTGAGCGCTCATTCCTTTAAAACAGCAGACCGGCACTCTGTTTCCGCTTATTTGCCGGTAGCGGGAAAAGAGCAGTGCACAGGCATATTCACAAAAGTTACGATTATCGCCATCATGCAGTTCGGCAATTAACAGCAGACGAAATCCGTTAAACGACCCGTCTGTCCACTGCTGAACCAGTGACAGTTCAGGCATGTCGTCAAAATAGTGAAAGCTGGCATGGCGGAATGCGGCATGGAAAGAGCGGACCAGCGATGTGATGTCATCGCGAACAGATCCTGCTGTATTACCCATGTAGAGAAACAGTTCAGGACGTTCGGTGATGGCGTCAATCTGTGTCAGATCCAGCTGTTCCAGCAGGCGCTGCACTGTGACCAGCATCCGTCCCATGCCTGACCTTTCATCATCCTCAACGGAAAGCCTGAGGGGAATATCGCCATCCACCGGCATTTTCCCCTCAAGTCCGAGCATTTTCAGGGCTGCGTTATCAACCGGAAAGATTGAGGTGTGTTCAGCCAGCAGCGTCCATTCAGAAGCCCGTGATTGCCAGTCTGATTCAACACCGCAGTACGCAAGCTGCATCAAAAGACGCCAGCAACAGAGAATGTTGAAAAAAATAAAGCATAGCGAAACAACCGTCATGCAGACCGCAACAGGGAGCGCCAGTAATCGCCAGATAAGCATGCTGAGCGTTAGCTGCGCATTCTCAAGCGTCAGGGCACTGAACATCAGCATCAATATAAGGGCCACAATACCTGCAGCTATCGTAAACAGACGGGGAAAGCGTATTTCCGTTTTCTCCGGACAAGAGAGCAACGGCTTCCAGAAATATTTCATTTATCGCACTCCTGCTTCGGGCAAAGAGCTTAATAGCAGGCATCCGCACGCCACTTTGCAACGATGGGTCACAACGTGACGGCCGTTCATGATCCAGGCAGGATGCCCTTCAGCAGCAGCGGTTTCACCATGCTGACTGCACCGCGCTTTGTCGCCGATCAGCATTACCGGCTTACCATCGAACATCTCTCCTGAAGCTTCAGTAACATAGCCTCCCGCCGACAGGCGGTCTCCCAGTCGAATAACGCCATCCATGAAATATCCTTACTCTCTGTCCTGTTAAATTTATTTTTGTGCAAATGAAATCACATTCCCGCCTTCATATCGCACTGCATGCGGGTCCAGCCCGTATAGCCCTTTACCTCCGGCACCCGGGTCGGCAGATTCTGGAAGTTGGCGTAATACTGCTCCATTCTTACTGGCAGGATGCGGGGGTCGATATAAAGGAGACCCCAGCGCGAAACGTTCTCACCTTTGCCAGGACGAATAGCGTCCAGCCGGTCATAGTAAACTTTGCCTTTAAATGTATAGCTGTAGTTAATCCCTTCTCCGCCCGGCATGATGCGCGGATCGTCAAAAGGGTGAGAGGACATATAGAGGTGTCCCTGCTTCGTCAGCAGAAATCCCTGGTCGTTGACCACGGTCAGGGAAGCGATGTTTTCGTATGCGGGAGAATCAGAACCCGCTTCGTCATCTTCACGGCCTTTTACGGTTGAAGACATCCATGTGCGACCATAATCTCGTGAAATTGTCATGCCGGAAGAGTTCCACCATGGAACAGCGATGTAGCGTTCGGAGGCGTTGATGTAGGGCTTGGTAAAGATGCGATAAAACTGCGACGATACCTCACTGCGGATATCGCGCTTCTCATCCACAAACCACAGGGCGCCCTCGCAGGCGACCCCGTGCAGCTCCAGCCAGCGGTGGTCGTCAAAGCGGTACACCACCTGCACCGGCATCTGCCGTTTCTTCAGCGGCTTGCCGCTGCAGCCGCTGGCAGTCAGCACAATCAAAGCTGCCAGCGCTGTAATTACAATGTGTTTCCATAACGTCACCATATCGTTCCCTCCGCTTTTTTCTTTGCCGGCACATCGCGATAGCCTGCCGGCTCCGGCATGCCCCACTGATGTACAGGCACTTCTTTATGATGCACCTCCGGATGCCGGGCGGGCTCTACGCACGTTTTCGGACCATAATCATTCACCACGCCGAACTCACCAACCGGCAAAGTTTGATCCGGTTTATTCATAAATTGTTTGGTTTCTTCCAAATCCAGAATGCCGGTTTTATGATAATTTTTTGTTTTTGCATCCGGATTAAACTCGTGCCGCCAGTCTGCACGCTTGCGCAGATTGAGCCAGAAGGCGGGATCTTCAAAGGCCATGCAGTTACCGATGGCGAGGTCGTAGGCAACAGCCTTTTCCTGCACGTTCTGATCCATCACTATTGAAGAGTGCTGGCTGAACCTCACCGGATCGCCATATTTTTCCATCTCGTTGATTTCTTCGCTTGTTTTACGCCGCTTCAGCTGGTAGCGCTGCGTGCTGCTGCCGACCACGCGACCGGAGACAAACGCGGTGCCGTAATACCGGTTGACCGCAGCCAGCTCGGTTTCAGACAGCAGCTGACCGGAGCGATGCGGATAAACAAATCCGATCGCCGGACGAAACTCTGTCACCTGCCAGGCGTTCTCATACTCGCGGGCGGAGTAGTCGATATAGCGATCTTCGCCTCCAACGCCCGTTTTATATTTCATGTCCCCGCTGCGATCGTGCCCCATCAGGGTCAGCTCTATCACTTCAGGCAGGGCCTCGGCGTTTTCAGTCACGCCGCTTTCCATTGGATAGGCCACGTTAGTGGGCCAGCCGTCATACGTAAAATCACCGGGCCGGAAAGCAGGCTTTTTGAAAGGCGCACCGGACGCGTTACCGCCCGTACTGTGGTGCTGACAGAACGCGCGCTGATAGAGATTGGGTATGCCGCCGGCGAGCGTATCAGGAATACCGCGCCAGCCGATGCCCTGCACACTGGACAGCGACACCGTGCCGTCATTCGGGCAGAAATAGTTATAAACCCGGCCGTAGTTATTGCGGCTGTAGCGGGGATCGCTGCTCCAGCGGTGTTTGCGCCACAGCGTGGTATCGTGGTACATGGCTGTGACAAACTCCGGCCGGTAGCAACCCGTGGCGTCATACTTTGGATTTGTGGCCATCAGCCGGCAGAAATTACGCAGCGTCTCCTGACGCCCGTGCGACGTCTGCTGCTTGCCGGGCAGCATATTTTCCATGAGCCGCGGATCAAGTGAGTAGGGGGAGTGGCAGAGGATGGCGCAGTCGGCAACCGGATAATCAGCTACCTGTTGCCTGACCAGCATATTCGCCAGCATGGTAATGATGGTGCCCTGGCTGTGCGCCACTATATTGATGGTGTCGTGACGTGTACTGGGGTTCTTTCTGATTTCCAGAATCAGATCTGCCAGCCGCTGAGCAGCAAAAAACTGATAAATGCGGTGCGGATTGCCATAAATCGGGTGGGTAAAGTCCCCGCCGTTAAGTTTGCGGCTGTAGATCCCCGCCATCCAGATGGCCCCGCCGTTCGCGCCGGGCCCCAGCATGTCAGGAATGCAGGTGGTTGCGTTAGCAAAGGTGCCGCCATTCTTCGCTGCTGCCAGGTTCAGCACGTTGCCGTAGTTATCGTTGCAGAAGCCGCGTCCCTCAGCGTTCAGCTTTTTCAGCCGTACCGGATCATCTTCCTGAAACGCATCGTAGGGGAGAACTGTTTCCAGCCCGAGGCGGGCGACCTCATCACGGTAGCGCCGCTGGTCTGCGTTATAGGTTTCACGATCGACCGGGCGATAGCCCCAGTAGAACGGAATAACCGGCGATCGCCCGCTGGCCGTCACGCGCTTTGGCGCATCTTTCAGGTCGGTTAATCCCTCAATTTCACTCCACTGGTGCGGGTACATGTCGTCGCGCGCCAGTCGGGTATTCAGCCCGGCAATAATCCCTTTCTCCTGCGTTTCGTAAGCTTCGCCGATGTCGTTGACGCCGTGTACAAGAATAACAATACAGGGCAGGGGGCTGTTTACAGGAAACTCCTGCATCAGCATACCGCCGGCGGTATCGCGATTAAGGCCGATGAAGCTGCCCAGTTCCGGATCGTTAAAGGCGCTGTTTTTTGAGGTGTGATGAGTCATCGCTTTGCCTCCCTGATAAGCGTAACAACCAGCTGTTCGGTCTCTGCAAGATCCAGCAGCGGAGAGTGCCCGGCAGCATCGGTGATACCCTCCACCGTGCTGCCGTCCGGCCGGGTAACGCGGAAGGGCTGGCTGACCAGCGGGTGTTTCCGGTCGCCGTTTCGGTACAGGCGTACACCGCGCGCCAGCGGGTTATCTTTAAACAGCGGATCGACAATTTTTGCTGGTTCCCCCTTCTGATAAACAAGAGTCGGCGCTTTCTGCTCAATGTGCGCCGGCGAGAATATCTCTACGCCGCCGTTCGGGTGCAGGCGGATCCCGCCGCCGCCGCAGTGCAGATACAGGCCTTTTTTGGCGCTTATCTGAAGCTCTCCGTTGACGCTGGCGATCTGCATGTTCCGATCGGCAAGCGCCGCCAGCTGGCCGCGCTGCGCCTGAAGCGTGATATCGCCAGACGCGGCAATCAGTTTGATGCCAAGCCTGCGCACAAAGGCGGAAATTCCCTGGCCCGCCGCGACAGAAAGACGTTTGAACACGCTGACGCTGCCGTTACTGCCGGCGGTGATCACCGCATCTTTACCGGCGGCGAGATGGAGGCTTTCAGGTGTTGCCTGTGCAATACCCGCTTCACCCCAGGAGAGAATGCCCGGCTGCGCCAGCCCGGAAACGGCCTGCTGCAGCGCCTGCTGCGGGGCAGTGTCAGCGCCGTCAGCGCCGGCCCCGGCGGCCGACGACTGCAGGCTGTAAGCTATGCTGAGCGCCTGCTCCAGATGCGCGATCGCGTCGGTCATCTCCAGCAGCGTTCCGCGTGCACCGGTCTGCGCGGCGGTCGTCAGGTAGATCCCCTTTGCGGCACGCACGGTGGCGTGATGATCGGTGCGCAACTCTGCGCCTTTACCGCGTGCTTTGCGACCGGTATCGACCATATGACCGAGGTTAAGCTGCGTTTTGCCGAACTCGGTTGATAGCTTGATGTGCTCATTGCCTGCCGCATCTTCCAGCCGGATTTTGTTCTTCCCCTTTGTCCGGATAACATTGCGCGTGCTGTTACTATCGTTAACGACGTCCGGATTTAGCGCGTCATGCAATACATGGGCAATGTAAGGCCGCTCGGGATCGCCACTTTCAAATGCGATTGCCACCTCCGTGTTGTCCAGCAGCGGAAAATGCACGCCATACTTATCGCCTGCGTAGATGCGGGCCAGACGGACAGGCATGCTTTCCCTGCCTTTCTCCCAGCTGGCGAGATCAAAACTGAATTTCACCCGATAGCGCCCCTGACTATCGGGACGGGCAAGGCTATCGTTCATAACGCTGCCGGAGACGCGGGCGGGAATCGTTCCTGAGATAACCGGTCTTGGCAGGCGCTCCGGCCGGAAAGCGGCGCGCTCACTACAGGGAATACCGCTGAGTGCCGTCTGATAGCCTGTTGCCCGGCTTGCGCGGCAGACGCTCTCAACGATAAGAAAGCCGGACATAAATGCTTCAGGCTGCTCGCCGTCGATTTCAGCCACCATGCCCGGCTGCAGTGCGGGATCGTCAGTGATGGCTTCCAGACACGTCCGGCCGGACAGATGGCGCTCATGGCGGATGCGGGCATAGTGCCAGGCTGTTTCAGCATCTCCGCCCTGAATGCTGCTCCACCGATCGCCCGTGCTATGCTGAATATCAGCGTAGTGATAATCGCTGCCTGTGGTGTAGGGAGCTTCACCGCTCATGTCCGCCTCATGTTCCGGCGGAATAAGCCGGCTTTGCCGGTAGTCGTAATTGCGCGTACGTACCGATGCAGGCACCACCGCTGAGTGGCAGCGCATCTGCCATATTGTCAGGGTATCGCCTGTTAACCCTGCTCCGGGCAGCGACTGAATTTTCGCGCCAGATAGGTAGCCTGCCTGCTGATCGGCAAATACGATGACGGTGATCTCTTCAGCAGTTTCATGTTTGCAGAAGCGGAACCAGATCCCGACTTCAGAAAGCAGACGCCGGATAAAACTCAGGTCACTCTCTCCCCACTGAACGATCATCTCACGCCTGGGGTAACGCCACTGCAGCAGGCTCATGTCAATCTCATAATCCCTAAAGCCGTGCGACTTCAGGACAGAATTGACGAGCTCGGGAACAGACGTCCGCTGATAGATAGCGTACCGGTGCGTGCTGGACATCAGCGCCAGAGGATGTTCGAGTGTGACTTCATACGTTGATTCGTCAACGCTGGTTGATATATGGGAAAGGCGGGTGATAACCCCATAAATTTTGCGTAATGTGTGCCAGCGATCCTTAGCAGGCCGAAAGAGGGAGCACGCCGTGGAACAGGCCCGCATCATAAAAACTGCCGGCTGCATCATCACTTTCTCAGGTGGTATATCCTGAACGGATGAAGTAAAGCGGATGATAAATCGATAGGGCTGGCTAAGGGACTCTCGCCCTTCGAAAGATTTAACGTCTGCAACGATCTCGCAGCTTTCAAAGGCGAGCAGATAGTGATTGAGCGAATCCGCAACGGCGAATGAGCCCGAACGTCCTGTCAGGGGCATAGATATCCTTATTTAGTTTGGCATTACAAACCATAAGGACAAGTGTAAATAATTACAGAGGGTTAGTATATTGTAAAATTTGATTTAATTCTGGCTCTGATTCCGACAGGGGAGAAGCATTGAACCCTGCAGGGCAACGGACTCTGGTCATGATTTTTTCGGTTTTCCGCCCCTATCCTGAGTCAGCAGACGGATGCGCTTTTGCCAGCAGTCCGGCCTTTCAGTAAATAATGGCCCTTTTTTGCCTCTCTCTACTCTCGCTGCTGCATAACATACATCCCGGAAAAATTAGCAGAATGATTAATCAGTCTAAATTATCTGGCTTAAAAAAAACCATACTGACGTTGTTATCAGGTCATTTTCGTGAATAATATGCGGCAATTTTTATATTAATTAATAAGATTTGCGTTTAGTTTACGTGACAAGGATTGTCTGATGGTTTCATCTGATACATCAATTACGCTCTGTTTCTCTTTTCTGGTTGCTGCTTTTATAACCAGCGAGGCCACTGCGGAGCCCTTGCCTGATGCAGGTGAACAGGTCCGGCAGCAGCAACAGCGCCAGCGGGCGCTGGAGCAGCAGATAGAGCCGAAAGCGCCTGATGTGCGACTTTCACCGCCCGCTTCTGGTTTTGGCCGCCTCTCTTTTCCTGCAGAAAAACCCTGCTTTCCTCTCACGCGTATCGTGCTTGAAGGGCAGCAGGCGCTGCCGCACTGGCTGCCGCTTAACGCTATTGCCAGCCAGGCGCAGGGAAAGTGCCTGGGCGGGCGCGGCATTAATCTGCTGATGAGTACGCTGCAAAACCGGCTGGTTGATCATGGCTATGTTACTACGCGGGTGCTGGCACCTTCGCAGGACCTTAACAGCGGCACGCTACGGCTGGTGATCCTGCCCGGTTACGTGCGGGAGGCCAGACTGACGCCGGGTAGCGATCGTTATCTGTGGCTCTACAGCGCATTTCCTGCCCGCGACGGTAATCTGCTGGATTTGCGTGATATCGAACAGGGGCTGGAAAACCTGCAGCGGCTGCCGACCGTGGTAGCCGATATGTCGGTCGTGCCCGGTGAACAGCCGGGCGAGAGCGATATAGAGGTACGCTGGCAGCAGAAAAAGATGTGGCGCCTCGGTCTCTCGCTGGATGATTCCGGTACGCGCAGCACCGGACGCTATCTGGGTGGCGTCACGCTGTCGCTCGATAACCCTTTTGCGCTGAGCGATCTTTTTTATCTGTCGGCCACGCACGATCTGCAGGGCAAAGGCGGTAAAGGCAGCAAAAACGTCATCGGCCACTACTCGGTGCCGTTTGGATACTGGATGTTCTCCGCAACGGCCAGCGACTATGACTATCACCAGACGGTCGCCGGAACCCATCAGGACTACCGCTATAGCGGAAAAAGTCAGAGCCTCGATTTACAGCTTAGCCGGGTACTGCATCGCAGCGGCTCGCAAAAAACCTCGCTGACCTATGACGTCCTGACGCGCGAAACCCGCAACTATATCAACGACACCGAAGTTCAGGTGCAGCATCGCCAGACGGCGGCGTGGCGTATCGGTCTGCAACACCGCCACTATATCCGCCAGGCGACGCTGGATGCGGGCATCAGCTATCAGCGCGGCACGCGCTGGTTCGGTGCCCAGCCCGCACCCGAGGAGTATTTCGGCGAGGCGACGGCGCTGAGCAAAATCGTTCAGCTCAATGCGCAGTTCAGCCTGCCGTTCAGCATCGGCAGCCAGCATTTTCGCTACGGTGCGCAATACCTGCGTCAGATGAGTAATACGCCGCTCACGCCGCAGGAGCAGTTTTCGATAGGTAACCGCTGGACTGTGCGCGGTTTCGACGGCGAACGCACGCTGAACGCGAGCCGCGGCTGGTTCGTCCGCAATGACATCGCCTGGAGTACGCCGCTGCCTGCACAGGAGTTCTACCTGGGCGCGGACTATGGCGAGGTGGGCGGCGCGGGCAGTGAGCTGCTGACCGGCCAGCATCTGGCGGGCGGGGTGGCGGGGCTGCGCGGTCAGGCCTGGAATACCGGTTATGACCTGTTTATCGGGACGCCGCTGTCGAAGCCTGACGGTTTACGCACCAGCAGCGTCACGCTCGGCTTCAACCTCAACTGGAGCTACTGAGAATGCGCGCAGGCAAGTATGAGGTTAAATCACCGCTGATTCTGGGCGGTGAAGAGAGTGAAGCGGAAATACTGGGATCGGCGGTGTGGCTCTGGATGCACTCGCCGCTGCATCGTGATGCGCCGCTGCACGCCCTGCCGACGCTGCTGCTGCCGATCATCAAACAGCGACAATATGTGCTGGTGGCTGAAGCCGGTACGCCGGTTTTTTTCTTCAGCTGGGCCTGGCTGAACGAAGAAGCCGAAGCGCTTTATCTTACACGGCCCGCTATCCATTTTCCGCCTGACGCGTGGAACAGTGGCACACGCATGTGGTGCTGCGACTGGATCGCGCCATTTGGCCATACCGTAGCGATGAGTCGCCTGATCCGGCGCGATCTCTTTCCTCATGCCTGCTGGCGGGCATTAGATCACCGCGGTGAGCAGCGCGGCAGGCGCGTATTCAGCTTTCATGGCAGCCGCGTGACCCATAAAGCGGCAAAAACGTGGCGCCAGCAGCATCCGCTCGCCGCCGCGTTACCGCAAATCTGATAAGGATATTAGATGAACAAAAATCGCTACCGCGTGATTTTTAACACAGTCCGCGGCATGCTGATGGTGGTGCCGGATATTGCTAAATCAGGCCGGGCCGGCAGCGCACGCGCGTCAGGTCTCAGCCACACGCTTAGCAGCTTCACTGGCCGAGTCGGCGCATTATGTTTTAGTCTCTGGCTGGCGATGGGCGTGATACAGCCTGCCAGCGCCGCCATTGTGGCAGATGCACAGGCGCCTGGCGGCCAGCGGCCCACGATAATAAACAGCGCCAGCGGTACGCCGCAGATCAATATCCAGACGCCCTCCGCAGGCGGTGTTTCCCGCAATACGTATAGTCAGTTTGATGTCGGAAAGCGGGGAGCGATCCTCAACAACTCCCACAAAAACGTTCAGACCGGACTCGGCGGGATGGTAAGCGGCAATCCCTGGCTGGCCCGGGGCGAAGCCAAAGTGATCCTGAATGAGGTTAACTCACGCAATCCCAGCCGCCTCAACGGCTTTGTTGAAGTCGCGGGTCAGAAAGCCCAGGTCGTTATCGCCAACCCGTCCGGGATCACCTGCAACGGCTGCGGATTTATCAATGCCAGTCGCGGCACCCTGACCACCGGACAGGCGCAGCTCAACAATGGCAACCTGACGGGCTTTAACGTTGAACGCGGTGAAGTGGTGGTCGAAGGGGCGGGGATGGACAGCTCACGCCAGGACTATACCGACATTATTGCCCGATCGGTGAAGGTCAATGCCAGCGTCTGGGCCAGGGATCTTCGCGTCACCACCGGACGAAACAAGGTGGATGCCGCACACCAGCAGGTCACGAAGCAGAGCGACGAGCCCGCTACAGAACCCCGGATGGCGCTTGATGTCTCCAGCCTGGGCGGCATGTATGCCGGAAAAATCCGTCTGGTCGGCACGGAGAGGGGCGTCGGCGTTCGCAATGCGGGCAATATTGGCGCGCAGGCGGGTTCGGTGGTTATCACCGCTGATGGCCGCATTGAGAACAGCGGCGCTATTCAGAGCCGTAGCGATCTGCAGCTCGCCGCGCGGCAAGGGGTCAGCAACAGCGGTACGATCTTTTCTGGCGGAAAAGCGTCGGTAACCAGTGCGGCAGATGTGCAGAACCGCGGCTCTGTTGTGGCACGCAATGACGTTACGCTGCAGGCTGGCAGCCTCAACAGCACGGCTTCAGGCGTTCTCGCGGCAGGTGTGCAGGATGACGGCAGGCCTGGTGAATCGGGCAATCTGACCCTGACGACAACGGGCCAGCTTCGCGCGCAGGGGAAAAACCTGGCCGGCGGCAGCCTGAGCGCACGCGGGCAGACTATTGACCTCAGCGGCAGCCGTACTGAGGGTAAAAACCTGACGCTCGACGCCCGCGAGGGCGATATCGCGACGCGCAGCGGCACCCTGACCGCGCAGCAGCAGCTCACCGCGCGCACCGGAAAAATGCTGAACAACGATGGCGCCACGCTGACAGCCAGCAAGCTCAACCTGCAGGCGCGCGATCTCTCCAGCCAGCAGGGTCAGATCCTGCAAACCGGGCGTGACGATCTCACGCTTAGTTTCGCGGGCAGCCTGAATAATCAGGGCGGCCGTATCGTGACTAACAGCGACAACCTGACGCTCAATGCGGCTGCGATCGCTAACCAGTCGGGTGACATCACCCATACAGGCCGTGGCACACTGTCGATCACCACCGGTAATCTGCGCGGCAGTAAGGGATCGCTGCGCTCAAATGGTCAGCTCACCCTGCGCGGTGGCGATGTCGATCTTGATAGCGGCACCACCTCGGCCCGGCAGATTGATATCAACGCGGACAGCCTGGCGAACCGGCAGGGCTTTATCGCGAGTGAAGGCGATCTCAGTCTGCGAGGCGCACAGCTGGCTAATCAGCAGGGCGTTGTGAGGGCGGGTAAGACGCTGCGCGTCACGGCGGATGCGCTGCAGAACGGTCAGGGCAGGATAGTCAGTAGCGACACCGGGCATGTGGATGCCCGCTTACTGGATAACCGTAACGGCCAGCTGGCGGCGCAGCAGGCGCTGACGCTGCGCGGCGATACGCTCGATAATCGTGACGGCGGCCTTATCCAGAGCGGTGCGCAGCTTGATATCGGCGCAGAGACGCTGCTTAATCAGAACAGCGGCGAAAAAGGCGGCGTGATCAGCCAGGGCGACATGCTTATCCGCGCCGGACAGATAAACAATACGCAGGGTCTGACGCTGAGCGGAAACGCGTTGCAACTGGCGGCTGGCGGCCTGAATAATGTCGCTGGCACGCTGGTGGCACAGGAGCAGCTCAGCCTCGACACGCACTCTGCGTTCAACAACCGGGCAGGTCTGCTGCAGGGCGGTAGCGTGCTTATCGACAGCCACGGCGAGGCGATCGATAACCAGAGCGGCACCCTCTACAGCCTTAGCGATCTTCATCTGCACAGCGGCGCGATCGACAATCAGGCCGGAACCGTGGGCGCGAAAGGCGATCTTACGCTGCAGAGTGGTGAAGTGGATAACCGCAGCGGCGGGCGCATCCTCAGCGAGCAGGCGGCTTCGCTGGAAATGGCGCGTCTGGATAACCGTGGCGGAGAGATCCAGAGCATTGGCGATCTGCTGGTGAGTGCGCAGAGCATAATAGACAATGCGGGCGGCCTGATTCGCAGCGGCGCGAACGCCGTGCTGAACGCATTGCAGCTGAACAATCAGGATACTCAGGGTGATCAGCAGGGGATTGAAGCGGCCAGCCTGCGGATCAACAGCGACGATGTGTTCAATCAGCGCGGCATGTTACTGGCCGATCGGCAACTAACCATCAGCAGCCGTGGCTCGGTCGATAACCGGCAGGGTACGATTTCGGCCGGAGAAGATCTGCTGCTGCAGAGCAATGACCTGACGCCGGAGAGTCGCCTGCGCAGCTTCAGAGTGGCGCAGCCTCAGAGCAATAGTCTGACGCTGGAAAATCGGGAGGGCGTCCTTAAAGCGGGCCGATCGCTAACGATCCGTGCCGATCGCCTGGCGGGTGACGGACAGATCCTCTCCCTGGGTGACATCACGCTGGTCAGCCAGCAGAGCCTGAACAACCGTGGCGAGATGATTGCCAACGGCAATTTCAACTTCACAACCGCAGGCGATGTTGACAACAGCGGTAAACTGCTGGCGGGCGGCAAGCTCGATCTGCGCGCCCCCCACCTGCTGAACGCTGCCACCGGCGAAATCAATGCCGGACAGAACTGGCTGACGCTTAGCGGACAGCTGACCAACTATGGGCTGATCGACGGCAAACAGACGCTGCTGAAGGCGTCGGTGCTGACCAATACCGGCAGTGGCCGGATCTATGGCGACAGCGTTGGCGTACAGGCTGATATTTTCAACAACCTGGCGGAAAACGGCACTGCCGCCACGCTGGCGGGACGTGAGCGGGTGGATATCGGCGTGCAGACGCTGAACAATCGTGACCACGGCCTGATCTACAGTGCCGGCGATATGGCGCTGGGCGGTGAGCTGAATGCTGACGGCCTGGCAACCGGCAGAGCGGGCACCCTCAATAATCACAGCTCCACCATCGAGTCAGCGGGCAACATGCAGATGGCTGCCGGTGAAATCAATAACGTCAACGATCGTTTCAGCACCGGGCTGGTAACCGTGTCTTCGGAGGCGATTACCGGGTATCAGCACTCGGGCGATACCGTTCGCTGGAAAGCTGGCGAGCCGGGCGTCTTTGTTGACCGCAACTCAGCCGACTCACTGCTTAATCTCAACACGCCAGGCAATACCGGCAGCAATAACGATAACTTCTACCAGTATGACTACACGCGTACGGTGCAGGAGACGCAGATCGCCGAAAGCGATCCGGCGAAGATTATCGCGGGCGGTGATTTGACGATAAACGCTGACCGCGTGCTGAATGATAAGAGCCAGATTATCGCGGGCAATACGCTGACAATAAACGCGCGCGATCTCAATAACGTCGAGGTGGCGGGCCAGCGAATCACGACTGACGTCGGTAAGGTGACTCACTACAAGCGCATCCGTCATAAAGGTGGCGACGAGCAGGGCGACAGCACATCGGATTACACGCCGCCGGACGTGATTGAGACCATTGCCCTGAAGCCAGGAGAGCTGGTCGATCACGGTGAACTGAGCGGCAACCCCCTTTCGCTCGTCCCACAGAGCACAGAGGGAACCGACGCCACGACGGGGCGTGCGGGCGGCGTGAATGCCCATATCACAGGCAGCATGCCTGACATTGCCGCGCTGCTTAAACCCGGCCAGCATTTTGATGTGCCCGGCAGCCAGGGGGAGAACGCGAGCGTGATCCGCATCGTCGGGCCCGATACGCGCCTGCCGGACAACAGCCTGTTCAGAACCAATCCCTCTCCCGGCGGGAAATATCTGGTAGAGACCGATCCGCGCTTTACTCAGGAGAAGCAGTGGCTGAGCAGCGACTATATGCAGGACGCCCTGACGCAGAACAGCGATAACGTACTGAAGCGCCTGGGTGACGGCTATTACGAGCAGCGGCTGATCCGGGAACAGGTCATGAACCTGACAGGGCAGCGCTACCTGGGCGGCTTTACCAACGACGAAGATCAGTACAAGGCGCTGATGAACAACGCTATCGCCTTTAGTCAGCGCTATCACCTGACGCCAGGCGTGGCGCTGACGCCTGAGCAGATGGGACTGCTGACAAAAGATATTGTCTGGCTGGTTAATGCGCAGGTCAGACTGCCGAATGGCTCCAGCCAGACGGTGCTGGTACCGCAGGTGTATGCGCGCATTCAGCCAAACGATGTCGATGGCAGCGGTGCGCTGATTGCGGGCCGCAACCTCAACCTGAACCTGGGCGGTGGCCTGTTTAACAGCGGTACGCTGGCCGGGCGCGAAGTGGTGAAGCTGAGCGCCGGTAATATCACCAACATGGCGGGGACGATCAAAGGCGCCAGTGTCGATCTTCTCGCCCGCGCAGATATCAATAACATCGGCGGCGTGATCGGGGCAACCGACTCGCTGCTCGCCCACGCCGGACGGGATATCAATACCGTCAGCACAACCCGCAGCGTGAGCAGCCGGAACGGTGAGAACCAGTTCGACCGGACCACGGTGGATAGCGTGGCAGGCATGTACGTGCAGGGCGACGACGGCCGGCTGATACTGCAGGCCGGACGTGATATCACTCTCACGGCGGCGCAGGTGGTTAACAGCGGCGACAATAGCCAGACGGTGATTAAGGCCGGACGCGATCTGACGCTCAATACCGTCAGTACGGCGAATCGGGACACGCTTGTCTGGGATAGCGATAACAGCCTGAAGCAGGGCAATACGCAGGAGATCGGCAGCGAAGTCGTCAGCAAGGGCGATCTCTCGCTGCTGGCAGGCAACGATCTTCATGCCCGCGCGGCCACCCTGTCGGCAGATGTTGCGCTGGCGCTGACCGCGGGACATGACGTCACACTGACAAACGGCGAGAACACGCGGGATCTGGACGAGCGGCAAAAGACGACGGGCAGCAGCGGCTGGCTGTCGAAGAGCACGACAACCACACGCGACCAGATTTCGCGTCAGACGGCGCAGGGGAGTTCGCTGAATGGCGACACTATTTCCGTGGCGGCGGGCAACGATCTGCGCGTACAGGGCAGCCAGATAGCGAGTACCGGCGATCTCTCTCTGCAGGCGGGCCACGATCTCAGCGTTACCGGAGCGACTGAACGCAACAGTGAACAGCATCTGGCGCAGGAGAAAAAGAGCGGGTTTTCCGGCACCGGCGGTATCGGCTTCAGTTACGGCAAACAGAGCCTGAAAACCACCGACACCGCGCAGGAGACGACCAGCCAGGGCAGCACCGTGGGCAGCGTGAACGGCAGCGTGTCGCTGACGGCGGGCAACCGGCTGGATATCAACGGCTCCGATCTTATCGCGGGCAAAAACCTGACGCTGGACGGCCGCGAGGTGAGCATCACCGCAGCGGAAAACCAGAGCAGCCAGACGCACCGGGTGGAGCAGAAAACCTCGGGCCTGACGCTGGCGCTTTCCGGCACGGCAGGCAGCGCGCTGAACACGGCGGCGCAGACGGTGCAGGAGGCGAAGTCTGCCGACAGCGGACGGCTGGCGGCGCTGCAGGGTACTAAAGCGGCGCTCAGCGGCGTGCAGGCGGTGCAGGCCGGCCGGCTGGCAGAGGCGCAGGGCGACAGCCCGGAGAACAACAACGCCATCGGCGTCAGCCTCTCTTACGGTAGCCAGTCTTCCACTTCCACACAGCGCAGCGAGCAGCGCACCGCACAGGGCAGCAGCCTGACGGCGGGCGATAATCTGAGCGTGGTGGCGCGCGGCAGCGGCGTGAAAGGGCACGGTGGTGACCTGACGGTGCAGGGCAGCCAGCTGCAGGCGGGCAGAGACCTGCTGCTGTCGGCGAACCGGGACCTCAACCTGCTGTCGGCCGCGAACACCTCGTCGCTGGAGGGTAAAAACGAGAGCCACGGCGGCACGGCGGGCATCGGCATCGGCGCGGGTCAGGGCGGCTGGGGCATCAGCGTCTCCGCCAGCGCAAATAAGGCAAAAGGCAGCGAGCAGGGCAGCGGCGTCACCCACACGGAAACGCAGGTGAGCGCGGGCCGTGAGGTGACGCTGGTAAGCGGGCACGACACCACGCTTCAGGGCGCGCAGGTGAGCGGCGAAAAAATCAGGGCGGACGTGGCGCGCAACCTGACGCTGACGAGCGAGCAGGACAGCGACCGCTACGACTCGAAGCAGCAGAGCGCCAGCGCCGGGGGCAGCTTCACCTTCGGGTCGATGACCGGCTCGGCGAACGTGAACCTGAGCCGGGATAAGATGCACAGCACCTGGCAGAGCGTGGAGGAGCAGACCGGCCTGTTCGCGGGGAAAGGCGGCTTTGACGTGACGGCTGGAGGGCACACGCAGCTGAACGGCGCGGTTATCGGCTCGACGGCGACGGCGGATAAAAACCGTCTGGAGACGGGCACGCTGGGCTGGCGCGACATCGAAAACCGGGCGGACTATAAGGTGAA